>CAZTOZ010000062.1:0-49799 GCA_964614535.1 uncultured Thiotrichales bacterium | reverse complement strand
GAGGACGACGAGGACCGCCGCGACGGCATCGCCGACGAGATCGAACTGGCCGACTGAACCGGGGCGTGCGGCTCATCCCGCCCGCCGCAGCGGCAGTCCGTCCGGCACGGGCCGTGCCACCGACCCGGCGTTCCGGTCGTCCGGCCCACCGGGCGCTGGCGCATCGGCCGCGGCCCCCACCCGCTCGTCGGCGATGGTGAAGTAGCCAACGATGGTGTTGAGCCGCGAGGAGGAGTGGCGCAGCCCTTCGCTACCGCTGTGCACGTTCTCCACCAGGGCCCGCCCCTCGGCAGCGAGACTCTCGACATCGTTGACGTCGCTGATGATCTGATCCACCTCCTGTGCGTCCAGCCCGGTCTGTCTCGTCAGCTCGGAGACACATTGGGTGACCTGGTCGAAACGGTCGAGGATCTCGGTCAGGGTGTCGCCGGAGGCACGCGCGAGCCGCGACCCTTCGTCGACCTTGGCAACGCTGTCCTCGATCAGCGACTTGATCTGGTTGGCAGCCTCGGCGCTGCGCTGGGCAAGATTTCTCACTTCGTTGGCGACCACCGCGAATCCGCGCCCGTGTTCACCGGAGCGGGCCGCCTCGACCGCCGCATTGAGCGCCAGCAGGTTGGTCTGAAACGCGATTTCGTCGATGATGCCGACGATCTTGTTGATCTCGGTACTGGACTGATGAATCTCCTCCATCGCCGAGACGGTCTGTTCGACGATGTCCCTGCCGCCTTTGATGGCGGCATGGGTCTCGCGCACCACACCGTCGATCTTCAGCGATTCATCCGCCTTTGCGCGCATCGAACCGGCGATCGACTTCATCTTGCCGGTGACCCGCTCCAGGCTCTGGCCCTGCTTGTTGAGAAATCGACGCAGCGACTCGGACGACTGTTCGATACTGGTGGTCCCGGTATCGACGCGGCTGGCCGCGTTGGAGACCTGGACGACGACATCGCTCAGCTGGTCCTGCATGTCGCTGACGGCATCCCGGACATTGGCCACCTCGCCGGAGGCCCAGTAGGTGGCACGTTCACCCAGCTTCCCGCCGGCAATGCCATTGGCATATTCGATGGTTCGCCGCAATGGCCCGATGATGCTTTGGGAGACGGCAACGGCGACGAGGCCGATCACCAGGACGAACAACCCCATCATCACCAGCAGCAGGCGGTGGTCGGACGCCCGCTCGGCGAGCAGCCGGGAGAGGCGTGCCGTGTCGGGATCCCGCGCCTGCAGCAGTTGGATGATCTCGCCACCGCTCTGGTGGGTTCCAAGATAGAGCCAGACGATCACGCTGAAGAACAGCAGCAGAATGCCGCCCGCCGCGAGCAGCTTGGGTGAGACGAGCGCCTCCCTGTCGAGTTTCATTGTTTTTTTCTCCCCGGTTGACGCCGCCGCGTTTAATCGCGACGGCCGACGAGCAGTAAAACAACGGGGGGCACCTCGTGGAAACGAAGCGATCACGCTTTGCCCGAGGGCACGGACGAACGGTCGCTATGACAGCATCTGCTGCCGGATCCGGGCGATCTCGTCCCGCAGGCGCGCCGCCTCCTCGAACTCCAGGTCGCGGGCGTGGCGGTACATCTGCTCTTCCAGGCGGGCGATCTTGCGGGCCGCGGCCTTCGGATCGAGCACCTCGTAAGCGGCGCTCGGCTCGGCCACCTGGCGCTGACGGCCACGGCCCGGCACTGGCACATGGGCCCCCTCCATGATGTCGGCCACCTCCTTGCGGATGCCCCTGGGGACGATGCCGTGGGCCTGGTTGAATTCGAGCTGCCGGGCACGGCGGCGATTGGTCTCGTCGATGGCTCGCTGCATCGAGCCGGTGATGCGGTCGGCATAGAGAATCGCCTTGCCACGCAGGTTGCGGGCGGCGCGGCCGATGGTCTGGATCAGCGAGCGGTCGGAGCGGAGAAAGCCCTCCTTGTCGGCATCGAGAATGGCCACCAGCGACACCTCGGGCATGTCCAGCCCTTCGCGCAGCAGGTTGATCCCGACGAGCACGTCGAAGGCACCGAGGCGCAGGTCACGGATGATCTCGACCCGCTCGACGGTGTCGATGTCGGAGTGGAGATAACGCACCCGCACGCCATGCTCCTGGAGGTAGTCGGTCAAATCCTCGGCCATCCGCTTGGTCAGCGTCGTCACCAGCACACGCTCGTCGCGCGCGGCGCGGTCGTTGATTTCGGAGAGCACGTCGTCCACCTGGGTATCGACCGGCCGCACCTCCACCTCGGGATCGACCAGGCCGGTGGGGCGCACCACCTGCTCGACCACGGCGGCGGCATGGGCCTCCTCGTAGGGCCCGGGGGTGGCGGAGACGAAGATGGTCTGCGGCGCCAGCGCCTCGAACTCATCGAATCGCAGCGGCCGGTTGTCGAGCGCCGACGGCAGGCGGAAGCCGTAGTCCACCAGCGTCTCCTTGCGCGAGCGGTCACCCTTGTACATGGCGCCCAGCTGGGGAATGGTGACGTGCGACTCGTCGACGATCAGCAGCGCGTCGGGCGGCAGGTAGTCGAACAGACAGGGCGGCGGCTCTCCCGGCGCGCGGCCGGAGAGGTAGCGGGAGTAGTTCTCGATGCCGTTGCAGTAGCCCAGTTCGACGATCATCTCGATGTCGAAGCGGGTACGCTGGGCCAGACGCTGGGCCTCCACCAGTTTGTTCTGCGCCTCCAGCTCCCGCAGCCGTTCGGCCAGCTCCGCCTTGATCTCGTCGACGGCGTTCAACATGATCTGGCGCGGGGTGACGTAGTGGGTCTTGGGATAGATCGTCACTCGCGGCACCTTGCGCAACACCTCGCCGGTGAGGGGGTCGAAGTGGCTGATCTGCTCGATCTCGTCGTCGAACATCTCCACCCGCACCGCTTCGGCCTCCTCGTCGGCGGGAAAGATGTCGATCACCTCACCGCGCACCCGGTAGGTGCCGCGCTTGAAGTCGAGATCGTTGCGGCTGTATTGCAGGTCGGCCAGCCGGCGCAGCAGACGGCGCTGGTCGATCCGGTCGCCCCGGTCGAGGTGCAGCACCATCTCGAGATAGGACTGCGGGTCGCCGAGGCCGTAGATCGACGACACCGAGGCGACGATGACGACGTCGCGGCGCTCGAATAGTGCCTTGGTGGCCGACAGCCGCATCTGCTCGATGTGTTCGTTGACGGAGGCATCCTTCTCGATGAAGGTGTCGCTGGCCGGCACGTAGGCCTCGGGCTGGTAGTAGTCGTAGTAGGAGACGAAATACTCCACCGCATTGTCGGGGAAAAACGCCTTCATCTCGCCGTAGAGCTGGGCCGCCAGCGTCTTGTTGTGGGCGAGAATGATCGTCGGCCGCTGCACCCGCTCGATCACGTTGGCCATGGTAAAGGTCTTGCCGGAGCCGGTGACGCCGAGCAGCGTCTGCCAGGCCAGCCCCGATTCGAGTCCATCCACCAGCGCGGCGATCGCCGCCGGCTGATCGCCGGCGGGCCGGTAGTCGGTTACGAGCTGGAAACGCTTCGACATGGAGCGGTTAAAAAGGCGGGTGTCATCACGTAATATTACACCTCTCCACTCCACCGCGGATACCGCCATGATCATCGACCTCTCCGCGCGCGTGCAGCGCGTCAAACCCTCTCCCACGCTGACGATTTCCGCCAATGCCGCCAAACTCCGGCGCGAGGGCGTGGACGTCATCAGCCTCAGTACCGGCGAGCCGGATTTCGACACCCCGCGCCACGTCCAGGAAGCGGCGATCGAGGCGATCCGCGACGGCCAGACGCGCTACACCGCCGTCGACGGCACGCCGGAGCTGAAGCAGGCGGTCATCGGGAAGTTCCAGCGCGACAATGGCCTGGACTACACGCCGGAGCAGATCCTGGTCTCGGTCGGCGGCAAGCAGAGTTTCTTCAATCTCTGCCAGGCACTGCTGGACGCCGGCGACGAGGTCATCATTCCCGCGCCCTACTGGGTCTCCTATCCCGACATGGTACTGCTGGCCGACGGCGTGCCAGTGATCGTCGAGGCGTCGCAGGAGCAGAACTTCAAGCTGACACCCGAACAGCTGGAACAGGCCATCACGCCGAAGACCAAGCTGCTGGTCATCAACAGCCCGTCCAATCCCACCGGCGTCGCCTACACCGAGGCGGAGCTCAAGGCACTGGGCGAGGTACTGCTGCAACACCCCCACGTGCTGATCGCCAGTGACGACATGTACGAGCACATCCTGTTCGGCGGCAGGACGTTCTCCAACATCGTCATGGCCTGCCCGGATCTCTACGACCGCAGCATCGTCCTCAACGGCGTCTCCAAGGCCTACGCGATGACCGGCTGGCGCATCGGCTATGCCGGCGGCCCCAAGGCGCTGATCCAGGCGATGAAGAAGGTGCAGTCCCAGAGCACTTCCAACCCCTGCTCCATCTCGCAGGCGGCGGCCGTGGCGGCGCTCGGCGGCGACCAGCAGTGTATCGGTGAGATGGTGGCGCAATACGAGCAGCGGCACGACTTCGTCCACCGGACGCTGGACGCGATTCCCGGGCTGAGCTGCCTGCCATCCGACGGCACCTTCTACAGTTTCCCCAACGCCCAGGGGGCCATCGACGCGGTGGACGGCATCGACGACGACGTGGTGCTGGCCGAGTACATTCTCAACGAAGCCAAGGTGGCCGTGGTACCCGGTTCGGCCTTCGGACTGCCGGGACACTTCCGCGTCTCCTACGCCACCAGCATGGACAATCTGGAGCGGGCGTTGCAGCGGATCGCCGATCTGCTGAGCGGCGATTGACGGGCGATCAAAGCGGTTGACCCTGCCCCGGCCCACCTATAGAATTCGCGCCTCAATTCCCCTGTAGCTCAGTTGGTAGAGCAGTAGACTGTTAATCTATTGGTCGCTGGTTCGAGTCCAGCCGGGGGAGCCAGACAGCAAAAAGGCCCTGCGACGCAGGGCCTTTTTTTTCGTCCGTCTCCGGCAAATATCACCGGCTCATTTGTATTCGATGATCTCGAAGTTGTTGCGGCGGCGGTCGCGGTAGTACTTCATCAGGCCGATGACGTTGGCGAACTTGCCGATCAGCGTGTACTTGGCGTAGGTGCGGGCATCGGCTGGCGTATCGCCTTCGCTGAGGCGGTAGCGGTACATGCGCCACATGAGCAGCGGATAACCCAGCAGCAGCACCAGGCTGGCGCCCCTGGTCGGGATCAGCAGCAGCAACGTCGTCGCCGGCACGACCAGCCCCCAGAACCAGGTGCTCATCTCTTCACGCAATGCGTCGCGATCGCGCTGTTCGGGGTTGAGGTTGGCCCAGGCGCCGATGGCATGCCCGGCCCGGACGGCCCGCGTCCACCACTGGCGAAAGGTGCTGATCTCGGCATCGTGATAGGCCATGGCGTGGTCGAGCTTGTGGATCCGATAGCCCGCTGCCTTGATGCGGGTGGCCAGTTCCGGCTCCTCACCAGCGATGAGGTCGGGATTGAAACCGCCGACTTCATCGAGCACCCGGGCGCGAACCATCGAAATCCCGCCGAACTTGCCGATGTCGGTGATCTCGCCAGCGGCCGACTTCCACTCCAGCGCGCACATGCGATTGTAGATGGAGCGTTCCGGCGCCATCTCCTGCAGGTGGCCCGTCACCGCGCCGTAGGACGGATTGTTGCCCAGCGTCATTTCGGCGATGTGCAGCCAGCCGGGCGCGAGCTTGCAATCACCATCGATGAACTGGATGTATTCGATCCCGGGATATTGCCGCTGGAGGTGAGCAAAGCCTTCATTGCGTCCACGCGCGGCGGAAAACGGTCGGGAAGGGTCGAGGCGCAACACGTCGACGCCAAACGAGGCCGCGAGCTCCGGGCTGCCGTCGCTGGAGCCGGAGTCGACATAGACGATGGGCGCATCGAGATCCGACAACGACTCGAGGCAGGCACGCAGCCGATGGCCTTCGTTCCTGCCGATGACGACGATACCGGTGGCGGCGCTGTCTGCTTTCATTCCGTCGTGACTGCTCCTGAGTGGGCGGCCAGTCTAGCAGGCCGCTCCGGGGGCTTTCAGTTTACCAATGCTCAAAACGGCCGTGTTGGCCATGCGTTTTGTTGTTCTTGCATGCGGGGCACTCCGGCATAATAACGTCTTCGCTCACGCAATCCGAATCGACCGACCATGCGCAATGACGCCCTACCCAGCTGCGATACCCACGGCACCGGCATGATGGATGCCGACACGGCGCTGAAACGCCTGCTCGATGCGGCCCGCCCCGTCGAGGATACCGAGACCGTACCGATCCTCGATGCCCTTGGCCGCACAACGGCGCGGGAGGTGACTTCCACCATCGACGTACCAGGCCACGACAACAGTGCGATGGACGGCTACGCGGTCCGCGCCGCCGATGTCCCCACCGCCGGCACGAGGCTGCGGGTCACCCAGCGGATCGCCGCCGGCAGCCGTGGCGCACCACTCCAACCCGGCACCGCGGCGCGGATCTTCACCGGGGCGCCCATTCCACCCGGCGCCGACGCGGTGGTGATGCAGGAGAACTGTGAAGCCGACGGCGACGAGGTGGTGATCGGCCAGGCGGTCGAAGCCGGGCTCAACATCCGTCCACGAGGCAACGACATGGGCAAGGGCGAAGTGGCCATCGCCGCCGGCACGCGGATCGGCCCGGCACAGATGTCGCTGGCCGCCGGCGTCGGCATCGACCGGATCGAGGTCTTTCGCCGGCTGCGGGCCGCGATCCTCTACACCGGCGACGAGATCGTCGAGCCGGGACGGCCGCTGGGACCGGGACAGATCTACAACTCCAACCGCTACGCGCTGCGCGGACTGCTGCAGTCGCTGGGCGTCGACATCTGCGTCGACCGGCACGTCGAAGACGACTTCGAGGCCACGCGGCAAGCCTTCCTCGACGCCTCGCGCCAGGCGGACATCGTCCTCTCCAGCGGCGGAGTCTCCGTCGGCGGCGAGGATCACGTCAAACCCGCCATCGAGGCCGAAGGCCGACTCGACCTGTGGAAGATCGCAATGAAACCAGGCAAACCGCTGGCCTTCGGCGCCATTGGCAACGCCACCGTCTTCGGCCTGCCCGGCAACCCCGTCTCGGTCTTCATCACCTTCCTGCTCTTCGTCCGGCCATGGCTGCTCAAGACCCAGGGCTGCCGCGATCCCCTTCCCCGCAGCCTCCCCGTGCGGGCCGGCTTCGACTGGCCGAAACCGGGCATCCGCCGCGAATTCGCCCGCGCCCGCATCGGCGTCAACGACACGGGAGAGATCGAGGCGACACTCTTCCCACGGCAGGGATCGGATGTCTCCAGCTCGGTGGCCTGGGCCGATGGCGTCGTCGTCATTCCCGAGAACCGGACGGTCTCGAAAGGCGAGACCGTGCAGTATCTGGGGTTTGCCGACTTGCTGGCGGGGTATTGAGCACCCGGTCGAGGTAAGCGATCAACCGCGCCCTCACCGCCTCTTTCCCCAACGACGCAATATGCCGCGCACCGGGGACGATCCACAGCTCACGCGGCCTCCCGGCCGCGTGATAGAGAAGACGGCTGTGTTGCGGCGGAACGATCCCGTCATCGGCGCCATGGATCAGCAACACCGGTGTCGGCGCGAGCTTGGCGATATCCTCCCGCAACACCGGCTCGCCGGGAATCAATACCGGCACGAAAATCGATACCGGTCGCAACCACCACACGGCGGACACTTTCTCCCGGACGATACCGCGAAAATCGGAAAATGGGCTGTCGAGCACGACGGCGGCCACCGGATAGCGATCTTGCCATCGTGCCACCGCGGCGATGGCGAGCGAGGCACCCAGGCTCTGTCCGAAAACGACGACCGGCCGCCCGGCCGCTTCCGGCTGCTTCGCAACGGTCGCCATCACCGCGCCGAAATCCTCGATTGCGTTTTCCACGGTCGAAACGCCACCGGAACGACCATACCCGCGATAGTCGTAGAGCAGGACATTGAAGTGACGCCTCGGCAACCACAGGACGCTGGCCTGATGGTAACTGATGTTCTGGGCATTGCCATGAAGAAAAACGATGGTTGCTCCGACCGGCGGCTTCCCCGGCAGGAACCAGCCATGCAGGAAGACCCCGGGAGCCGGCTCGATCGAGACTTCACGGTAACGAACCTCGAAGTCCCCAGGCGTGGCCACCAGCTTGCCTTGCGGCACGAAGAACACACCGCCACAGCCGAGCAGCAACGACACCGAGCCGATGCAAAGGCTCCGCCACGGGCGTATCAGCAGAGCCACCCACCGTGATGGAGAGATCGTTACGCCCGGCCAGGCGGGTTTGACACTCATTCGGGATTCCCCTATAACCGGTCCTGCACAAAAACAGAAAAAGGGATTTCGTTATGAAAAAACGTATCGCAGCGATCTTAGCACCTTCGCTTCTCGCGCTTCCCATGATCACAACGGCCAATCCCGGCTGTGGCCTGGGGCAGCAGATCTTCGCCGGACAGACCGGCCTGGGACCACATGTTCTGGCGGCCACCACCAACGGCACCAGTTCCAATCAGCTCTTCGGCATCACCTTCGACAGCCTGGGATGCAATGCGGAGACCGTCATCACCGCGCAATTCCAGCGCAATCTCTACGTGGCCAGCAATCTCGACAACATCGCCGCCGATGCCGCACGTGGTGGTGGCGAGCATTTGCAATCACTGGCCGCATTGCTCGAAATCGCGCCGCAGGACCGGCCGGCATTTTTTGCGATGACACAGTCTCGTTACGAAACACTGTTCAATGGACAACAGACCGATTCCAGTGAGTGGCTGGCAATGCTCGACCAAAGCATGCTCACGGACCCGGTACTCGCCAAGTACGCCAGCCACTGAGGGAGAGAGCGAAGATGAAAAAGATTACGACACTGATTGCAACACTTTCCATCGCTGCGACGACTTCGGTCGCCTTCGCCGATGGGGGCGCGGGCTGCGGCATCGGCGCCGAGGTGATGAAGGGGCAAAAGGGCAAAGGGCCTCATATTGCCGCCGCCATCATCAACGGCCTGATCCCCAACACGTTCTTCATGACGACCGGTGGCGGCCTGATGGGTTGCGACACCACCAAGGCGGTCGAGGTGGAGCAACTGAAGAAGACATTCGTGGCATCCAACATGGATCAGATCTCGACCGATGCCGCCCGTGGACATGGCCAACACCTGGTCGCACTGGGTTATTTGATGGGCGTCGAGAGCGAGGACATCTCCAGCTTCGAGCGCCTCACCCAGCAGCGTTACAACGATCTTTTCGCCTCAGCGGACTCCCCCAGCGAGATGCTGGATTCACTGAATCTCGCCATGCGCAACGATCCTGCCCTGGCGAAATACGTCGACTGATCCAGCATCAGTGGACCCATCGGAAAAAGCCCGTGATTTCACGGGCTTTTTTCTGTGCCACGGACAATGCAACCCCCCAATATTCTGCAACGGTTTATTCCGGCCACGCTGGCGCTGCTGCTGACGTTGGCCTCTATCGCGACCGGCAACGCCTCCGGTGTCGGGGATTTTCTGCGACGAGGCGATTTCGACGCTGCCGTCGACGCTGCCGCGGCCGACCCGGACCACCCCATCACCCGGTTGATACAGGCAAGCCGGGAGCGGCGGTTGGCGGACGCCGACTTATGGCAGGCATTGCTCCACTACCGAAGCGAGCGCGATACAGGGAAAAGCATCAGTGAAATCGACGGTGAGTGGTTTTTTCTCTCGGACAACGGCAAGAACGACCCGGAAAAGGAGCTGGAAGCAACCATCGCGGCTTTTTTTTCACGGCACGCCAAACCACCGATGCGGCTCACCCCCTACTGCCGCTTCGTAGCCCGCCGTCACTGGCTATTCCAACAGCTCGGTGAGCTGCAGGATCTGATTCCCAAACAGCGGTGTACCGAATTCGAGCGCTTCAAACGATTCCTGAAGCCCGAACGGCTCACCCTGATCTTCCCTTCGGAACATCCCAACAGCCCCTCCTCGGCCTTCGGCCACACCTTGCTGCGATTCGACCATGCCAACCAGGCGCCAGAAACGCGCATGCTCAACATGAGTCTCAACTTCGCGGCGGAGATACCAGCCGACACATCGGCATTCTCCTACGCCATCAACGGCCTGTCCGGCGGGTTCCCGGGCAGATTCACGGCGCTCCCCTATCACCTCAAACTGCGGGAGTATGGCCAGATGGAAAACCGCGACATCTGGGAATATCCGCTGAAATTGAGCCAGGCCGACATCGATCTCGTGACAAGACACGCCTATGAAATGTTGATCGCGGAATACGACTACTATTTTGCGCACGAAAACTGTTCGTACCATCTGTTGTCGTTGCTCGATGTCACCACGGCCGAAGATCGCCTCACCGATCGTTTTGGCATCTGGACGATCCCGGTCGATACCATCCGCCTGCTGAAGCAACGCGACCTCATCGGAAAGCCGACTTTCCATGCCTCCACCAGCCGGCGCATCAAGGCGCGGATCGACAAACTCCCGGCCCACCTCGAAACCCTGGCCTACCGCGGCATCGACGATGGGGTCGATGCCATTTCCACTGAACTCGACCGGCTGCGCAAGGAAGAACGCGCCGCCATCCTCGATCTGATGATCGACTATCTGCGCTATCGACGATTCCTGAGAAAAGACGAGTCGACACTGACGCCGGGGGAGGAAGAACGCAAGGTACTGATGGCCAGAAGCCAGCTGGGGGTTCAGGGTTCCGCCCTGCCTGTCGAAGCACCGACGGTTTCTCCGGATCTGGGACATGGCACCGGACGTGTGACACTGGCCATCGACCGCAGCGACCGTCTCGAGGTTTCATGGATAGAATTTCGCCCGGCCTACCATGACCTCCTCGATCCGGCACCGGGCTTCAGCCGCAGCGCATCGATCGACTTTCTGGGGGTGGCGGCAGGATGGGACGACCGGCGAAGAGCACTTTTCCTGAAATCGTTGACCCTGCTGGACATCGAGTCGCTCGAACCACGCGACCGGTTGTTCAAACCGCTCTCCTGGCACACGCGATTCGGCTGGCACCGTGAATCGGCGGCAGACCGTCCGCGGTTCACGGCACTGGGGGGAGCCGGCCTGGCCTACGACACGAAGGTGGCAGGGACGATCCGCTATCTTTTTGCCGAGATCAGCGCCATCCACGACGCCGACCTGGAACGGGAGAACACCCTGCTGGGAACGCTACGAGCGGGCATTCTTTCCCAACCATGGGCTGGCGCCCGACTGAAACTGGAGATCATGGCTGTGCAGGATGCCGGCAACGGCACACAGGACATGGGAGGATCCATCCGACTCGGTCAAGCATTGGCTCGTGACCTCGCCGTGGAGGCCGAAGTTTCCAAACGCGCCTCGAGCGATGTGTCGGACGACACGATCGTGACCATCCGGATCAAACAATACCACTGACCGCCCATCTCCCCGCGCACTGCGGGACGATGGGCGCGAGGCTCAATCCTTCAAGCCCATTTTCCGCAGGATGCTGGCCAGCGGACAGAAACCGGTGAACCCGGACTGGAACAGATTGAAACCAACGAAAGCGGTGAACCAAAGCCAGCTCATCCTGGTGATGTCGATCTGCCCCATGATGTGGGCCAGGGCCAGGCTGAGCATGATCATGAATCCAGCGAAAATCGTAACGGCTCTGTTGACTGTCATCGTTTTGAACCCTCAATTGATTAATAGGATGCAGGAAAATTTCCCGAGGCCGGTTGGCTCCCGCACGCTCCGGTGGCTGGCGACAGCCACGGATGGCCCCGGCCGATGCGGACTGGGGACATTCTAGCAGCACACAACCGCGACCCGCATCCACCGGTGCCTTTTGGCGGGCCGCGAACGGAGGATGCGATTTTTACAAGGTGGGGGGTTTTTTGTACTATCCAGCGAACGTTGCGAATCTCCACGGCGCCAGGACCGGCGGATCCCATCCACCGGCCGTCCGAGTGCAGAAACGCACCGGGCCCTGGGTCGCGCCGGGAGATACCCCGTACACCCAACCCGGCAACCAGGATTGCGGGGGCGATATCCGACACAAGGGATATGCCGGAACTGGCCGATGCGGGCGACTCGGAGCAGTGCGCCAACGCCTCAACGGCTTGCAGTAGTTGGTCCTGAAAATGGGCTGGCTATCGCCTGATTAACAGAAAAGCCACCCCGACGACGGCTTCCTCCACCACGACGACCAACAGCAGGCAGCCGGGTGGGTGGTTCGACAACGACACAGACCAAAGGCTCATCCATGATCGATCACGACACCCCCTCGACCAAGCGCAGAAAGTTTCCGTGGATTCTCCTTGCCCTGGTGTTCCTGGGCGGCATCGTCTTCGCCGGAGCTTTCGGCACGGGCCTCCACTACACCAATGAGATGGCGTTCTGCACCTCCTGCCACTCGATGCAGTGGAACCTCGAGGAATACAAGGAGACGGTTCACTACAAGAACGCCTCGGGTGTCCGGGCAACCTGTTCCGACTGCCACGTGCCGAAACAGTTCATTCCGAAGATGGTTGCCAAGGTGATGGCCGCCAAGGACGTCTATCACGAGATTCTCGGCACCATCGACAACAAGGAGAAGTTCGAAAAGCACCGCTGGGAGATGGCCAACCGGGTCTGGGCCAGGCTGAAGGCATCGGATTCGCGGGAGTGCAAGGGTTGCCACGACTTCGAATCGATGGACCTCTCCGAACAGGATCGCATCGCGCGCAAGAAGCACGCCAGCGCCCCGGACAAGGGCAAAACCTGCATCGACTGCCACAAGGGCATTGCACACGAGGAACCCGACGAGCCCGACGAGGAAGACGAAACTTGAAGGTCCCGGGGGTCCGGCCGTCACGCTCCGGTTGACCCCTATCATCGTATCTCGCAACCAGATGAAATATGCTGTACTCCGTACCATCAGCCACCAGGCATCCGTCATGAAGCACCTCCATATCGCCACGCTGTTGCTGTTCGCCCTGATCGCCCTGCCCCTGCAAGCGGCGGAAAAGTCCATTCTCGAAGCGCAGCTCAGGGCCGCTGCCGCCGACGGCGATGTCAAGACGGTGGCCCGGCTGCTGGACGAGGAACACATCGACATCGACAGCCAGAACAAGGCCGGGGTGACCGCGCTGATGCTGGCCGCTGGCGAGGGACACATCGACGTCGTCAGCGAACTGCTCAACCGGGGCGCCGACGTGAACATTCGTGACCGCAATGGCGAAACCGCCCTGACCTTCGCAGCGGAGAACGGTCACTTCGTCATCACCGCCTTGCTGCTGGAACGGGGCGCCGACCTCTACGCCCGAACCCGTGCCGGCTGGAACGCGCTGATGATCGCCTCCAAGTACGGCCTCACCGACATGGTGGAACAGCTGCTCTACAAAGGCGCCGATTTCCGCGCGGCCGACAAGAAAGGGCGCACCGCGTCCCTGCTGGCGGCCGAAGAGGGCCACGCCGACGTGGTGGAACGCCTGCTCAAGGCCGGCGCCCAGGTCGATTGCCGGGACAACAACAACACAACGCTGCTGATGATCGCCGCGGGCAAGGGGGACGAAAAGCTGCTCCGCCTGCTGCTCGACAAGGGCGCGACACTCGACATGCAGGACAAGGAGGGGGCCACGGCGCTGATCTGGGCGGCGAGCGAGGGCCACACGAAGATCGTCGAGATGCTGCTCGAAGCGGGCGCCGATCCGAACATTCAGGACGAGGACGGCACCACGGCGCTGATGGAAGCCGCGGCTGGCGGTTATGCGGAGATCGTGGATGCGCTGCTGCAACACAACGCCGACCCCAAACTGAAGAACGAACAGGGAGAGGACGCACTGGCCATTGCGCGCAAGGCCGGTAACGACAAGATCGTCGAACGGCTGCAGCAAGCCATCCGCTGATCCATCGTCAAAACGGGGTCGATTCCATCATGAGCGACGGGCGGGGCACCGAAGCGATGCCCCCGCCCCGCCTCCTTCGAATCAGTCGTCCTTGCGGATGTATTCGGGGAAGTCGGGGTTTCTCCAGCCCGGTTTGGCACGCTTCTCCTCCGGCACGGGCAGACGCGAGACATAGTCCATCACCGCCTTGAGGTCGCGCTCGCTGAAGGTACGGGCCTGCTTGATCATCTTCTTGTCGCCGTTGCGGCGCTTGCCGTCACGGATCCATTCGAACTGCCGCACCAGATATTTGAAGTGTTGGCCGTAGAGTGACGGCACCAGATCCTCCACATCACCCTCGCCATGGTCACCATGACATTCGGCGCAATGCTCGTCATACATCTTCTTGCCATGTTCCAGATCCTTGCCATCGCCATGACCGACATCGGTGGTCATCGGCAGGTTGGCGATATACCCGGCCACGTCGGCGATGTCCTGCGGCCGATCCAGCATCTGGCTGGTGGCGAACGGAAACATGGTGGGGTTGTCACGGTTGCGGGAGCGGATATCCTGCAACTGCTTGATGATCACGCCACGCAGTTGTCCGGCAATCTGCGGATACTTGCCGTCCTTGGTTCCCCATCCTTCGGGTTCGTGACAGACGACACAGACCTTGTACTCCCGCTTGCCGTGTGCCAGATCGCTGGTGAGACCGATGGCCTCCTCGTACATCCGCAAATCCCGTTCGTGGTCGTCGGTCGCGGCGATGCAGGGTAATCCCGCCATTGCCAGCACCGTCGTCACGACGGCGGTCCGCGACACCAAGGGGCGACGTTCGAATAGAGGAAAAAGGGAGCGTTGAGGCTTTTTCATGCGCATGTCCGGCACCATCGTCTGGGTTGGGATAGACCGCTAGTGTAACCGAATCGTCAAAAAATCCGAATTGGGTTGTAACGATCCAAACTGGAGTATCATCCCGGCGATGAAAATCATTCTCTTTTCCGATGTCCAGGCCAATCTCCCCGCAATGGAGGCGATGATCGAGGAGATCGAGCGCTGGAACCCGGATCTGGTCGTCATGGACGGCGATCTGGTGAACCGCGGCCCGCGCAGCCTCGACTGTCTCGACCTGTGGCAGGATCTGGCCGCCTCACGCAACAGCCGCCCGTTGCGCGGCAATCACGAGGACTTCGTCCACTACTGCAGCCGCACACCGCCCACCTCGGCCGGCGAGGCCGCCATCCGCGCCTTCACCGACTGGACGGTGAGACAGCTCGGAGACCGTATCGGTGCCTGTCGATCGTGGGCCGACGACCTGCTGCTCCACGAACCCGACGGCATGGACCAGTGGATCCACGTCACCCACGGCTCTGTGCGGAGCAACCGCCACGGCATCTACCGGGACACCACGGACGACGACCTGCGCCAGCTCGTGCCCCGGGGGGTGGCATGGTTCATCACCGGCCATACCCATCGCCCCATCGAGCGGCACATCGACGGCACGACCGTCCTCAATATCGGCTCGGCCGGCTCCCCCTTCGATGGCGACACCCGGGGCAGCTACGCCCGACTGGTCTGGACCGGGCAACGGTGGCGCGCCGGCATCGTGCGTTTTGCATACGACCGCGAACGCGCCCGACAGGACTACTTCAGCTCCGGTTTCCTCGATGAAGGGGGGCCGATCGCCCGGATCATCTACCAAGAGTGGTACCGGGCCCGCAGCCTGATTCCCCACTGGCACCGCCGGTACCGCGACGCGGTTCTGCGCGGCGACATCAGCGCAGAGCAGGCCGTCGACGAATTTCTCTCCCAGCTCTGAACCAACCACCATGCACCCTGTCGCCAAACGCACCGATACCCCGCCCCCTGCCAGCAGCGGCTGGACGAATCTGCGCAAGATGCTCCCCTATGTCTGGGCGTATCGCGGCCGTGTCCTGCTTGCGCTCTCCGCGCTGGTGATCTCCAAACTGGCCATGGTCGGCGTGCCGCTGGTGCTCAAGGAGATCGTCGATACGCTCGACACGGCGCCGGGACGTCTAGTGCATCTGCCCATCGGCCTGTTGCTGGCCTACGGCCTGCTACGACTGATCAACAGCGCCTTCAACGAGCTGCGGGACGTCATCTTCGCCCGGGTGCGTTATCACGCCATGCACCGTCTGTCGGCGGAAGTGCTGGAACACCTCTACCGGCTGCCGCTGCGGTTCCATCTGGAACGCAAGACCGGCAACATCTCCCAAGATCTCAATCGCGGCGCCCAGAGCGTCAGCTCGATCCTCAACTATCTGGTCTTCAACATCGTACCGACCGCGGCCGAGTTCCTGCTCGTCGCCTTCGTCCTGCTGAGCCGCTACTCAGTGGTCTTCACCATCGTCACCTTCAGCACCGTGGCACTCTACATCGCCTTTACCCTCGGCATCACCAACTGGCGCATGCACTTTCGCCACGAGATGAACCGGCTGGAGTCGGAGGCCAACGGCAAGGCCATCGACGGCCTGCTCAACTACGAAACGGTCAAATACTTCACCAACGAAAAGCTGGAGCTGGAACGCTACGACCGCACCCTCGACCGGTGGGAAGAGGCCGCCATCAAGAGCCAGGCGACCATGTCGCTGCTGAACGCCGGCCAGGGCGCGATCATCGCCATCGGCGTCACCGGCGTCATGGTGTTTGCCGCCAGGGGGGTCGTCGCCGGAGAGCTGACGCTGGGCGATCTGGTGCTGATCAACACGATGATGCTGCAACTATTCCTGCCGCTGGGCTTTCTGGGCGTCATCTACCGCGCGTTACGCTACGCGCTGGCGGACATGGATCAGGTCTTCCGTCTGCTGGAGAGAGAACCGGAAATCACCGACGCACCCGACGCCAGACCGTTGCGACCCAACGGCGGTCGGGTGGAATTCCGCCACGTGGATTTCCACTACGACCCGGAACGCCCGATTCTCCAGGACATCGACTTCACCGTCGAAGAAGGCGAGAAAGTCGCCATCGTCGGCCCCTCCGGCTCGGGCAAATCGACCCTGGCGCGGCTGCTGCTGCGGTTCTACGACGTCACCGGCGGCGCCATCCTCGTCGATGGCCAGGACGTCCGCGAGGTCACCCAGGAAAGCCTGCGCAAAGCCATCGGCATCGTGCCGCAGGACACAGTGCTGTTCAACGACACACTACGATTCAACCTGCAGTACGCCAATCCGGCGGCCACGCCGGAAGAGATCCACGAAGCCGCCCGCATCGCCGACATCCACGACTTCATCATGAGCCTGCCCCAACAGTACGACACCGTGGTCGGCGAACGTGGCCTGAAACTCTCGGGCGGCGAGAAGCAGCGGATCGCCATCGCCCGCGCCATCCTGAAAAAGCCCCGCATCCTGGTATTCGACGAAGCCACCTCCAGCCTCGACAGCCAGTCGGAGCAGAACATTCTCCAGGCGCTGGAGCGCGCCTCCAGAGGCACGACGACGCTGATGATCGCCCACCGCCTCTCCACCATCATCGATGCCGACCGCATCCTGGTGATGCGCAAGGGCCGGATTCTGGAGCGCGGCACACACCAGGCGCTGCTCGAAGCCGATGGCCTCTACGCCAGGCTCTGGTCGATGCAGCAAGACGAAAAAAGTGGCAAACCACGTGCCGAGGTTGCCGCAGTTTCTCGAAAAGGGGCTCCAAGTAAATGATCATGCTATCATTTCGCCAATATCCAGGAATTCCGTAACGACATGATGTTGCCCAGGCGCCCGTTGACCCGCTCCCTCCTGTTATCGCTGACAATGGCGGCGACCGTTCCGACGCACGCCATTGGCGTCGGGGACATCGACATCCTCTCCCATCTCAACCAGCCGCTGCTGGCGCGAATCCGCATCCTGGCGGAGAAGAACGAGGGCATCCGCCCCGGCGATCTCGAGGTTCGCGTCGCCAGCCGCGCCCACCATGCCCGCTACGGCCTCGACTATCCACCGGCGCTGAAGTCGGCCCGCTTCGTCGTCACCCCGCAGGGCGATGGCAGCTTCATGGTACGCGCCACCACCAGCCGCCCGCTGAAAGAGCCCCTGCTCAACTTTCTGCTGGAGGTGGACTGGGGCAAGGGCAAGCTCTACAAGGAGGTGGCGCTGCTGCTCGACCCCCCGGGCTACCAGCGACTGCCGGTCACGGCCGCCAGAAACGAACCGGCGCCGCAGCCGGCAAAACCTCCCGAGATGACGCCCATCCACGCGGTCATCGACGATGCCGAGCGTTACCAACCCCCCTTCACCCACCCGGCACCGGTCGCCACAAGCGCCGCCCCGCTCGCCGACGACGTCTTCGTTCTGACCCCAGAGGATCTGGCACCGCCCCCGGCCGTCACCAAACCGACCCGCAAGGCCCGACCCAAGCGCAAGGTCGCCAGGGCACGGACCCGGCCAACGGCCGCACCGGCGCTGAAGGACGGGCGCTACGGCCCGGTCCGCGCCGGCGATACGCTGAGCAAGATCGCCCGCCGCATCGCCGGCCCCGGCGCCGACAAGGCGACGGTCAGGGCGCTGATGGAAGCCATCTACGCCGCCAATCCCCAGGCCTTCGCCGGCTCGATGGACGCGCTGGAGAAGAACAGCTATCTCACCATCCCCAGCCAGGAGGAGATCGCCCTCGGTCCCAGCTACCTGGAGACCGCATCGGCCATCGGCATCAGCGATTTCGTCACCACCGTCGATGGCGACAGCGACATCGTCATCACCGAAGAGGTCACCGCCGAGGCAACCCCCTCGCCCGCGCCGGAGGGGGCCGAGGACACTCCCCCCGGCCAACACGAGACGGCCGAGGAAGATACAGCGGTCACATTGGCGGAGACCGCCAGCGGTGAACTACGCATCCTCCCTCCAGACCAGGCGGCGGCGGAGATCTCCCGCCGCATGTCGGCGCGGATGGCCGAGCTGGACCAGGCGGCACGACACACCCCCCCTCCCGCGCCCGCCCCCACCGAGACAGTGGACAACGATCCGGCCGTGGCCGATGCGGCCAACGCCACCACCACCGTCACCTCCGATCAGCGTTCCGGCAGCGGCAACGAACGCCCGCCCGGCATCGCCGCGCTGGAGGCCGAAATCGCCAGCCTCAAGAGCGAGCGCAACGAGCTGCTCGACCGGCTCGCCACCACCGAGAGCAAGCTGGAGGAGACGGAGACAACGCTGCAACGGCTGGAATTGAAGATCGAGGCACTGACCAATGCCCTCGGCCAACGGGGCGACGACAACGGTTTCTCCGCTTTCATCGCCCGATGGCTGCCGTGGCTTCTGCTGCTGCCGCTGTTGCCGCTGCTGGCCTTCCTGGTATGGCGTCGCCGCCGTGCCGAGGCGGTCGAGGAGATTCCGGCACCGGTCACGCCTGTCATGGCGAGGACGAGCGATCCGATGCCAGCACCGGCCACCATTCCGGAAGACGATATCGAGACCGTCGAGAGCGCCTCCCGCGGCATCGATCTCGACCTGATCGAAGCAGAGGCCGCAAAAGCCGCCACGCCAGCGGCCGACCGGCCCGACAGCACGCTGTCGATGGATCCGCCGGAATCGAAGGCACCCGACGACCTCCAGGCCATGGCCGCACCACCCATGAGCCCGAGCGATACGGGTACGCTCGACCAGGATCTGGAGTCGCTGCTATCACCAGCCGCGGCAGAGCTGGGCCATGCGCCCGCCGCCTCCGACACCCAGGAGACGATGCGCCCGGCACCAGGCGACGACGATGCCACCCAGATTCTCAGCGGCGGCAATGCCGACGACACCCAACTCGACGCGGCCGAAGAGGCGGAGATCTATCTCGCCTATGGCCAGTTCTCACTGGCGGAGGAGACCATCGACAAGCTGTTGGCGCAGGAACCCGACAACGATCGGTACCGTCTGCTGCAACTGAAACTCTTCGCCGAGACCGGCCGGATGAACGAGCTTCAATCACTGTCGGTACAGCTGCTGGAAAAATATCCGGACCCGGACAGCGGCATGCACAAACAGGTGCGCAACATCTCCGATCGCGCCTTCACCAAGAAGGCATTGCGCGACGAGACCCTCGCCGACCAGCACGAAGCCGAAGCGCCTGCCGTCGCCAATACGGACGACGGCATCACGGGCAATGCCGCCGATCGGACGCTCGACGAACTGTCGATGGATGCCGACAAGCTCTCCGCCACCTATACCGACGACATCGTCGACTATATGTCCGAAGAGACGCTGCCCGACCTGGACCTGCTCGATCTGGAAGACAGCAATGCCCAGAAGACCGTGTTCGAGGACCCACTCCAGCAGACCTCGGAGACCGCGCCCAGCCTCGAACTGGAGGAAGAGGATCTGACCGAATCGGACCTCGACTCCCTCACGGTCGACATGGAACTCAACGAGGCCAAACTGGAAATCGACAACGGCAGTGACGACCGCACCGTCGTCGAAGACCATATCGAGGAGTTCTCCGATACCGACCTGCGGCTCGAACCCATCGACCTCGAAGGCTCCGGACAGCCAGAGGACAGCCTCGACATCAGTTTCGACCTGGAAGCGGAGCTGAAAAAGCACGTGACAAAAGTTAACCCCGACGACAAGGCTTCCTGACGGTTATTCACCACCTTTCGTCTGGCCACCCCCGGTGGCAACTTGTAGAATCGGTCACACAACGCCACGTCAGATGTAGGGGGAATACCATCCATGAGCCTTCTCGAAACCATCATCTCCGCCCAGGGTGGCGCGCTGGTGAAGCAACTCGCCAACAGCCACGGCGTCGATGTCAACGACGCACTCAACATCCTCGGCAAACTCGTGCCGGGGCTGACCCAACAGATCAAACAGAATACCGCCGAACCCAAAGGGCTGGAGTCGCTGATGCGCGCGCTGGAGACCGGCAACCACCAGCGTTACCTCGAACGTGAGACCGAAGCCTTCACCACCGAGGCCGTCACCGATGGCAACGCCATCCTCGGACACCTGCTCGGCAGCAAGGCGCGCAGCCGCGCGCTGGCGGCCGAAGTGGCTTCACAAGTGGGTGCCAGCGACAGCATCATCAAGAGAATGCTCCCCCAGATCGCCACCATGGTCATGGGGGCCATGAGCACCCAGACCCGCTCCAGCAACGGCGCACTGGGCGATCTGCTCGGCATGCTCGGCGGCAGCCAGCAGAATCAGGCCATGGGCATGCTGGCATCGTTTCTGGACCGGGACAACGACGGTTCCGTCATCGACGACGTCATGGGCATGGCGGCCCGCATGCTGTTCAAATAGCACGCCCTTTTCCAACCACCAATACATACCAAGAGGATCCACACCATGGGACTTTTCGACTTCGCCCGTAACATGGGCAAAAAACTCTTCGGCGGCGACGACGATCCGGCCGAGAAGATCAAGGAACACATCGAGGAAGACAACCCCGGCATCGACGGCCTGGAGGTCAGTTACGAAGGGGGCAAGGTCATCATCGCCGGCGAGGCGAGTTCGGCCGACGCGCTGGAAAAGGCGGTGCTGATGGCCGGCAACATCGAAGGAGTCGAGGCGGTCGACACCAGCGGCGTCAGCGCCCCGGTGCAAACCGTCACCGTGGAGTTCTACACCATTCAGAAAGGCGACACCCTCTCCGGCATCGCCAAGATGTTCTACGGCAAGGCCAGTGAATACCCGAAGATCTTCGAGGCCAATCGCGAGGTCATCAAGGATCCCGACCTGATCTATCCCGGTCAGGTGATCCGCATCCCGAAAGAAAACTGACCCCGGATGGCGTGCCCACCGGCACGCCACCTCCTCTTGCAATGCCCCGCGAATTCACTGCCGAGGAGTTGCAGGCCGAGGCCACCGCGTTCCGCGACCGCTTCCGCTCCGTGCTGCTGGCCACCGCCGACAGCAACGCGCGGCCCGACGCCAGCTATGCCCCCTGTATCTTCGACGACGAAGGCCGCACGGTCGTCTTCATCAGCGAGCTGGCCAGCCATACCCGCAACCTGCACGTCAATCCCCGCGCCAGCCTGATGTTCATCGCCGACGAAGAGGCATCACGCAACCTCTTTGCGCGGCGGCGTCTCGTGCTCTCGGCCGCGGCAGAGCAGATCCCGCGCGGCGACAGCCAATGGCAGCCGTTGATGGAGAGCATGCGCAAACGTCACGGCAACACCATCGACCTGCTGGCGCAGTTGCCCGACTTCCACCTGTTTCGGTTCACCACCATCGAAGGCACCTGGGTCCGCGGCTTCGGCCAGGCCTTCCCGGTCCTCGACGACAAGCTGGAGATATCGGTGGAACGCCGCCGAAACTGATACCCCGCCAGGCCAAACTATTCGACGGCGACGAATTCCAGCGCATTACCGTCGGGATCGCGGCAGAACAGGGCCTTCCGCCCCGAACGGCTGCGTGTGAACGCCACCCCTGCCCGTTCCAGCGACGCCACCAGGGCGGCGAAGTCGGTGACCCGAAACGCGGCGTGGCGATCGCGCCCGCCATGGTCGGGCAGCTCGGCGCCGGCGCAGGGATCCGGCAGCCGCAGCAAATGGATCTGCTGGCCGGCCCCGACATCGAGCCAGGCACCATCGAACGCAAGCGGCGGCCGCGCCGCCTCGGCCATACCGAGCACGCCGCAATAGAACTCCAGCGCCCGTGCCAGATCCCGTACCAACAGGCTGACATGGTGGATACCGGCATATGGATTGTCGCTCATCGTCTCCCCTGCTCTCCGTGTTCCCAAAGGGTACTCAATATCTTCACCCGGTCGATTCTAAGGAAAAACCCCGCCGGGGTATCGAAACACCGGCTTTTTCGACGGCCGTCGGCCGACCTTTCCGCCACGCCGCTCAGCGGTCGTTGCTGATATAATGCGCGGCTCATTCCAGCTCCCGCCCGGCCATGAACCCAGATCTGCAACGCCTGCAGCCCTACCCGTTCCAGAAACTCGCCGCCCTGTTCGAAGGCTGCCAGCCGCCGGGCGACAAGACGCCGATCCGGCTCTCCATCGGCGAGCCGAAACATCCGACACCGGTTCTGATCCACGACGCGGTCCGCGACCATCTGGCGGAACTGGCCAGCTACCCGCTGACCTCAGGGATGGCCGAGCTGCGCGAAGCCATCGCCGACTGGCTGACCAACCGCTTCGACCTGCCGGTCGGCGACCTCGATCCGGCCCGTCACGTGCTACCGGTCAACGGCACCCGCGAGGCGCTGTTCGCCTTCGCCCAGTGCGTGATCGACCGACAGGCCGCCGCCCCGGCGGTGTTGATGCCCAACCCGTTCTACCAGATCTATGAGGGCGCGGCCCTGCTGGCCGGGGCTGAACCGGTCTATCTGAACTGCCATGCCGACAACGGCTTCATCCCGGACTTCGACGCGGTCACGCCGCAGCAGTGGGAACGCTGCCAGCTGCTCTACCTCTGCTCGCCCGGCAACCCCACCGGGGCGGTGATCGATACAGCGACGCTGCAAAGGCTCATCGAACTGGCGCAACGGCACGACTTCATCATCGCCAGCGACGAGTGCTACTCGGAGATCTATTTCGACGAGGCCAGTCCACCGGCCGGACTGCTCGGTGCCGCGGCGGCGATGGGCAACGACGACTTCCGCCGCTGCGTCGTCTTCCACAGCCTGTCGAAGCGCTCCAATGCACCGGGGCTGCGTTCCGGCTTCGTCGCCGGCGATGGCGAGGTACTGCGGCAGTTTCTGCTCTATCGCACCTACCACGGCTGTGCCATGTCACCGGTGGCACAGCAGGCCAGCATCGCCGCCTGGCGCGACGAAGCACACGTCCGAGACAACCGCGACCGCTACCGCGAAAAGTTCGCCGCTTTCCGCGACCAGCTCGACGGCGCCCTGCCACTGACCCTGCCCGATGCCGGCTTCTATTTCTGGGCGCGCACGCCAGTCGACGACACCCTTTTCGCCCGGCGGTTGTACGAACGCGAGCACGTCACGGTGCTGCCCGGCAGCTACCTGTCGCGCGAGACCAGCGAGGGCAACCCCGGCAGCGGCTATGTGCGCATGGCGCTGGTGGCCGGGCTGGAGGAGTGCATCGAGGCGGCCCGCCGGATCCGATTTCTGATCGAAACCCTGTAACGGAGAGACATCCCCATGAGCGACCTGCAAAACGTCATTGAAGAAGCCTTCGAACGCCGCGCCGAGATCACACCGGCCAGTGCCGACGCCACGACCCGCGACGCGGTCAACGAGGCCATTGCCATGCTCGATGCCGGCACCGCCCGCGTGGCCGAGAAAAGGGACGGCCAATGGGTCGTCAACGAGTGGCTGAAGAAGGCGGTGCTGCTGTCGTTTCGCATCAACGACAACCAGGTCATCCGCGACGGCTACACCAATTACTACGACAAGGTGCCCCCCAAGTTCGGCGACAAGACCGCCGAGCAGTTTCGCGACGAAGGGGTGCGGGTGGTACCGCCGGCCGCCGCGCGCTACGGCGCCTACATCGCACCGGGCACGGTGCTGATGCCCTCCTATGTCAACATCGGCGCCTATGTCGACTCCGGCACCATGGTCGACACCTGGGCCACGGTCGGCTCCTGCGCGCAGATCGGCAAGAACGTCCACCTCTCCGGCGGCGTCGGCATCGGCGGCGTGCTCGAGCCGCTGCAGGCGGCACCGACCATCATCGAGGACAACTGCTTCATCGGCGCCCGCTCCGAGGTGGTCGAGGGCGTCGTCGTCGAGGAGGGTTCGGTCATCTCGATGGGCGTCTATATCGGCCAGAGCACGCGCATCTACGACCGCGAAAACGACGAGATCCTCTATGGCCGGGTACCGGCCGGCTCGGTGGTGGTCTCGGGCAACCTGCCATCGAAGGACGGCAAGTACAGCCTCTACTGCGCCGTCATCGTCAAACGTGTCGACGAGCGCACCCGCTCCAAGGTGGGCATCAACGAGCTGCTGCGCGACATCTGATGGTCACCCTCTACGGCATCGCCAACTGCGACACCATCCGCAAGGCCCGCAAGTGGCTGGCGGCCCACGATGTCGAGCACCGCTTCCACGACTTCCGCAAGGACGGGCTCGAACGCGACCGGCTGGCCGGCTGGATCGACACGGTGGGCTGGGAGATGCTGCTGAACAAGCGCAGCACCACCTGGCGCCGGCTGGACGATGCCGACAAGCAGGAGATCGACGCCGCCAGGGCCATCGAGCTGCTGCTCGCCCATCCGGCGCTGATCAAACGGCCGGTACTGGAGGCCGGGAATCGGCTGCTGGTGGGCTTCGACGAACAACGCTACCGCGACGCCCTCGGGCTCGCCTGACGGAGAGGCACGATGACGGAGACACTGGAACTGGCCAAGGCGCTGATCGCCCGCCCGTCGGTCACCCCCGACGACCAGGGCTGTCAGCAGATGCTGATCGAGCGGCTGGCGCCGCTGGGCTTCCAGGCCGAGCCGATGCGCTTCGGTGAAGTCGACAACCTCTGGTTGCGCCGCGGCCAGGAAGGGCCACTGTTCTGTTTCGCCGGTCATACCGACGTGGTCCCCACCGGCCCGCTGGCGCAGTGGGACTCCCCACCGTTCGAGCCGACGATCCGCAACGGCCGGCTCTATGGCCGCGGCGCCGCCGACATGAAGGGCAGCATCGCCGCGTTCGTCACGGCGGTGGAACGCTATCTGCGCGACGGCCGCCCCAACGGGTCGATCGCGCTGCTGATCACCAGCGACGAGGAAGGCCCCGCCGTCGATGGCACGGTGAGGGTGGTCGAAACGCTGGAGGCACGCGGCGAGAAGATCGACTGGTGCCTGGTCGGCGAACCGTCGAGCACGGAGCGCGTCGGCGACATCATCAAGAACGGCCGCCGCGGCTCGCTGGGCGCGACGCTGACGGTGATTGGCCGACAGGGCCATGTCGCCTACCCCCACCTGGCAGAGAACCCGGTCCACAAGGCGGCCTTCGCCATCGCCGAGCTGAGCAATACGCTCTGGGACCAGGGCAACGACCACTTTCCGCCCACCACCTTCCAGATCTCCAACATCCATGCCGGCACCGGCGCAACCAATGTCATTCCCGGCGAGATGACGGTGGTGTTCAACTTCCGCTTCTCCACCGAACTGACACCGGAGCAGATCGAGGCCAGGGTCGAGGAGATCCTGCAGCGCCACGGCCTGGACTACCGCATCGACTGGAATCTCTCCGGCATGCCGTTTCTGACCGCCGAAGGCAGGCTGGTCGATGCCGTCGGCGAGGCCGTCCGCGCGGTGATGGGTTTCGACACCGAGCTCTCCACCGCTGGTGGCACCTCGGACGGGCGCTTCATCGCGCCGACCGGCGCCGAGGTGGTCGAGCTGGGACCACGCAACGCCACGATCCATCAGGTGAACGAGCACGTCGGCGTCGAAGAGCTCGACCAGCTCTCACGGATCTACGAGGCCACCCTGCGCGGCCTGCTGGGATGATTCTGGCCGGCGACATCGGCGGCACCAAGACGCTGCTGGCGCTGTTCGAACCCGGCCCGACAGGGTTGCGGGAGATCACCCGACAACGCCATGCCAGCGGCGACCATGCGCGCTTCTCCGATCTGCTGACGGCTTTTCTCGAAGACACCCGCCCCGGACCGCTCGATGCGGTCGCCATCGGTGTCGCCGGGCCGGTAATCGACGGGCAGTGCCGGACCACCAATCTGCCGTGGACGCTCTCGACCGCCGAACTCCGACAGCGGCTCGGGACATCACGGGTCCACCTGCTCAATGATCTGCAGGCCACCGCCTACGGGATGCTCCACCTCGAGACACAAGACTTCGCCATATTGAACGAGGGCCGGGCCGGCCACGGCAACGCCGCCGTCATCGCCGCAGGCACCGGGCTGGGCGAGGCGATTCTCTTCCGTGACGATCGTGACCGCTGGCACCCGCTGGCCACCGAAGGCGGCCACTGCGACTTCGCGCCACTCGATCCACAACAGGACCGGCTGCTGGCCTGGTTGCGGAGACGCCACCCCGACCACGTCAGCATCGAACGGATCCTGTCCGGCCCCGGCCTGGTCGCCCTGCACGCCTTCATCCACCACGATCGCGGTGGCGAGGCGCCCTCCGTCGACGCCGAAGCAATCACCCGGGCCGCGCTAGACGACGCCGATCCCCACTGCCTGGAGGCGGTGCGACTCTTCGCCCGCCTCTATGGCGCCGAGGCCGGCAATCTGGCGCTCAAGTCACTGGCGCGCGGCGGCCTCTTCCTCGGCGGCGGGATCGCTCCGAAGATACTGCCCGTGCTGCGGCAAGGCGAGTTCATCGCGGCCTTCATCGCCAAGGGGCGTTTCGCACCACTGCTCGAACAGATCCCGGTCCGGGTCTCACTCAACGAATCGACCGCCCTGCTGGGCGCCGCCTGGTACGCACACGATCGTGGCTGAACGGGCCGGCGGCTGGATCGTCTATATGCTGCGCTGCCGCGACGGCAGCCTCTACACCGGCGTGACCAACGATCTCCAGCGGCGCATCGCCGCCCACGACAGCGGCAGGGGTGCGCGCTACACCCGCGGACGCGGACCGGTGACACTGGTGTATCGGCAACACTGCGGCAGCCGGTCGGCGGCTCTCAAGCGGGAAATGGAGATCAAGAAACTCGGCCGGCAAGCAAAGCTGCGGCTCATCGCCAAAGGTGCGTGAAAAGAGAGACCTCTGCGGCCCACGTAACCGACGCCGCGCCCTGCCCGCCCTTCCATCGCTGTGTGGCCGGAGCGGCCAACATGGGCCTCAGTCAGGCGTCTCGTAGCGGACTTCGACGATATCGTAACGCATCGTCCCCGACGGGGTTCGCACCACCACCTCGTCGCCATCGTTGCGCCCAAGCAGCGCTCGGGCCAGTGGCGAATCCATACTGATATAGCCGGGTTGGTGGTCGATCTCGTCGGGGCCGACGATACGATAGGTCACCTCCTCACCGGCCGCATCGGCCAGCGTCACCCAGGCGGCGAAATAGACGCGGTCGAGGTCACCGGGAAGTCGATCGACGATCTTGAGCGTGGGCAAGCGTTTCTGCAGATAACGGATCCGCCGGTCGATCTCGCGCAACTCCTTCTTGCGGTAGATATATTCGGCATTCTCCGAGCGGTCGCCCTCGGCGGCGGCTGCCGCCAACGCGGCGGTCACCTCACGCCGGCGCTGCCAGATGGCCTTCTCCTCGGCTTTCAGCGTCCGGTAACCCGCCGGCGTGATATAGGGCGATTTCGGTTGTGCCGGCGGTCGATAGCGACCCATCAGGCGTCGATGAAGGCTTTCCAGTCACGCAATGCCGACAGCACCGTATCCCGCCGCAGCCGCACTTCATCGGCATCCTCGTAGGCATGGCACAGCAGGACCACCTCGTCAGCCTCGAACGACAGCGCAAAGCTGTTGCCGACGAAGTCGTAATCGGCCCGCAGCTCCGGGTCCGCCTCGGCCACCACGGCGATCAGCTCGTCACAGGTCTCCGGGTCATCCTGGATATCCGATTCCAGAAACTGCGCCAGCGTCCGCAGGTCCTCGCCCCGCGCGCGCGGCGCACCGTCGGCGTCACGATAGAATTCCAAGCTGTTCATTTCTTCCTGTCCCGGACATAGATTGGATAGGCGGTATTGATGCGACCGTCCCGCAGCAGGTACCCCTCGATCTGAAAGCCGTGCCCCGATGGCCCGCGCCACGGCTGGCCCTTGCCCTTCTGGCGATGCTGATAGGCATGAAGCACGGCCTTGATGATTTCCTTCGGTTTCATGTCGTCGGGGAACATCGACGAAAATTTCCGCTTCCACTTTTTTTCACGGCGGTCGTAGATCTCCACCTGGGCCGTATAGACACCCGCCCTGTTGGGCTTGCCCTTGATGCGAACGATCCGGGCCGTCTCCACCGCCTTGCCATCGAACAGGGCATGAAAGCCGACCGGCTTGCCCCGCCGATTGATCTCCCCCTGAAAGATATGGGTGACATTGATCTTCGGGCTGGTGTTGCTCCAGATCTTCTTCTCTGCCTGTGCCAACATCGGCAACAGCAGCAGCAACAGCAAAAACGCATGTTTCTTCATCGATGACGTTCCTTCTCTTCCACCGGCGTCCGAAGCCCTGACTTTAGCAAACTCCAGACAAAAAAAGACCAGCCGAAGCTGGTCTTTTTTTGGCATACCACGAGGCGGTGCCGCCATCTTCAATGACCCAGGTCATTGGGAAACCGGGGGCAACAAAAAATGACATTTTCTGTTGCCGTCGTCGAAAAAATCATGGCCAGACTTTTTCAACACCCCGTTGGCGCACCAGGCAGGCTCAGTGACGCCGACGGCGCAACCCCAGCAGGCCGAGGCCCAAGGCCGCGCCGAGCGCACCGCCACCGCCACCACTGGAGGTGGTGGACTCACCGGCCGGCGTACCGCCGCCATTGCCGCTGGCGCCACTGCCCCCGGCTCCGCTTCCGCCTGTGCCACCCGTGCCACCTGTGCCGCCGGTCGAGCCACCTGCGCCACCGGAACCGGCGCCGCCCCCGCTCTGCCCGGTATTGGCCGGGTCGACGCATTTACGGAATCCAATCGCCGTGACCGCGAACAGGTTGTAGTTGCCTTCGTTCGCATTGCCGTTTTCGATGGCGAGGTCGAGGCTGGTCTGCCCATTGGGACTGACCAGCACGGAGATTTGATGCCACTGGTCGTTGTTCTTGTCCTCGACGAGCGTCAACGGGTCGGACGTCGTGGTTCCCGCCGTCAGCGAGATCACCGGATCGTCGCCATTGGCCGTGACCGGCGCCGGGTTGGAGACCCAGGCCTCGAACTGATAGTTCGCGTTGGGATCGAGGCCGCTGACCTTCTGTTTCCAGATCTTGCCGCCGTTGACCCCCACGCCAGCGCCGACGACATAGCCGGGCGCGGCGGCAACCGCAGGAATGTCACCCGCTTTCAGGGCCCCCGGAAACGGGTACTGAAAATGCGACAGCTCGTTGATATAGATGTTGCTGCGCCCGGGCGATGTCGCGGTGGCCGGAATTTCCGTTACCAGCGAAATCTGTTTGTAGTTGGCATAGGCGTGATCACCGGCAAACTCGAAATCACTGGTGAACGAATTGGCGATCTTGGAATTGGGCGCCAACGGTTTGGGCTTGCCATCGGTATCCAGCGGAAGCGGCCCGTGTGGCGTGGCAAAATCGCCATTTGCCACCACATTGGTCGTGTCGGGAATGGTCCCTGTTGGACAGACCGATACACGGGCCACCGGCGCCGCCGGGATGATGAAGGTTGCATCGTCCTTCTGGCCGTTCATGTCCGCCTCGGTGATGAACGGGCCGGTCTTGGTGCCCGGCGTAAAACTGACCTTGTAGCGAACCGTCAACGCCGAATAGGCATCCAGCTTGGTTCCGGTGGGGAAGATCTTGTCTTTCGTGCCACCGTCGAACGCGGTATCGAGCGCGGGCTGGACCGTCGTGTAGCTCTTGGCCTTCGGTTTTGCCGTCGTACCCTCGTTGATGCAGTTGTCCTTTGCGGCGTTGAACTCGCAGTTAACCACCTCATCGAGCGTCTCGAGACCGGACACCGCGAGATTCGTGCCGGCGAAAACCGGATCGTTCTTGATTGCGTCGGTGATCTGAATATCCGCCGGTGCCGGTGCCGGCCCGTTCGTCGGCGGCACTTCGTCATTGATGATCCGCATCTGGATGTAGAACGTGTAGGTACCGTTGTCCACCGTCACCGGCCCCTTCACTTCACGGAGAAACTGCAGCGCCGCTTCGGCACTGACCGAGAACGAAAACGTGGTGGCGGCCAGAATACCCGCCGCGAGAGGGGTCAGAGAGTGGAATTTCTTTTGTTTCGACATGAAGTCACCTTTTGTAGTAACAGATTTTCAGCTGCGTCCTTGGCATTGTCGGGAATGGCGTGGACGACCAGGCACACCCCGAGCCCGCGACCTTCGAAAATTGTAGCCTACTGTTTCTGCGGCTGTCTGTGACCGGTATTGCACTGCGTCACAAAATTGTGGGCTTTGGTCACTTCATCGCTGTCGACCGGCAATGTCTTACCGCAGCAACGACTTGACGATGCCGGGCCCCCGATAGATCAAGCCGGTGTAGATCTGAACCAGGTCGGCGCCCGCGTCCAGCTTCCGCTGAAAATCGGCCCGGGAGAAGACACCGCCGGCAGCGATCACCGCGATCCCGGGGTTCAGGGCCTGACGGAAACGGCCCATCACCTTCGTCGACCGGTCGAACAGCGGTTTGCCGCTGAGCCCACCCGCTTCCGTACCATGTGGCAGCGTCGCCACCGCCTCACGGGCAGCGGTCGTGTTGGTGGCGATCACTCCTTCCACCGCCAGGCCGTTGAAGATCCCCGCCATCTCGTCGATCTCATCATCGTCGAGATCCGGCGCAACCTTGACGACCAGCGGAACACGACGGCCATGCCGGTTTTCCAGTCGCGCCTGTCTCTCCTTCAGTGGCCCGATCAACGCGCGCAGCCTCTCGCCCCCCTGCAGGTCACGCAGTCCGGGGGTGTTGGGCGAGGAGATGTTGACGGTGATGTAGTCCGCCCAGGGATAGGCGTTTTCGAACCCGGCCAGATAATCGTCGAGCGCATCTTCGACCGGAGTATCGAAATTCTTGCCGATGTTAATACCGAGGATTCCCGGGTAGCGCCGTGCCCGTACCCTGGTCAGCAGATGATCGAGCCCCTTGTTGTTGAACCCCATCCGGTTGATGATCGCCTCCGCCTCGGGGAGCCGGAACAACCGGGGGCGCGGATTGCCTGGCTGTGGCCTGGGGGTGACGGTGCCGATCTCGACGAAGCCAAAGCCAAGCCCCCCCAGGGCATCGATGTAGTCCCCGTTCTTGTCGAGGCCAGCCGCGAGGCCGAGGGGATTGTCGAAGCGCAGGCCCATGACGGTACGCGGGCCACCAGGCCACTCCAGCGGGGGGATTCTCGACGGGGAGAGCTTTAGCGCCGCCAACGCCAGCTGGTGGGCGGTTTCGGCCGGAAGCGCGAACAGCAACGGTCGCAACAACCGGTAGATCATCGCGGCGGGGCGTCGTTCTCTGCCATCGCCGGTGATATCGCCATCACTATTTGACGATCCTCAGCGCGGGACGGCCGCCACTGTCGGAGGTGTCACCGGAGGAATCGGGGCCACCCTCGGGGTCCGTCGGCGTTTCGCCATCCTCGGGCGAAAAGACCATTCCCTTGCCGTTCTCCCTGGCGTAGATGGCGACCGCGCTTTGCACCGGCACGACGATATCCATCGGCGTACCACCAAAGCGGCCGGAAAAGGTGATCTCCTGGTTGCCGATGACCAGCCCGCGAACCGCGGTGGGGTTGATATTGAGAACGATCTTGCCGCCTTCGACATACTCGTGTGGCACGATCACGCCCTCCTCGTCGGCGAATACCAGCAGGTGGGGCGTCAGGCCATTGTCGACGATCCACTCGTACATGGCCCGGAGGAGATAGGGCCGACTGCTGGTCATCTTGATATCGCTGTCAGACAATCTTCTGCCGCCTTCAGTACCCGGTGCGCGCGTAACCCGGTCGCATCTCGGCCTCGAGCTGTGTCAGGCTGGCAATGAAGCTCTCGCGACGGAAAATCCGCTCCATGTAGTCGGTCACTGGCTGCGCCGATGCCGGCAACTCGATGCCAAGAAACTTGAGCCGCCAGAGAATCGGCGCAATGGTCGCATCGACGAGGCTGAACTCGTCACTGAGGAAGAAGGGCTTGGCCGCAAACACCTCGGCCGAGGCGATCAACATCTCCTTCAACGACTTGCGCGCCCTCGCCTGCTTTTTCTCGCCACCGTACTGCATGTCATCGAGCAGGCAATACCAGTCGCGCTCGACACGATAGAGTGCCAGACGCGAACGGGCGCGGGAGACGGGATCGACCGGCATCAGCGGCGGATGCGGGAAACGCTCGTCGAGATATTCCATGATGATCCGCGGCTCGTAGAGCACGAGATCACGTTCGACCAGCGTCGGAACGCTGTTGTACGGATTGAGGTCGATCAACTCCTCGGGTTTGTTCTCGGGATCGATGTCGATGATATCGACCGTGATGTCCTTCTCCGCGAGCACGATCCGGGCACGGTGGCACTGGGCGCAGTTCTGCGCGGAGAACAACGTCATGACGGAACGTCGGTTAGCGGCTAGAGCCATGTATCCAAATCCTCGAATCTACCAGCGGGAGCATATTACACGATCCGGCCGCTCACCGGGCGATGGCGACACCCGGACGAGCGGGCCGGTCTCAGTGCACGTCTTTCCAGTATTCCTTCTTGAGGAAGTAGGCGGCGACAAAGAAGACGAACAGAAAGAGCATGACGAAGATGCCCGTCTGCAGGCGCTTCTCGCGCACCGGCTCGGCCTGATAGGCGAGGAAGTTGGTGATGTCGCGCACGATCTGATCGTACTCGACCGGAGAGACCGATCCCGGCTTTGCCAGCACCAGCTCACCCTGCTCGTGACCGGTGTCGTGGCCATCGCCATGCTCCGGCTTCTTCAACACCTGCCAACCCTGAAGCTCCCAGAGAACGTGAGGCATGCCGACGTTGTCGAACGCGGTGTTGTTGACGCCGAGCGGGCGGGAAGGATCGAGGTAGAACCCCCGCAGATAGGTGTAGATCCAGTCGGCGCCACGTGCTCTTGCCGTCACCGACAGATCTGGCGGTGCCTTGCCGAAGGCCTCGGATCCGTAGGCGTCGCGCATCGCATTCTTCAGATAGGAGCCCACCTTGACCGGCTCCCCCTTTTCGTCACGCGCGAAGATCACTTCCGACTGGAGCACCTTCTTGGGGATGCCGAGATCCTCGCCGATTCGGCTGTAGCGGGTCAGCCCGAGCGAGTGGCAGCCATAGCAGTAGTTCATGAAGTACTTGAAACCACGCTGCAACGACGCCTTGTTGGACAGATCGATGTCCGCCTTGTCCAGAGGTACACTCCCCGACGCCAGCAAGGAAACGGGGGCGGCGAGCAGAATCAAACCCAGTGTAATCAGCCTTTTCATTATCCAGTCACCCTTTGTGGAACTTCTTTTTCGGCATCCCAGTTCGTGAAGATCGGGAACAGCAGCGTGACGACGAGATAGACGCCAGGAATCGCCAGCGCGGGCCATACCATTTCCGGATTCAACGACTTCACCCGCATCAGGTCATAGGCGACGATCAATCCCATGAGGACGGCAAAGGTGATCAGCGCCGTCGCGGCCGATCGCTTTTTGCTGCTGAACCACATGACCACGAAGAATGCGAAGTAGACTTCGGTCAACCTGACACCCATTTCCGCATTGAACTCGGTGACTGGCTGAATGCCGAGATAACCCAGCCAGATAAAGGCTGCGACGAAATAGAGAATGTTGAACGTGTGCAGCTTGCTGCGATAACGCCAGGACTTGATCGGGTTGCGGTCGATCCACGGCAGGAAGAACAGGATCACCACTGCGGCACCCATGGCCAGCACGCCGAGAAAGGGATCGGGCACCGCCCGCAGCACCGTGTAGAACGGGGTGAAATACCAGACCGGCGCGATGTGCTCCGGGGTCTGCAACGGATTGGCCGGGACGAAGTTGGCGTGTTCGAGGAAGTAGCCACCGCCTTCCGGATAGAAGAACAGGATCGCGAAGAAGAAGATCAGGAAAACGGCGACACCGAGAATGTCCTTGACCGTGTAGTAGGGATGGAACGGGATGCCGTCCAGCGGAACGCCGTTTTCGTCCTTGAGCTTCTTGATCTCGACACCGTCGGGATTGTTCGAGCCCACCTGATGCAGCGCCATGATGTGCAGCAGGATCAAACCGATCAGGGCCAGCGGCACAGCAATGACGTGCAATGCGAAGAAGCGGTTGAGCGTCGCGTCGGAGACGACGAAATCCCCCCGCAGCCATACCGCCAGATCAGGGCCGATGCCCGGAATGGCACCAAACAGGTTGACGATGACCTGGGCGCCCCAGTAGGACATCTGCCCCCACGGCAGCAGATAGCCCATAAACGCCTCGGCCATCAGCGCCAGATAGATGAACATGCCGAAAATCCACACCAGCTCCCGTGGCGTCTTGTAAGAGCCGTAGATCAGACCACGGAACATGTGCAGATAGACGACGATGAAGAACGCCGACGCGCCGGTGGAATGCATGTAGCGGATGAACCAGCCGCCGGGCACCTCCCGCATGATGTATTCGACCGAGGCAAAAGCCAGATCCGCATCGGGCTTGTAGTGCATCGTCAGAAAAATACCGGAGACGATCTGGATGACCAGCACCAGCATCGCCAGCGAACCGAAGTAGTACCAGAAATTGAAGTTCTTCGGCGCGTAGTACTTGGTGAGGTGTTCCTCCAGCGGTTTGATGATGGGCAGCCGCTGATCCACCCAGGCAAGAACTTTATTCATTGATTAGGCCTCTTTCTTTTCCTCTCCGACCAGGACTTTCGTCTCGCTCAGGTAGTAGTGCGGAGGAACGACGAGATTCGTCGGTGCCGGCACGTTCTTGAACACCCGGCCCGCCAAATCGAACCGCGAACCGTGGCACGGGCAATACCAGCCGCCATTCCATTCCGGCCCCAGATCGTCCGGCGCCAGCTCGGGGCGGTAGGTGGGAGAGCAGCCGAGGTGGGTGCAGATGCCGACGAGAATCAGGAACTCCGGCTTGATCGAGCGATACTTGTTCTTGGCATAGGCCGGCTGCTGGGACGCCACCTCACTGTCCGGGTCACGAAGTCGCGCCTCGTTCTTCTCCAGCAACTTCAGCATCTCCTCGGTGCGGCGCACCACCCAGACCGGCTTGCCGCGCCACTCCACCCGCAGCAACTGGCCGGGCTGGACCTTGGTCAGATCCACCTCGACGGGCGCGCCCGCGGCGCGCGCCCGCTCGCTCGGGGAAAACGAACTGAGAAACGGGACAGCCATGGCTGCAGCCCCCGCGGCACCGATGACACTGGTGGTCGCGACCAGAAACCTGCGCTTTTTCAGATCGACCTTTTCCGTCGATCCGGGTTGACCTGTCTGTTCAATGTCTGCAGCAGTCGACATCCAATCTCTCCCAATAGCCAAGTATTCAAGATAAGTAACTGTATGTTTTTTCGTGAGGAATGATGAACTCGAAGCCTACCGGTGCATCCATCGGTACGACGGGGCGGGGTCTGAAGCCTTCCAATTCGTGACAATTACCTGACTTAAAGTAATGTCTCATCTCACAGCGGCGCGGAATTGTCTCTCATACTGGGTGTCTCGTCAAACGCACCAGCCTCCCACAAACCATGAAATTCACCATTTTTCCCTTATAAAACAACATATTACATGGATATGACAAAAATCAATCGTCAACCCTGAGAGGAAGCCACGGCTTGCTGACCCCGATCTGTAGTGCTAGCCTTGCCACTACCGTTTATCAGAAAACCAATACCGCTCGGGGGGAAACGGTGTACAAGACGATTGCATTCATCACTGCTGTCCTGATGGCCACGCCGCTGCAGGCCGACGACTTCAGCACCGCCGTTCCGCTGCTCGAAAAAGGCACCGAAACCTACTATGTCACCGCATCGGTCGGCGCCAGCCGGTTCGAACTGCTGGTCGATACCGGCGCGGGCTTCACCGCCCTCAACAGCCAGCTCATCGAAGAACTCGAGGCATCGGGGCACGCCCGTGAGATCGGCGCGGTGGAAGGCATCATGGCCAACGGCGACATCTACGAGCTACCGGTCTACATGATTTCGTCGCTGAACGTCGGCGGCTGCATCATTCGCGACTTCGAAGCAGCGGAGATGCCGGCCGGCACCCGCAACCTGCTGGGGCTGAGCGCGCTGAAAAAGGCCGCGCCTTTCGCCTTCTCCATCGAACCCGCCGAACTGCGCCTCAGCAACTGCGGCAGCACCGTCGCCGCCGCCACGCCCTGAACTCAAACCGGATTGTCGATATCGATGAACCGGTGCTCGAGCGAAAACCGTTCGGCCAGATGCTCGCCCAGCGCCCTGACGCCATAGCGCTCGGTCGCATGGTGACCGGCGGCCAGATAGTGAATGCCCAACTCCCGCGCCAGATGCACCGTCTGCTCCGAGATCTCGCCGCTGACGTAGGCATCGGCCCCCAGCCGCGCAGCCTGCTCGATATACCCCTGCGCGGCACCGGTACACCAGGCGACCCGTTCGATACGCGCCGGCCCGCTTTCGATCAACAGCGGTTTCCGGCCCAGCCCGTCGGCCACCACAGCCACCAGCTCACGGGCGGTGAGCCCCCGCGACAGGCGTCCGATCGAGCCGATACCCTCGGCATTCAGCGGCCCCTCGGTCTCGAAGCCCAACAACCGACCGAGCCGGGCATTGTTCCCCAACTCCGGGTGGGCATCGAGCGGCAGATGATAGGCCAGCAGGCTGATCTCATGGGTCAGCAAGGCTGCCATCCGGCGCTTTTTCAGGCCGACCACCGGCTGCGCCTCACCTTTCCAGAAAAAGCCGTGATGCACCAGCAGCAGATCCGCCCGCAATGCAACCGCCTGGTCGATCAGCGCCTGACTGGCGGTGACCCCGGAGACGATGGCGCGAACCTCCGCCCGCCCCTCCACCTGCAGGCCATTGGGGCAGTAGTCACTGAAGCCGTCGGCCCGCAACAGCCGGTCGGCGTAATCGGTCAAGGTATGGAGTACAACCATGGGATCAATCCGAGTGTGGTATGAACGAGAACCGAGCCGGGATCACGTCGTATCCTGCCAACGCCCCATATTCGGTGAATCAATGCCTTATGCCTTGTTCCCGGCAACCTTCATGAAACAATCGGGTTACACTGGAGGGTGCATCGAAACCAAAATCCCAACGGCCCCCGCCCTGTGAAACAGCATAGCGCCTTCGCCTTCCAGATGATCAGCCTCGGGCTGCTCATCGCCCTGCTTGCCGTATTCCTCTTCCCGGAACGGTTCGGCCCAAACGCGCCCGACCACCCCTCCAACGACCGCGCCGATGTCACCAGGGCGACCCCCTTCTCCTATGCCACCGCGGTGCGGGCGGCCTCGCCGGCGGTCGTCAACATCCACATCGCCAAGCAGGTGGTGCGCGATCAGCACCCGTTGCAACACGATCCACTGTTCCAGCCTTTCACCGACGACCCCTTTCTCGCCCCCGAGATCCAGAACCAGACCAGTCTGGGTTCCGGCGTCGTCATGAGCTCTCGTGGCTACATCCTCACCAACAACCACGTCATCACCAACGCCCGCGAAATCTCGGTGCGGCTGGCCGACGGGCGCCACTTCGATGCCCGCGTCATCGGTGCCGACCCGGAAACCGATCTCGCCGTCCTCAAGGTGGAGGCGGAGGATCTTCCCGGCCTCGTCTTCGCCAACTCGGCGACGGTGCAGGTGGGGGACATCGTGCTCGCCATCGGCAACCCGTTCGGCATCGGCCAGACCGTCACCCAGGGGATCATCAGCGCCACCGGCCGCCATGAGCTGGGTCTGACCACGTTCGAAAACTACATTCAGACCGACGCCGCAATCAATCCCGGCAGCTCCGGTGGCGCACTGGTCAACACCCGGGGCGAGCTGGTCGGCATCAACACCGCCATCTTCAGCCAGAGCGGCGGCTCACAGGGCATCGGCTTCGCCATCCCGGTCAATCTGGCGAGCCATGTCATGAGCCAGATCATCAAGCATGGGCAGGTGATCCGGGGCTGGCTGGGGATCGAGGCCACGCCCCTGACCCAGACGATCGCCGCCGACAACGACCTCCAACCCGACGAAGGCATCCTGATCACCGGCGTGACCGAGGGCAGCCCCGCGGCGCTGGCCGGTTTCAAGGCGGGCGACATCCTGCTGCGAATCGACGACCGGCCGATCCACAGCCCGGCCTATGCGCTGACGCTGATCGCCAACAGCCAGCCCGGAACCTTGCTGACCCTGTCGGGCTTGCGCGACGGCATTCCAATCAAGGCCACCGCCGAAGTCTCGCTGCGCCCCATCAAGCCGCAGCCGTAGGCCACGCCTCAGCCGGTCAGCCGCTGCAACGCCCCGATGAGGCGCGCGTTCTCCTGCTCCGTGCCGACGGTGATCCGCAAGCAGTCGGTGAGCAGCCCACCCGCGGGCGAGAGATTCTTGATGAGAATGCCGGCATCGAGCAGCCCCTGGTGAATGGGGTCGGCCTGCCCCGGTGGCGTGCGCACCAACAGAAAATTGGCTTCCGAGGGATAGACCCGCAGCCCCGGCAGCCTGCCGAGCGCCGCCACCAGCGCCGCCCGCGACTGGCGGATCGTGGCCGCCTGCGCATCGAAGACCCCGATATGCTCCAGCGCCAGACGGGCCGTCATCTGCGTCAGCGTATTGATGTTGTACGGCAGGCGGACCTTGTCCAACTCCCCGAGCAACCCGGTCGGTCCGCAGAGATAGCCCAGTCGCAGCCCGGCCAACCCCAGCTTGGAGAAGGTCCGCATCACCAACAGATTGGGCCAGCGCCCCAGATCGGGCAGAAAACTGTCGGCGGCGAACGGCGCATAGGCTTCGTCGATGACCACCAGTCCTGGAGCCGCCTCGACGATCCGCTCGATCGCCGCGCGATCCCAGAGGTTGCCGGTGGGATTGTTGGGATAGGCGAGAAAGACGATGGCCGGCTCGTGCTCGGCCAGCGCCGCCAGCATCGCCTCGAGATCGAGCCCGAAATCGTCGGCGCACAGCGGCACGCCGTGATACCGCATACCGACGAAGCCGGCGATCATCCGGTACATGACGAAGCCGGGCTCCGGCGCGAGAATGGCGCGGTCCGGCGTCGCCACCGCCATCGCCAGCACCTGGATCAGCTCGTCGGAGCCATTGCCGAGCAGAATGCCCTGCCCCGCCGGCACGCCCATCACCTCCCGGATCCGCGCCACCAGCCGCTCGCCGGCCGGATCGGGGTAGCGGTTGACTGCCGTCTCGCGCAGTTGGCGCATCCACGCATCGGTCAGCTCGGGCGGCCAGGTGTAGGGATTTTCCATTGCATCCAGCTTGATGAGCCCGGTGGACGGCGGCACATGATAGGCCGAGATGGCGCGAATCTCGGGGCGGATCCAGCGTTCGACCAGCGACTCGCTCATGCTATTTGACGCGCTTCTCCGCCGAGCGGGCGTGGGCGATCAACCCCTCGCCCCGCGCCAGCACCGAGGCGATCCGCCCCAGATCGGACGCTCCCTGGGGCGAGCAGCCGATCAGGCTGGAGCGCTTCTGAAAGTCATAGACGCCCAGCGGAGACGAGAACCGCGCCGTGCGCGAGGTGGGCAGCACGTGATTGGGGCCGGCACAGTAGTCACCGACCGCCTCGGCGGTATAGCGCCCCATGAAAATGGCGCCGGCATGGCGAATCCGTCCGGCCATCGCCTCCGCATCGTCCACCGACAGCTCCAGGTGCTCGGGCGCAATGAAGTTGGCCACTTCGACCGCCTCGTCCATGTCGCGCACCTCGATGGCCAGCCCGCGCGCCTCGATCGAGGCAGTGATGATCTCGGCGCGCGGCATCTCCGCCAGCAACCGCTCCATGCTCGCCAGCACCCGGTCGATGAACGCACCGTCGGGCGTGACGAGAATCGCCTGGGCATCCTCATCGTGCTCGGCCTGGGAAAAGAGGTCGAGCGCGATCCAGTCGGGATCGGTATTGCCATCGCAGACCACCAGAATCTCCGACGGCCCGGCGATCATGTCGATGCCGACGGCACCGAAGACCATCCGCTTGGCCGTGGCCACGTAGATGTTGCCCGGGCCGACGATCTTGTCCACCCGGGGCACCGTCTGTGTGCCATAGGCCAGCGCCGCCACCGCCTGGGCGCCACCGATGGTGAAGACCCGGTCCACCCCGGCCACGGCGGCGGCCGCCAGCACCAGTTCGTTGACCTCGCCGCGCGGCGTCGGCACCACCATGATCAGCTCGCCGACGCCGGCCACCTTGGCCGGAATCGCGTTCATCAGCACCGACGACGGATAGGCGGCCTTGCCGCCAGGCACGTAGAGCCCAACGCTGTCCAACGGCGCCACTTGCTGGCCGAGCACCGTTCCGTCGGCCTCGGTGTACTGCCACGACGTCAGCTTCTGATGTTCGGCATAGCTGCGAATCCGCGCGGCGGCCGCCTCCAGCGCCTCCCGCTGCTCGGCCGGAATGCGGGTCAACGCGCCGTCGAGGCGGTCGCGCGGCATCTCCAGCGCCCCGGCCTCGGCCACCTCGAGGGCATCGAACCGGCTGGTGTAGTCGAGCAGCGCCGCATCCCCGTCGCGGCGGATCCGCTTGATGATCTCGTTGACGGTGGCGAACACCTGATCGTCCGAGACCGACTCCCAGGCAAGCATCGCTTCGAGCCGGGCATGGAAATCGGCCTCGCCGGTGGACAGTCGCTTCATTTGCAGACTCATGCCTGCCTCCGTTGCCGTACCGCGTCGGCCAGCCGTTCGAGCACCGGCACGGTGTCGTCCCAACCGATGCAGGCGTCGGTGATGCTCTTGCCGTACTCCAGCGGCTGCCCGGGCCTGGCGTCCTGGCGCCCCGGCTGGAGGTGGCTCTCGATCATCACGCCGATGATCCGCGACTCTCCGCCGGCGATCTGCCGGGCGATGTCGGCAGCCACCTCGATCTGACGCTCGTGCTGCTTCTGGCTGTTGGCATGGCTGCAATCGACCATCAGTCGCGGCGCACGACCGGCCTTCTCCAACTGCTCGGCCGCCTTCTGGATGTGCTCGGCGTCGTAGTTGGGCTTGCCGTTGCCGCCGCGCAGAATGATGTGGCAATCGGGGTTGCCGGTGGTGGAGAAGATCGCCGAATGCCCCGACTTGGTCACCGAGAGGAAATGATGCGGATGGGAGGCCGAGCCGATGGCGTCGATGGCGATCTGCATCGTCCCGTCGGTGCTGTTCTTGAAACCCACCGGGCAGGAGAGCCCGGAGGCCAGCTCGCGATGGACCTGGCTCTCGGTGGTGCGCGCGCCGATCGCGCCCCAGCTCACCAGATCGGCCACGTACTGCGGGCTGATCAGGTCGAGATATTCGGTGGCGGTCGGCACACCCATCTCGTTGATCTGCTGCAGCAGCCGACGGGCGATCCGCAGCCCCTTGTTGATATGGAAACTGCCGTCGAGGTCGGGATCGTTGATCAGCCCCTTCCAGCCCACCGTGGTGCGCGGCTTCTCGAAATAGACACGCATGACGATCTCCAGCGCGTCCTTCTGCGCCTCCCGCACCTCGGCCAGCCGGCGGGCGTAGTCCAGCCCGGCCTCGGGGTCGTGGATCGAACAGGGGCCGACCACCACCAGCAGACGATCGTCGTCCCCCACGAGTATGTCGTGGATGGCCCGGCGGGCGGCCATGACCGTCTCCGCCGCCTTGGCGGTGATCGGTATCTCGGCACGCACCACATCGGGGGAGCTGACCTCCTTGATGCCGTTGATGCGCAGGTCGTCGGTCTGAATCGGGGCTTGCTGCTCGGCCGTCATCGCTGTTGCCTCTCGGTCACGACTGTCTTCATCTCCTCCAGCAAACGGGTCACCCGTTCGTGCTTCATCTTCATTGCCGCCTTGTTGACCACCAGTCGCGAACTGATGTCGGCGATGTGCTCCATCGGCGCCAGGCCGTTGGCCTTCAGGGTGTTGCCGGTATCCACCACATCGACGATGCAGTCGGCCAGCCCCACCAGCGGCGCCAGCTCCATCGAGCCGTAGAGCTTGATCACCTCCACCTGCTGACCCTTGGCGGCGAAATGCTCCCGCGCCGAGCGCACGAACTTGGTCGCCACCCGCAAGCGGCGCGAGCCGTCCAGCGTCTCGCCGACCCGGCCGGCCACCATCAGCCGACAGCGGGCAATGCCCAGGTCCAGCATCTCGTAGAGTCCTTCCCCACCATGTTCGATCAGCACGTCCTTGCCGGTCACGCCCAGATCGGCGGCGCCATATTGCACATAGGTGGGCACATCGGTGGCGCGCAGGATCAGCAGCTTGACGTCGTCGCGGTTGGTGTCGAGGATCAGCTTGCGGCTGCTCTCCGGGTCATCGACGGGGACGATGCCGGCCGCGTCGAGAAAGGGCCGCGTCTCCTTGTAGATGCGCCCCTTCGACAGCGCAATGACGAGATGGTCGTTGTTCGTCTGCATGGTCATGACTGACGCCGTATCTTTGCCCCGAGCTGGGACAGCTTCTCCTCGATTCTCTCGTATCCGCGGTCGATATGATAGACACGATCGACGACGGTCTCGCCGCGGGCCACCAGCGCCATCAGGATCAGCCCCGCCGAGGCCCGCAGGTCGGTGGCCATCACCGGCGCGGCGGTAATGCTTTCGACGCCGGTGACGATGGCGGTATTCCCCTCCAGCCGGATGTCGGCCCCCATCCGCTGCATCTCCTGAACGTGCATGTACCGGTTCTCGAAGATGGTCTCCACCAAGGTCGAGGTGCCATCGGCAATGCTGTTGAGCGCCATGAACTGCGCCTGCATGTCGGTGGGGAAGCCCGGGTGGGGCGCGGTGTGAATGTCCACCGGACGTGGCCGCTGGCCGTTCATCTCCAATTCGATGCTGTCGTCGCCGATGGTCAGCTCGGCACCCGCCTCGCGCAGCTTGGCCAGCACCGCGTCCATCGTCGCCGGCTGCACGTCGACGCAGCGCACCCGGCCGCCGGTCATCGCCGCGGCGACCAGAAAGGTGCCGGCCTCGATCCGGTCCGGCAACACCGTGTGCTCACAGCCGCGCAGACGCTCGACGCCCTGCACCGTGATGGTGTCGGTTCCGGCACCCTCGATCCGCGCGCCCATGCGGATCAGGTAGTTGGCCAGATCGACCACCTCCGGCTCGCGCGCGGCGTTTTCGATCACCGTCTCGCCCTCCGCCAGCGTCGCCGCCATCAGCAGATTCTCGGTGCCGGTGACGCTGACCATGTCCATGAAGATCCGCGCGCCCCGCAGCCGTTTGGCGCGGGCCTTGATATAGCCCTCCTCGACGACGATCTCGGCCTTCATCGCCCGCAGCCCATCGATGTGCAGATTGACCGGTCGTGCGCCGATGGCGCATCCGCCCGGCAGCGACACCTCGGCGAAACCATAGCGCGCCAGCAGCGGGCCGAGCACGACGATCGAGGCACGCATCGTCTTGACCAGGTCGTAGGGGGCGATGGTGCTGTCGACGGTGGTGGGATCCACCTCGATGTTCATCTTCTCGTCGACGGTCAGCGACGCACCAAGCTGCCCCAGCAGCCGGTTCATCGTGGTCACATCGCGCAGGTGTGGCACGTTGCAGATGCGTGAAGGCGAATCCGCCAGCAGCGTCGCCGCGAGAATGGGCAGCACGGCATTCTTGGCGCCGGAGATGCGAACATCGCCGGTGAGCACGTTGCCACCTTGAATCAGCAGTTTTTCCATGAAATCGGTGCGAGAAAGACCCCGGGAACGAGCGGCATGCGCCGGCCGACGAAAGGAGGGGACTATACCGGATCGGCCAGAAGCGGTACATACGCCGGAAGATCCCGGCAGGCGGTGCTCATGACATCGCGAAAAGCGGGGGCGCCGGAAACGGCCGGGGCGATGCCACCGGCGCCTTTCCGGTCAATCCGCATCGAGCAGAATGGGTTGCAGATCGTAGAGCTCGATCAACGACAACAACTGCGCCGAAAAACCGGCGAATTCCAGCGTCACCCCCCGCTTGCGCTCGCGGCGTAGCCACCGGAGCAGCAGCGCCAGCACGCTGCTGTCGGCGTGTTCCAGGCCATCGAGGTCGATGCGGCAGCGGCCGTCGTCGTCCTCCAGCGGCTGGTCGGCCAGCGTGGCGGCGACGGTGAAGACCACCTCACCGCGCAAGCGGTAGTGTCCTTGCGCCAGCTTCTCCAGGGCGGGCGGTTGCATCAGAGCATTTCCGCCTCGCGGCGGCGCTCGGCCTGCTCCTTCTCCAGCCGGGCGATCAGCGCATCGAGGCCGTTGGCGTTGATCTCGGCATTGAAGTCGGTGCGGAAGTTCTTGACCACGCTCAGCCCCTCGATCTCGAGGTTGTAGGCCTTCCACTGACCGCTCTTGTCCTTGCGCATCTTGTAGATGACCGGCACGTTGCGCTGGCCGTTGCCAGGCACGAACTCGGAGTAGACCGTGGCGTATTTGCCCTTGATCTTGGTGCGCTCGGGAAAGAAGCGGATCTCCTGATTGGCGTACTGCTTCAGCGACTTGGTGTAGGTGTTGACCAACAGGTTGCGGAACGCCTCGATGAACTTCTGGCGCTGCTCGGCCGTCGCCTTTTTCCAATGCTTGCCGAGGATCAGCTTGCTCATCGCGGTGAAGTCCACCAGCGGCAGGATCTCGCGCTCCACCAGGTCGTAGAGCGCATCGATGTCATTGCGGATGGCGCCGCCGTCCCGCTTGAGCTCGGCCATCACCTTCTCGGCCTTCTCCTGCAGAAACTTGTCTGGCGCCACGTCGGCCATCACGCCGCCCACCGCGAACAGCAGGCCGGCGACCAGCCACAACCACCGAGATTTCATGCTTTTCATATTCGTCACCCTCCGGGTCACTTGGAACTCATCTTGACGAGGAACTGACCGATCAGCTCCTCCAGCACCATGGCCGACTGGGAGTGGATGATCTCGTCGCCGTCCTTGAGCGTCTCCTCCTCCGCGCCAGGCTCCAACGCAATGTACTGCTCGCCGAGCAGGCCGGCGGTGTAGATGCTGGCGGCGGTATCGACCGAGAGAAAGTCGTACTGCGTGTCGATGCCCAGCTCCACCCTGGCCTGGAGGTTCTCCCGGTCGTAGCCGATGTCGGTGACGCGACCGACGGTCACCCCCGACAGCGTCACCGGCGACCGCACCTTGAGCCCGCCGATGTTCTCGAAGTAGACATAGACGTGGTACTGGTCGCTGTTGGTGTAGCTGCTGTAGTTGCTGACGCGCAACGCCAGCGCGAACAGCGCCAGCATGCCCAGCGCGACGAAGATCCCTACCCAGATTTCCTGTGTACGTGTTGTACGCATAGTGCTATCCAATAACTTGTTTGCAACTGCCTGAACCGGTGCTGAAGCAGCCGCCGTCAGGTGAACATCAATCCCGTCAGAACGAAGTCCAGCGCCAGCACCGCCAATGCCGAGTGAACCACCGTCCGCGTCGTCGCCTGGCTGACCCCCTCGGAGGTCGGTACCGCGTCATAGCCCTCGAAGACGGCGATCCAGGTGACGACGAAACCGAAGACGACACTCTTGACGACGCCGTTGAGCACGTCGATACGCCAATCCACCCCAGCCTGCATCTGCGACAGGAACGAGCCGGCATCGACACCGAGCAACCCCACGCCCACCATGTAGCCGCCAAGCACCCCAACGGCGCTGAACAGCGCAGCCAGAATCGGCATGGCGAGAAAGCCCGCCGTCAGCCGTGGCGCGATGACGCGGTGGATCGGATCGACCGCCATCATCTCCATGCCGGAAAGCTGCTCGGTGCTCTTCATCAGGCCAATCTCCGCCGTCAGCGCCGATCCTGCGCGGCCGGCAAACAGCAGCGCCGTGACCACCGGCCCCAGCTCGCGCACCAACGACAGCGCCACCATGACGCCGAGCGACTCCTCGGCGCCGAACTTCGACAGCGTCACATAACCCTGCAGGCCGAGCACCATGCCGACGAACAGGCCGGAGACCAGAATAATGAGCAACGACTGGACACCGGTACTGTAGAGCTCTTTCACCAACAATCCGGGGCGTGCCAGCAGCAGCGGCACGCCGGCCAGCGTGCGCAGCAAAAAGATGAATCCCCGCCCCGTCCGCTGCAATGCCGACAGGGTTGCGGCGCCAAGACCCGCCAACAGATCAAGCATCGGCCTCTCCCAGAAACTGTTCGACCGGATCGGGCGCCGGATAGTGGAACGGTACCGGACCGTCCGGCAAGCCCTGGATGAACTGCTGCACCCACGGCGACGCCGACGCCGCCAACTCGGCAGGCGAACCGGCCTCGACCACCTTGCCAGCGGAAATGAGAATCACATGGTCGGCGATCGATAGCGTCTCCTCGACATCGTGCGACACCAGCAGACTGGTGATGCCGAGCGCGTCGTTGAGGCGCTTGATGAGGGTGACGATCGTGCCCATGGTGATCGGATCGAGACCAGTGAACGGCTCGTCATACATGATCATCTCAGGATCGAGCACGATCGAACGCGCCAGCGCCACCCGCCGCGCCATCCCGCCCGACAGCTCGCTGGGCATGAGATCGACCGCGCCGCGAAGCCCCACTGCCTGCAGCTTCATCAGCACCATGTCGCGGATCATGTCCTCCGGCATCCGGCTGTGCTCCCGCAGCGGAAAGGCAACATTCTCGAACACCGACAGATCGGTCAGCAACGCGCCACTCTGAAACAGCATGCCCATCCGCTTGCGCAGCTCGTAGAGCCGGCGCCGGGACAAGGCCGCCACCTCCTCGCCATTGACCACCACCCGGCCACTGTCCGGCACCAATTGCCCGCCGATGAGCCGCAGTAGCGTCGTCTTGCCGGTGCCGCTCGGCCCCATGATCGCGGTGATCCTGCCACGCGGGATCTCCATCGAGATCCCGTCGAAGATCAGTCGATCACCGCGGGAGAAACAGACGTTTTCGATCGTGATATGGGCGTCGTCCATGGCGGCATAGGGTGCCATACTACTTGGGGGCTCACCAGTGACGCGCTGCAACAATGCTTGTTCCGATCCGATGGCCGGCGATATGATGTCGCGCTTTCGATCAACCAAGAGACAATGACCATGAAGCTGCTTCGCACTATCGGTCTGTTGATCCTTCTGGCTATCTTGACGACAGGATGTAATGCAATGACTGAAACCGAATCCAACAACCCCCAGGTCACGCTGGAGACCAACAAAGGCACCATCGTACTGGAGCTCTACCCCGACAAAGCGCCCAAGACCGTCGAAAACTTCCTCTCCTATGTGAAGGATGGATTCTTCGACGGCACCATCTTCCACCGCGTGATTCCCAACTTCATGATCCAGGGCGGCGGATTCACTGAAGAGATGCAACAAAAACAAACCAAGGCGCCGATCGAGAACGAAGCCAACAACGGCCTGAAGAACGAGACCGGCACCATCGCCATGGCCCGTACCAACAACCCCCACTCGGCCACGGCCCAGTTCTTCATCAACACCAAGGACAACGCCTTCCTCGACTTCACCGCGCCCACCCAACAGGGTTGGGGCTACACCGTCTTCGGCAAGGTGATTGAAGGCATGGACGTGGTGCGGGACATCGAAAAATCCCCGACCACCTCAAAAATGGGCCACCAGGACGTTCCGGTAGAACCCATCGTCATACACAAAGCGACGATCAACGAATAACGCCACCCCCACGCTGCCCCAACCGGGGCAGCGCCCCTTCCGCCATGGCACAGACACTCTTCATCTCCGATCTCCACCTAAGCCCGGAACGCCCGGAGATCGTCTCACTCGCCGCACACTTCCTGCGCACACGGGCCAGCACCAGCGACGCCCTCTACATCCTCGGAGACCTGTTCGAATACTGGATCGGCGACGACCAGCCGACCCAAGGGCTAGAGCCGGTACTGGAAGCGTTCGAGGCACTCAAAGCCGCCAGCCTGCCGATGTACTTCATCGCCGGCAACCGCGACTTCCTGCTGGGCGAAACATTTGCCGAACGACACGGCCTGACACTACTGCCAGAGACCACCGTCATCGACCTCTACGGCACCCCAACCCTACTGCTCCACGGCGACACACTCTGTACCGACGACCACCGCTATCAGGCCATGCGCCAGACACTGCGAAATCCAGACTGGCAAAGAGAATTCCTTGCACTGCCACTGCCCCAACGCATCCAGCACGCCAAAGCACTACGCGAACAGAGCAAAGCGGAAACCAGCACCAAAAACGAGATGATCATGGACGTCAACCCGCAAGCCGTCCTCAACGCCATGCAAGCCGCCGGCGTAAAACGAATGATCCACGGCCACACCCACCGCCCCGCCATTCACGAACTACGAATCAATGGCCAAAGCGCCCAACGCATCGTCCTGGCGGACTGGTACCAACGCGGAAACGCACTGGTCTGCGACGAGCAAGGATGCCGGATGGAAGCCGTCCGACCAGCAACAAGATAGAGGGGATCGGAAGGTCATCGCCCCCCTTTATTTCGGGATCGAGGTCAGGAACGCAACGTATATCGCTTGCAGTGGACGACAGAGGTTGTTGAGCTTTCCCGGTAACTACACGAACTATAGTCAAATCTGGTGTATGCCATGATCAGGCGGCGCTCCTGCTGTCCTCGGTTTCGCTACTCACTTCGATACCATCTTCGAACTTCACACCCTCGATGACCTTGGCCAGATAGTCGAAACCCTGGATCCTCCGCCATCGCTTCTCGGCACTCATGCCCAGCTTGTAGATCATTGCCCGCATGGTGATCCGGCTGACGGGAATTCTCATCGATGCCAATATGGGTAACGCCGGAAAGGTCTCGATGGGCCTTGCCATAGGCCACCGCCTCATCGAGCGCCGCCTCCACTGTGCTCCAGCCGCAGTGAAACAGTTTCGCCACCCGTTTCCAGGTCAACATCCGCGCCCTGCCCCCCTTACCTCAAGCCAAACCACATGACGACCAAGCTGTGCGGCGCGACGTAAGGAGCGTCCGTACGAGCGCCTTGTTATGCGTTTTCTCTTCAATGATACGCCCCACATTCGCACAAATATTCTTCATCATCTCTAGACGATTTTTACCGTAATTTAAATCTCCGTGAAAATTTGGCCATATTGCTATAGCGTTGGTAATGCTATATCGTCCAAAATAGCTGCTTCAGCAATGGTCTCTCTATATGGATAATTTCGTAACTTTAATTGCCCTCCAGGCCATTTCCTTTTTCTTCGGGTTCATGTCCCATATCTTCAGCACCTCAACTTCAGCTCCGTGCCACTCCTGCACAACCAAATCGGGGGCGACAAAGGTGTTTCCTACAAAGGCAAAGCCTTTGGGATTAACCCGCAGCTCACCGACTTCTTCCTCAACACCAGGAAGTGTTATTGCGTCAGTTGGAACTGCCTCCAATACCTCTGTGCTATCAGAAGTACTGGCATAAGTGACTGATACCCAGTCACCAACTAACGGAAGGGATTTGGTGGCATAAATGCCTTTACGAACTGGGATTTTTAGGTCGTCCGAGAGATATACATTAAAGCCC
>CAZTOZ010000061.1:0-119110 GCA_964614535.1 uncultured Thiotrichales bacterium | reverse complement strand
GGCGGCATGCGGGACGAGGCGGAGATCAAGGGCCATCGTCGCACCTATATCGGGGCGTTGCCGGGCAAGCTGGTACAGGCCTTGAAAGAGGCTGGCACGATGAACCCCGTCATCATGCTCGACGAGATCGACAAACTGGGTGCCTCGTACCAGGGCGATCCCGCGTCGGCGTTGCTCGAAGTGCTCGATCCGGCGCAGAACAGTGAGTTCATCGACCACTATCTCGACGTCCACATCGACCTGTCGAAAGTGTTGTTCGTCTGTACCGCGAACCAGCTCGATACCATTCCGCGACCGCTGCTGGACCGGATGGAGGTGATCCATCTGGCCGGCTATATCGCGTCGGAGAAATTCGCCATCGCAAAAAAGCACCTGTGGCGGCGGCAGCTGGAGAACGCCGGTGTCTCGCCGCGCCAGATCAGGCTCTCCGACGCCGCGCTACGCTTTCTGATCGACGGCTATGCCCGCGAGGCGGGCGTCCGCGGCCTCGACAAGCGGCTCGGGCAGCTGGTGCGCAAGGCGGTGGTCGAACTGCTCGAAGGCAAGAGCCGGTCGGTCAGTATCACCCGCCCAAAGGTGGAGGCCTATCTCGGCAAGCCGGTCTTCACCGACGAGACACCGAACAAGGGGGTCGGCGTCGTCACCGGTCTGGCCTGGACCTCGATGGGGGGCAGTACGCTCGATGTCGAGGCGACCCGGGTCCATGAGAAGAGCCGTGGGCTCAAGCTCACCGGTCAGTTGGGTGACGTGATGCGGGAGTCGGCGGAGATCGCACACAGTTTCATCACCGCCTATGTGGACGACAATACCCCACAGGCGGGCTATTTCGACAACGCGTTCGTCCATCTCCACGTGCCCGAGGGGGCGACGCCAAAGGATGGCCCGAGCGCCGGGATCACGATGGCGACGGCGCTGCTGTCGCTGGCCAAGGGGCGGCGGGTGCGCCGCAATCTGGCCATGACCGGTGAGCTGACACTCACCGGACGGGTGTTGCCCGTGGGCGGCATTCGGGAGAAGGTCATCGCCGCCAAACGGGTGAAAATCAAGGAGCTGATTCTGCCCGAAGGCTGCCGGCGCGATTTCGACGAACTGCCGGCACACATCCGCGAAGGGATGACGGTGCATTTCGTCAGTCGCTACGAGGAGGTCGCGGCGCTCTGTTTCGGCAAGCGCGGCTGAAGCGCCGCCGGTTGCTCGAGCAACGACCGAATCTGCCTCACCGTCTCGGGCGACTGCCAGTCGTGCCCGCCGGCCAGGCCGTAGCGGATCTTGCCGTTCCGGTCGATCAGGAAGCTGGTGGGGTAGGCGCCGACGCGCCATTGCCGCGCGGTTTCGCCGGTGGCGTCCCGCAGCACCGGAAAATTGACCGGATGTCGCGCCAGAAAGGCCTGGATCTCGTCCACCGACTCCCCCAGATTGACGGCGACGATCTCGAAGGGGGCGTCCCGAAGCTGCCGTTTCAGTGCCACCATCGATGGTAGCTCGTGGACACAGGGCGGGCACCAGCCCGCCCAGAAGTTGAGCAGCACCACCTTTCCGTGCCAGTCGGAGAGGTCGTGGCGCCTGCCGTCGAGGTCGGGCAGAGCGAGTCGCCGCCCCTGCGCGCCACGGTAGAGGGTCAGCCCGCGTTCGCGCTTCGTCGATATCATGGTCTCGCCGTCCGGCCGGGTCGCCGGTGCCGCCTGCCGTGGTTTTTCCATATAGGGCGCCAGCCGTCGCATCGCCGCGATGATGATCCGTGGCAGCCGTCTGCTCAGCGCCTCCTCGGCACCGTCGGCATCGGGACGGAACCAGAAACGGTCGCGGACCCCGGCGAGCCGCTGAACGAATACGTCGCTGCCGCCATTGCCCAGGGCCTCGGCGAGCCGATGCAGCGACAGCCGCCACGGTGATTTCTCCGCCTGGATCAGATGAATCGCCGCGTTGCTCATCGTGACGACGGGACGATAACGCAGCGCCTGGCCCGGCGTCGGCGTGCCTCGATTGACGTCGGGGTTGAGCAGAATCAGACCGATGTTTCGTAGCGGACCGTCGTTTTGCTGCCATTGGCGCAGCGACTGCAACGCGGCCGCGGCGGCCTTGTTGGCGGCGACGACGAAAACCGGCTGGCGGGGATGCCGGTGTCGCAGGGTTTCGAGAACGGCGAGCAGGGCAGGCGCCGCGGCGCGTTCCAGCGATTCGCTGCCCGGCGGCAGAAAGAGCGAGGAATAATAGTCGGGCAACCACAGTTCGAAGCCGGCCGGCGCCACGCTGCGGGCCAGTGCTGTGACGACCTCCCGTTCCGCCGGTTGAATCCCGTGTTCCGAAGGAAGCCAAACCACGGTGCCGGCGGCTGCCGGTGGGTTGGCGGGATGGATCTCCACCGTCAGCTCGTCACCGTCGGGCAGGCCGATGATCCGCTCCGCCGCGGGCGCCGGCATCCATGCCGGCAGGATGAGCAGAAAGAGGGCGGTGATCGCACTGGCGAGGTGCCGGACTGGCAGCGGATTGGTCATCCCTCGATTGTAACAGTCGGCGGGCGTGCCCAGGTCCGGACGCGCGTCAGCGCCGGGCCGTCTCCCTCGTGGTGTCCGGCTGCCGGGTGGCACGACGGTGTTCCGCGGCATGGGCGCAGAGTTGTTCGACGACCGGTGAGTGTTCATCGGTGAACATGACGCCAATGCCGTCGGCATTGCCATGGATCACCAGCGCATGGATGGCGGGCAGCGGTTGTCGCGGACTTCCCGGCAGCGAGACCGTCAGTTCGACGATACTGTCCACCGCAATGTCGCAGGGAGGGTGGGGGAATGCGAGATAGGCGCCGCCGCGACTGACATTGGTCATGCGGACGGTGAAACGGCGCCGGGAGAGACGCATCCGTGCTTCGAGATCGACCGGCCGGCGCCGGCAACAGCGATGATTCATGTAATCCTTCCGTTGATTACGTCGATTCGGTGGTCTGGGGGATGGCGTTTCGCCACAGGCCGACCACAGGGTAGGACGTTTTTGTGCAGGGATGTCTTGACGGGGTGCACACTGTTGCCCCGCCCAAGGGGAAACCCCGGCCGGGGATCACCCTGTATCGCGCGCGGTAGCCCGAATATTTCACGGGAACGCTGAACGCCAATCATCACGCCATGATTCGAACAAAACATGACGGAATATTGGCAAAGTGCAGAGGGTCACCGGCGCCGCCATGCGGTTTCTGGAAAAATCTCAGCGGTTATTTTGCCCGTGTCGCCCGAGGTGACTTGCGGCTCGCTGGAGGCGTCTGCTAGTGCGTGATGCAGCGGGCGCTGTGAAATGGCCGGCTGAATTCGGGATTGGTGAAGACGTCGCCTTCGAGCGTCCAGCCGAGTTTCTTGCTGATGACGATGGAAGGGGGGCCGTTGCGGGTGCTGCGGTTCTCGCAGATGACCTCGGCGCCGTCGTCGAATGCCGCTTTGACCTCGTCCATGCGACCGCTGGTGATTTTGTAGTGGAGGCCGACGAGCGCGGCCAGCACGATCGCCGTGGGGATGACGATGCGGCGAAAAGCGCCCGGCGCCATGAAGGGCCGTGTGGCCACGAAGATCGCCACACCGAGAAAAAAGGCCGCGATCGTCAGGGTGCCGGCTTCCAGCGTGAGAAAGGTATTCATCGTCGAACTACTCGTCGGAAAATGGGGTCAGCATAGCATGCCGACAGGCCCATTGTAGGGAGGGGATTCCCAAGGCCACATTGACCTGCATCAAGGTCGCTGATTCACATCGGGCGCGGTGGCGGTGCAGCGGGCGCCGGCCGGGATCGTCTCGCCGGGATTGTCCAGTTCCAGCGTGACGCGAAACGTGTTGCTGGCCGCGTCGATCACCTTGTCGATGATGATGACCCTGCCGTCGCGCGCGTCGAAGCCGGGCAGCCCCGGCGTGATCGACAGTCGGTCGCCCGTCTTGATGCGCTGGTACCAGCTGGCGGGGACGACCACCTCCACGTGGAGCGGATCCACCTTGATGATCTTGACCACTGGCTCGTCACGGACACGTTGGCCTTTGCTCAGATAGCGTTCCGCCACCACCCCGTCGATGGGGCTGCGAATGACGCGCCGGTCCAGTTGGGCCTTGGCGACCCGCAGTTCCTTGCGCGCCTCGGCGGCGCGGGCGCGCGCCTGTTCGAGTTTGCGCTCGGCCAGCTCCAGTTCGGTTTCCGCCTTGTCGAGTTCCTGCTTCGAGACCAACCGTTTGCGGTATAGCAGCAGCAGCCGGTTGCGCTCGCGCTTGGCGAACTCGCGCGCGGCAATGGCCGATTGCACCTCCGATGCGTCCCGTGTCCGCAGGCTGGCGAGATCGACGGTGCGGCGCTCCACCTCGGCGCCGATCCGGGCGATGATCTGACCTTTTTTCACGCTGTCGCTGCGTTCCACCAGAATGCCTGCCAGCAGGCCGGTGACCGGGCTGCCGACCTCGACGCTCTGCGACGGCGTGATGATACAGGGGAAGCGTTCGCCGCCGTCGGCCGAGGCCAGCGGGGAACGGAGCAGAAGCGCCAGCAGCAGGCATTGGCGCAGAGGGGTGAGGTGGCGGGCGGTCCGGTGCGAAATGGTGAGGCTGTCCATGGGCATGATCGTTACAGTGAGTGGGTGGCTGCGGTACGTTCGCTCAGCAGCATGCGGGTCATGTCGGCCGCCGGCACCGGTTTGCTGAAGTAGAACCCCTGGTACTGTTCGCAGTGTTCGTTGCGCAGGTATTCCACCTGCTCCCGGGTCTCGATCCCCTCGGCAACGGTGCGGAAACCCAGTTTGCGCGCCAGATAGATGATCGCCGAGACGATGGCGCAGCTGTCCTCCTTGTCGGGAACGTCCATGATGAACGAGCGGTCGATTTTCAACTCGTCGACGGGCAGGTTCTTCAGATAGGAGAGTGACGAATAGCCGGTGCCGAAGTCGTCGATGGAGAGTTTCAGCCCCATCGCCTTGAGTCGCGTCATCAACGCGATGTTCTGTTCGATGTCCTGCATCAGCAGGCTCTCGGTGATCTCCAGCGTCAGGGTTTTTGGATCGATCCCGCGGCTGGCGATGATTTTTTCCACTTCATCGATGAAACGGGCATTCTGAAACTGCCGTGCCGACACATTGGCGCTCAGGCTGATCCGGCCGTCGCAGATGGTGTTCCACCGCTTGAGCTGCTCGCAGGTGGTCTCCAGCACCCATTTGCCGATCGGAATGATCAGGCCGGTCTCCTCGGCGATGGGGATGAACTCCAGGGGCGACACCATCCCCTGATCGCCGTTGAACCAGCGCAGCAACGCTTCGGCACCCAGGATGCGACCGCTGTCGAGATCGACCTTGGGCTGGAAATAGAGTTTGAATTCCTCCCGCTCCAGCGCCTTGCGCAGCCGTGCTTCCATGCTGAGGCGGTTGCGATAGGACATGTCGATGACCGACGACGAGAACTGGAAGGCATTGCCACCCTTGGTCTTGACGTAGTCACGGGCGGTGTTGGCGAGCCGCACCAGCGTGTTGGGGTCGTCCCCCTCCTCGGGGTAGGTGACGATGCCGATGCTGCAGGTGAGATAGACTTCGGTGTCCTGCGCCTGCAGGGGGCGGTCCATCGCCGCGAGGATACGTTCGGCCACGCGCGCCGCGTCCTCGGGGCGCCGGATCCTCTCCAGCAGCAGCATGAAGGCGCCGTTTTCACTCCGGTAGAGGTTTGCGTTGCGGTTGCCGGTGCGGCCGACGCTGGCAACGATGTCGCTGTCACGCACCACCTCGCGGATCAGGTTGGCCGCCTGATGGAGTACGCTGTCGCCGGCTTCGTGTCCCATCGCCGCATTGATGCGTCCGAAATCGTCGAGGGAGATATTGAGGATCGCCAGCCGGTCCTCGTGGCGGTGGGATTTTCTCAGTACCCACTCGAAATGCTCCTGGAACATGCGGCTGTTGGGCAGGTGGGTGACCGGATCGTAGTAGGCCAGCTGGTCGAGATACGATTTGGAGGAGAGGGTGTTGTAGACCCGCAGCACCAGTTCGGTGGGGTCGACCGGCTTGAACAGCAGATCGGTGGCGCCCAGTTCGAGCACTCGCAGCTTGCTCTCGTTGTCGTTGGCCGAGGTGAGAATGATGACCGGAAGATGCTGGTAGCGCTCCTGGCGCCGAATCTCCCTGAGTAGCTCGAAACCATCTTTCTCGGGCATCATCAAATCGAGGATCAGCATGTCCGGCTGTTCGTTCTCCAGTGTGTCCATCGCCCGTAGCGGCTGGTCCTCGAGAACGAAATTCTTGTATCCCGCGTCTTCGAGCAATGCCTGAACGATCTCCATGTTGATCGGCTCGTCGTCGATCATCATGATTTTCGCGGATGTGAGATCCGGGTTGTGAAACTCGATGTCCATATGCCCTTTGCCTGGTTCTTGTTGTCGTCAGCGTAATTCTTTCAGGTCGTGAAAAAAGTCCATTCCCATGCCGCGCACAGCCCCCCTATGCCGAACGTCCCGGTGCATGTCGTCGGTCGTTCAAGCGGCGGATGTCGGTCTTTCCTCTGTGACCGGCGGGGTTTCGATCGCCCCGGCCAGTCTCTTCAGATAATCGATCACTTCGTGCAGGCCGTCGCTGTCGCCCGCCTTGGCGAGCCGCTCCAGCTCCCGGGCCGGCGCGGTGAAATCGTCGAACCCGACCGACCCGCCCGATCCCTTGAGCCAGTGCGCCAGCGTTCTCAGCCCTTCCATGTCCCCGCTGGCCAGCAGGGCATCCATATCGGCCATCTTCTCTTCCAGCTTTTCCACGAAACTGTGGATGATGCGCTGAAACCGCGGGTTGTCCGCCAGCCGCGAGCGGATCGGCCCGTCGGGCAGCGGCCCGAAATCCGGGCCGTTCTGTTCATCGGGCGCCGTGTCGGCCGGCTGGCTGCGTACCGCCAGCCGCGCGCAGAGATTCGAGATCTCCTCCAGTAACGGTTCGATGGCCGCGACCTCTCCGCTTTTTGCCGCCTTTTCCAGTGTAGCGGCAGGTTCGTGAAAAACTTTAAAACCAACGGTACCACCGGCGCCTTTTAGCCAATGAGCGAGACTTGCAAGCTGATCGAGATCACGGTTTTGCCAGCACTCGGCCATTGCCTGGTACTGCGTCCGGACCCGGGGAATGAACCTCGCGGCGATGGCCTCCAGTTTTTCGCTCTGGATCGGCAACTCGGGATAGATGGGGGTGCGGTCGGTATCCTCGCGGCCCTCCGGTGTCGCACGTGCCTCCGTCGCGCCGTTCTCCGCGCCGGGCGTCGTGTCACGCGGGACGGTGACCCGTCGGCCGCCCAGCAGTTCCGCCATTTTTTCCATGAACCGGTCGACGTCGATCGGTTTCGAGAAATAGCCGGAGTAGCCGGCATCGAGGCAGTCCTGCTCGAACCCTTTCATGGCGTTGGCCGTCAGGGCGATGATCGGGGTCTCCAGACCATGCTCACGCATTTTCCGGGTCGCGGTGAAGCCATCCATCTCCGGCATCTGTACGTCCATGAGGATCAGGTCATAGGCGGTGGCCGTCGCCTTCTCCAGACCTTCACGTCCGTTTTCCGCCTCCTCCACCGTCAGTCCCGCCTCTTCGAGCAGGAACCGCACCAGCTCGCGGTTTTCCGCCCCGTCGTCGACGACCAGCACCCGTGCCGCCGGCAGTACCCAACGAGTCACGAGACCTTGCTCATCCGCCTCGGCCGCGAGGTCGATCTCCTCCGGTTCGATGAAGCGCACGCCCTCCAGATCGCCGGTGGCGATGGCAATGGTGAAGGTGCTGCCCTTGCCCGGCTCGCTGGTGACGTGGATGTCGCCACCCAGTGCCTCGGCGAAACGCTTGCTGATGGTCAGGCCGAGGCCGGTGCCGCCAAAACGGCGGGTGGTCGAGCTGTCCGCCTGAACGAAGGGGTTGAAGATGTTTTCGAGCTGTTCCGGTGTCATGCCGATGCCGCTGTCGGTGATCTCGAACTCCATCATCGGTTTCACCGGGTCGTCGCGGAAGCGGCAGACGACCCGGACGCCGCCTTCTTCGGTGAACTTGATGGCGTTGCCGACGAGGTTGATGATCATCTGCCGCAGCCGGGTCGGATCGGATTCGATGTATTCGGGGATCTCCCCGACCACGTCATAGTCCAGCCGGATGCCCTTTTCGCTGGCGCGCAGGGCCAGTACCTGGATCGCCTCATAGACGATCCGGTAGGGCTGGATGCGGGTGATCTCCATCTCCATCTTGCCCGACTCCACCTTCGACAGATCGAGAATGTCGTTGATCAGATCGAGCAGGCTCTTGCCGCTGGAATTGATGATGTTCAGGTAGCGCAGGCTCTCCTTCTGGTTCTGCACATAGCCGCGTTTGAGAATCTCGGTGAACCCGAGAATGGCGTTCATCGGCGTGCGGATCTCATGGCTCATATTGGCGAGAAAGGCGCTCTTGGCCTGGTTGGCGGCCTCCGCCTCGGCGCGGGACTTCTCCAGCTCCAGCTCTTTCTTGCGCAGCTCGCTGATGTCGTCGAAGCTCACCAGCGCGCCGGTGGCCTTGCCGTTCTCGGCCATGACAGGTGAGCAGGAGACTTGCAGGTCCAGCGTCTTGCCGTCGCCGGTGCGCAGTTGCAGCGGCTCGCTCTTCTGCACCTGACCACTGCGGATCGCCCGCATCCAGGGGTAGTCCTCCTTCGCCAGCGGTTTGCCGGCTCCGTCGCGCCACGCCAGCTCGCTGGCATTGCGGCCCTGAAGGGCCTCTGGGTCTTCCGAGACGAAGCTTCCGAAGGCATCGTTGGCGAGCATGATCTGGCCTTTGGGATCGACGATGAGCAGACCCTCGGCCAGGGTGTCGAGGGCGTTCTGAACGCGCGATGGGACGGCCCCGGTGCTATGGATGGCTTGGCCGCGCGAATGGAACAGCAAGAAGAAGATTACGAAACTGGCCACTCCCATGCCGATGGGCAGTTGGATGGCCGGCCGTTGCAACAGGCTTTTCAGGTCGCTGCCGTGCAACGGCTCGAAACGCAGCTCCACCTCCCCCCATTTGTGGTCGCCGTTCCACAGGGGCACTTTGATCTGATGTTGCGTCGAAACCTCGCCATCGGTCTGTTTCCAGTGTTGGTCGTGGTCTCCGATGGCGGCAATGAGAAACCCGTCGGCCCGTCGCACGCCGATACTCAACAGGTCTTCATGGCGGCGCGCGTAGTATTCCAGATCTTTTTCGATCAGGTGGGTCTGCTGGCCGAGCATCAGTGAGGTGACGTGAATGGCGATCGATTCGGCCAATACCGCGCGGTTGCCTTCGATCATCCGGTCCCGGTCCGGAATCAGACCGAAGAAGCTGGCGAGCAGGACCAGCGTCACGACGATGCCGGCCAGTGGTAGGGTGATGCGTAGGGTGGATTTCATCCTTGGTTCCTGCGGTCCTATGCTGATGAGGGGGTTCTTCTTCTGGCGCCCTTGGTGACGATGTCCTCGAGCGATTCGTCGTCCTCGTCATCGCGTCGCGCGTTGAGGATGCTGAGGGGGTCGGCGATGCTCCAGGCCGGTGCCGAGAACATCATCGAGCTGATCAACAGCCCGCTGCGCAGCATCCACACCACATAACCCGCCGACAGACCGGCCGAGGCCACCACCGCGGTGCCGACGATGGTACGGTCGGAGAGGCCGAGGCCGTCGATCTGCTGGCGGATCTTCTCCAATGAGTCGAACAGATGTTCGTAGCTGTTCACGATCAGAAGGTCGCGCTGACGTTCGATCTCGTCGAGATAGCGGGTCAATAGCTGGGCGAATTCGGTGTGCTCGACGGTGCGTCGATCGTCGCCATTGCCCAGCACGCTGAAATCGTCGATCGTCCGAATCTCGTGTTCCGGTGGCGTGACCGGATCGATGTCGAACAGCAGCGGCGCGATCACCGGCTGGGCCTCGCCGCGGCTTCTCTCCTGCTGTGAATCCTCGATGGCGTGTTGCAACAGCAGAGTGCCGTTGTCCGAATTCTCGTCTTCCTGGGCCCCGGTCTCTTCCGCGGACGGCACCTCCTCGATGGCGGGCCGCTCCGGTGGCGGCGTCTGGTCGACGGTGGGGGGCTGGATGGAGAACTCGACCGTCTGGCGTTCGGCCCCAGGGGGCAGCCCCCGGTCGTTGAACGCACCCAACACCGAGAACCGCAGGGAGCTGGCAGTGTCGGTACCGTTTTCCGGAATGAAGATCAGGCCGGCTTCGGCCTCCTGCCGCGAGACGAAGCTGCCGTCCGGCACCGGCGTGGTGCCGTCGGAGAGGAAGAGCCGTCCGCCGTTGATGTCCGAAACAAAAAAGAATTGGATGTCCGGTTCGGGCCCGGCGGCGTTGCGGTCGGCATCGCTGAGGGTGATCTCGACCCGCAGCGCGTTGTCCGGAGAGCCTTCGATGGGCGTGGCCTTGACCTGCGGTGCATCGGGTATGCTTTGTACGATGACGTCGATCGATGTTTCCAGGGTCGTTCCCTCGGCGGTGTGGGCGACCAGCGTCAACGTCGTGGTGCCATGCTGGTCGGGCAGGGGTGTGATCGTCAGTGCGCCGTTGGCAATGGTCGTCTCGATCGGCGAGCCGGCCGACGGGTTTTCGAGAGAAAATGTCATGCCGCTGGTGTCGTCGATGCCGAACAGTGTTGCCAGCGACAGCGTCACCGGAGCGCCGTCCTCGTCGATGGTGATGGGGGCATTGGTTTTTCGCGCCGGCACCTCGATGGTGAATTCCAGTGTATCGGTGAGCGGGCCGCCGCCGGTATTGCCGAGATCGTCGACCGTCACCTGAACGGTGATGGAACGGACGGTGTCGTCGAGGCTGCCGAGCCAGGTGATGCCGCCGTCTCCGTTGGCCGTGCCGGCCAGCAGGGCATTGAGCTGTGAGAGCGTCCCCGTCAGTGTCACCGTCTGGCTGTCGTTGCCGCCGCCGATGGAGACGCCACTGCCGCCACTCTCCACATGGAGCCGGCCGCTGCCCACCTGAAGGGTGAGAGTGAGCTGCCCGTCGGCGGCATCGACGTCTTCGATGGACAGACCGCCCGCCTGGATCGGCGCAATCGCCCGGTGGTCGGCGGTCAGTTGGGTGGTATTCGCGAAAATCGCTGGCGGGTCGTTGGTCGGCGCGACGTCGATCAGGATGTCGTGCTGTGTGCGCTGTCCGGTTTCGTCGGTGGCAATGAGACGGAGTGTCTCCTCGCCGTGGAAATTTGCCGCGCCCCTGTAGCCAAGGGTTTCCAGGGTTGCATTGATCGCATCGGCTGTGCCGGACAGGGTTGCCGATGCCTGCCCGCTGCCTCCGTCGACGATGGTGGTGCCGTTTGCCGCCGTAAAGGTCAGTATGCCGTTGGTGACGGACATTTCGAAGGACATCACGTCATCGGTCCGGTCGGCCTCGGTGTGGATCGACAGTGGTTGCGACCGATCCTCGGTGGCGCTGATGTTCGTCGCCGCGGTAATGACGGGCGGGTTGTCGTCGATGTCCAGTATCCGGATGGTGAAATCCTTGGTGGTGAAGGAGCCGTCCGTCGAAGTGGCGCGAACGGTGATGGTGTAGCTGCTGGCCTGCTCGGCATCGAGGCTGGTGGCGGTGACGATTTCTCCGGTCTGGGGGATGAGCGAGAAGCGTTGGTTGGCCGAATCGATCAATTCATAGGAGACGGTGTCCGTGCCATCGACGTCGGTAGCTTGTACGGTGATGCCGACGACCGTCCCCGCGGGTTGATTTTCGACGACTTCGTCCGGGAAGTCGTCGATGTCCGAAATGGGGCTGATCGAAAATTGGTTGATGGCGTCGATCGTGATGTCGAACGTCGCGGACACGGTGCCGACGCCATCCTCGCCGCCATCGGCGAGGGTAAAGGAAAAAACGTCGCTGGTCGTCTGTGAGCCATTGTGATCATAGCGCAACCGGCCATGGTCGATGTCGTCCTGGGTGAAAGTGCCGTTGAGCGCCAGCGCCGTCCCGGACAGTTTCAGCGTGCCGTTGGCGGGCAGCGCGGTGATGGTATAGGTCAGGCCGGTGGCGCTGTCGTCCACATCGCTCGCGCTGAGCATCGAGGAGGTGATGGCGTTGCCGCTCGAAGCCTCCTGGAAGGTTGCGCCGGTATTGGTGGTGATGACTGGCGCATCGTTGACCGCCGTCACCGCAACGTCCCGGGTCGCCGTATTGGAATCGAGTCCTCCGTCGTTGACGGTGAAAGAAATCGTCCGTGTCAGCGTCGAAGGATTCTCCGAGCTGTTGGCATAGGTGACGCTGCGCAGCGCCGCCTGATAGTTGGCCAGCGTATCGCTGCCGGAGAGCGTCAGTGTCCCGGTGGCGGCATCCCATGTGCCCGTGATATTGGCGGTGTCCGCAAAGGCCAGCAGATCCTCGCCATTCTGGTAATTGCTGGTGATCTTGATAATGGCGGAATCGACAGTCGCATTGTCGACATCACCAACGGAAATGGTGGCGCTCACCGCCGTGGCGGCATCGTTCTCGGTGGAGGCCAGTGCCGTCGTCTCGATGCCGGAGAGCAGCGGCGCGTCGTTGATTGCAGCAACGGTGACGGTCGATGCGACGGCCAGTGTTGCGGTATCGCTGCCACCATTGGCGGTGCCGCCGCTGTCCTTGAGACTGGTGATCGTCACGACGCGGTCGCCGGGTGTCGGATCGTCGCTGTCGTTCCGATAGCGCAGTGCGTCGATGAGTGTTTCGACCGCTCCGGTGGAACTGCCACTGGTCGTCAACGTGAGGGAGGCCGTGCCATTGGCGAGGCTCACGCTGTAACCGAATCCGCTGTTCACGGTGGTTCCGCTGCCATCGACCATCGCCACATCGCTGCCGTCGATGGTGATGATCTCGTCGTTGCCATCATTGAGGTTGCCGACGGTCAGCACCAGTTGCTCGATGGTCTGGCCGTTTTCGACGGTGCTCACGGCGGTGGAGGAGAACAGCGTCGGGGCAGTGCCGCCTTCGGTGAAGGTCGGGTCGTTGGCCGAGGCGGTGAGGGTGGGGGCGGTGTTTTCGCTAACCACCTTGACCTGGAGATCGGGCAAGAACCCCAGCAGTGAAGGTTTGTACAGCCCCGATGCATAGGTGTCGATGAAGGCGCCGGTGCGGCCGTCGTAGCGCAGGATGTCTCCGTTGCTGGCATCGGAGACATAGAGATGGCCGTCGGCGCCAAAGGCCAGGCCGTTGGGTTGATCGAGGTTCGGCTCGGAGGCGGCGATGAAGTCCCCAAGATAGGCGCCGGTGCCGCCGTCGAATTTCAGCACGCTGTTGTTGGTGACATCGGCCACGTAGAGATGACCGTCGGGGCCAAAGATGATCTGTTCCGGCGTGCCCAGCCCGCCAGCGCCGGAGGTGACGAAAGCCCCGAGGGCGGCGCCCGTCTTACCATCGAATTTTACTATTTCGGCGGCGTTGTAGAGGCCGACATAGAGGTTGCCGTCGGGCCCGAAGGTGAGGCCATAGGGGTTGTCACCGATCCCTGTGACGAAGCTGCCCAGCGCATTGCCGGTGGCGGGATCGAAACGTTCGATGGTCCGGGCGGAGTAGTTGGCAACGTAGAGGTTGCCGTCGGGACCGAACGCCAGTCCGCCGGCTTTTCCGCTGAGGGTGGCGAAGGTGTCGATATAGGCACCAGTGGTGGGATCGTAGCGCAGGACGTTCTTGGATGCCTCGCCGCTGACGTAGAGTTTGCCGTCCGGGCCGACGACCGGCTGGATGGCTTTGTCGAGAGCCCCTTCGTTGGCGAACTCCGCTGGTGGGTTGCCCCAGCTCCCCTGAATGCGGTAGACCCCGCTGTTGGGGGAATAGTGGCCAGCGAAGAGGTCGTTGTGCAGATAGCCGGCGGCGTTGTCCTCATCGGTGGCCGAGACGAGAATGTTGTTGGTGAAGCCGGTGTTGCTGTACACATGGCTGGCGCTTGCCGGGTTGCCGGAGAGGGTTTCGATCTGGCCGTCGCCCCAGTTGATCGTCCAGCCGGTGATGGTGTCGTTGCCTGGGTCGGTGGCGGCAAGGTTGAGGGTGTAGCTGACGCCCGCCCAGGCCTGTGGATCGCCGCTGACCGTCAGCGTGGGGGCGACATTGTTCACCGTCAGCACGGCGGTCGTCGTCGCCACGCCGCCGTTGCCGTCGTCCACCTGCAGCCCGATGGTGTAGCTTCCGTCGTCGTCGATGCCGTGGTTTTTCAGGGTGGCCCAGTCCACGGTGGGATTGATGCCGGTGACGTCGCCGTAGGTTCCGTCGTTGTCCAGATCCCAGGCGTAGCTGAGGCTGTCGCCATCGGGGTCCGAGGAGCCGGAGCCGTCCAGGGTGACGGAGGCGCCCTCGTCGATGGGGGCGAGGGTGGCGATGACGGCGCTCGGCACGCGGGTGACCGGGACGCTGCCGGAGAGTTCCGAGGTGTTGCCGGCGGGATCGGTGGCGGTGACGGCGATGTGGCTGCCGTTTCCTACGTTGACGCCGGTGAGCAGGGTGTCGATGGTCTGGTTGCCCGACCCGTCGGTGGTGATGATCGATGAGCCCAGGTAGCGGCGGGCCTCGCTGTAGGTGCTGCTGCCCGCCATGCTGTTTTCGTAGTAGTCCAGCGTGTAGGTGGTGTTCGCGGCGCTGTTGAAGCTGCCCTGGATTCGCAGGTCGGTGGTCGTCGGCAGCGTGGCGCTGGTGAGGACGGGGGCGTTTTGCAGGTTGTTGGCCCCACTGTCGGTATCGCCCGTGTCGTTGGGGTTGGCGCTGCCATCGCCGTTCAGGTCGATGGCCAGACCGGTGTTGCCGTAGATGCTGTTACCACGGATGGTGTTGTCGACGACGGTGGATGCGAGCAGCACACCGCTGCCATTGTTGTTGGCGATGATGTTGGCCTCGCCCGTGCCGGTACCGCCGATCGTGTTGTTGACGGAGGTGCCCTGAATGATGATCCCGCTGTTGGTGTTGCCCGCGTTCAGGAGGCCGCTGGCATCCGTGCCGATGTAGTTGCCCTGCACGCTATTGCCGTCGGCGTCGTAGAGGCTGACGCCGAATGCGTTTCCGGAGATGAGGTTTCGTGATGCGGCGGTGGTGCCGCCGATGGTGTTGTTGTCCGCGCCGAAAATGCGTAGGCCGGTGGCGGAACCGCTGAGCCCGGTGTCGCCATTGGCATTGGTGCCGATATAGTTCCCGATGATCGTGTTCCCGGTGCTCCCACTGTCCTGTATCAGAATGCCGTAGGCGCTGTTGCCCGAGACGATGTTGCGGCTGCCGGTGCTGGTGCCGCCGATGGTGTTGTTGGCCGATCCGGCAGAGATTCGGATGCCGGTGCCGTTGCCCGCAACCGTTGCGCCGTCGGTGCCGACCCCGATGTAGTTGCCCTCGACCAGATTGTTTCCGTTGCCGTTGAGGTCGATGCCATCGCCTCCGAAACCGGTGATGACGAGCCCCCGTATGGTGGAGCCGCCAGCGCTGACGTTCAGCCCGTCGGTGGTGGCACCGAGACCGCTGCCATCGAGCTGGATGACGGGGCTGCCGGCAAAGTCGGGGTCGGTGGTGCCGTCGATGACCACCGCATCCGAAATCACGGGCAACGCGCTGCCGAGGGTGATGGTTTGTGTACCAGCGACATCGAAGACAATCCTGTCGGGTGTGTTGCCGTTGGCGGTGTTGTTGGCGGCGAGGATGGCCTCGCGCAGGGAGATGCTGCCGTCGCCGCCCTTGTTGGCGAGCAGGGCGGTGATCGAGCTGGTGTCGCCGTCGCTGATGTCACTGGCCGTATCGACGGTCAGGGTGTTGGTGCTGTACTGGCGCAGGAATACCCCGTCGCTGTCGCCATTGCCTTCACCACTCCAGACGGTGACGAAATTGGAGGTGTCCAGCAGGGCGATCGATGCGTTGAGCTGGTCGTTGTTGGTGGTCTGGTTGATCTGGGTTGGTCCCCATAATAGCGTCCGGTCGCTGGCGTAGGCGGCCGCGAAGATCTCCTTGCCGTTTCCGCTGACGGTTTCCTCATAGACGATGATGAAACTACCCGTCGTGCTGTCCAGTGAAATCGAGGGGCTGGTGGAGTCGGGGTCTCCCGAGCCGCTGACATTCTCGCCACTGGTGGACAATTTGCTCCCGCTGCTGTCGATCTGATTGAAATAGATACCATCGTTCGAAAAGTTCTCGGATCGCCAGGCAATCGTCGATATGCCCGTTGCGTCGAGAGCGATGGCCGGGTGGGCCGACAGCGTGACGCCAAAACTGGAATTCACCACGGTCTCGGCATATTGGGGATTGCCGCTGTCGTCGTAGAGTGTGTTCAGCAGATCGCCACCACTGTGCCAGACGACGGAAAACCAGCCATTGTCGTTCATGGCGACGGCGGGATTGGTCTCCGCGCCATTGTCAGTTGCGTTGATCCGGAACTCGCTGCCCCCGTTGCCCGCGGCATCGAACAGCTTGCCGTAGATTCCGTCGCTGTCGCCGCTGCCGTTGCCCTGCCAGACGATGACGAAACGTCCATCGCCGGCCATCGCGATGGAGGCATTGCTCTGTGCATTGAAGGCGTCGTTGACCCGGAACTCGGTACCCGCGGCGCTGCCGTCGGCATTGAAGCGGCGCGCGTAGATGCTCGGGGCCGGGCCGTCCTGGTTCTCGCTGGTCCAGGTGACGACGAAATCACCGTTGTCCGCCATTGCGACCGAAGCCCTGTATTGGTGGTCGGCGGTGGTTTGGTTGACACGGAATTCGCCGCCCAGCTTGTTGCCGGCGGCATCGAAGCGTTGCGCGAAGACGCCATAGCCCGAGCCGTCCTGGCCAGCGTCACTCCAGACCACCACATAGTTGCCATTGCTGTCCATCGCCACGGCGTTGCGGCTGCCGCGGGTTTCCCCGGCGGTATCCTGCACGCCGCTGGTGGTGGTGTTGACCAGGCGCTCGTTGGTGGGCGTCAATGCCAGCGTGCCTCGCCAGTGGTCGTCGGGGGTGAGCGCCTGCGCCTCGATGAGGCCGCTGTGGTATTCCAGTATCCAGTCGCCGCCGTCGGCACCGTTGCCGGTGAGATCGTCCGAAGCCGCCACGTCGGCGCCGGTGAGGGTGGCGATGTCGTCGATCAGGGCCATGCCATCACGGCTGGCGGCCAGATTGCAACCGTAGATGAGGATGTCGGCGTCGGGCGTCAGTCGCTCCCGCCAGCCCAGCAGCAGGTCGCCGTGGTCGTCGATGTTCTCTCGGGAGAGGCGGGTGTTGCCGATGTTGAGGGTGCCATCGTCGGCGTGGGAGAGAATATGGATGGCGTCGACGGGGCCGATCTCGTCCAGGCTTTGGTCGATCTGAGCAATGCCGTTGCGGTTCGCATCCAGCAGGACGATGTCCGGCTGGCGCCCGTCGGGTAGTGACCGCAGCAGTTCTTCGAGCAGGATCTCGTAGCCGTCGATGGCGGTATCGACGAAGATCACCTCGCGCAGCGGGGCCGCCACGGCGGTCGTGCTGCTGTCGGTGCTCGGGTCGTCGGCAGTGGTGAGCGGCGGGGTGACAGCGGTGGTGACGACGCTGCCATCGGCGCCGTCGACGGTCAGCGGCGAGAGGACGAACGGATCCGCCGAATAGAGTATTCGCGGTTCCAGCTCCTCGATCAGCGGAGCGCGGCGGGTGCTGTGGTGTTTGCAGGCCATCGACGTGGCGGGTACCGGTCGTGTTGGGACGTCAGGGTGGTTATCGGCCGTTGTGTCGCCCGAATGAGCGGAAAGAGGCGCCTTTGGTGCGGGTGACGGATGGAGGGTAGGCTTTGCCCGCCGAAGGCGTGGGTCGCCGTTGGAGGGCGCGCCGCTCCGGTTCTGGTGGCGTCCGCGGTGCCCGCTGTTGCGCCGGCGGGCCGGTGATGGCTTTTTCGAAGGCGGCAGCGGAAAATACGACCTCCCGTTTTCCTGTCGGGGCCATGGAAAAAACGCCGCAAATCCGCGTCCTAGGAGTTCGAGCTGATGAAACTGACGATCACGCCGGTCACGTCCTTTGCACAAAACTGTTCCTGTATCGTCTGTGAGGAGACGGGCAGGGCGGCGCTGATCGATCCCGGTGGAGAGATCGAGCGGCTGGAGTCGGTGCTGGCAGCCAGCGGCGGGACGCTCGATTGCATCCTCATCACCCATGCCCATCTCGATCATGCCGGCGTGGCGCAGCCGCTGGCGGCACGACACGGCGTGCCGATTCTCGGGCCGCATGCCGACGATGCTTTTCTCGCGGCGGCGATGCAGCAACAGGCGGCCATGTTCGGTGGTGACTGGGAGGTGCACGACTTCACCCCGGATCGTTGGCTGGGGCAGGGGGATGAAGTGACGGTCGGCAACCTGCGTTTCGAGGTGCGCCACTGTCCGGGACACACGCCCGGCCATCTGGTGTTCTACTGCCCGATGGAGCGCGTCGTCTTCGTTGGCGATGTGCTATTCAAGGGTTCGATCGGACGGACCGATTTTCCCGGGGGGGACCATGGCACGTTGATCCATTCGATCGAGACGCAGCTGATGTCACTGCCGGACGACGTGACCATCGTGCCCGGGCATGGCGCCGTGTCAACCATTGGCGACGAGCGGCGGACCAATCCTTTTCTCGCCCGCTGACGACGCTGCCTCGACGGTCGGCACCGGGGTGGATGGCCGCTGCTCGTTCTCTTGCCGCGTGGTTTCGCCGAGATGAAAAAAGGCCATGGTACTCGCCATCGCGGCGGCCTCGTCGGCCAGTGCGTGACTGGCGGTGGCGGTTTCCTCGACCGCGCTGCTGTTGTCCCGCGTGGTGGCGTCGATGGTGGCGAGTGAGGCATTGATCTCGCGGATACCGGCGGCCTGTTCCTGCGACGCCTTCGCGATGTTGCCGATCAGCTCGTGAACGCGGCGGACGGAGGAGACCATGGCGTTGAGGGCAGTGGCCGAGACGTCGGCCAGCTCGTTGCCTTCGGCAATGGCGGTTTCGGTCTCGCCGACCAGCGTCTTGACCTCGTTGGCGGCGGAGGCTGAGCGTTCGGCCAGGTTGCGTACCTCCGTCGCCACCACGGAGAAGCCCTTGCCCTGTTCGCCTGCCCGGGCTGCCTCGACCGAGGCGTTGAGTGCCAGCAGGTTGGTCTGAAAAGCGATGTCGTCGATGAGGCCGACGATTTCCGCGATCTTTCTGCTGCGTTCGCTGATATTGGCCACGGCTCGGTTGGTGGCGGTGATCGCCTCGGCGCCCTCGTTGGCCTTGTCCATCGCCTCGCGCGCCAGCTCGCTGGCGGCGTTGGCGTCGTCGGCATTGCGCCGTGATGTGACGGCGATTTCATCCATGCTCGCCGCCGTCTCCTCCAGGCTGCTGGCCTGCTCCGCCGTGCGCTGGGCCAGTTCGCCGTTGGCGCTGGCGATCTCGCACGACAGGCTGCGGACATGGTCGGCGCCCCGCCGGACCTCGCCGACGACATGCCGGAGGCGGTCCCGCATGGTCTGTGCCGCGCTCAACAGGCGACCCGTCTCGTCATTGCGCCCGTGGTGGTCGATCGGCGTGTCGAGCCTGCCGGCGGCGATGTCGCCATTGACCCGGACGACGGCATCCAGTGGCTGGAAGGCGCGGCGCAGCAGCCAGCTCAGCAGGGCGATCGACAGGATGATCATGCCGACGACGACGGCGGCGGTCAGCCGCCCGATCCGCGTCAGCGCCTGTTCGGTGGCCGTGTCATCGTGGGCGGCGATGAGGTGACCGAGCAGTTTCCCATCGCGATCGGTCAGTGGCAGCGTGGCGACCGACTGCGTCGTGTCGCCGGTCTCCACCGTGATCATCGTTGCCTCGGTGGCTGGCTCGAAATGGGATTCGACCAGCGGCCGCAGTGTTTCGTCCGTCAGGTATTCGATGCGTCCGCCGGTGTCGATGACGAAGGCCTCGGCGCCATTGAGGGCGCGAAATTGCGCCAGCAGCGGGTCGAGCCCGAGACCGTAGACGCCCACGCCAATGGGTTGGCCGCGGGAAAACAGGGGCGTGGCGGTGACGATCTCCAGGTGGCCGGCCGGATTGCGCTGCAAACCCTTCTGTACCTTGCCGGTGGCCAATGCCTGACGTACCAGTGCGCCGGCGCTGCCGGACATTGGCTGCGGCGCGGAGAAGACGATGTTGCCGCCAGCATCGTAGAGGATCAGCGTGCTGATGATGCCCTCCGCGCTGAGCAGGATATGGCTGTTGCGGGCGTTGCGCATCAGCGCGTCACGATCCGCGGCCCGTAGCGCCGCCAGGGTTTCGGCATCGCGCATCAGCAGGCGACCGGCATTGACCATCGCCTCGAGCCGGTTGTCGATGAGTGCCTGCCACAATACCCGATGGCCGTTGATGGTGGTTTCGACATAGCGTTGGCGCTCGGCCTGCAGCAGCTGTTGGCTGGTGAGAAAGCTGGCGGCCACCAGCAGCAGCATCAATGTGGCCGTCAGCAGATTGATCCGGGTCTTGATCGTCATGGTTCTGAACCGGTTGTCGTTGGGGGGAAGGATCCGTCCGGTACGGGCTATTCCACCGGATAGCCGGCTTTCTGCCAGCCGGGCAGCCCGTCACGAAAGAAATAGACCGACCGATATCCCCAGGACACCGCCTTTTCCACCGCTCTTGCGCTCAGCGGGCAGCGCGGGCCGCCACAGTAGATCACCAGTTTGTCGTCGGTGCTGGCCAGCGCGCCGAGCCTCTCGTGGTCGAAGCCACCGTGTAGCGGCAGACTGACCGCGCCAGGCACGCGGCCCATGTCGTAACCCTTGGGTTTGCGCACATCGACGAAGAGCGCGCCCTGCCGAAACAATCGATAGGCTGCATCGGCGTCCACGGTGGTCGCGCCGGTGATGGTGGTGGGGACATTGGCCGCCGTGGCGATGCCTGTGCCGGCCAGAAGCGAGATCAGCAGGGTGATGGAGACCGCTATCGTTTTCATCGTGCCAGTCCATTGGGGGTTGGTCGGCGGCATTGAACCGCAGGCAGAGGGGCGAATACCGTTGCTGGGGTCGCTTTTTCGGTGTTGAGCGTAGGGTTGTTCCGACCGGTGGCTCGAATTGAGGGATGACCCGAGGGTCCTCGGGGACTGGTGTCCATCGCCGCAGCGGCTTTCCCATTCCCGCCGAATTCGCTACAGTCGCCCGCACACTCCCCGGAGAGCCATCATGCGGCTGGTGACGTTCAGAAAGACGAAAGGCAATGACCGCGCCCCTTGCCTCGGCGTGATTCCCGATGGTCGCAGTGAGGTGGTACAGATCTCGGGACGCTATCTGCGGGCGCCGGGGTCGATGTTGGCGCTGATCGCCGGCGGCGCCGAGGCGTTGCGCGTCGTGCGCATGAACACGCCGCATCTGCCGGCCCGGTATCATCTGGCCGAGGTGGAGTTGCTGGCGCCGATTCCGGTGCCGCCGCGCAATATTCTCTGTATCGGCAAGAACTACCGCGAGCATGTCGGCGAGGTGCGTTTCATCGAGCCGTCGGACGGTGATCCGCAACCGGCCGAGCCACCGGCGCATCCGATGGTCTTTACCAAGGCGACGACGGCGGTGATCGGTCCCGGCGCGCAGATTCCGGCCTATCTCGACGACACCGACTCCACCGACTACGAGGGGGAACTGGCGGTGGTCATCGGCAAGGGCGGGCGCGGAATCGCCCCGGCCGATGCGATGACGCACGTCTTCGGCTATACCATCGTCAACGACGTCACGGCGAGGCGCCTGCAGAAGCGGCACGGGCAGTGGTTTCTCGGCAAGAGTCTCGACGGCTACTGTCCGATGGGGCCGGCCATCGTCACCGCCGATGAGATCCCCGATCCCACCGTGCTGAAGGTCAGGACGCGGGTCAATGGCGAACTGCGGCAGGAAGGCTGTGTCGCCGATCTGATCTTCGATATCCCGACGCTGATCGCGACGCTGTCGCGGGGCATGACGCTGCAGCCGGGCGATGTGATTGCCACCGGCACGCCCGCCGGGGTGGGGATGGGGTTCGATCCGCCACGTTTCCTGCGCTCGGGTGACGAGGTGAAGATCACCATCGAGCCCATCGGTACACTGCGCAACCCGGTGGGCTGAGCGGCGCGCGGCCGGAATCGGGCGGAGCGGTCCGGCGGGATCCTGCATTTTTATGAAACGTTCGGGCCGAGGAGGCTTCGATGTCGGGTGAAACCAACGACTTGACGGCGGTGATGGCGCTGCAGCGCCAGCACTGTTCCCAACGCAGCTTTCGTGACCGGCCGGTGGACGAGTCGCTGTTGCTCTCGATACTGGAGAGTGCCCAGTGCGCGGCCAGCTCCAGCTTCATTCAGGGATACTCGATCGTCCGCATCACCGATGGCGCGGCGCGGGCGGCGATCGCGAAAGCGGCCGGAGACCAGGCCTGGGTCGTCGAGGCGCCGGAATTCCTCGTCTTCTGTGCCGACCTGCTGCGCAGCAACGAGGCTTGCAGGCTCTCCGGGCGGGGTACGCTGGGGGAGTACACCGAGCAGTTTCTCGCGGCCATCATCGACACCGCCTTGTTGGCACAGAACGTGGCGCTGGCGGCGGAGTCGGCCGGATTGGGCGGGGTGTTCATCGGTGGCATACGCAACGACCCGGCGCTGATCGCCGACATCTTGTCGTTGCCGCCGCTGGTCTTTCCTGCCTTCGGTTTCTGCCTCGGCTGGCCGGACGAACCCTGCGAGCCCAAGCCGCGCATGCCGCTGGAGGCCGTTCTCCACACCGACCGTTATGATCGGGACAAGGTGGCCGACCAGTTGCGGGCCTACGATCGTGTCATGGCCGACTACTATGCCAGCCGCAGTCGCAACCGGAAGCAGAGCGACTGGACGGAACAGACCGCGGCCACGCTGCAGAAGAAAAAGCGGGCGCACATGCTGGCGTTTCTGCGGCGGCAGGGGTTCTTGCGTCGATAGCCGCTCGGTGACGGCCCGGCGGCGAGGGGTTGGGTTCCGCCGTTCCCCGATTCAGTGGCGGGTGGTCGCCGGGGTGACGTTGCCAGAGCCGGGCCCGGGTTTGCCGAGTGTCTCCATCGTGCCGATCAGGCTGGCCGGCAGATCGGGCCGGCTGCTGATCAGGCTCATCACCACCGAGGCTCCATAGGGGATGGACTGCACCAGCAGCATCGTCACCCAGATACGGATGTCCGGCATGCCGAAGCCGTGGACGACCCAGAGCCCCCAGGCACCGACCCATAGAGCGATGAGCAGCAGCAGCTCCTCGCGGGCATGGTTCAGGGCCTGGAGAAAGGCGGAGTGGCTCGCCATCTTCGGCGTGCGAAAGAAACCGAGGTTGCTGCTGGTCAGCCCCTGGATCACGGCGCGGGAGATGCCGTGGGCCAGCGACAGGCCGGCGATGGCGGCGCCGATGCTCTGACGCAGGTTGGCGCGCACCCGCAACTGGTAGAGGAGGGTGAGCTTGATCAGCTTGAAGGCGAACAGCGCAAGCGGGAACAGCGCGAACATCATCAGTGGCGGATCGAAGTGTTCCGGCAGCACGATCATGCCGACGGTCCAGGCCAGCGCGGTCATGTTGATGACGAGGCTGAGCCCGTCCGAGACCCACGGCAGCCAGCCGGCGATGAAGTGATAGCGCTGTCCGCGGGTGAGCTGGGTGGGGCGGAAACCAAATAGCTCGGCGAAATGGCGGCGCATGATCACCATGGCGCCGTAGGCCCAGCGAAACCGCTGCTTCTTGAAGTCGAGGAAGTTGTCGGGAATCAGTCCGCGCCCGTAGCTGACGGGAACGTACTGCGCCTTGTAGCCGTGCTCGAACACCCGCAGCCCCAGCTCCGCGTCCTCGGTGATGCACCATTCACTCCAGCCGCCCACCTCTTCGAGCACCGATTTGCGGATCATCGTCATCGTGCCGTGCTGGATGATGGCGTTGCGTTCGTTGCGGGTCACCATGCCGATCTGGAAGAAGCCGCGATATTCGGCGTGGCACATCGCCTTGAACAGGTTTTCGCCGCCGTCCCGGTAGTCCTGCGGCGCCTGCATGATGCCGAGTTCCGGGTCGCTGAAGGCCGGTGCCAGATCGCGTAGCCAGTCGTGCTCGACCAGATAGTCGCTGTCGATGACGGCGATCACCTCGGCCCGCGGATCGGTCTGTCGCAGCGCGACGTTCATCGCGCCGGCCTTGAACCCGGCCAGTTTCTCGTAATGGAAGAAGCGGAAGCGCGGGCCGAGCTTTTCGCAGTGGTCGCGCACCGGCTGCCATAGCGCCGGATCGGTGGTGTTGTTGTCGATCAGCACCACCTCGAAGTGGGGATAGTCCTGCGCCGCCAGCGCATCCAGCGTCTCCTTGAGCATCTCCGGCGGCTCGCTGTAGGCCGGGATGTGGATCGATACGAACGGCAGCTCGTCGTCCCGCAGTCGCGGTGGCTGGAAAACCCGGCGCGACCCCGCCCACAGCGCCTCGGCCCACTCGTGGGCCTCGGCCAGCAGCACCATGATCAGGCCGAGCACCGCCAGCAGCATGACGATGCCGAGGACGATCGAACTCCAGGTCAGGTATTGTTTGGTATAGCTGTAGATCAGCCAGACGATGGCGGTGACGGCCGCGAAGGTGACCACGGCGAGGAAGCCGCGACCGATGGAGTTGAGGCTGTGATCACCGCGCAACAGCGGGCCCAGCACCAGAATCGCGAAGGCCACCGAGATCAGCGCCAGCAGCCTCCACTGCGGAATCTCCACCACCGGCGCGGTGAACGAGAATTTGGGATTGCGCTCGACATCGTACAGCCCCCAGTAGGCGCCGGCGCCGCCCTCGGTCTCCGCCTTCCATGGCTGGTCGAAGGCCTCGATCAGAAAGTAGTCCCACCCCTCGTTGCTGGCCAGGGCGAGAAACCGCTTGAGGAACATCGCCTGGTTGCTGATCGACGGTACGGCGCCCTCGCGCTGGCGGCCGTTGCTGGGCCAGCCCACCTCGCCGATGACGATGGGCTTGTCGGGGTAGGCGGCCTGCAGCTCCCGGTAGCGTTTCAGCAGATAGGCGACGGCGGCGTCGGCCGGCAACCCCTCCCAGTAGGGCAGTAGATGGACGGCGATGAAATCGACCCGTTGGACCAGTTCGGGGTGTTGCAGCCAGATGTGCCAAGGCTCGGCGGTGCTCACCGGCATTGGCAGTGAACGCCGCACCCGGTCCAGATAGGTGGCCAGCCGGTCCACGGTGAGGGTGTTGGTCAGCAGGGTCTCGTTGCCGATGATGACCCGTTCCACCGTATCCCAGTTCTCTTTCGCCACCGTGATGAGCTTTTTCAGCTCCTCGGCGTCCTCACGGATCTCCCCGGAGAGATGGGCGCCGAGCGTCACCTTGAGGTCGTGGGCCTTGGCCAGCCGCGGAATCTGGTAGAGGTCCGCCCTGACGGTATAGGTGCGGATCCTTTCCACCTCCCCGGCGAGCAGGGCAAGATCCTCGTCGATCTGTTCGGCGGTCGGGTAGCGACCCTCGGTGGGATCGTGCTCGGCCCGCAGCGGCGAAAACGACACCCCCTGAATGACGTGTGGCCAGGCCGGGTCGTCGTCGGCGGGTTGGTTGAAGGCGGCCCAGGCCAGAACCGTCAGTGTGGCGATGACGAGATAGAGAAGCAGATTGGTTGTCGGGGTTTTCAAGAATGCCGGCGATGGTTGTTGTCCGAAGACGGAATTGTAGCCGGTCCCTCGGCCGGGAACGTAGATCACGTCACATAAGACGCTGAAATATCAGTTGTTTGCAACAGAAGCCCTGTGACCGGTTGCGGCTTGTGTCGCAAATGTCACGGCCACTGGATAGTGTAACGGAATGTCAGGGGAAAGACAGGGCGGGGCGATCGCCAGCCGGCATTTCCGGTGGCACAAAAAAATAAAGCTGACGCCGAAGCGTCAGCTCAAGTCCAGCCCCCACTGGAATTACAAAGACCGGGCCTGGGCACGGTTGCCGGAAGTCGGGAAGATCGTTGACCCGTCGCGCCATTCAGCCAGCACTCTGCAACCAACCCCCGTTGTTACAGCATGCCGATGCCGCTCCGGCCGTTGTCGGCCCTCCCGATGTCGGACTCTCATCGGTTCCCGATGTCGTCCGTCCGAAGATCGGCTGTCAGCCCGGTAATACAAACGGAAGACCGGATGAAGGATCTTCCGCAGCCATAGCTTTGATGACCCAACCGCCATGGCTGATGGGTACTCTAGCAATCCGTCGTCGTGATGACATTAACCCGTGACGACTAGGAGAAGTTGGGGAAAATCGCAGGGAATACGGGCTCTCTTTCCTGCAAGTGACTGAATGTGAAAAGATATTGACTTGTGAAGCTTAGGGGTATCCCGTGGTGCTGGAACTAGCTCCGAAGAGCTAGTTCCATTCGAAGGGTCTGGTGACGTGTCGGCGTCGCCGAATATGTTAGATTTTGCCCTGCCGTCTGTACCATCGATACAGCCTCCGGCGGCCGCCGGAAAGGAAGGGGGATTTGCGATTTCTTGTTGCCGACGACCATGAGCTGATTCGTGAGGGCCTGCGGGCACAGTTGCAGACACTGCACCCGGATGCCGAGGTGGGTGTCGCCGCAACGATCGAGGAAGTCTGGCGGGAGGTGGAGCGGGATGGCGCGCTCGATCTGCTGTTGTTGGATCTGGGCATGCCGGGGGGGGACGGCATGTCCACGCTGGCCCGCCTCTGCAACCGGTTTCCGGAGATGCGGGTGGCGGTGGTCTCCGCGTCGGAGGATCGCGCCACGATCGAGAAGGCCATCGATTACGGTGCCGCCGGTTACATCCCCAAGTCGATGGCGATGAATGTGATGATGAATGCGATCCGGCTGATCCTCTCCGGCGGGATCTATCTGCCCGAGACACTGCTGTGCAATCACCGCGCAGTGGCCGTCGATGAGCCGAAGCTGGAACCGTTGACCCAGCGGCAGGTGGACGTGCTCTGCCTGATGTGCGAGGGCCTCGCCAACAAGGAGATCGCGCGGGAGCTCGGGATTTCGCACCATACGGTGAAGATTCACGTCGCGGCGATCCTCAAGGCGCTCCACGTCGAAAACCGGACCCAGGCGACCCGGCTGGCCGACAAGTACAATCTCTGCGCTGGCGGCAAGCGCGCATGAAGTGTGCGCCGTTGCCAGGACGGCCAGGGCATCGTGTCGTAGTGTCCGCCGCGGTATTGGCACCCTGCCCCCAGAACGATCAGGATCAGGAGACGACCCAGGCCCATGGAAAGCGATGATACCCGAGCGATGCGACCGGACCGTGGCGACAGCGGCGCCGCCCGTAAGGCGATGAAACGGGGCGTGATGATGGCGTTGCTGGTGGCGTCTGGCCTGCGGCTGGCTGGTGCCGGTGAGTTGCAGGCCGTCGGTGACGAGGAGGCTTTCTTCACCGATATCCCCATCGTCATGTCGGCCACGCGGCTGCCCCAGCCGTTGCTGACCTCGCCGGTCTCGACGACGGTCATCACCCGGGAAATGATCGAAGCTTCGGGCTTCAATGAGATCGCCGATGTGTTCCGGCTGGTGCCTGGTTTCCAGGTGGCCCACGCCACCGGCGGACATTTCGTCGTCGCCTATCACGGCCAGGAGTTCACGCTGGCGTCGCGGCTGGAGGTGCTGGTCGATGGACGCTCGGTCTACGGCAACATCCTCTCCAGCGTCCAGTGGAATACGCTGGGGGTCGAGCTGGAGGACATCGAACGGATCGAGATCGTGCGTGGGCCGAACGCGCCGGTGTTCGGCGCCAACGCGATGGTGGCGACCATCAATATCATCACCCGCCAGCCCTATGCCGAACACGGTACCTGGCTGGATGTAACCGCCGGCTCGCTGCAAACGCGGGAGCTGCTGTTTCGACACGCGGGCGCGATCGGGGAGATGGACTACCGTTTCGGTATCGGCTGGGAGCGTGACGAGGGTTTCGAGATGGATCCCGATCACGGCGCCGATTTCGACGATTCGCGTCTGACGAACCTCTCCTGGCGCGCGGTGTGGTCGCCGACGGCGAGGGACGATCTGGACATCCAGCTTGGGCTCGTCACCGGCCAGAACGCCACGCTCAACCCGGAGACGGCCGTCTTCGAGCTGGCGCACGACGGACACGTCAATGCCCACTATCAGTTCTTTCGCTGGACGCACAACCGCGGCGAGGACAACTCGTTCTTCATCCAGTTCTACCACAACTACGAGAAGCAGCACGACCGCAGTGATTTCGGTCCGTTGTCAGCCTACGCCGACATTCCGTCACTGCTGATTCCGCTCTATATCGATGGCAGGCCGGACCAGACCGTCCAGGTCTACTATGCCGACGGCCTGTCCGAGCGCTACGATCTGGAATTCCAGATCCGCAAACGGTTGTCCCCCGTGTTTCGTTTCGTCTGGGGTGGCGGGATGCGGCTCGACCGGTTGCGCAGCGAGGCCCACCTGAATCGCCGTGATTTTCTGGACAACCCTTCCGCCAGACTGTTCGCCAATGGTGAGTGGGCCGTCGGCGAGGCGCTGTCGTTGCATCTGGGCGGCATCGTCGAGCACAACGACCTCATCGGGCCGTTCGGTTCGGCGAGAGTGGCAGCAAACTACCGCTTCGCGCCGGGGCATGCGGTACGGGCGAGCGTCGGTGCCACCCAGCGCAGTCCGTCGATCATCGAGCAGCACTGGGATGCGGTGGTGCGCTTCGACGATGGTTCGCCATTGAACCAGATCTTCTATTCACCCGGCGATCTCGAGCCGGAAAAGCTGGTGGCGGTGGAACTGGGCTATGCGTTCATCCCGGCCAACGGGGCGCTTCAGTTCGATGCCAAGCTGTTCCACGAAAAAGCCACCGACCTGATCTCCAACTATCAGGACGTCGATTTTCCCGAGCCCTATTTTCCCGACGGTGCCCAGATCAACATGAACGACGACAGCTACCGCATCAGTGGCATCGAGGGTGCGATCCGCTGGCGGCCGGGCAAGCGGGACTTTCTGTCGTTCCAGTATTCGCTCACCCGGAGCCGGCGCAACCTCTCCCGCGGCGGAAGTGGTGATCCAGTCCGCATCGAGCACGATGCCACGCCGGAACAGACCTACAGCCTGCTCTACAACCACGATTTCGAGGCCGATCTGAGCGCGAGCCTGGGGTATTACTACCGCAGCGGTATCAAGTGGATCGGTGATGGTGACCGGCTCGACGGCTACGATCGTGTCGATCTGCGCCTGGCAAAACGTTTCCGCAGCGATCGCAGCGAGGGCCGGTTGGAGCTGGTGGTGCAGAACCTCGGTGACGACTACCAGGAGTACATCAGCAAGAAGTCGGGAAGGACGACCTTCGAGACCCGATATTTCATCAAGGCGGGTATCGAGTTCTAGCAGGCCGCCGGCGTTTGTGTCCATGATGACGCGCCGGCGAGGAATCACAGGGAAAGACCAGAAATAGCAATTCAACAACAAGACGATGGTGGGGAAAATGGAAATCGATGATCGAGAGGCGGACGTCGGCCGGCCAGGTTGTCCACTGACCGTTTGACCAGGTGAACATGCGCCGTCAATTCCTCTCGGCGATACTGCGGTGGCTGCTGTGGGCGCTGCTGGCCGGCCTCGTGCCGGGCGCCTCGGCGGCGCTTGCCGATGGGGAGATCTACATCGTTCTCAGCGGTGACAGCGACGAGTATCACCAGGTGAGTACGCAGATCGCCGATCGCCTGCGCGCTTCACGCCACGGTACGAAGCGGCTGCACACGTTGCTGGCCGCGACGCTGGATCCGTCCCGGGGCGAGGTCTGGCCGGCCGACGCGGCACTGGTCGTCACCGTCGGCATACGCGCGTTGCGCCGCGTGCTGGAAGGGCCGGGGGAATTTCCGATCTATGCGGTGCTGGTGCCCTATGCCAGCTATCATGCGTTGCTCGATTCGCTGCGGGATGCCGGCCGCCCGGTCCCGCGTGACCGCCTGTCGGTGCTGTTTCTCGACCCACAGCCGCAGCGGCAATTGCGGCTCGCCGCCGCGCTGGGGGGCGGTTTTCGCAGTGTCGGCATTCTGTTGCCGGAAGAATCGGCGATCGATGTCGCCGCCCTCCAACGGCTGGCCCGCCGTCTCGACATCGAACTGAAACCGGTTCGTGTCGCCAATGCCGGCCAGGTCGTGACCCGTCTCAAGCGGGTGAAGAAGGACATCGATCTGCTGATCACCGTATTCGATCCACGGCTCACCTCCACGCAGGCGATCAAGCAGATACTCTATTTCTCCTACCATCGGCGGTTGCCCGTCATCGGCTATTCCAGCGCCATGGTGCGGGCGGGGGCGCTGGCGGCCGTCTATTCCGAGGCGCGGCAGATCGGGCTGCAGGCGGCCGAGGAGATCGTCGAGGCGCTGGAACATCGGCCGCCGCGATTGCCAGCCATGGGTTTTCCACGCTATTTCCAGGCCAGCTGCAACAAAGCGGTGGGAGCCTATTTCAATCTGCAGTCCGGCTGCGATCTGGCCGGGTTTTCCAATCCGGGTCCCCGCCGGTCGCCCGGGACGGGGCAATGAAGCGCTGGCGTTTCCAACACAGCTGGGGCATTCGCCGGCGGGTGCTTTTTCTGGCCATCGTGCCGATGGTGCTGGTCTCCATCGCCATCGGTTTCTATCTTACCCAGGCACATCTTGGCTACATGCGGGCGGCCATGGAGCAGCGGGGCGACGCCATCGCCCGTTATCTCGCCTTCGCCGGTGAGTTCAGCCTGCTGATCGACGACCGGACCCGGCTGCAGCATCTGGTGGAGCAGGCGTTTCTCGGGCCGGAGGTGGAGGCGGTCATCATCCTCGACGATCAGGGGCGGGTGGTGGCGAGAAAATCCCGCAGCGGTTTTTTCGTTCGTGCGCATCACGGGGCCGGGTCGGGCGGGCTGCTGGAATTCCAGCGTGACGTCTATCCGACGACGGCCGCCGAGGATGCCGAGAGCGAGGAGTTGCGCGGCGTCGAGCCGGATCACCGGCTGGGCCGCGTGCTGGTCTATATCTCCCGTGATCATCTGCGCGCGACCGCCCGTGATGTCATCGTCCGCAGTGTGCTGTTCATCCTCTTCGGTCTGCTGTTCGCGTCGCTGTTGGCGCTGCTGCTGGCGCGCGAGCTGCTGGCGCCGATCCAGCGGATCACCGATCTGGTGGGGCGGGTGCAGCGGGGGGATCTGTCGTCGCGGCTGGCGCGAAGGAGCGGCGCCGAATTCGGTGAGCTGGAGCAGGGCATCAACCGGATGGTGAAGACGATCGAGGGATCGCAGAAGGATCTGGAGCTGCGTGTGGCCCAGGCGACGGCGCGATTGCGGCAGACCGTCGAGGCGTTGCGGCAGCAACAGGTGGCGCTGGAGGCGTCGCGGCGTGAGGCGATCGAGGCCGGCAAGGCCAAGGAGCGCTTTTTGGCGTTGGTGAGCCATGAGCTGCGGACCCAGCTCAACGCCATCGTCGGCTTTGCCGAGCTGCTGGAGAAGTCCCCCGGCCGGACCGAGAGCATGGAGTATGTCCAGATCATCAACAATGCCAGCCGGCAGTTGCTGGCGATCATCGACGATGTCCTCAGCTATTCGGGCCTCAATGCCGGCACGCTCAAGGTGGAGCGGAAACCCTTTTCACCGGAGGCGGTGTTGGAGGATGTGGTGTCGCTGTTGAGCCGCGATGCCCACCGCAAGGGGCTGGAGCTGGTGTTGCTGATCCATCGGGACACGCCCCACTGCGTCATGGGCGATCCGGTGCGCTTCAGCCAGGTCGTCTCCAATCTGCTGATCAATGCCATCAAGTTTACCGACAGTGGCGAGATTCTGGTCGTCTCCGAGGCGCTGGTCGACGATGGCAAGCGTTTTCTGCAGGTCTCCGTCGACGATTCCGGCATCGGCATCGATGCCGAGATGCGCGATCAACTGTTCGAACCGTTCGTCCAGGGGGACAGCTCGATCCAGAAACGTTTTGGCGGTACCGGGCTGGGGCTCGCCATTTCCCGCTCGCTGATGGAGCGGATGGGGGGGCGCATCTGGCTTGACGACAGCATGCTCGGCGGCAGCCGTTTCTGCATCGCCCTGCCGCTGGCGGCGGTGGACGACGTGCCGGATGAGGACGATCAACGTCGGGCGCTGGCCGGTGTCCGCGTGTTGGTGGCGGACAGCCACGCGGTGTCGCGACGGGCGATCAAGAATACGCTGCTCTACTTCGGCATGGAGGTCTATCTGCAGCCACAGAGGGTCGCGCTGGAGACGGTGTTGCAGGAGGCGGTGGAGGGCGCCAGGGCCTTCGAGGTGCTGGTCATCGGCGGCAAGGCACAGGAGTTTCCGCCACAGCGGATGGAGCGGTTGCAGCAGGCCGCACGGGATTTCGACCTGCGGATTCTCGTGCTGATCAGCGACGAGGGGCAGGTTCGCCATAAGCAGCGTCTGGTGAAGAAGAAGTCCTGTATCGTCGTCTCCACCAAGCCGATCCGCCGCCAGCGCCTGCTGGAGAATCTGCGTCAGGTGATCGACTGCAGCGGGCCCAGGAAAATCAGGGCGCCCGGGCGGCGCCAGCGGGCGCGGCGGATGGAGGCCACCGTGCTGGTGGCCGACGACAACGACTTTTCGCGACAGCTGTTGCAGGCGAGTCTGGAGCGGGCGGGTGTCGAGGTGGTCGGTGCTGCCGATGGGTTCGAATTGTTGGAGCGGGCCCGGGAGAGGAAATACGACATCATCTTTCTCGACATCAACATGCCGGCGCTCGATGGCATCTCGGCGGCGCGACTCATTCGTGAGGAGAGCATCAACGACGTCACCCCACTGGTGGCGGTCACCGCCGATCTGTTCACCCGGGAGGCGAGGGATTCCCGGGCGGCGCTGTTCGATGAAACGCTCTACAAGCCCGTCTCACCGGACGACGTGATCGTTACCGTCGAACGGTTGTTGCAGCGTCGTGTCGATACCGCCGCATCGGCCGATGCCGCGGCCACGCTGGAGGGGCTGTGGCAACCGGCGTGTTTCCGGGCGGCGCTGGAAGAGCAACTGGCGATGCTCGAGCCGGCCATCGCGGCCATGGATCGCGACCGGGTCAGGGCCATCGCCCACCAGATCAACGGCCTGACCGGTTATTTCGGTCACGGGAGCCTGTCGGCGGCCGGGCGCCGGCTCGAGGAGATGGCGGGAAGCGCCGATCGGGCGGCGTTGCGGCAGTGTTACTCGCGTATCCGGGCCGAAATGGAGAAGCTCTGACGTAGCGCCGAGATCGGGTGGCCTGCGGATGGGGTGGGTGCTGCGGGTTCTCCAGCGGACGGCGCGTCAATGTTCCTCTTTCGAACGGCCATTGCCGTGGTCGGCGGCGTGGCTCAGGTAGAGTGCCAGCCCGATCAGTGCGATGCCGCCGGCGAACTGCACCATCTCCAGCGCATCGGCAAAGTCCATCTCCAGTGCCCGTTCGAAGAACTTGACGATGAGAATCATCAGGATGACCTTGGCGAGCCGGTTCTTCAGGTCGTCGAGACTGGTGATCAGCAGCACGGAGGAGCTGGCCTCGGAGTGGTTGGCCTGTTCGATCTTGCTGATGAAGAGTTCGTAGAGCCCCAGCGAGAAAATCAGCATGACGGTGGCCAGCAGGTAGCCGTCGATGATTTCGACGACGTGGGTGACCATCGTGGCGCGCAGATCGGCGCGGGTCTCGGTCGTCAGATGGGGGTCGAGATAGTCGGGCAGGTGGGTCAACAGGTACCAGGCGTCGACGGTGGCGATGTAGAACATCGCAAAGCCGGTGCAGAGGCTGGCGACGACGGCGAAGAGGACGACGAGGCGGCTGTTCCACAGCAGGCCTTCGAACAGGGTCTCGAGAAAACGCATCGGTCAGTTGAGGGTCGGTGCCGTGGTGGGCAGCGGCGCCGCCTGTCCGGTGGGCACGACGCCGGAGAGTTCCTCGTCGGTGGCATCGCGCACCCCGAGGATGTGGACGTGGAACGTAACGGTCTGGCCTGCCAGGGGGTGGTTGCCGTCGAGGACGATGTGCGTCTTGGTGATTTCGGTGACGCGAAACGTCTTTGCTTCGCCGCGGTCGTTGTGGAACTGGGCCTCGGCCCCGAGTTTGCGGTATTCGGCCGGAACGTTGGCCAGCCGGTCGCGGAAGATCAGATCCTCGTCGCGGAAGCCGAAACCCTCTTCGGGCGGTAACTTTACCGTCACCTGGTCGCCGGGCTTGCGGCCCTCCAGTGCCACCTCGATGCGGGGGAACATGCCGCTGTCGTGGCCGTGGATATAGGTCAGCGGCAGATCGACCTGTTCGGTGATGGCGCCTTTCTCATCGACGATCTGGTAGGTGAACTCCACCAGTTTGCCTTTTGCGATCGTCTCCTGGCTGTTGTCGGTCATGGTGTCTTCCGGCTCTTGGGGTTGGCCTATGGTAACCAAAGCGCCTGCTTTTGGCATCCATGCCGGTGACGGAAAACCTTTCGGCTTTCAGGTCTTTGCGTCGCCTGGTCAATTGTGAGCGAGAGCAAGTTTTGCTATAGTCCGCCGCGTTCGGGCGGCCCGCTGTGGTGGTCCCGGATCTCTCCATTCCAACTGTCTTGCCTGTCCAATGACTCGATACATTTTCGTTACCGGCGGGGTGGTCTCATCCCTAGGGAAGGGTATTGCCGCAGCCTCGATCGGTGCCGTGTTGGAGGCCCGTGGCCTGTCGGTGACGATGATGAAACTGGACCCCTACATCAACGTCGATCCGGGCACGATGAGCCCGTTCCAGCATGGCGAGGTGTTCGTCACCGAGGATGGCGCCGAGACCGATCTCGATCTCGGGCACTACGAGCGGTTCGTTCACTGCAAGACCGGCAAGAAGAACAATTTCACCACCGGCCAGATCTATGAGGAGGTGATCCGCAAGGAGCGCCGCGGAGACTATCTTGGCGGCACGGTCCAGGTCATTCCGCACATCACCGATCAGATCAAGGCGCGCACCCGCAAGGGGGCCGAGGGGTACGACATCGCGATGGTGGAGATCGGCGGCACGGTGGGGGACATCGAGTCGTTGCCGTTCATGGAGGCGATCCGGCAGATGGGGGTCGAGGAGGGGCATGACCGCGCCCTGTTCATGCACTTGACGCTGGTACCCTATATCGATGTCTCGGGCGAGCTCAAGACCAAGCCGACCCAGCATTCGGTCAAGGAGTTGCGTTCCATCGGCATCATGCCCGATCTGCTGCTGTGCCGCTCCAAGGAGCCGCTGCCGGAGGCGGAACGGAAGAAGATCGCGTTGTTCACCAATGTCGAGGAGAAGGCGGTCATCTCCGCCATCGACATGGACAGCATCTACAAGATTCCGCTGTGGATGCACGCGCAGAAGGTGGACGAGATCATTTTGCGCAAGTTCGGCCTCGACTGCCCGCCGGCCGATCTCTCCGACTGGCAGGCGGTGGTCCATGCGATGGAGTTTCCTGAAGACGAGGTGACGGTGGCGATGGTCGGCAAGTATGTCGATCTGACCGAATCCTACAAGTCGCTCAACGAGGCGTTGCGCCATGCCGGCATCAAGACGCTGACCCGTGTCAATATTCGTTATGTCGATTCCGAACAGCTGGAAAACGGCGATACCTCCGAGCTGGAGGATGCCGATGCGATTCTGGTGCCCGGTGGTTTCGGCAAGCGGGGCGTCGAGGGCAAGATCAAGGCGGTCGAATACGCCCGAACCCACAATATTCCCTACCTGGGCATCTGCCTCGGCATGCAGGTGGCCGTGATCGAATACGCCCGCAACGTGGCCGGCCTGACGGCGGCCCACAGTACCGAATTCAACTCCGATACGCCCGATCCGGTCATCGGCCTGATCACCGAGTGGCGTGACGCCAGCGGCAAGACCGAGAAGCGCAGCGAGGATTCCGATCTGGGCGGGACGATGCGCCTCGGCGGGCAGCAGTGTGTCCTCAAGAAAGGGTCGCTGGTGCGTGAACTCTATGGCCAGGACGTCATCATGGAGCGGCACCGTCACCGTTACGAATTCAACAACGCCTACCGCGAGATTCTGGAGCAGAAGGGGCTGGTGATCTCCGGGGTGTCGCTCGATGGCGAGCTGGTGGAGTTCGTCGAGCTGCGCGACCACCCCTGGTTTCTGGCCTGCCAGTTCCATCCTGAGTTCACTTCGACGCCGAGGGACGGCCATCCGCTCTTTTCCGGCTTCATTCGCGCGGCGCGGCTGCAGAACGAAAAATCCCGCCAGATCGAGGAAGGCGCATGAAGCTCTGTCATTTCGAGGCCGGCCTCGATCACCCGCTGTTTCTGATTGCCGGCCCCTGTGTCATCGAGAGTGAGGCGCTGGCGCTGGAGACGGCCGGGCGGCTGAAGGAGATCACCGACGCGCTGGAGATGCCGTTCATCTACAAATCGTCGTTCGACAAGGCCAACCGTTCATCGGCGGCGAGTTTTCGCGGGCCGGGCATGGAAGCCGGTTTGAGGATTCTGCAGAAGGTGAAGGAGGAGATCGGCGTGCCGGTGCTGACCGATGTGCACGAGGACACGCCGCTCGACGAGGTGGCCAGCGTCGTCGACGTGATGCAGACGCCGGCCTTTCTCTGCCGGCAGACCAACTTCATCCAGAACGTCGCGCGCCAGGGCATTCCGGTCAATATCAAGAAAGGGCAGTTCCTGGCGCCGTGGGACATGGCCAATGTGGTCGACAAGGCCCGCGCCGTCGGCAACGAGCAGATCATGGTCTGCGAGCGGGGCTATACCTTCGGTTACAACAATCTGGTCTCCGATATGCGTGGCCTGGCGGTGATGCGCGATACCGGCTGTCCGGTGGTTTTCGACGCCACCCATTCGGTGCAGTTGCCGGGCGGGCAGGGCAGCGTTTCCGGTGGCCAGCGCGAGCATGTGCCGGTGCTGGCCCGTGCCGCCGTTGCCGCGGGCATCGCTGGGGTGTTCATGGAGACCCATCCAGTGCCGGAGAAGGCGTTGTCGGACGGGCCCAATGCCTGGCCGCTGCCGTTGATGCAGGCGCTGCTGGAGACCTTGCTGGCGCTCGATCGGACGGTCAAGGCGTCGGGCTTCGTCGAGACCACGCTGTAGCCGGTTCGCCGGCGTCGCCGCCGCGTGCCGCTGGCGACGCCCGGACAGTAAATTCCCGTGCCATCGCCGATGGGGCGGAGTGGAAAAAAACATGGAGCAACAATGGCAAAGATAAAAGCGATCAAGGGCAGACAAATCATCGATTCACGGGGCAATCCCACGGTGGAGGCCGACGTGATTCTGGACAACGGCGTCGTGGGGCGCGCCGCGGTGCCGTCGGGTGCTTCGACGGGCGCCAGGGAGGCGATCGAGTTGCGCGACGGTGGCAACGAATATGGCGGCAAGGGTGTCATTACCGCGGTGCGCCATGTCAATACGGTGATTCAGGAGGCGCTGATCGGTTTCGATGTCGATGACCAGGCTGCCATCGACCAGCGGATGATCGAGCTGGACGGCACCGAGAACAAGGCCAATCTCGGCGCCAATGCCATTCTCGCGGTGTCGCTCGCCAACGCCCATGCCGGCGCCAACAATGCAGGCAAGCCGCTCTATGCCTATCTCGGCGGTGACGATGCCAACCTGTTGCCGGTGCCGATGATGAACATCATCAACGGGGGCGAGCATGCCGACAACAGTGTCGATCTGCAGGAGTTCATGATCCTGCCGGTGGGCGTGCCGAGCATTGCCGAGGCGATTCGCGCCGGCGCCGAGGTGTTTCATGCGCTCAAGTCGGTGCTCGCCGGGCGGGGCATGAGCACGGCTGTTGGTGATGAAGGGGGATTTGCGCCGGATCTGCCCTCCAACGAAGCCGCCATCGAGGTGATTCTGGAGGCCATCGGCGAGACTGGGTTGAAGGCGGGGCAGGACATCTGGCTCGGACTGGATGCCGCCAGTTCGGAATTCTACGAGAATGGCCAGTACCGTCTTGCTTCCGAGGGCAAGACCTTCGATGCCGCCGGTATGGTGGATTTTCTCGAGAACTGGGTCGATCAGTACCCGATCCTCTCCATCGAGGACGGGCTGGCCGAGGACGACTGGGAAGGCTGGAAGATTCTGACCGAGCGTCTGGGGCGGCGCGTCCAGCTGGTGGGCGATGATCTGTTCGTCACCAATACGCGGATCTTCCAGGAAGGCATCGAAAAAGGCATCGCCAACTCCATCCTGATCAAGGTCAACCAGATCGGCACGCTCACCGAAACGTTGGCGGCCATCGACATGGCCAAGGCCGCCGGTTATACCGCCGTCATCTCCCACCGCTCCGGTGAGACCGAGGATGTGACCATTGCCGATCTGGCGGTGGCCACCGGCGCGGGTCAGATCAAGACTGGCTCGATGTCGCGCTCCGACCGGGTGGCCAAGTACAACCAGTTGCTGCGCATCGAGGAGATGCTGGGCAGTGCCGCCCGTTACGCCGGGCGCGACGCCTTCCCCTCGTTGTAGCCCGAAGGCCCGATGAAAAAGCCCGCCCTGCTTCCGGCCGAGTCGCCGGAGGTGGGGGATTCCCTCAATCTTCGTCGTCGCGGCCGCCATTGCGGCCTTTGGGGTCGGACCATTTAAGGTTGGTGCTTACATTTAACCTGTAACTTATTGTAGAATCGAATAATTCAGAGTCAGGACATGCTCTAATAGCTGATAGGGAGCATCGGCATACAAACACTGTGGGCTGGCGGCATCGGCGGTGCCGCGAACAGGGGTTCGACGCGTTGCCCGGAAGCACCGGACGCTGCCCTGTGACACAGGACAACACGAAGAAACAGGATGAGGTTACTGGTTATCACGCTCACGGGGTTGTTGCTCGTTCTTCAGATCCAGCTCTGGGTCGGGGAGGGGAGTCTGGCGGACGTCTGGCGCATCCAGCAGGCGGTTGACGCCCAACGGGAGGAGAACGCCCGCCTCACTGCCCGCAACGCCGCGCTGGCCGCCGAAGTGAGCGACCTCAAGAGTGGTACGGCAGCCATCGAGGAGCGGGCGCGCAGTGAGCTGGGGATGATCAAGGAGGGAGAGACCTTTTTTCAGGTGATCCTGCCGGTCTCGCAAAAACGTTTTTCCAACCAATCCACTGCCTATTCCGGTGACTGACACGGCAACGACCTGGGCCATTGTTCCGGCCGCTGGGGCCGGCCGGCGCATGGGCGCCGACATTCCCAAGCAATATCTGCCGCTGGCCGGCAAGACCGTCATCGAACACACTCTGCGCAAACTGGCTGCGGTGCCGGGGCTGGCGGGCATCGTCGTTGCGCTCGGCGCGGCCGACGCCTGGTGGCCGACGCTCGATATCGATCTGCCGGTGCCGCTGCAAACTGTCGTCGGTGGTCGTGAGCGGGTTCACTCGGTCTTCAATGCGGTGGTGGCGCTGATGCCTGAACTGGCGGCCGACGACTGGCTGCTGGTGCACGACGCGGCCCGCCCCTGTGTCCATGTCGGGGATATCGTCGCGTTGATGCGGGCGGTGGCGGATCACCCCTGCGGCGGCATTCTGGCGGCGCCGGCGCGCGATACGATGAAGCAGGCGGGCGAGGGTGGCCGTATTGCCCACACCGTGGATCGCAGCCGGCTGTGGCATGCGCTGACGCCGCAACTGTTTCGAGCCGGTCTGCTGCATGAGGCACTGCGCCGGGGGCTCGACCATCCCGAGCGGATCACCGACGAGGCCAGTGCGGTGGAACAACTGGGTCATGCGCCGCTGCTGGTGGAGGGGCCGATGGACAATCTCAAGATCACCCGCCCGGAAGACCTGCCGTTGGCGGAGTTCTATCTGCAACGGGAGATGGCGACATGACGTCGCTGCGGATCGGTCACGGCTTCGACGTGCACGCCTTCGCCGAGGGCGATCATCTGATGCTCGGCGGTGTTCGCATCCCCCACGATCGAGCCTTTGCCGCCCACTCCGACGGCGATGTGTTGCTCCACGCCGTCTGCGATGCGTTGCTCGGTGCCGCCGGCCTGGGTGACATCGGCCGCCATTTCCCCGATACCGACCCCGCCCTGGCCGGCATCGACAGCCGGCGCCTGCTGGAGAATGTCATGGCGCAACTGCGCGCGCGCGATTTTTCAGTGGTCAACCTCGATGCCACGATCATCGCCCAGGCGCCGAAGCTCGCGCCGTGGATCGATGCGATGCGCGACAATCTCGCGGTGCTGCTCGACGCGCCGGCCAACGTCAAGGCGACCACCACCGAGCGGCTGGGCTATACCGGCCGCAAAGAGGGCATCGCCGTGCATGCGGTGGTGCTGATTCAACGCGCAAACCCGCTATAATCCGCCGGCATCCCGCCGCTATCGTCACTGAGTGATTTTTCCATGACGCTCCATCTGCACAATACCCAGTCCGGCCAGAAAGAGGCGTTCGAGCCGCTCGATCCCGACCGCGTGACGATGTATGTCTGCGGGCCGACGGTCTATAACCTGATCCATATCGGCAATGCCCGCCCCATCGTCGTTTTCGATACCCTGTTTCGTCTGCTGCGCCACCACTACCCGAACGTGGTCTATGCGCGCAACATCACCGACGTGGACGACAAGATCAACCAGGCGGCGAAGGAGAACGGGGAGTCGATCCGTGAGCTCACCGACCGTTTTATCCGCCTCTATCACGAGGACATCGCGGCCCTCAACACCCTGCCGCCGACGGTGGAGCCGCGTGCCACCGAGCACATCGAACCGATGCTGGAGATGGTGCGGGCACTGGTGGAGAAGGGGTGCGCCTACCAGGCCGACGGTCACGTGCTGTTCGACGTGCAGTCGATGCCGGACTACGGCGCGCTGTCTCACCGGCGGCTCGACGAGATGATGGCCGGTGCCCGTGTCGAGGTGGCCTCGTACAAGCGGCATCCCGGGGATTTCGTCTTGTGGAAACCGTCGAGCGACGATCTGCCCGGCTGGGAAAGCCCGTGGGGTGTGGGACGTCCCGGCTGGCATCTGGAGTGCTCGACGATGATCGAGAAACACCTGGGCCGTACCATCGACATCCATGGTGGCGGGCGGGACCTGATTTTTCCCCACCATGAAAACGAGCGGGCGCAGAGTCAGTGCGCCCACGATGGCGAGACCTTTGCCCGCTACTGGGTGCACAACGGGTACATCACCGTTTCCGGTGAAAAGATGTCGAAATCGGAGGGCAATTTCTTCACGCTGCGTGACGTGCTCGGCGAGGCCCCCGGCGAGGCGGTGCGTTTTGCGTTGCTGGCGGGACACTACCGCTCGCCGCTGGACTGGTCACCGGACAATCTCCGCCAGGCGAAAGCGGCGCTGGACGGTCTCTACAATGCGTTGCGCAAGGCCGCGGCGGTCGAGCCGGACGATACCGGGCCGGATGCCGCCATCGTCGACGCGCTCGACGACGACCTCAACACCCCGGTGGCGATTGCCGCGTTGCACGATCTGGCGCGGCGACTCAACAAAGCCGGAGATCGCGCAGAGGCGGCGGCGCTGAAGGGTCGGTTGCTCGCCAGCGGGCGGATGCTGGGCTTTTTCTCGCAGACGCCGGATGGCTGGTTCAAATGGCAGGCGAGCGGAGGAGAGGCAGAGGGTTTGAGCGACGCGGAGATCGACGCGCTGGTGGCCGAGCGGACCGAGGCGCGAAAGAACCGTGATTTCGCTCGCTCCGACGAGATCCGGGATTTGCTCAAGGGCCGGGGCATCGTGCTCGAGGACGGGGCCGACGGCACCACCTGGAAGCGCGGCCAGTCGGTGTGAGCCGGTGGACGTGGGGGCATGGTGGCTCGGACTCCCCCCGTATGGCGTGTCTTTCCCGTGTTTTTCGATGAGGAAACTCGGCTTGGGCCGTGAAGAAGAACACCATGCCCGACGAGACGCGAAACCGATACTGGCACCGTGACCACGCCGTGTTTTTTCCGCCGGGGCGGGCAGCGACGATCGCGAGCCCGAACGGCTCGATCTGAAACCCGGAGAGAACGATTCAGGGGGGGAGCGTCTCGTTTTTCTTCGGCACTTTCCAGCGTACATAGAAGAGGGCGCCGAAGAACCAGAGCGTGGCGGTCGTGGTGATGGCGATCCCGAGCGGCAGTGTTTTTTCGCCGGCCGCGACGCCGATGCCGATGACGAAGTAGACCAGCGCCATGAATCCGGACCAGGCGTGGGTGTAGGGTCGGCCGTGGAGCAGGCCGCGGAGCGGAAACAGCAGGGGACCGACCAGCGTGAATAGCAGCAGGAAGCGGGAGGGCTGGTTGTCGGCCGGAAGGCGGGCAATGGCGCCGAGCAGCAGGAAAAAGAGGCCGAGGTGGCCGGCCAGTGCCAGCAGATAGGCGAGTCGGACGCGTGTCATCGATCGTCGGCCATCAGCCGGTGAGGCGCACGGCGATGCCGGCCACCCGGCGGCCCAGCGCGCGGCAGAGGTCGATCTCCTCCTCGGTCAGCGGCTGGCGGCTGTCGGCACCGGCGAGATGGCTGGGTCCGTATGGAGTGCCACCGGTGCGGGTCTTCAACAGCGCTGGCTCCGAGTAGGGCAGGCCGGTGATCAGCATGCCGTGGTGCAGCAACGGCAGCATCATCGTCAACAGTGTGCTCTCCTGTCCTCCGTGCAGGCTCGATGCCGAGGTGAAGACGCCAGCCGGTTTGCCGGCCAGCTTGGTGCCGAGCCAGAGGTTGCTGGTCTGGTCGAGGAAATACTTCATCGGTGCCGCCATGTTGCCGAAGCGGGTCGGGCTGCCGAGTATCAGGCCGTCGCAGGCGGCCAGCTCGTCCAGCGTCGCATAGGGCGGCCCGGCGGGTGGAATCTCGTCGTCCACCGCCTCGCAGGTGGTGGAGACGGGGGGGACGGTGCGCAGCGTTGCCCGGGCATCCCCCACGGTCTCGACGCCACGCGCAATGTGCGTGGCCATCTCCGCGGTGGCGCCGAAGCGGCTGTAGTAGAGGACCAGAACGTTGGCCGGCATCAGAGGATGTCCAGCACCTGCTCCGGTGGCCGGCCGAGGGCTGCCCTGTCGTCATGGAGCACGATGGGTCGTTCGATCAGACGGGGGTGCTCGACCATCGCCTGGATCAGCTCCTCGTCGCCGAGTGATGGATCGTCCAGGCCCAGTTCCTTGTACTCCTTTTCCCGCTTGCGCATCAGGTCACGGGGTTTCATGCCGAGCCTCTTCAGGATGGCCTTGAGTTCGTCGGCCGTTGGTGGGGTCTCCAGATACTTGACGATCCTGGGCTCGATGCCGCTCTCCTTCAGTAGTTCCAGCGTTTGGCGGGATTTGCTGCAGCGGGGATTGTGGTAGATGGTGATGTCGCTCATGGTGTCGTTTCTCGGCTGACAACTTGCTGCCGATCTTAAGTGATGCTAGCGTTCAATCCAAGCGATGGCGCGGGGGGCATGGCCGTGGCATCGCGGGTATTCCGCCGCCCCGCGCATGGCGTGGTCTTCACCCTCTATTCTCCGCTGGCGTTCCCGATGAAACCGATTCTCACTGCTCTGCTCGTTGCCACGATGACATGGCTCACCGCCTGTGAAACCATTCCCGTGCAGGAAATGAGCGATGCGCGTCAGGCCTACCGCGCGGCCCAGCAGGCGGGCGCGGAGCGGTATGCGCCGGCATTGATCGCAGAAGTGAAGGTGCTGATGGAGGATGCCGACCGATTTCTCGCCGAAGGGCGCTACAGTCTGGCGGGCAAGGTGGCCGAGCGGGCGCGGGCGCTGGCCATCAAGGCGCGCAAAAAGGCGTTGGCAGCCCAGGCCGCCGGATCGTGATCGCGACGGGCCGGCCGGTCAACTGACCATTTCGAAGGGGAAGAACTGCGTGGCGTTGGTTTGCGGCAATTTCCGTCTCAGCCTGGCTTCCAGCGGCTTGTCCCGGGTGGCTTCCAGATAGTCGATGTTTCTCCGGATGCGTTCCATGTATGGGTTGTCGTGGTTGCCAAAATGCGCGCGGGCATAGTCGTAGGCACGATGGAAATGGCGGTTGAGCCGATGCAGCACCGAATGGTTGTAGAAGTCGGGCGTTTTCTTCAGCAGATCTTCGGCCGATTCGAACAGCGTGCCGTGACGATGGACCAGTGAGGAGCGGGTATCGCCATTGGCATCGGAGCCCGCAAGGCCACAGACCACGAATTCCGGGTAGAGGCGGTTGCTGCATTTTTCCAGGTAGCAGCGATCCGCCATCTGGGAAATGAGATCGGCGGTGCCGAGCAGGTGGCCGACCATCCGATCCTTCGGATCGGGGATGTCGATCTCGTCGATATCCATTTCATAACCGGTGAAATGGATCAATTGGGTCGCCAGCTCGGTATCGGGCCCCATGCCGATGGAGGGCAGATAGTGGCGCAGGAATTCTCCGCCCCGGCTGACATGGGTCAGCGTGTAGTAGGCGCCGTTGGGCGCGGTGTGGTCGTCGAGCTTGCGGATGTAGCCGGCATCGTGGAAGAGGGCGATGACGCATCCGAGCACGAAACGGTTTTCGCCTAGCGGGTCGAGCGCGTGTTCTCGCTCGTACCCGTTGAGCAGTCGGGCCATCGCCAGTGTGACATCCAGTGTGTGCTGCATGTCATGATAGAGCGTGTCGCAGGCGTGATAGCCCTTGAATTCACCGCGAAACAGACGGGAAAAGTCGGTGAAGGCCTGGCGCAGGCGGGAGAGGTTCTTGCCCGTGCCGTAGGTGGACAAATAGAGTTCACAAACGTGTGCCCGGACGGACTCGACGTCTGTCACCACGATTCTGTCGGTCACATCGTATTCGTTACGATGCGCCGTGAGCGTTTTCGTTGTCATTATAGTGCTTAAGCCCGCCAGATTTGGTCCTGTAGTGTTATGGAAACTTCCTTGTTCCAGTGACGACCTGCACGGCGGAACAGGTTTCGACCAAACCAGCGGTTCCGCGGTGATGGGGGCACCGGGCACTGGTCATTCGCTACCGTTCGATCGAAGCCTTTCCTGATGGACGGCAAGTTTTCACGGGTTGGAAGGCATCATACCCAAGGTGATGCGGTGGTATGCGTAATTCGATCACAAATAGGTAACGAGAACGGCGAGGAAGGGGAGAAAAATGGCGATGAGTGGTGTGCGCGCCATGCCGGAGGGGCGTGGCCCGACCGTCGAAGCGATCGGGCCGAATAAGGGTGCCGGGTTCAGCCGGTGCGGAACTCCATTTTCACGCCGGCGACCTCGATGACATCGTGGTCCTTGAGCTGACGCTTTTCCGCGACCGGCTCGTCGTTGATGGTGGAGGGGGCATCCTCCTCGCCGCCATCCACATGGACGAAATAGAAATCGTCGTTGCGCTGGGTGATGGCCGCCACCTGTGTGCCTGGTTTCCCCAGCGTCACCATCTTGCTGGTGATCGGGATGATCTTGGGTTGGTGGTCGGGTGCGTCGAGAATCTCTAGATGGGCCTGTGTCTGGTCAGAAGGCAGCGCATGGCTCGATCCATTCAGCTTTCTGGCGGGTGCCTGCGCGGTTTCCGCGACATACTTGAGGCTGTAGGTTCCCAGCGTGATGACGTCGCCATCATCGAGGTGGGCCTGGGTGACCCTGTCGGCGTTGACGAACGTGCCGTTGGTGCTGCCGAGATCCTGAATGAAAGCGTCGTCCTCGATCATGACGATTTTTGCATGACGCCCACTGACCGACATGCTGTCGATGTGGATGTCGTTTTCCTTTTTGCGCCCGATGGTCAGGCAGTCCTTGTCGATCGGGATTTCCTTTACGATTTTGCCTTCGGTAGAGAGTGTCAACTTCGCCATAACGCACCCGTTATTGGATAATGAGTTTGAGCAGCCGCCGGAACCAGTTCTCCGGCGGGGCCGGGAAGGGTTTCAGCGGCCTGGCCAGCACAACCGATACGTTGTCCCGGCCGCCATGTTCGTTTGCCAGTTCCACCAGGTTGTCGGCGATGTCCTGGAGGTTGTTGATGAACGTCTTGATCGTCGCGGATATTTCCTGATCGGAGACCATGTCGGTGAGGCCGTCCGAGCACAGCAGGTAGATGTCGCCGGGTTCGACCGCAGTTTCATGCATGTCTATCACGACCTCGCTTTCCACCCCGAGTGCACGAGTCACAAGATTCTTGTTCAGGCTTTCGTTGGCTTCCTCCTCCGTATAGAAACCACGGTCGACCAGCTCCTGCAGCAGGGTGTGGTCGGCCGTCATCTGTTCCAGACGGTTGTCACGGAAGCGGTACATCCGCGAGTCGCCAACATGACTGACGGACAACTTGTTGTCGAAAAAGATCCCGACCACGATCGTCGTGCCCATGCCTCGGTACTGGGGCTGGGTCTGCGCCGCCTTGACGATGGTGGCATTGGCCTGCTCGATCGCCGCTTGGCAGATGAGCGTCTCGAGGCAATAGCCGGTGCGCTTGTCGATCTGTGCGGTTCTGATGCCCGGCAGATGCTCGTGCAGGTGATTCAGGATGGTATTGACGGCAATCGCGCTGGCCACCTCGCCGCCGTGGTAGCCGCCCATGCCGTCGGCAAGCACAACGGTGCCCAGCTCGATCTCTTCACCGATACTGTCCTCGTTCTGCTCGCGGACCCGTCCCGTATCGGTCCTGCCAGCAATCTCGAGTATTCCAGTTAAATCCATGTTCTCCAGGTTGTGTCCAACCCTGATCTACGCTATGCGAAAGAGATCCTCGCCGAGGGCGGGAGAGGGACCGGTCATCCCTGCGTCACCATCGACCGATGACGGCGGCCAATCTGACAAACAGCGGCATTATAGAGGAAGCGGACAACCATAGACAGCCAAGGAATATGAACGGGCCGACAGATTTGGGCTTGTATTCGGTGGCTGGATCGGGCTGGCCAGCGGCCCGGGAGAGCGGCCGGCCGGGGGGACTGCTACGCGGTTTCGGGCTGCTTCGCCTCGTTCTGGGCGGTGTGGTCGATCGCCTGCATGCCGCCCTCTAGGACGCAGGCGTTGTAGCCGTAGTTCTGCAACAGGAACGCGGCCGCGGCGCTGCGCCCTCCGGTGTCGCAGTAGGTGATATAGAGCTTGTTGTGGTCCAGCAGATGGTGTTTCAGGCGCAGGAACACCAGCGGCAGGTTCACGCTGTTGCGCAGGTTTGCATACTTGTGTTCGACCTGCAGGCGGACGTCGAGCAGCACGGCCTTGCCCGAGTCCACCAGTTTCACGGCGTCGGCATAGGCGATTTCGCGGATGATCGGCTTCGTCACCAGTTCCAGGAACTGCGCCTTGGACAGGCGCATCAGCGAGCCGTCGGTCTTCATGATGGCCGATGCGGAGCGGGGGGTGTTGGAGATCAGCGCGTCGACGCCGAAGAACTCGCCGGTGTTGAGCGTTGCCAGCAGCATGCCTTCGGGGCAGGTCTTGCTGGTGTGGATGATATCGACGCTGCCGCTGGCGATCACGTAGAAATAGTCACCGGTTGCCCCCTGCTCGAGTATCTTGTCGCCCTTGCGGTGGTTGACTTGCTCCAGCTGCATGAAGAAGGCCTGCAGGTTGAGTGGATGGATTTTCTGAAAGACGTGGTTTTTCAGCAGGTTGCCCATCCAGTCCACCGGATCCAGCGTGGTTTCGGGCGTCACCTCCTCGACGGTGTAGTTGCTGGCGTTGTCCCATGCCAGCATCATGTCGAGGGACTTGCTCTCGATCTTGAGGCAGACGGCGGGGGTCAGTGCGGTGACGGTCGCCTGGCGTGGCTGGTGCTGTGCCAGAGGCTGCTTTGCCTCTTCCGTGCCGGCGGTGATGACGGTTTTTTCCCCACCGGCCGATTCGACGGCCAGTTCGCCCTCGAGCAGATAGAAGTGTGACTTGTCCACGTCACCGCGGCGAAACAGTGTGCGGTTCTTGTGCAGTTCGACGATTTCAGCCTTGCTCAGCAGAATCTCGAAATGCTTTTGCGACAGGGAGTTGATCGGGACGTACTGCGCAATGGTGGCCCGGTAGTTCTGTACATTCATGCTGGTGGCTCTGTCCTGGCTGGCGTTGTTGTTATAGCGGGAGAGCTTGACAGCGCGTGGCGGGGGAGGCTGCGAACCCGATCGGGTTTCGATCGGCGCGGGAGCGGGGGTTGCGGACGGGCTGCGAGCGAGATCACCGTACTGTCGTGGTATCGGCCGGGGTGCCACGGCCCCGGCCGATGTGCCGGCTACGACTCGGGAATCCAGAGCTCCTGGCCGATGCGGATGTGGTCGCTGCGCAATTCGTTGTTGCGCTTGATGTGTTTGACCGGCACGCCGTATTTCCGGCTGATCATGCTCAAAGTGTCGCCCGAGCGCACCTTGTGGCGAATGCCGCTGGGTTCGCGATAGGTGGCGCGAATGAAGCGGCCGGCCTCCTGGTGGGCGATCTGGCTCGATTCGGCGACGGGCAGCAGGACGGTGTGCCGCCCCTTGGGCGGGGTCATCTTGCGTCGGAAACCGGCATTGAGGTTATGCAGCGTCTCGCTGTCGACGGCATATTCCCGCGCCAACGACGATAGCCGGACCTTGCCGCCGGCATCGACGGGGATGAAATAGGGATCGTCGGCCACCGGCCAGATCTCGATGCCGTAGGCATCCGGGTTCTCGATGATCGCCAGCACCGCCAGGAAACGGGGCACATAGGCTGTCGTCTCGGCCGGCAGTTTCAGATCCCAGAAACTGGTGCCCCTGCCGCGTTTCCGATTGCGCTCGATGGCGGCCTTGACGTTGCGTTCGCCGGCGTTGTAGGCGGCCAGCGCCAGCAGCCAGTCACCATCGAACATGTCCCGCAGATCCTTGAGATACTGGATCGCCGCCCGGGTCGAAGCCTGCAGATCCTGGCGGCCTTCGTACCACCAGTCGCGCTTCAGCCCGTAGACCTTGGCGGTGGGGGAGATGAATTGCCACAACCCCAGGGCTCCGTGTTTGGAGCGGGCGTCGATCTTGTAGGCACTCTCGACGATGGGCAGCAGGGCCAGCTCCAGCGGCAGGCCGGCCTTGTCGAGCTCCTCGACGATGTAGTAGAGATAGGGTTCCGCGCGCTCGGTCACCTGGAACAGATAACGCCGATTCTTGGTATAGCGCTTCATCTCCTGGCGAATGCGGTGGTCGTCCGCATCGAAGAAGAAGTTGCCCTGGCTGCGGATCCGGTCCCAAACGGTGCGCTGTGGAGGCAGTGATTTCTCGCTGGAGGTGGGCACCAGGGCGCTGGCCTTGATGGTCATCAGCTCCAGTGGCGGCGTGGCTGGGCGCGGCGCAAAGGCAAGCGACGCCTGTGTGTCTTTCATGTCGGCGCCGATGGCCGGCCAGGTGGCGATGCCAAGCAGCGCCGCCAGCAGAAACCGTGTTGTGATCGTGTGTCTTCCTGAGTCGGTCGGTCGTTGGTGCATTTTCTTCTTTGCCTTTGTAGTAAACTGCCGGCAGGCCCCATGGCTTGCCGGCGACGCCCGATGCGGGCGGCCGTCGACGAACTACGGGCTGCGTGACAGCCTGTTAGACCGCGGGCCGGGCGCCGGGTTCGTTTTCCAGCGTAATCCGTCGAATGGTAAGCCGGTGAAAACTAATGGGAAACTGTGAAGTAATCAAGACAGAACACGATTGTCTGTAGCGCATGGGTGACATAGGGCGGATTTTGGGGTGGTGTAACGGCAGTCGACGAGGGTGTCATGGTCGATGAAAAGGCATTGTTGGCGCAGTGGTACGACTCGGCGCAGGGTCGTACATTCAGCCGCAACCTGCAACTGATACTCGATCCCTGGTTGCAGGGCGTCTTCGGCTTTCACGCCGTGCAAATCGGCTCGCTGCCACCGGGCAGGGTGTTGCTGGACCGTCTGCGGATCAACCATCGCCTGGTCGCGGATCGGGACAGTGGCGAGTTGCGTTGCGATCCGGCCGCGCTGCCGTTCGCCAGCGATTCGGTCGATATCGTCATCGTCGCCCATACCCTGGAGTACGTGGACGATCCCCATCGGCTGCTGCGCGAGATCGAGCGCATCCTCGTGCCGGAGGGACGGTTGCTGGTGGTGGGGATCGACTCCTGGACGCTCTGGGCCGCCTGGCAGCAGCTGCGGCGGCGACCCTACCGTCTCTATTCCCAGTGGCGGGTCAAGGACTGGCTCAATGTCCTCGGCTTCGAGATCCAGTATGCCGAGTTGCTCGGGATGATCGAGCCGCGGTTTCCCGCTTGGCTGCAGCGCTCGCCGAAAATGGCGCGGCTGGCCACGCTGCTGGCGGCCAATGTCGCTGGCGGCTACGCGCTGCTGGCGCGCAAGCGGGTGGCGACGCTGACGCCGCTGGAGAAGCCATGGCGATCGCGACCGCGGCTGATCGCCGGCGGCATGGCGGAGCCGGCCGCGCGGGGAGTCGAGCGTGTCACGAAAGATTGAGATCTACACCGACGGCGCCTGCCGGGGCAACCCCGGCCCTGGTGGCTGGGGCGCGCTGCTGGTCTTTGGCGACCGGGAGAAGGAGCTCTATGGCGCCGAGGCCGAAACCACCAACAACCGGATGGAACTGCTGGCGGCGATCAATGCCCTCGAAAGTCTGCGACACGACCGCTATCCCATCGTGCTGACCACCGATTCCCGCTATCTGATGGACGGTATCACCAAATGGCTCGCGGGCTGGAAGAAACGCAACTGGAAGACCGCCAATCGCCAGCCGGTGAAGAACGAAGACCTGTGGCGCCGGCTGGACGAGCTGGTGTCACGTTTCGACATCGAATGGCGCTGGGTGCGTGGTCACAGCGGCCATGCCGGCAACGAGCGCGTCGATGCGCTTGCCAACCGCGCGATCGACGAACTGCTGTAGGAGCGCCCGATGCGACAGATCGTACTCGATACCGAGACCACTGGCCTGGAGCCGAAAGAGGGCCACCGCATCATCGAGATCGGTTGTGTCGAGCTGGTCAACCGCCGCGTCACCGGCAACGATTACCACCAGTACCTGCAACCCGACCGCGAAGTGGACGAGGGCGCGCTGGCGGTGCATGGCATCAGCAACGAGTTTCTCGCCGACAAGCCGCGCATGGCCGACGTCGTCGAGGATTTCATCGACTACGTCCGTGGCGCCGAACTCATCATCCACAACGCGCCGTTCGACGTCGGTTTCATCAATCACGAACTCGACCTGCTCGGCGGGCAGTGGGGCAGGATCGAGGACTACTGCACCATCACCGACAGCCTGGTGATGGCCCGCAGCCGCTACCCTGGCCAGCGCAACAGTCTCGATGCGTTGTGCAAGCGCCTCGACGTGGACAACTCCAGTCGCCAGTATCACGGGGCGCTGCTCGATGCACGGATTCTCGCCGACGTCTATCTGGCGATGACCGGAGGCCAGAGCAGCCTGCTGCTGGATGAAGAGGAGGAGACGCCGGATCAGGAGTCGGCCGACCACGGCACCGTCAGAATCGAGCGCGCCGGGCCATTGCCGGTGATCGCCGCCAGCGATGCCGAGCGCCATGCCCATGATGCGATGCTGGAGGTGATCGCCAAGGCGTCCGGCGGCGCGGTATTGTGGCGGGGAGAGGATGGCTAGCCCGAATGCTCCATGAAAATGTGGGATTTTGGGGAAATCCTGGCGAGGCGGTTTTGTTCGATTCGCCGAAAAGCATGGTCGTCGCCATGGTTACCGGCGGATCGGGCAGAATGGCCGCTGAGACTTTTCCAAGAACCGCATAGCGGTGTCGGTGGTGCTTTTCATCTTGTGGATATCCATGATTTTTTTATAAATCATGGCGTTATGATTGGTGTTCCGCGTTCTCGTGGAATGTTCGGGCTGGGCACCGTCGCTAGTGCTTCAGGATCCGGGCCTTCTGTCGCTGCCAGTCGCGCTCCTTCTCGGTGGCGCGTTTGTCGTGTGCCTTCTTGCCCTTGCCGAGGCCGAGCGCCAGCTTGGCGCGGCCATTCTTCCAGTAGAGCGACATCGGCACCAGCGTGTAGCCCTTGCGCTCGGTGGCACCGAGCAGCTTGTCGATCTCCTCGCGATGCAGCAACAGCTTGCGTGGCCGCACCGGGTCGGGCTTGATGTGGGTGGAAGCCGACAACAACGGCGTGATCTGCATCCCGGTGATCCAGGCTTCGCCATCCTTGATGAAGGCGTAGCTCTCGGCCAGCTGGGCGCGGCCCTCGCGCAGGCTCTTGACCTCCCACCCCTCCAGTACCAGGCCGGCCTCGTAGGTGTCGTCGATCTGGTAGTCGAAGCGCGCGCGGCGGTTTTGCACGATGGTCGCGGGTGATTTTTTCTTTTGTTTGGCCATCCGGGCATTATAACGCCGTTGCCGGCCGCGGACAGCGCCGCCACCGGCACTACCCGACGGCAGGCCTCGTCCGCCTCATCCACCGGGTTCATTGGCGATCACGTCGCGGTTATTTATCATGGACGCCGTCCACGGCGGCCAATCGGCTCAACAACAAGCATCGACGGGGGATAGCGCATGGCGACGGATACCAGATCGGTTCATGGACAGTGGTCCGGCAAGCTGGCTTTCATTCTCGCGGCCACCGGGTCGGCCGTCGGTCTCGGCAATATCTGGAAGTTCCCTTATATCACCGGTGAAAACGGCGGTGGCGCTTTTGTGCTGGTCTATCTCCTGTGCATCGCGCTGGTCGGGATCCCGATCATGGTGGCGGAGATCCTGCTGGGCCGCCGGGGGCGTCAGAGTCCGATGAATACGATGGCGACGCTGGCGCGGGAAGCCGGGGCCAGCCCTGCTTGGCGCTGGCTCGGCATCATGGGGGTGGTGGCCGGGTTCCTTATCCTCTCGTTCTACAGCGTCATCGCCGGTTGGGCGCTGGCCTATATCGAGCGGGCCGCCACCGGTGCTTTCACCGGCATCGACAAGCAGGGCGTGGGGGCGTTGTTCGGCGGGCTGGTCGGTGACTGGGAGAAGCTGCTGGGATGGCACACCCTCTTCATCGTGATGACCGTGGCGGTCGTTGCCCGTGGTGTCCGTCACGGTCTGGAGCGTGCCGTCAGCGTATTGATGCCGCTGCTGTTCGTCATTCTGGTGCTGTTGGTGGGGTATGCGATCGCCCAGGGCGATTTCGCCCGCGCCGTCGAGTTCATGTTTCAGCCCGACTTCAGCAAGCTCACCGGTGAGAGTGTCCTCATTGCCATGGGGCACGCCTTCTTCACGCTCTCTCTGGGGATGGGAGCGATCATGATCTACGGCTCCTATCTTCCCAGTCATGTCTCCATCGGCCAGGTCACGCTGGTGGTGGCGATCGCCGATACCGTCGTGGCGCTGCTGGCGGGGCTGGCGATCTTTCCGATCGTCTTTGCCCAGGGGCTGGAGGCCGGTGCGGGGCCGGGGCTGATCTTCCAGACACTGCCGCTGGCGTTCGGTCAGATGCCGGGCGGCGTCGTCATCGGCACGCTGTTTTTCATCATGCTGACCTTTGCCGCCTGGTCGTCGGCGATCTCGCTGATCGAGCCGGCCGTCACCTGGCTGGTGGAGAACCGTGGCATGGAGCGGGTGACGGCGGCGATGCTGACCGGTTTCGTCGCCTGGCTGCTCGGTATCGGCACCGTGCTGTCGTTCAACGAATGGAGCGAGGTGACGTGGCTGGGGCGCACCTTCTTCGACAACCTCGATTTTCTGACCACCAACATCCTGCTGCCGCTCGGTGGCCTGCTGATTTCGATCTTCGTTGCCTGGGTGATGCGGCGCGAACATCTGCTCGACGAGTTGGAGATGCCCGATGGTGCGCTGTTCCAATGGTGGCACTTCCTCATCCGCTTCCTCACCCCGGTGGCGGTGGTCGCCATCTTCCTCAACTCGGTGGGCCTGATCTGATGCCCACGATCAGCCGACACGCCATCGTTCCCTATACGCCGGAACAGATGTTCCGGCTCGTCGACGACGTCGAGGCCTATCCCGCGTTTCTTCCCTGGTGCGCCGCGGCGAAAGAGATCTCGCGCGAAGGCGATGTCGTCACCGGTTGCGTCGAACTGGCCAAGGGCGGGATTCACAAGGCCTTCACCACCCGCAATCTGCTGACGCCACCGCAGCGGATCGAGATGTCGCTGGTGGAGGGGCCGTTCAGGCATCTGCACGGGCACTGGCTGTTTCAGCCGCTCAAGGGGGGGGAGGCCTGCAAGGTGATGCTGGAGCTGGACTACGAGTTCTCCAGCCGTCTGGTCAGCATGGCCATCGGCCCGGTCTTCAACACCGTGGCCAATTCGCTGGTGGATGCCTTTGTCGAGCGTGCGAGGAAGGTCTATGGCTAGCCGCATCCCGGTGGAAGTGGCCTATGCGTTGCCGGAGGAGCAGGAGGTGATCGCACTGGAGGTGGCGCCGGGCACGACGTTGATCGAGGCGGTGAAGATGTCCGCCATTGCCGACCATTTTCCCCAGATCGACATCGACCACGACAAGATGGGCATCTACGGCAAGATCATGCCCCGTGACACCGTGCTGCGGGAGCACGACCGTGTCGAGATCTACCGGCCGATCACCTGCGATCCCAAGGAGGTGCGCCGCCAGCGCGCAAGGAAGAAGGGGAAAGCGGCCAAGGTCGGCTGACCAGCAGCCTGGTGTCACCCGTCGCGCGCCTTGGCCGCCGGTTCAGGGTTGCCCCGTAATCGCTGCCCGCCGGGATGACAGAATCTGGGGGATGCTTCACGTTTTTTCCGCTGAGGCCGGGGTATAACTGACAGCGATGGAAGTCGCTGGGCGAATGCTTGCCGAGCCGATTTTCATTGGATCGGACTCTTGTCATTGTGACACTTCTACATTGGAGGGCCTTGCGCCCTCTCTCTTTTTCCAACCTTGCCATGCGGTTATTGGAAGAGTCTCAGCGGCCATTTCGCCCGACTCCCCTGTAACCATGGCGATGGCCATGCTTTTCGGTGAATCGAACCAACCGCCTCGCCGAGATGCCCCTGCTATCCCGCATTCTCATGAGATATCCGGGCTAGTTCCTCTCCACTGCGGTGATTCTGTCGCCATCGAAACGGACGATGACGATCTGCTTCTCCACCGGCTGGTCCGGCAGCTTGCGGTAGTAGACGTACTCCCAGCGGTTGGGGTCGAGCGCCGGTTGCAGCACCGGATGGCCGAGCAGCGCGATGACCTGGGCGCGTGTCATTCCGGGTTCCAGCTCATCGACCGCCGCCTGTTCGATGATGTTGCCCTGTTCGATGTCGATACGGTGGATCGAAAAGAGGTTGCCGGAGCAGCCGTGGAGCAGGGCGGTGGTGATCAGCGCGGGCAGGAGGTGTCTCATCGGCTTCGTCGGGTTCGGTTTCAACGGACGGCTATCTTAGAAGGAATCGCTGCGCGCTACAAAAAGCGGGTTCACCGTCGGGCGGCGCGGAGCATCTCCTCGGCGTGGGCGCGGGACCGTTTGCTGATGCGCGCGCCACCGAGCATCCGCGCGATCTCGTCGATTCGCTGTTTCTCGTCCAATGGTTGCAGATGGGTGTGGGTGGTGCCGCCGGCGCGGCGCTTGCGCACCTGAAGGTGGTGATGGGCACAGGCGGCCACCTGCGGCAGATGGGTGACGCAGAAGACCTGGCAACGTTCACCCAGGGCGCGTAGCTGGCGACCGACCACCTCGGCGACGGCGCCTCCGATGCCGCTGTCCACCTCGTCGAAGATCAGTGTCGGCAGCGACATCCGCTCGGTGGCCGCCAGCGCGATGGCCAGGCTGATGCGGGAGAGCTCGCCCCCCGAGGCCACCGAGGCCAGCGGCTTCAGCGGTTGGCCGGGGTTGGCCGAGACCAGGAAGCGGATCTGCTCGCGACCGTGGCGCGCGCGGGTTTCGGCGGTGGTGATCTCCACGCCGAAGCGGCCGCCCTCCATTCCCAGCTCCTGCATCGACGCGGTGATGATCTCCTCCAGGGCGCGGGCGGTCTCGGCCCGCTTGCCGCCGAGTTTCTTCGCCAACGCGTCGTAGTCGGCGGCGGCTTGGGAGATCGCTTCTTCCAGTGCCTCGACCGACTGCCCGGGATCGGTCAGGGCGGCGACCTCCTCGGCCATCGATGCCTGCAGCGCTGGTAGCTCCTCCGGCAGGATGCGGTGTTTGTGCGCCAGCGCCTGGGCCTGATGGTAACGCGCCTCCACGTCGGCCAGACGGTCCGGGTCGGCGTCGAAGCGGTCGGCCAGGGCGCGTAACGCGTGGGCCGCCTCCTCGGCCTGGATCAGCGCGCTGTCGAGTAGCGTGGCCGCCTCGCCGAAGGCGGGGTCGATCTCCCGCGCCCGGGTCACGTCCTGCAATACCGCGTTGAGCCGTGAGCAGGCGGCATCGTCGGCCTCGTAGAGCCTGGCATAGCCGGTTTGTGCGTAGTGTCGGAGCTGGTCGGCGTGGCTGAGCCGGTTGCGCTCTTCCTCGAGGGTGGCGAACTCTCCGGGTTGAAGCGCCAGCGTCTGCAGTTCGGTCAACTGGAACGACAGCAGGTCGAGACGCGCCTGGCGGCCATGTTGCGCGTCCTGCAGTTCATCGAGCCGTGCGCGCAGGGCCGACCAGCGGGCATGGGCCTCGGCTACCTCGGCACGCAACGGCAACAACCCGCCGTGGCCGTCGAGCAGATCACGCTGATCGGCCGGTCGCAACAGGGTTTGATGGGCGTGCTGGCCATGAATGTTGACCAGCTTTTCCCCCAGCGCCTTGAGGTTGGCGACGGTGGTGGCACTGCCGTTGATATAGGCACGCGAGCGGCCCTCGGCCGTGACGACACGGCGCAGCACACATTCGTCGCCGCTGTCGAGGTCGTTCTCCTCCAGCCATTGCGTCACTTCCGGGTGGGAGAGGTCGAGGGTGACGCTGATGTCGGCGCGCTTGGCGCCGTGACGCACCATCGAGGCGTCGGCGCGGTCTCCCAGCACCAAGCCGATGGCATCGAGCATGATCGATTTGCCGGCGCCGGTCTCGCCGGTGATGGCGGTCATGCCGTCGCCTAGCTCCAGCTCCAGGTGGTCGATGATGGCGAAGTCCGAGATGGTGATGTGGGTCAGCATCGGCGGGGGATCAGGGCTGCGCGCTCCAGCCCAGCTTCTGGCGGAGGATCTCGTAGTAGTCGTAGCTACTGGGATGGATCAGTCGCAGGGTGTTGGTGGAGCGGTCGATCAGCAGTTCGTCGCCCGGCTCGATGTTGATCGTGCTCTGGCCGTCGAAGGCGACGCGTGCGTGGGAGTGGTGGTGGCGCTGCAGGCTGATGCTGATATGGCTGTCGCCGCTGACGACGATGGGTCGGCTGCTCAGCGTGTGCGGGCAGATCGGCACCATGGCCAGCGCATTGATCCCGGGGTGGAGGATCGGGCCGCCGCCGGAGAGGGCGTAGGCGGTGGAGCCGGTCGGCGTGCTGACGACGATGCCGTCGGCGCGCTGCATATTGACCAGCAGGCCGTCGATGCGGGTTTCGAATTCGATCATGCGGATGGCGTCGCGCACGTGCATCACCACGTCGTTGAGCGCCAGTTCGCTGGCGAGCACCTCCTCGCCGCGCAGGATGCGTGCCCGCAGCATGCAGCGTTGCTCGACGCGGAAATCGCCAGCGAAGATCGCCTCCAGCTGTGCCGGCAGGTCGTCGGGCGAGACATCGACGAGAAATCCCAGTCGGCCGATGTTGACGCCGAGCAGCGGCACATTGGCGGCGGCCAGCGAGCGTGCCGCGCCCAGCAGCGTGCCGTCACCGCCGACGACGATACAGAGATCGCACTGGCTGGCGATCTCTGCACGGCTGACCAGCCGCTCCAGCGGCAGGCCGGCGTGTTGCAGTGTCTCGTCCAGGTAGAGCGTCACCGCCATCCGCTCCAGCTCGCGCAGCAACGTGTCCAGCGTCTCCCTGAGGCGCTCGTCCTGCTGCTTGATGATGATGCCGATGTGGCGGAATGCTGTCATGGCCCGGAAGCTACCATGCGAAGGCGGTGCCGCCAACCGGGACGCCGGTTTGCTCCCCGCCGACTTGAAATCGCCGGTGGGTGCCGGAATATTCGCCTTGCGGGTGGCCGCCGACGGGAAGGGTTCGTCATTTCCGTGATGCAAGCAGGGTGGGCTGGTTGTAATGAGCTGCGAATCAGGCTGTAATCACCGCATGTTGACGGAACGGGAACAGATCCTCCTCAAATCGCTGATCGAGACGCACATCGCCGACGGTCAGCCGGTGGGTTCGCGCACGCTGGCCAAGGTCTGCGGGTTGGACGTCAGCGCGGCGACGATCCGCAACGTCATGGCCGATCTGGAGGAGATGGGGTTGCTGGCATCGCCCCATACCTCGGCGGGCCGGGTGCCGACGGCCGCCGGTTATCGCCTGTTCGTCGATTCGATGCTCCAGACCCAGCCGCTGACCGAGAATCTGGTCCACCAGTTGCAGGCGGAGCTGGAGGCGGCGGAGGATTCCCACGCGCTGGTGGAGTCGGCGTCCGGGCTGCTCTCCGGTGTCACTCGGCTGGCCGGCATCGTCACGCTGCCGCGCAAGGATGCGGCCACGCTGGAGCAGATCGAGTTCGTCAAGCTGGGCGGGCGCCGGGTGCTGGCGGTCATCGTCCTCAAGCACGGGGAGGTGGAGAACCGCGTGCTGACGCTGGATCGTGAATACAGCCGCTCCGAACTCGAACAGGCCGCCAACTACCTGACCGAGCGTTACGCCGGGATGGATGTGATGCACGCGCGCTCACAGCTGGTGGAGGAGCTGCAGGCGCTGCGCAGGGACATGGACGACCTGATGGAGTCGGCCATCGCGCTGGGCGAGCAGGTGCTCAACCCCAAGAGCGAGGAGGAGGGCGACTTCGTCATGGCCGGTCAGACCCGGCTGATGGAGTATCAGGAACTCTCTGACGTCGAGCGGTTGCGGGCGTTGTTCGAGGTGTTCAATGCCAAGCGCGACATTCTCCACATCCTCGACCGCTGTACCACGGCCGACGGTGTGCAGATCTTCATCGGCCAGGAATCGGGTTACGACGTGCTCGACAGTTGCAGCGTCGTCTCCGCGCCCTATTCGGTCGATGGCAAGGTCGTCGGCGTGCTGGGTGTCATCGGCCCGACGCGGATGGCCTACGATCGCGTCATTCCGATCGTCGATGTCACCTCGCGGCTGCTCAGCGCGGCCTTGAATTCGCGCTGACGGCCCCCATTCTCCCCAAAATTCGATGCAACCCCTGGACGTTCCCGGGGTACGGGAAAGCCAATTGCCGGCCAATCCTGTATCCTCGCGCCCGGGTTTGCCGCTTCCTACAGTCAATGAACGGAGTTTTTCATGCGTCAAGACGATAATCTCGAGGACACTGTCGAGCAGCCCGCACCCGAGGGCGTGGCGGAGGACGAAAGCGCCGATTCCACCCAGGAGGTACCCGATCCGCAGGCCGAGGTGGATCGGCTGAAGGCGGAGTTGGCGCAGGCGCAGGCCAAGGCAGAGGACTTCGAACAGCAGGTGTTGCGCGCGCTCGCCGATCAGGACAACACCCGCAAGCGCGCCGAGCGCGACGTGCAGAACGCGCACAAGTATGCGTTGGAGAAGTTCGCCACCGAGCTGTTGCCGGTCATCGACAGCCTGGAGATGGGCCTGGCCGCGGCCAGTGACGAAGTCGACGCCGCCAAGATTCGCGAGGGGGTGGAGCTGACGCTGAAGATGTTTCTCGACGTGATGAAGAAATTCGGGGTCGAACCGATCGACCCGATGGGCGAGAGCTTCGACCCGCAGCTGCACCAGGCGATGTCGATGCAACCCAGCAGCGAGGTGCCGCCCAATACCGTCACCGCGGTGATGCAAAAGGGTTATACGTTGAACGACCGCCTGATTCGTCCGGCGATGGTCATGGTGTCGAAGGAAGCCTGATGGCAGCGCGGGGGCGGGCGCGAAAAATTTTGTGTCGGACCTTGAACTGATCCGCCACGCCCCCATATCCCTGACTAACAAAATACAAGAGCATACGGAGAGTATCGATGGGAAAGATTATTGGTATCGACCTGGGAACCACCAACTCCTGCGTGGCAGTGATGGAGGGGGACAAACCCAAGGTAATCGAGAATGCCGAAGGCGATCGCACGACGCCTTCGATCGTCGCCTTCACCGACGAAGGGGAAGTGTTGGTCGGCCAGCCGGCCAAGCGGCAGGCGGTGACCAATCCGCACAACACCATTTTCGCCGTCAAGCGTCTGATCGGCCGCAAGTACGACGAGGAGGCGGTGCAGAAGGACATCGAGCTGGTGCCCTACAAGATCGTCAAGGCCGACAATGGTGACGCCTGGGTCGAGGTCAATGGCAAGAAGATGGCGCCGCAGGAGATCTCGGCGCGGATCCTGCAGAAGATGAAGAAGACCGCCGAGGACTACCTCGGCGAGGAAGTGACCGAGGCGGTCATCACCGTGCCGGCCTACTTCAACGACTCCCAGCGTCAGGCGACCAAGGACGCCGGCCGTATCGCCGGTCTCGACGTCAAGCGGATCATCAACGAGCCGACCGCCGCGGCGCTGGCCTATGGCATGGACAAGAAGAGTGGTGACGCCAAGATCGCGGTCTACGACCTCGGGGGCGGTACCTTCGACATCTCGATCATCGAGATCGCCGAAGTCGATGGCGAGCACCAGTTCGAGGTGTTGTCCACCAACGGTGACACCTTCCTCGGTGGCGAGGACTTCGACATGCGGCTGATCGACTACCTCGCCGACGAGTTCAAGAAGGACACCGGCATGGATCTGCACAACGATCCGCTGGCCCTGCAGCGCCTGAAAGAGGCGGCCGAGAAGGCGAAGATCGAGTTGTCGTCGGCGCAGCAGACCGATGTCAACCTGCCGTACATCACGGCCGATGCCAGCGGTCCGAAACACCTCAACATGAAGGTCACCCGGGCCAAGTTCGAGTCGCTGGTCGAGGATCTGATCAAGCGCACCATCGACCCCTGTAAGGTGGCGCTGAAAGATGCCGGGGTGTCGGCATCGGAGATCGACGAGGTCATACTGGTTGGTGGTCAGACCCGGATGCCGAAGGTGCAGGAGGCCGTCAAGGCGTTCTTCGGCAAGGAGCCGCGCAAGGACGTCAACCCCGACGAGGCGGTGGCCGTCGGTGCCGCCATCCAGGGTGGCGTGCTCGGTGGCGACGTCAAGGACGTGCTGCTGCTCGACGTGACCCCGCTCAGCCTCGGTCTGGAGACCATGGGTGGTGTCATGACCAAGCTGATCGAGAAGAACACGACCATCCCGACGAAGGCGACGCAGATCTTCTCGACCGCCGAGGACAACCAGACCGCGGTGACGCTGCACATCCTCCAGGGCGAGCGCGAGCAGGCGTCGGCCAACAAGTCGCTCGGTCGCTTCGACCTGACCGACATTCCGCCGGCGCCGCGTGGTGTGCCGCAGATCGAGGTCACCTTCGACATCGACGCCAACGGCATCATGCACGTCTCGGCCAAGGACAAGGCGACCGGCAAGGAGCAGTCCATCGTCATCAAGGCCTCGTCCGGTCTGTCGGAGGACGAGATCGAGAAGATGATCAAGGACGCCGAGGCCCACGCCGAGGAGGACAGGAAGTTCCACGAGCTGGTCAATGCCCGCAACACGGCCGATTCGCTGATCCACGCGACCGAGAAGTCGCTGAAGGAGCTGGGCGACAAGGTCGAGGCGGGCGAGAAGTCGGCCATCGAATCGGCCATTGCCGACCTGAAAGAGGCGGTCAAGGGCGACGACAAGGACGCCATCGAGGCCAAGACCCAGAAGCTGGCCGAAGTCTCCGGCAAGCTGGCCGAGAAGGCCTATGCCCAGGAGGGCGGTGCGGCGGCCGGTGGCGCGGAAGCGGCTGGTGCGGCGGCTGGCGCTTCGGCCGAGGCGGCCGATGACGACGTGGTCGATGCCGAGTTCGAGGAAGTCGACGACAAGAAGTAAGCCACGCGAAAGGCGGACCGGGTTGACCCCGGCCCGCCTTTTTTCGCTACTATTCCAGGTTATCGAGAAGGCGGTCCCCGGCGGAGCGCCTTTTTGCGTGATTCACTAGCGGGCGGACGGCGCGGCAGCGTCGGCCGTTCGATCAGGCGAGGCAGATGTCAACCAAGATCGACTACTACGAGGTGCTCTCCGTTGCGCGCAATGCCAGCGAGGCGGAGCTGAAGAAGGCCTATCGCCGTCTGGCGATGAAATATCATCCCGACCGTAATCCCGACGATGCCGAGGCCGAGGCCCGCTTCAAGGAGGTGAAGGAGGCCTATGAAGTCCTCAGCGATCCACAGAAGCGGGCGGCCTACGACCAGTTCGGCCACGCCGGTGTCGATCCTTCCCAGGGGGCCGGCGGATTCGGGGGCGGTGCCAGCAGCTTCAGCGACATCTTCGGCGATGTCTTTGGCGACATCTTCGGTGGCGGCGGTGGGGGTCGCCAGCGTGTCTATCGTGGTTCCGATCTGCAGTACAACCTCGAACTGACGCTGGAGGAGGCGGTCTTCGGCATCGAGAAGGTCATCGACATTCCTCGCATGGATGTCTGCGACGGTTGCGGCGGCAGTGGCGCGGCGCCCGGTTCGTCCCCGACCACCTGCTCCACCTGTGGGGGCGCGGGCCAGGTGCGGATGCAGCAGGGGTTCTTCTCGGTCCAGCAGACCTGCCCCACCTGCCGCGGCAGCGGCCAGGAGATCCGCGACCCCTGCCCGAAATGCCATGGTGAGGGCCGGATGCGCGTCCACAAGAAGCTGGAGGTGAAGATTCCGGCCGGGGTGGATACCGGCGACCGCATCCGCCTGGGTGGCGAGGGTGAGGCCGGCATCAATGGCGGGCCTGCCGGTGATCTCTACGTGCAGGTGGTGGTTCGGGAGCACAAGATCTTCACCCGCGATGGCGATGATCTCCACTGCGAGGTGCCGATCAGCTTCGCCACGGCGACGCTCGGGGGCGAACTGGAGGTGCCGACGCTCGACGGCCGGGTCAAGCTCAAGATCCCGCCGGAGACTCAGACCGGCAAGCTGTTTCGCATGCGGGGCAAGGGGGTCAAACCGGTGCGTGGCGGCCCGGTGGGGGATCTCATCTGCCGTGTCAGGATCGAGACGCCGGTCAATCTCAACAAGGAGCAGAAGGCGCTGCTGCGGCAGTTCGCCGACAGCCTCGAGGCCGGCGGCACCCGTCACAGCCCGCAGGAGCATGGCTGGCTCGATGGCGTCAAGGGTTTCTTCGACGAGCTGAAATCGAAATTCAAGCAGGATTGAGTCGCCCGGGGCGTCCCGAACGACGATCAACGACGACTGGCAGGAGTGAGCGAGAGAATGACCAAGATAGCCGTGGTGGGCGCCGGCGGGCGCATGGGCAAGACGCTGGTGCAGGCCTGCGACCAGACCTATGGCGCGGTGTTGACGGCGGCCACCGAACAGCCGGGCAGCACGCTGTTGGGCGCCGATGCCGGCGAGGTGGCGGGCATCGGCAATCTCTCGGTGCCGCTGGCCGAGTCACTCGATGATGGCGCCGAGGTGGATGTGGTCATCGATTTCACCACCCCCGAGGCGACGATGACCCATCTCGACTACTGCCGCCGTCACGGCTGCAAGCTGGTCATCGGCACCACCGGATTCAGTGACGAACAACTGGCCGAGATCGAGCGCGCAAGCGCCGCGATCGGCATCGTCAAGGCGGCCAACTTCAGCATTGGCGTCAACCTCTGCCTGCGGCTGCTGGACATGGCGGCGAGGGTGCTGGGCGATGAGGTGGACATCGAGATCATCGAGGCGCACCACCGCCACAAGGTGGATGCGCCGTCGGGCACGGCGCTGGCCATGGGGGAGGTGGTGGCCGGCGCGCTGGGGCGAGACCTCAAGCGCTGCGCCGTCTATGGCCGCCAAGGGCACACCGGCCCGCGGGATCGCGAGACCATCGGCTTCGAGACCATCCGTGGTGGCGACATCGTTGGGGAACATACCGTGATGTTCGCCGGCGAGGGTGAGCGAGTCGAGATCACCCACAAGGCGTCGAGCCGGATGACCTTCGCCCAGGGCGCGGTGCGCTCGGCGATGTGGATCGTCGATCGGCCCACCGGGCTGTATGACATGCGGGACGTGTTGGGTTTTCGCTGAGTGACGCTGGCCGCCGGGCCCGCGCTTTTTTCGTCTCCGGTGATGGCGAACCCCGGCGGTATTGGGTAGAATTCCGCCGACAAACGGGCTGCGGCGCGCCGCCGGCCCGCAAGCACTTTTCAACGGGATGGACCAGTCCATCCCGTTTGTGTATCTGAATCCGGAGGTTGGCTTGAACTCACCCGCATTGTTGGCGCTTGCCGACGGCAGCGTTTTTCACGGGCGCTCGATCGGCGCTTCCGGCGCGACCACCGGCGAGGTCGTGTTCAATACCGCGATGACGGGCTATCAGGAGATCCTCACCGATCCCTCCTATGCCCGCCAGATCGTCACCCTGACCCACCCCCACATCGGCAATGTCGGCGTCAACGCCGAGGACGAGGAGTCTGCCAGCGTCCATGCGGCCGGCTTGGTGATCCGCGATCTGCCGCTGCGGGTCAGCAACTGGCGCAGCCAGGAGAGCCTGCCCGACTATCTGCGGCGTCACGGCATCGTTGCCATCGCCGATATCGATACCCGCCGCCTGACCCGGATCCTGCGGGAGAAGGGCGCGCAGAACGGCTGCATCATGGCGGGCGAGGTGGACGAAAGGCTGGCGCTGGGGCTGGCGCGAGAATTTCCCGGGCTCAAGGGGATGGATCTGGCCAAAGAGGTGACCACGGAGATGCCCTATGAATGGGCCCAGGGCAGCTGGACGCTGGCGGGGGGGTTGCCGGCGGCGCCACACCCGATCGACGAAAAACTGCCGTGGCATGTGGTGGCCTGGGATTTCGGCGTCAAGCGGAACATCCTGCGGATGCTGGTCGATCGCGGCTGCCGCGTCACCGTGGTGCCCGCGCAGACGCCGGCGGCGGAGGTGCTGGCGATGGATCCCGATGGGGTGTTCCTCTCCAATGGCCCAGGGGATCCCGAGCCCTGCGACTATGCCATCGAGGCGATCCGTGAGGTGCTGGCCAAAGCCGTGCCGGTGTTCGGCATCTGTCTTGGCCACCAGCTGCTGGCGCTGGCGAGTGGCGCGCGCACGGTGAAGATGAAGTTCGGTCACCACGGCGCCAACCACCCGGTGCAGGATCTGGCCACGTCGAAGGTGATGATCTCGAGCCAGAATCATGGTTTTGCCGTCGACGAGGCGTCGCTGCCGGCGGAGCTGGAGGCGACCCATCGATCGCTGTTCGACCAGTCATTGCAGGGGATACGCCGCACCGACCGGCCGGCGTTCAGCTTTCAGGGCCACCCGGAGGCGAGCCCGGGTCCGCACGACGTCGGCCCGCTGTTCGACGATTTCATCCGCATGATAGAAACGTACCGACGCCATGCCTAAACGCAACGACATCGAAAGCATTCTCATCATTGGCGCCGGTCCGATCGTCATCGGTCAGGCCTGTGAGTTCGACTACTCCGGTGCCCAGGCCTGCAAGGCGCTGCGGGAGGAGGGCTTCCGCGTCATTCTGGTCAACTCCAATCCGGCGACGATCATGACCGATCCCGACATGGCCGACGCGGTCTACATCGAGCCGGTGGTCTGGGAAGCGGTGGAGAAGATCATCGAAAAGGAGCGTCCCGACGCGATCCTGCCGACGATGGGCGGGCAGACGGCGCTCAACTGCGCGATGGATCTGATCCGGCATGGCGTGCTGGAGAGGTATGGCGTCGAGATGATCGGCGCCACGCCGGACGCCATCGACATGGCCGAGGATCGCGAGCGTTTCCGCAGGGCGATGGACGAGATCGGCCTGGCGTCGGCCCGCGCCGAGATTGCCCATACGATGGAGGAGGCGCTGGAGGCACAGCGCAAGATCGGTTTTCCCATCATCATCCGGCCGTCGTTCACGATGGGTGGCAGCGGCGGCGGCATCGCCTACAACAAGGCGGAATTCATGGAGATCGTCGAGCGCGGGCTCGACCTGTCGCCGACCACCGAGGTGCTGCTGGAGGAGTCGCTGCTCGGCTGGAAGGAGTACGAGATGGAGGTGGTGCGGGATCGCAACGACAACTGCATCATCGTCTGTTCCATCGAGAACCTCGATCCGATGGGAATCCATACCGGCGATTCGATCACCATTGCGCCGGCGCAGACGCTCACCGACAAGGAATACCAGATCATGCGGGACGCCTCATTGGCGGTGTTGCGCAAGATCGGCGTCGATACCGGTGGCTCCAATGTCCAGTTCGCGCTCAATCCGCGAGACGGTCGTCTGATCGTCATCGAGATGAATCCGCGGGTGTCGCGCTCGTCGGCGCTGGCATCGAAGGCCACCGGCTTCCCGATCGCCAAGGTGGCCGCGAAGCTGGCGGTGGGCTATACCCTGGACGAGTTGCGCAACGAGATCACCGGTGGCGCCACCCCGGCGTCGTTCGAACCGGCCATCGACTACATCGTCACCAAGATTCCCCGCTTCACCTTCGAGAAGTTTCCGCAGGCCAAGGCCGAGCTGGGGACGCAGATGAAGTCGGTGGGGGAGGTGATGGCCATTGGCCGTACCTTCCAGGAGTCGTTGCAGAAGGCGATGCGCGGGCTGGAGACCGGCTCCGACGGGTTCGACGAGGTGGTCGATCTCGATGCCGACGGCGCCATCGAGCAGATCCGCGCTGCGCTCTCCGGCACCGGGCCGGACCGGCTCTGGTATCTGGGGGATGCGTTCCGTGCCGGGCTGACGCTGGATGAGGTGTTCGAGGCCACCAGCATCGATCCGTGGTTTTTGGCACAGATCGAAGACCTGATCCGCCATGAGGCCGAGTTCTCCCGTCTGGCGCTGGGCATGGTCGAGGCTGGCCAGTTGCGGACGATGAAGCGCAAGGGGTTCTCCGACCGGCGCCTGGCGAAACTGCTCGGTGTCTCCGAACACGCGATGCGGGCGCACCGGCAGTCGCTCGGCGTGCGCCCGGTCTACAAGCGGGTCGATACCTGTGCAGCGGAGTTCGCCACCGACACCGCCTACATGTATTCCACCTACGACGAAGAGTGCGAGGCCGAGCCGACCGATCGGGAGAAGATCATGGTGCTCGGTGGTGGGCCGAACCGCATTGGCCAGGGTATCGAGTTCGACTATTGCTGCGTCCACGCCGCGCTGGCGATGCGCGAGGACGGTTTCGAGACCATCATGGTCAATTGCAATCCGGAGACGGTCTCCACCGACTACGACACCTCCGACCGGCTCTACTTCGAGCCGCTGACGCTGGAGGATGTGCTGGAGATCGTCGAGGTGGAGCGGCCCAAGGGGGTCATCGTCCAGTATGGCGGCCAGACACCGCTGAAGCTGGCGCGTGATCTGGAGGCCGCTGGCGTGCCTATCGTCGGCACCAGCCCTGATTCGATCGATCTGGCCGAAGACCGCGAACGCTTTCAGGCGCTGATCGAGAAGCTCGGTCTGCGTCAGCCGCCGAACATGACCGCGCGTTCGCTCGAAGAGGCCATCGCCGGTGCCGATGAGGTGGGGTATCCGCTGGTGGTGCGGCCCTCCTATGTGCTGGGTGGTCGGGCGATGGAGATCGTCTACGAGGAGGGCGACCTGAAACGCTATATGCGCGAGGCGGTGCAGGTCTCCAACGACGCGCCGGTGCTGCTGGATCACTTTCTCGATCAGGCCATCGAAGTGGATGTCGATGCGGTCTGCGACGGCAATGACGTCTTCGTTGCCGGCATCATGCAACACATCGAGCAGGCGGGCGTCCATTCCGGGGATTCGGCCTGTTCGCTGCCACCGTTCTCGCTCTCCGCCGAGATCCAGGCGGCGCTGCGGGAGCAGGTGGCGAAGATGGCGCATGGCTTGAAAGTGGTCGGCCTGATGAATACCCAGTTTGCGATTCAGGGCGACAACATCTATGTATTGGAGGTGAACCCCCGCGCCTCGCGTACCGTGCCGTATGTCTCCAAGGCCATCGGTCAGCCGGTGGCGAAGATCGCGGCCCGCTGCATGGCGGGCAAGACACTGGCCGAGATGGGGGTGCCGGCGACGGTCGAGCCTGAGTATTTCTCGGTCAAGGAGGCGGTGTTCCCGTTCCTCAAGTTCCAGAATGTCGATCCGATCCTCGGGCCGGAGATGAAGTCCACCGGCGAGGTGATGGGCGTCGGGCGCAGTTTCGCCGAGGCCTACTACAAATCGCAGCTGGCCACCGGCGCGGTGCTGCCCGAATCGGGCACGGCCTTCATCAGTGTGCGCGAGACCGATCGTGACGGCGCGGTGGAGGTGGCACGGCGGCTGGCGGCACTGGGCTTCCGCATCGTTGCGACGCGCGGGACGGCGGCGGCGATTCAGGCGGCCGGAATCGACTGCGAGGTGGTCAACAAGGTGTTCGAGGGACGGCCGCACATCGTCGACAAGATCATCGATGGTGAGATCGACCTGGTCGTCAACACGACGGAGGGCACTCAGTCGATTGCCGATTCGTTTACCATTCGCCGCGAGGCGTTGCAGAACAAGGTGGTCTGCACCACGACCATATCCGGCGGGCTGGCGACCTGCGAGGCGATCCGCCATCGCCGGGAGGAGTCGCTCAACGTCTATCGGTTACAGGATTTGCACAAGGAAACAGAATGAACAAGGTACCACTGACGGTTCAGGGCGCGGAGAAGCTCAAAGAGGAGCTGCAGCAGCTCAAACAGGTGGAGCGGCCGCGCATCACCGCCGCCATCGCGGAGGCGCGCGAGCACGGCGATCTCAAGGAGAATGCCGAATACCATGCGGCACGCGAGCAGCAGAGCTTCGTCGAGGGGCGGATCAAGGAGATCGAGGCCAAGCTGTCGATGGCGCAGATCATCGACGTGACCAAGCTGGAGAACACGGGCCGGGTGGTCTTCGGCGTGACCGTCGATCTGGTCAACGTCGAGGACGAGCGCGAGGTGACCTACCAGATCGTCGGCGAGGACGAGGCCGATATCGAGGCCGGCAAGATCTCCGTGACCTCGCCGATCGCGCGGGCGTTGATCGGCAAGGAAGAGGGCGATATCGCCGAGGTGCAGGCCCCCAGCGGCGTTATCGAATACGAGATCGTCGCGGTGCGCTACGAGTAACGCTACAGCTCGATGACCGGCTTCTTCTCGTTGCGGCGGAACAGCAGCGCGGTGAAGCCGATCCGCCCCACCAGGGTGGATCGGGTCAGCTGGCAGAGAGTCTGTAGAATCTCGTCGCGTGCCTCGCGGTCGTCGGCGCGTATCTTCACCTTGATCAGTTCGTGTTTCTCCAGCGCCTCGTCGGTGGCACCGACCACCGTCTCCTTCAGTCCCTGATCGGCGATCATCACCACCGGGCGCAGGCTGTGCCCCAGCCCCTTGAGGTGTTTCTTCTGTCGGTTGGTCAGTGGTTTCTTCATCGACCGTATTCTACGTGCTTTCCATGGCAAAGATAACGAAAAGCAGCAAGCGCTGGCTCGACGAGCATTTTTCCGATCCTTACGTGCAGCGGGCCCGGGACGAGGGGTACCGGGGGCGGGCGGTCTACAAACTGCGGGAGCTCGACGAGCGGCATGGCCTGTTCCGGCGGGGCATGCGGGTGATCGATCTGGGTGCCGCGCCGGGAAGCTGGAGCGAATATCTCTCCCGGCATTACGACGGCGGCGTGCATGTGGTGGCCAGCGACATCCTGCCGATGGATCCGCTGTCCGACGTCACTTTCGTCCAGGGCGACTTCACCGATGATGCGGTGTTGCAGGCGCTGCTCGATACCCTCGATGGCCGCAAGGCCGACTTTGTGATTTCCGATATGGCCCCCAATATGAGTGGTAACGCCGCGGTGGACCAGCCGCGGGCGATGCATCTGGCGGAGCTGGCGCTGGATCTGGCCGAACAGGTGCTGACCGGTCAGGGCGGTTTTCTCGTCAAGCTGTTTCAAGGCGAGGGATTCGACGACTATTGCGCCGGCCTGCGGCGGAGATTCGCCACCGTCGCCGTGAAAAAACCGAAGGCGTCACGGCCACGCAGTCGTGAGGTGTATGCATTGGCCCGTGGATTCAAACTGTAGTATGGTTGGATGCAGCTTGCCTGGATGAAAATCCCGCCAGAACCCCCGGATTTTCAGCGGTTTTTCGCTACCGGCAGTGCATCGAAAGAATGGCCCGATTGAGGATTTGGCTTTGAATGATTTGGTAAAGAACCTGATTTTGTGGGTGGTGATCGCCGTCGTGCTGATGTCGGTATTCAACGGCTTCAATCACCAGCCGTCCTCCACGACCGGTCTCTCCTATACCCAGTTCATCAATGAGGTGAAGCAGGGGCGGGTGAAGACCGTTCATATCGACGGACGCCAGGTACAGGGCATCACCGTCAACGGGGAGCGTTTCACGACCTATACCCCCAACGACCCGGAAATGGTCAATGATCTGCTGGCGAACAATGTCGAGATCGTCGCCAGCCCGCCGCAGCAGCGCTCGCTGCTGCTCGACATCCTCATCAGCTGGTTCCCCATGCTGCTGCTGATCGGCGTCTGGATCTTCTTTCTGCGGCAGATGCAGGGCGGCGGAGGAGGCCGTGGCGCCATGTCGTTCGGCAAGAGCAAGGCACGGCTGATGGGCGAGGACCAGATCAAGGTCTCGTTCAATGACGTCGCCGGCTGCGAGGAGGCGAAGGAAGAGGTCTCCGAACTGGTCGAGTTTCTTCGTGATCCCGGCAAGTTCCAGAAGCTGGGCGGGCAGATTCCCCGGGGCGTATTGATGGTCGGCTCGCCCGGTACCGGCAAGACCCTGCTGGCCAAGGCGATCGCTGGTGAGGCCAAGGTGCCGTTCTTCAGCATCTCCGGTTCCGATTTCGTCGAGATGTTCGTCGGCGTCGGCGCTTCCCGTGTCCGTGACATGTTCGAGCAGGCGAAGAAGCATGCGCCCTGCATCATCTTCATCGATGAGATCGACGCGGTGGGGCGGCATCGGGGCGCCGGCCTCGGTGGTGGGCACGACGAGCGCGAGCAGACGCTGAACCAGTTGCTGGTGGAGATGGATGGTTTCGACGGCAAGGAGGGCGTCATCGTCATCGCCGCCACCAACCGGCCCGATGTGCTCGATCCTGCGCTGCTGCGTCCGGGGCGTTTCGACCGTCAGGTGGTCGTGCCCCTGCCGGACGTTCGTGGCCGGGAGCAGATTCTCAAGGTCCACATGCGCAAGGTGCCGCTGGGTGACAACGTCAAGCCGTCGCTGATTGCGCGCGGCACGCCCGGTTTCTCCGGCGCCGATCTGGCCAACCTCGTCAATGAGGCGGCGCTGTTCGCGGCGCGCGCCAACAAGAAGACGGTGGACATGGAGGAGTTCGAGAAGGCCAAGGATAAGATCATGATGGGGGCGGAACGCCGCTCCATGGTGATGAAGGAGGAGGAGAAGAAGCTCACCGCCTATCACGAGGCCGGCCATGCGATCGTCGGCCGTCTGGTGCCCGACCACGATCCGGTCTACAAGGTGAGCATCATTCCGCGCGGTCGCGCGCTCGGGGTCACGATGTTCCTTCCTGAGGAGGACCGTTACAGCCACAGCAAGCGCCACCTCAACAGCCAGATCTCCAGCTTGTTCGGCGGGCGCATCGCCGAAGAGTTGATCTTCGGCCCCGATGCGGTCACCACCGGAGCCGCCAACGACATCGAGCGTGCCACCGACATTGCCCGCAACATGGTGACGCGGTGGGGGTTGTCGGAGAAACTCGGCCCGCTGGCCTATTCGGAGGACGAGGGCGAGGTGTTTCTCGGCCGCTCGGTCACGCAGCACAAGAACATGTCGGACGAGACCACGCATCTGATCGACGAGGAGATCCGCCACGTCATCGATACCAACTATGCCCGGGCCAAGCGGATTCTCGAGGAGAACATCGACAAACTCCATCTGATGGCCGAGGCGCTGATGAAGTACGAGACCATCGACGCGCAGCAGATCGATGCCATCATGGAGGGGCGTGAGCCCGGTCCGCCCTCCGACTGGACCAGTGACGACGACGACGGCGATACGCCGGAGAGCCGTAACGAGGAGGAGGTCAAGGCCTCCGACGTTCAGGACGGTAAGGACAAGGGCGGTACGATCGGTGATCCGGCCGGTCAGGTCTGACCACGTCCCGATCTGTTGACCAGAGGCTCCCGAGTGGAGCCTCTGCCGTTTCTGGAGGTGACATGAAGGAGATCGATCTGCGGGGTCCGCTGGTGATGGGCATCCTCAATGTGACGCCCGACTCCTTTTCCGATGGCGGCCGCTTCGTCGGCCGGGATGCGGCACTGCGGCAGGCGGAGCGCATGTTGGCCGAGGGGGCGCGGATCATCGACGTGGGGGGGGAGTCGACGCGGCCCGGTGCGGCGCCGGTGGCGTTGGCGCAGGAGCTGGAACGCGTCGTTCCGATCGTCGAGGCGCTGGTCACCGAGTTGGGTGCCACCGTCTCCGTCGATACCAGCAAGCCGGCGGTCATGTCGGCGGCCGTTGCCGCCGGTGCATCGATGATCAACGACGTGATGGCTCTGCGTCAGCCGGGTGCGCTGGAGGCGGCGGCCGCGGCCGTGGTTCCGGTGTGCCTGATGCACATGCAGGGTTCGCCGCGCACAATGCAGACTGATCCACAGTACGGCGATGTCGTTGCCGATATCATGGCGTTCCTGGATTCGCGGATCGAAGCCTGTGTCGCGGCGGGTGTCGGGCGGGAGCGGATCGTCGTCGATCCCGGCTTCGGTTTCGGCAAGACGCTGCGGCACAACTATGCGTTGCTGGCGAGGCTCGACGAATTCGCCGGCCTTGGCTGCCCCCTTTTGGTGGGGGTGTCGCGCAAGTCGATGATCGGCAATCTGCTCGATCTGCCGGTCACCGAACGGGTGACGGCCAGCGCCATTCTCGCCGCGCTGGCGGTCGAACGGGGAGCGAACATTCTGCGGGTCCACGATGTCAAAGAGACCATTCAGGCCATTCGCCTGGTCGCAGCATTGCAGGACGTGAGGGAATCATGACGAGAAAATATTTTGGTACCGATGGCATCCGCGCGCGGGTTGGGGATCCAACGATGAGCCCCGAGTTCATCCTCAAATTGGGGTGGGCCGTCGGCAAGGTGCTGGCCAACCACTACCAGGGGTCGGTGCTGATCGGCAAGGACACGCGCATCTCCGGCTACATGCTCGAATCGTCGTTGCAGGCGGGGCTGTCGGCGGCAGGGGTGGACATCAAGCTGGTGGGACCGATGCCGACGCCGGCCATCGCCTATCTGACGCGCACCTTCCGCGCCTCGGCCGGGATCGTCATCAGCGCATCGCACAACCCCTACTACGACAATGGAGTCAAATTCTTCTCCGGTCGCGGCCTCAAGCTGCCCGACGAGGTGGAGCTGGAGATCGAGGCACAGATGGAAAAGCCGATGGAGGTGGTCTCTTCCGACCGGCTCGGCAAGGCGGAGCGCATCGACGATGCCACCGGCCGTTACATCGAGTTCTGCAAGCGCACGATCCCGTCGTCCGACGCCCTGCACGGGCTGAAGATCGTCGTCGATTGCGCCAATGGCGCGACCTACCACAGCGCCCCGCACGTCTTCAGTGAGTTGGGCGCGGAAGTGACCAGTATCGCCGCCGCGCCGGACGGGCTGAACATCAACCGCGACTGTGGCGCCACCGCGCCGCAGCGGCTCTCCGAAGCGGTCAAGAGCAACGGTGCCGACCTGGGCATCGCCCTCGACGGCGACGGCGACCGCCTCATCATGGTCGACGACCGGGGCGACATCGTCGATGGCGACGAGATCCTCTACGTCATCGCCCATGGCCGCAAGCGGGAGGGGCAGTTCCAGGGTGGCGTCGTGGGCACGCTGATGAGCAATCTCGGCCTCGAGCTGTCGCTGGCGCAGCACGGTATCCCGTTCGAACGTGCCAAGGTGGGCGACCGATATGTCATGGAGCGGCTGATGACCGAAGGGTGGCAGCTCGGTGGCGAGTCGTCCGGGCATATTATCTGTCTCGACCGGACCACCACCGGCGACGGTATCGTCGCGGCACTGCAGGTGTTGCACGTGATGATCAACAGTGGGCGCTCGCTGCGTGACCTGCGCGAGGGCATGCAGCGCTTCCCGCAGAAGTTGGTCAACGTGCCGCTGGAGACGAAGATCGACCTCGACAGTTCGGATGTCATTCAGAAGGCGGTCCGGGACGTCGAGGCGCAGCTCAGCGACCGGGGCCGTGTGTTGCTCCGGCCGTCGGGCACCGAGCCGTTGATCCGGGTCATGGTCGAGGGGCAGGACGAGCAGCTCGTCAGCGCCTACGCGGCGCAGATCGCCGATGCGGTGCGTTCCGCCGCAGCCTAGATATCGTATCCCGCTGGATCGGTGGCGGCGGGATCCTCCCGCCACCGTCGTTTTGCTGGCGCGCCGGGGCGTTGCTTTTGGCGCCGACCATCGGTAAGCTTCCCGCCTCTCGAATCGCATAGCAGACAAACAGGGCTCGACACGATGCGCAAGGTACTGGTAGCAGGCAACTGGAAACTCAACGGCTCGCTGGAAGCGAACGAGGCGCTGGTCAAAGGCATTCTCGCCGGCATGGCCGGAGTCGAGTCCGCCGAGGTGGCCGTCTGTCCGCCATACCCCTATCTGCCGCAGGTGCGCGATCTGCTGGCGGGTTCCGCCGTGCGTCTCGGCTCGCAGGACAATTCCGAATACGATGGCGGCGCCTACACGGGCGAGGTGTCGGCACCGATGCTCAAGGAGATCGGTTGCCACTATGCCATCGTGGGTCACTCCGAGCGTCGCAGCCTCTTCGGCGAGAGCGACGAGATCACGGCGAGGAAATTCCAGGCGGCGCAAAAGGCGGGCCTGGTGCCGATCCTCTGTGTCGGCGAGCTGCTGGAGGAGCGTGAGAACGGCACGACCGAAGAGGTGGTGGCCCGGCAACTGGACGCAGTGACCGAGCTCGTCGGTGTCGCGGCCATGGCCGATTCGGTCATCGCCTACGAGCCGGTCTGGGCCATCGGAACCGGCAAGACCGCGTCGCCGGAGCAGGCGCAGGCAGTGCACGAGTTCATCCGTTCCCGGATTGCGGCACAGGATGCTGGCGTCGCGGCGGGACTGCGTATCCTCTACGGCGGCAGCGTCAAGCCGGACAACGCGGCCGAGCTGTTTGCCAAGCCGGACATCGATGGTGGCCTGATCGGCGGCGCCTCGCTCAAGGCCGAGGACTTTCTCGGTATTTGCACCGCTGCCAACTGACGGATTGCACAGACGATGCTCTACACGGTTTTGATGATTTCGGAAGTGCTGCTCTCCATCGGCATCATCACGCTGGTGCTGATGCAGCACGGCAAGGGCGCGGACGCGGGCGCCGCGTTTGGCAGTGGCGCTTCCGGTACCGTGTTCGGCGCGCGGGGCGCGGGCAATTTTCTGACCCGTACCACGGCCATTCTGGCGACACTGTTTTTCCTCAACTGTCTGGCGCTGGCGTATATCGTGGCGTATCAGGCAAGACATGCCGCGGGCACCGAGTCGGTCATCGACAAACTCGAAGCGCCGGCGGCACAGGTGCCTGTCGCGGATCTTCCGGCGGTCGATCTGCCGGTGGAGAGCGCGCCGGCGCAAGAGGGCGGGCAGCCGAAAGCGCCCGCCGACCTTCCTGAATAAATGCCGATGTGGTGGAATTGGTAGACACGCTATCTTGAGGGGGTAGTGGCGAAAGCCGTGCCGGTTCGACTCCGGCCATCGGCACCATTTTTTCAGGTTTTTCCGTTTCTGGCGCCGCCGTTCGGGATGGCGCCCCGTCTGTTGTCGGCTGCGCTCTTTTTCCTCGGACCAGCCCTTGGTCTTGTTCCATCCGGGTGTCGTATCTCCCTCTATTTCATAGTGATTTTCAATAAATTGCCTTGATGCTTCGATAGAAACTCTTCGCACAATCAATTAGTGAGTCGGGTGGCGATTTCTGTCACAATACGTCGGATTCTGGCTTCGACGCCGGGTCGCAACCAAACGCGGCTGTTGGTCGGTGACGACGCAGCAGCGGATATAAAGAGGGGAGCCTGAGGCATGCTGGACCAGTATCTTCCAATCCTGATTTTTCTCGCCATCGGCATCGTCGTCGGTGGCGCCGCGTTGGGGGCGGGTTTCGTGCTCGGCAGCCGCCATCCCGATCCGGCGAAGAACTCTCCCTATGAATGCGGTTTCGAGGCGTTCGAGGATGCGCGGATGAAGTTCGATGTCCGCTTCTATCTGGTGGCAATCCTCTTCATCATCTTTGATCTCGAAATCGCTTTTCTGTTCCCGTGGGCGATCGTGCTCGACACCATCGGTCTGTTCGGTCTCGTGGCCATGGCGATCTTTCTTGGCATTCTCATCGTCGGTTTCATCTATGAGTGGCGCAAAGGGGCTCTGGAATGGGAATAGAAGGCGTTCTGGAAAAGGGCTTCGTCACGACGACGGCCGACAAGCTGATCAACTGGGCGCGTACCGGCTCGATGTGGCCGATGACCTTCGGGCTGGCCTGCTGCGCGGTGGAGATGATGCAAGCCGGTGCCGCACGCTACGACCTCGACCGTTTCGGCATCATCTTTCGGCCCAGTCCACGTCAGTCGGATGTGATGATCGTCGCTGGAACCCTGTGCAACAAGATGGCGCCGGCGCTGCGCAAGGTCTACGACCAGATGGCCGAGCCGCGCTGGGTGATCTCGATGGGCTCCTGCGCCAACGGTGGCGGGTACTACCACTACTCCTACTCGGTGGTTCGGGGCTGTGACCGGATCGTGCCGGTCGATGTCTATGTGCCCGGCTGTCCGCCGACGGCCGAGGCGCTGCTCTATGGCATCATCCAGTTGCAGGACAAGATCCGTCGCACCAATACCATCGCCCGCTGATTCGAAAGGTAGAGCATGAGTGACGTTACCAACCGCCTGGTGGATGCCCTGAACGAAGCGATCCCGGAGAGCGTTTTGGCCGTGGACGAGCGTCTGGGTGAGGTTACGCTCACGATCGCGGCGGAACATCTGCCCGGTGTTTGTCGTCGGCTGCGTGACCGTCACGGCTACGAACAGCTCATCGACCTGTTCGGCGTCGATTTCATGGGCTACGGCAACGCCGAGTGGGAGACCGACGATGCCTCGTCCACCGGCTTCAGCCGAGGCGTGCAGCCGGCCACCGCCGGTCGTTTCACCTTCGACACCGCGCCCGAGCCGGAGATGTCCGAGAACCGTTTTGCCGTCGAATATCTGCTGCTGTCGGTGTCCCGTAATCACCGGTTGCGGCTGCGGGTCTATTGTCCCGACACCGCCATGCCGGTGCTGCCGTCGGTGGTGGAGATCTGGAATGCCGCCAATTGGTACGAGCGCGAGGCGTTCGATCTGTTCGGTATTCTCTTCGAAGGGCATCCCGATCTGCGCCGTATTCTCACCGACTACGGATTCGTCGGCCACCCGTTTCGCAAGGACTTTCCGCAGATCGGCCACGTGGAGATGCGTTACGACCCCGAGACCCGCCGTGTCATCTATCAGCCGGTGACGATCGAGCCCCGCGTGCTGGTGCCCAAGGTGCGACGCGATGTCTGTGCCGAGGGGCCGGCCCCAGCAGGAGACGACGATGCCTGAGATCAGGAATTTCACGCTCAACTTCGGTCCCCAGCACCCGGCGGCGCATGGTGTGTTGCGGCTGGTGCTGGAGATGGACGGCGAGGTGATCCAGCGGGCCGACCCGCACATCGGCCTGCTGCATCGTGCCACCGAGAAGCTGGCCGAGAACAAGCCGTACAATCAGAGCATCGGCTACATGGACCGGCTCGACTACGTCTCGATGATGTGCAACGAGCACGCCTATGTGATGGCCATCGAGAAGCTGGCCGGGATCGAGCCACCGCTGCGGGCGCAGTACATCCGTGTGATGTTCGACGAGATCACCCGCATCCTCAACCATCTGCTGTGGATCGGCGCCCACGCCCTCGACGTCGGCGCGATGACGATGTTCCTCTACGCCTTCCGCGAGCGGGAGGACCTGATGGACGTCTACGAGGCGGTCTCCGGCGCCCGCCTGCACGCCACCTACTACCGGCCGGGTGGAGTCTATCGTGATCTGCCCGACAGCATGCCGCGCTACGAGAAGAGCCGGTTCCGCAGCAAGGCGGACCTCAGGCGTCTCAATGCGAATCGCGAAGGGACGATGCTCGACTTCATCGAGGACTTCACCAACCGTTTTCCGGGGTACGTGGACGAGTACGAGACGCTGCTCACCGACAACCGCATCTGGAAGCAGCGGCTGGTCGGCATCGGTGTCGTCTCGCCGGAGCGGGCATTGCAGATGGGGTTGACCGGGCCGATGCTGCGCGGCTCCGGCGTCGAGTGGGATCTGCGCAAAAAGCAGCCCTACGAGGTCTATGACCGCCTCGATTTCGACATCCCCGTGGGCAAGGAGGGTGACTCCTACGACCGCTATCTGGTGCGGGTCGAGGAGATGCGCCAGGCCAACCGGATCATCAAGCAGTGCGTCGACTGGCTGCGGGCCAATCCGGGGCCGGTGATGGTCGACGACGCCCACATCGCGCCGCCCCCCCGGGCCGAGATGAAGGAGAGCATGGAAGCGCTGATCGCGCACTTCAAGCTCTTTTCCGAGGGATACTGCCTGCCGGAGGGCGAGGTCTATGCCGCCGTCGAACACCCCAAGGGGGAGTTTGGCATCAACATGATTTCCGATGGCGCCAACAAGCCGTTCCGCGTCAAGATCCGGGCGCCGGGCTATGCCCACTTGCAGGCGTTGGACGAGATGTCGCGCGGGCACATGCTGGCGGACGTGGTGACGATCATCGGTACCCAGGACATCGTTTTCGGGGAGATCGACCGCTAATGACGACACAGAACAAGCGCAAATCCGATCGGTTGAGTGAGGCCCTCCAGCGCGAGATCGACGGCTGGCTCGAACGCTACCCCGAAGACCAGCGACAGTCGGCGGTGCTGGGCGCGCTGCGCGCGGTGCAGCATCACGACCCACAGCATCACCTCAGCGTCGAGATGATGGATGCGGTGGCCGACTACATCGGCATGCCCGAGATCGCCGTCTACGAGGTCGCCAGTTTCTACTCGATGTTCAATCTCGAGCCGGTGGGCCGGCACGAGATCTCGGTCTGCAACAACATCTCCTGCATGCTGCGCGGCGCCGACGAGATCATCGCCCATCTGGAGAAACGGCTCGGCATCCGGCTTGGCGAGAGCACGCCCGACGGCAAGTTCTTTCTCAAGAAGGAGGAGGAGTGCCTGGCCGGCTGCTGCGGCGCGCCGATGATGCAGGTGAACCATGTCTATCACGAACATCTGACCATCGAGAAGGTCGATGAGATTCTGGATCAGCTGGACTAGCCCATGACCAACCAGATCTGTTTTACGACGCTTCAGTTCGGCGATCAGGCCCATACACTGGAGAGCTACCGCAAGGTCGGTGGCTACGAGGCGCTGGAAAGGATCTTCCGCGAGAAGATGTCGCCGGACGATGTCATCGAGGAGGTGAAGAAGTCCAACCTCCGTGGTCGGGGTGGCGCCGGCTTTCCCACCGGCCTGAAGTGGAGCTTCATGCCGCGCAGCGCGCCGGGGCAGAAGTACATCGTCTGCAACTCCGACGAGTCGGAGCCGGGCACCTGCAAGGACCGCGACATTCTGCGCTTCAACCCTCATGCGCTGGTCGAGGGGATGATCATCGCCGGCTACGCCATCGGTGCCACCGTCGGCTACAACTACATGCGCGGCGAGTTTCTCGACGAGCCCTACCGGCGTTTCGAGCAGGCGGTCAGGGAAGCCTACGAGGCCGGCTATCTGGGCAAGGACATTCTCGGCTCCGGCGTCGATTTCGATCTCTATCCGACGCTCGGTGCCGGCGCCTACATCTGCGGCGAGGAGACGGCGCTGCTGGAGTCCCTCGAGGGCAAGAAAGGACAGCCGCGCTTCAAGCCGCCGTTTCCGGCCAACTTTGGCCTCTACGGCAAGCCGACGACGATCAACAACACCGAGTCGCTGTCGTCGATTCCGTCGATCATCCGCAACGGTGGTGACTGGTTCGCCGAACTCGGCGTCGACAAGGCCGGCGGCGAGAAGCTCTTCTCCGTCTCCGGACACGTCGCCCGGCCCGGCAACTATGAGATTCCGCTCGGCACCCCGTTCGCCGATCTGCTCGGCATGGCCGGTGGAATCTGGAAAGGGCGCAAGCTCAAGGCCGTCATCCCCGGTGGCTCCTCGGTGCCGGTGGTCCCGGGCGAGCAGATGATGGAGCTGAACATGGACTACGATTCGATCGCCGCCGTCGGTTCCTTCCTCGGTTCCGGTGCGGTCATCGTCATGGACGAGACCACCGACATGGTCAAGGCGCTGCAGCGGTTGTCGCGTTTCTACTACTCCGAATCCTGCGGGCAGTGTACGCCGTGCCGCGAAGGCACCGGCTGGCTCTACCGGATGCTGTGCCGCATCATCGATGGCAGGGGCCGGCCCGAGGATCTGGAGAAGCTCGACGACATCGCCGGCAAGATCATGGGCCGGACCATCTGCGCCCTTGGCGATGCCGCCGCGATGCCGGTGCAGAGTTTCGTCAAGCACTACCGGCATGAATTCCAATACTACATCGAGCATGGCCGCAGCATGGTGCCCGGCGCCTCGGAGCCCCAGCTGGTCGCGGGAGGGGCAGAGGCATGAGTGACAAGATCACCCTCGAAATCGACGGCGTCCGCATCGAGACCACCCCGGGCAGGATGCTGATCGAGGTGGCCGACGAGGCCGGTATCCACATCCCGCGTTTCTGCTACCACAAGAAGCTCTCGGTGGCCGCCAACTGCCGGATGTGCATGGTCGAGGTGGAGAAAGCGCCGAAGCCGCTGCCGGCCTGCGCCACGCCGGTGGCGCCGGGAATGAAGGTCCATACCCGTTCCGAACTGGCGCGCGATGCGCAGCGCGGCACGATGGAGTTTCTGCTGATCAACCATCCGCTCGACTGCCCGGTCTGTGACCAGGGGGGGGAATGCGAGTTGCAGGATCAGGCCGTCGCCTATGGCAGTGGGGTATCGCGCTACACCGAGATCAAGCGTGCCGTGCCGGAGAAGGATATCGGGCCGTTGATCGCCACCGAGATGACCCGCTGCATCCACTGCACCCGTTGCGTGCGCTTCGGCGAGGAGATCAGCGGCGTCCGCGAGATGGGCGCCACCGGCCGTGGCGACCGGATGGAGATCGGTACCTTCATCGCCCGCAGCGTCGATTCGGAGTTGTCGGCCAATATCATCGACCTCTGTCCGGTGGGCGCGCTGACGGCCAGGCCGTCGCGTTTCCAGGTGCGCCCGTGGGAACTGGAGACCCACGCCTCCATCGCCCCGCACGATGCGGTGGGTTCGAACCTCTCGGTTCACACCAAGAACGGGCGGGTGGTCCGTGTCGTGCCGCGTGACAACGAGGCGGTCAACGAATGCTGGATCTCCGATCGCGACCGTTTCTCCTATCAAGGCATCTATGCTGACGACCGCTGTCTGGCGCCGATGGTCAAGCAGGACGGCCAGTGGCGGCAGGCATCGTGGGAGGAGGCGCTGGAACGGGTCAACCGCCGCCTCGCCGAGATCGGTGGCGACCAGATCGGTGCGCTACTGTCGCCCGGTGCCACCGTCGAGGAGCTCTATCTGGCGCAGAAGTATCTGCGGGCGATGGGCGTCACCAGCATCGACCATCGCCTGCGCGAGAGCGACGTCTCCGATCAGGCGGTGGCGCCACTGTTCCCGTGGCTCGGCGCCACGTTCGCCGAGATCGAGTCGATGCCGAGCCTGCTGCTGGTCGGGTTCGATGCACGCCGGCAGGCGCCGCTGCTCGGCCATCATGTACGCAAGGCGGGGTTGGCCGGTGCGAGGATCGCTTCGCTCAACTGCCGGGATCACGATTTCCGCTTCCCCCAATACGCCCAGGCCGTCGTCGGCCCCGACGGACTGATCGAGCGGCTCGCGGCCGTGGCCGGACGGTTGCTGGCGCAGCGCGGCGAGTCGGCGCCGAAGGCCCTGAAGGCGGTGATCGAGGGCGCCGAGGCCGGTGAGGCCGAGAAGGCGATCGCCGAGACGCTCGCCGCCGCCGAGCACACGCTGCTGCTGTTGGGCGCCGATGCCTTGCATCATCCGCACGCGGCCATCGTCCGGGGGCTGGCGACGCTCTGTGCCGCGGCCGACAACGTCACCCTCGGGTTCGTTGCCGAAGGCGGTAATGCCGCCGGTGCCTGGCTGGCCGGCGCCGTGCCGCACCGGGGGCCGGCGATGGAGCCGGTGGCGTCGCTTGGTGCCGCCACCGCGCAGATGCTCAGCGAGGGCCGCAAGGCGTTCTTTCTGATGGGGGTGGAGCCGGAATTCGATCTCGCCGATCCGGCGCTGGCCGCGCGGGCGCTCACGGAGGCCGAATTCGTCGTCGTTCTCTCTCCGTATGCCAGCCCCTCCACTTTCGATCAGGCCGATGTGATCCTGCCGATGGCCACCTGGCTGGAGCAGGCCGGCACTTTTGTCAATGCCGAGGGACGCTGGCAGAGCTTCCGCGCCGCCGTGGCGCCGTTGGGCGATGCCCGTCCGGGCTGGAAGATCCTGCGTACGCTGGGCAGTCTGGCCGGTTTCGATGGCATGGACCATCTCAGTGTCGATGCGGTGCGCGACGAGCTGCGGCAAAAGTTCGGCGACGATTTCCGCTTCGACGGCCAGACCCGGCTGGCCGAGCGCTATGCGCGCATCGAGCCGGGTATCGGGCTGACGCGAATGGGTGCTACCGCCATCTACGCCGCCGACGCCATCGTGCGCCGCTCGCCGGCGTTGCGTGCGACGCAGCAGGGCGCGGCCCAGGAGACGGCGAGAATGAACAGTGCCGAGGCGGAGAAATATGGCGTCGCCGCGGTCGAGCGGGTGCGCGCCACCCAGGGCGACCGTTCGGTGGAGTTGCCGCTGGTCATCGACGACACGGTGGCGGATGGCACCGTGGTCATTGCCGCGGGTAGCGAGGCCGGCAGCCGGCTTGGCGCCATCTGCGGCCCGATCAAAATCGAAAAAGCCTGAACCGGAAGGTATCCATGGAAACGATTGCATCACTACTGGATTTCCTGCCGCAAGCGTTGGTCACCGTCGTTCTGATCCTGATCAAGATCGTCGCGATCCTGCTGCCGGTGATGATCGCCGTCGCCTATCTGACGCTGGCGGAGCGGAAGGTGATCGGTTATATGCAGATCCGCATGGGGCCGAACCGGGTCGGGCCGAAAGGGTTGCTGCAGCCGATTGCCGACGCGGTCAAGCTGATGTTCAAGGAGATCATCATCCCGGCCAATGCGAGCAAGTTCCTGTTCGTTCTGGCGCCGGCGATCTCGCTGGCGCCCGCGCTGGCGGCCTGGGCGGTGGTGCCGTTCTCGGAGACGCTGGTGTTGTCGAACATCAACGCCGGTTTGCTCTATATTCTCGCGCTCACCTCGCTCGGGGTCTATGGCGTCATCATCGCCGGCTGGGCCTCCAACTCCAAGTACGCACTGCTGGGGGCGCTGCGCTCGGCGGCGCAGATCGTCGCCTACGAAATTGCGATGGGGTTTGCGCTGGTGGGCGTGTTGATGGCCGCCGGCAGCCTCAATCTCGGCGAGATCATCGACGCCCAGCGGGGCGGTTTCCACCACTGGTTCTTCATTCCGCTGATCGGGCTGTTTCTGGTCTACTTCATCTCCGGTGTCGCCGAGACCAACCGCGCGCCGTTCGATGTCGCCGAGGGGGAGTCGGAGATCGTCGCCGGTTTCCATGTCGAGTATTCGGGGATGGCGTTCGCCGTCTTCTTTCTCGCCGAATACGCCAACATGATCCTGATCGGCGCGTTGACGACGATTCTGTTTCTCGGCGGCTGGCTGTCACCGTTCGAGGGCATTCTGCCGGCGTCGGTCTTCTCGCTGCCGGTGATCGGCTCGCTGCTCGACAGCGGCGTCCACTGGTTCGTCTTCAAGACCAGTTTCTTCCTGCTGCTGTTCCTCTGGTTTCGCGCCACCTTTCCCCGTTACCGCTACGACCAGATCATGCGGCTGGGGTGGAAGGTGCTGATTCCGGTGACGCTGGTGTGGATTTTTGGCGAGGGCCTGGCGATCGCGCTGGGCTGGAAGCCGTGGCTGTAAGGGGGCGCCCATGGGTGATCTGAAACATTTCGTCAAGAGCTTTACCCTCATCGAGCTGCTGAAGGGGATGAGCGTCACCGGGAAGTATTTCTTCTCGCGCAAGTTCACGATTCGCTATCCCGAGGAGAAGACGCCGCAGTCGCCGCGCTTTCGTGGCCTGCATGCGTTGCGTCGCTATCCCAATGGCGAGGAGCGCTGCATCGCCTGCAAGCTCTGCGAGGCGGTCTGCCCGGCGTTGGCGATCACGATCGAGTCGGAGGAGCGCGAGGACGGCACCCGGCGCACCACCCGCTACGACATCGACCTGTTCAAGTGCATCTTCTGCGGGTTCTGCGAAGAGGCCTGTCCGGTCGATTCGATCGTCGAGACGCGGATCTATGAATACCATTTCGAGCAGCGTGGCGAGCAGATCATGACCAAGGACAAACTGCTGGCGATCGGCGACAAATACGAGGAGCAGATTGCCAGGGACCGCGCCGCCGATGCGCCGTACCGATAATGTGGACAGGCCGTAGGAGTAACCACCGCTGATGACCTTCGTTCAGTTTCTTTTCTATTTCTTTGCCGGCATCCAGGTGCTGGCCGCGTTGCGCGTCATCACCGTGCGCAATCCGGTCCACGCGGCGCTCTTTCTGGTGCTCACCTTCGTCTCCGCCGCCTGTCTCTGGATTCTGATGGAGGCCGAGTTTCTCGGCCTGCTGCTGGTGCTGGTCTACGTGGGCGCGGTCATGGTGTTGTTCCTCTTCGTGGTGATGATGCTGGACATCAATATCGCCGAGATGCGGGAGGGCTTCGCCCGCTACGCGCCAGCGGCACTCGTCGTGGCGATCGTGATGGTCATCGAGATGGCGATGGTGTTGACGCAGCGGATCTTCAACGTCCGCCCGCCATTGGCGTCTGGCGGTGAAGTGAGCAACACCGAGGCGATCGGCCGGGTGATGTATACCGACTATGTCTATCCGTTCGAGATTGCGGCGGTGGTATTGCTGGTGGCGATCATCGCCGCCATCGCGCTGACGTTCAGGCGGCGGCCGCAGACCAAGTATCAGACGCCGATCGAACAGATCAAGGTCAGGCGCGACGAGCGGGTGCGGCTGGTGAAGATGGCGGCGGAGAAGAAGGAAGACGGCTCATGATTCCATTGACACACTTTCTCGTGCTCGGCGCGATTCTGTTTTCGATCAGCATCGCCGGGATTTTTCTCAACCGCAAGAACGTGATCGTGCTACTGATGTGCATCGAGTTGATGCTGCTGGCGGTGAACACCAATTTCATCGCCTTCTCCCACTATCTGGGGGACATCTCCGGCCAGGTGTTCGTGTTCTTCATCCTCACTGTCGCCGCGGCCGAGGCCGCCATCGGCCTTGCGATTCTGGTGGTGGTGTTCCGTAACCGCCGGACCATCAACGTCGAGGATCTCGACGAGATGAAGGGGTAGGAAGATGGATCCGATATATCTGCTCATCCCGTTCACGCCGCTGCTCGGCTCGATCATCGCCGGCCTCTTCGGTGGGCGTATCGGACGGCGCAATGCCCACCGGGTGACGATTCTCGGTGTCGCCGTCTCGTTCGTCTGCGCCGCGATCACCTTCAAGCGTTTTGCCATCGACGGCGCCGCGCCCCTGGATGTCACCCTCTACCAGTGGGCCTTCAGTGACGGCATCGGTTTCCAGGTGGGGTTCCTGATCGACAATCTCACTGCGTTGATGATGGTGGTCGTCACCTTCGTCTCGCTGATGGTGCACATCTACACCATCGGCTACATGGCCGACGACGAGCACAACTGGCCGGAGTACAGTCTGGCCGGCAGGAACAGTTACCAGCGCTTCTTCGCCTATATCTCGCTGTTCACCTTCTCGATGTTGATGCTGGTCATGGCCAACAACTTCATGCAGCTGTTCTTCGGCTGGGAAGCGGTGGGGCTGGTCTCCTATCTGCTGATCGGCTTCTGGACGACGCGCGAGACGGCGATCTACGCCAACCTCAAGGCGTTTCTGGTCAACCGGGTCGGGGACTTCGGTTTTCTGCTCGGCATTGCGACGATCCTGATGTACGCCGGCAGCCTCGACTACGCCGTCGTGTTTGGACAGGCGGAGAAGCTGCAGCACGAGACGATGAACATCGTCGGCGCGGCGCAGTGGTCGGTCGTCACCGTGGCCTGCATCCTGCTGTTCATCGGCGCCATGGGCAAGTCGGCGCAGATGCCGCTGCATGTTTGGCTGCCCGATTCGATGGAAGGCCCGACGCCGATCTCGGCGCTGATCCACGCGGCGACGATGGTCACCGCCGGGATCTTCATGGTGGCGCGGATGTCGCCGTTGTTCGAACTGTCGGAGGTGGCATTGTCGTTCGTGCTCGTCATCGGCGCGCTGACCGCGTTTCTGATGGGGCTGGTCGGCATCGTGCAGAACGACATCAAGCGGGTGGTCGCCTATTCGACGCTGTCGCAGCTCGGCTACATGACGGTGGGGCTCGGTGCCTCGGCCTATGCCGCCAGTATTTTCCACCTGATGACCCACGCCTTTTTCAAGGCGTTGCTGTTCCTTGCCGCCGGGTCGGTCATCATTGCGATGCATCACGAGCAGGATATCCGCAAGATGGGCGGGCTGCGCAAGTACATGCCGATCACCTACCTCACCTCGCTGATCGGGTCGCTGGCGTTGATCGGTTTTCCCGGTTTTTCCGGCTTCTTCTCGAAGGATTCGATCATCGAGGCGGTGGCGCTGTCGCACATTCCCGGTGCCGGCTTCGCCTACTGGGCCGTGCTGCTCGGGGTGTTCGTCACCGCGTTCTACAGCTTCCGCATGTTCTTTCTCGTGTTCCACACCGAGGAGCGGATGGACGAACACACCCGCGAGCATCTGAAGGAGTCGCCCTGGGTGGTGACGCTGCCGCTGGTGCTGCTGGCGATTCCGTCGGTGGCCGCCGGTGTCTTCATCGACCCATTGGTGGTCGGGGAGTTTTTCAAGGGGGTGATCTTCGTCGAGCATGAGCACGAGGCGATCCATCACCTCAGCGAGCATTATCACGGTCTCGTCGCCTTCGTCACCCACGGCCTGATGGCGCCGCCGTTCTGGCTGGCGATGGCGGGGCTGGTCTCGGCCTGGTTCATCTACACGCGCAAGCCGGAGATCGCCGACAACACCGCGCGCCGTTTCAACGGGCTGTATCGCTTGCTGCTGAACAAGTATGGTTTCGACGAATTCAACGATGCCGTCTTCGGCGCGGGTTTTCGCAAGATCGGCGGGTTGTTCTCCAATGTCGGCGATCGCCTGTTGATCGACGGCCTGATCGTCAATGGCGCCGCCAAGGTGGTGGCGGTATCGGCCAGCCTGCTGCGGCTGTTGCAGACCGGTCAGCTCTACCACTATTCCTTCGCAATGATTCTCGGACTCGTCGGCCTGCTCGGCTGGTTCGTGCTGAACGGCTAATAGGAGATGTTCATGTTTTCAGACTGGCCGTTGTTGTCGATTCTCGTCTGGCTGCCGATCGTCGGTGGTTTTGCGCTGCTGGCCGTCGGTGAAGCGCGGCAGGATCTGGTACGCAGGCTGGCGCTCGCCATCGCCATCCTCACCTTCCTGCTGAGCATTCCGCTCTATACCGGTTTCGACAGTGGTACTGCGGCGATGCAGTTCGTCGAGAAACATCCTTGGATCACCACGTTCAACATCCATTATCACCTCGGCGTCGATGGGATCTCGATGCCGCTGATCCTGCTGACGACGTTCACCACGGTGTTGGTCGTCATCGCCGGCTGGGAGGTGATCCAGTACCGCGTGGCGCAGTACATGGCGGCGTTCCTGATTCTCGATGGCGTCATGGTCGGCGTGTTCGCCGCGCTCGATGCGGTGTTGTTCTATCTGCTGTTCGAGGCGATGCTGATTCCGATGTTCATCGTCATCGGGATCTGGGGCGGGCCGCGCCGGGTCTATGCGTCGATCAAGTTCTTCCTCTACACCTTCCTCGGCTCGGTGTTCATGCTGGTGTCGCTGATCTATCTCTACAACCAGTCGGGGAGCTTTGCGATTCTCGACTACCATGCGATGCCGATCAGTGAACAGGCGCAGATCTTCATCTTTCTGTCGTTTCTGCTCGCCTTCGGCGTCAAGGTGCCGATGTGGCCGGTCCACACCTGGTTGCCGGATGCCCACGTCGAGGCGCCCACTGGCGGTTCGGTGGTGCTGGCGGCCATCATGCTGAAGATCGGTGGTTACGGCTTTCTGCGTTTCTCGCTGCCGATCACGCCGGATGCCAGCCGCGCGCTCGACTGGCTGGTGATCTTCATGTCGCTGGTGGCCATCGTCTATGTCGGATTCGTGGCGTTGGCGCAGCGGGACATGAAGAAACTGATTGCCTACTCGTCGATCTCCCACATGGGTTTCGTCACGTTGGGCTTCTTCCTGCTCTATAGCATCATCGAGAACACCGGCGGCACCGCCGGCGCGGCGCTCGGCATCGAGGGGGGGATGGTGCAGATGATTTCCCACGGCTTCATCTCCAGCGCCATGTTTCTCAGCGTCGGCGTGCTCTATGACCGGATGCACAGCCGCGAGATCGGTGATTACGGTGGCGTGATCCAGGTGATGCCGGTGTTCGGTGCCTTCTTCGTGCTGTTCGCGATGGCCAATTCCGGGCTGCCGGGCACCTCCGGCTTCGTCGGCGAGTTCATGGTGATTCTCGCCAGCTTCCGGGCCAATTTCTGGTTCGCTTTCCTGGCGGCGCTGACGCTGATTCTCGGGGCGGCCTATACCCTGTGGATGATCAAGCGCGTCGTCTTCGGTGACGTCGCCAACGAGCGGGTGGCCGCGCTGACCGACGTCACCGGACGCGAGAAGCTTTTTCTCTGGGCGCTGGCCATTGCCATCATTGCCCTTGGCGTCTGGCCGAATCCGCTGCTCGATGTCATGCACGAGAGCATTGCCCATCTGATCCAGCAGGCGGCTGGGTCGAAACTGTAACGGTGAGACGAATCGATGCCTGATCTTACTCCAGCCATTCCCGAGATTTTTCTGCTGACGATGGCTTGCGTCGTGCTCGTCGTGGATCTGTTTCTCAAGCAGGAGCAGCGCCATCTGACGTTCTGGCTGACGCAGTTGACGCTGCTCGGCCTCTTCCTCCTGACCTGGAACGGCATGCAGGAGAGCGTGGTCACCACCTTTGGCGGCAGCTTCGTTCGCGATTCGCTCGCCGATCTGCTCAAACTGTTCACCTACCTGGTCACCGCCGCCGTGCTGCTCTATTCCCGTGACTACCTGAAGCACCGGGGGCTCTACAAGGGCGAGTACCCGGTGCTGGTGCTGTTCTCGTTGTTGGGGATGATGGTAATGATCTCGGCGGGCAGCTTTCTCACCCTCTATATGGGCCTCGAACTGCTGTCGTTGTCGCTCTATGCGCTGGTGGCCTTCAACCGTGACTCCGCCGAGGCGTCGGAGGCGGCCATCAAGTATTTCGTGCTCGGCGCCATCGCCTCGGGCATGTTGCTCTACGGCATGTCGATCCTCTACGGCCTGACCGGCACCCTCGACCTGGCGGCGGTTCAGGAGCGCCTGGCCGCCGCACCCGAGCATGGCCGGGTGCCGATTCTCTTCGGCATGGTGTTCATCCTCGTCGGGCTTGCGTTCAAGCTCGGGGCGGTGCCGTTTCATATGTGGATGCCGGACGTCTACCAGGGCGCGCCCGCCGCAGTGACCGCTTTCATCGGCACCGCGCCGAAACTGGCGGGTTTCGCGATGCTGATCCGGCTGCTGGTCGACGGCATGGCCGACCAACGGATCGACTGGCAGCAGATCCTGATGTTGCTGGCCGTGCTGTCGCTGGCGATCGGCAATATCGTCGCCATCGCCCAGACCAACATCAAACGCATGCTCGCCTATTCGACCATCTCCCATGTCGGCTTCATCCTGCTCGGGGTCATGGTCGGTGGCAGTGACGGACTCAGTTCCGCGCTGTTCTACACCATCATCTACGCATTGATGTCTCTTGGCGCGTTCGGCGTCGTCATCATGCTCAGCCAGAAAGGAAGAGAGGCCGAGCAGCTGGACGACTACAAAGGGCTGAACGACAGCCACACCTGGCTGGCGTTCCTGATGCTGGTGCTGATGGCCTCGATGATCGGTATTCCCGGTACGGCCGGCTTCATCGCCAAGTTCTGGGTGTTGCAGGCGCTGGTCGATGCCGGACACATCTATCTCGCGGTCTATGCGGTGCTGATGTCGGTGATCGGCGCTTTCTACTACCTGCGCGTCATCAAGCTGATGTACGTCGACAAGCCGGCAGGGGAGTCACAGCCGCTCAAGGCGATGGATGCCGGGACCGTGGCGCTCTCGGTCAATAGCCTCGGCATGATTGCGCTGGGGCTGTTCCCGGGCGTTTTGACGGCGGTTTGCCTGGCGATCTTCGCGGGCTGACGGGCCGCGCGAGTGGAGATCGACTTATTTTCCGCCAGGGGTTGATAATTCCAAACGCGGGGACTATTATTCGCATCCTCAGTTGCGGGGTGGAGCAGTCTGGCAGCTCGTCGGGCTCATAACCCGAAGGTCGCAGGTTCGAATCCTGCCCCCGCTACCAGTTATTGGGGCCCCTTTCAGGGGCTTTTTTATTGTCCGCGGAAACGCGCTCGACGGTTTCGGGCAGCAAGGCCCGATCGATGGTCCGGCGGTTTGCGGATCGCCGGGTCGTCGGTCGGCCTGGTTGGACGGGCGCGGCCTCGAAGGCCATTGCCCGACCGGGCCGCCGTGTCGGGGCAACGCCTCGAACGGCAGCAGATAACGATGATAAGAAAGGGCCCGATGGCCCTTTTTTTGTTGGTGACGTTGTGAGTGATATTGAAACACTGGAAGCCCTGATCGAGCCGGTGGTCGAGAGTTTCGACTGCCAGCTCTGGGGTATCGACTATCGCCCGATGAACAAGTCGGCGTTGCTGCGGGTGTTCATCGACCGGCCCGACGGCGTGACGCTCGACCACTGTTCGCAGGTGAGCTACCAGCTCAGTGGCCTTCTCGACGTGGAGGACCCGATCGAGGTTCCCTATACGCTCGAGGTGTCGTCCCCGGGTATCGAGCGGCCGCTGCTGCGGCTGCAACACTACCAGGACCATATTGGCCATGAGGCAAAGGTTCGCCTCAAATGGCCGGTGGAGGGCAGTCGCAACTTCCGGGGTGTGATCGCAGCGGTTGGTGACGATGAGATCACGATGGATGTGGACGGCCAGCAGATCGTTTTTCCGTTCGATGCCGTATCGCGGGGAAGGTTGATTGTAGACATGCAGTTTGGAAACAAGGGTAAGACGCGATGAACAAAGAGATTCTTATGGTTGTGGATGTCGTCTCCAACGAGAAGGGCATCGACAAGGAAATCATTTTCGAGGCGCTCGAGGCCGCGCTCGCGTCCGCGACCCGCAAGAAATACGGCGGCGACATCGACGCCAAGGTGGTGATCGACCGGGAGACCGGCGAGTACGAGACCTACCGTGTCTGGAAGGTCGTCGACGACGAGGATCCGGAATTCGAATCGCCCAACACACAGATTCTCTACAGCTACGCGAAGGAGAAGAAACCCGACGTCGAGGTGGGTGACTACATCGAGGAACCGATCGAGTCGGTGGACTTCGGCCGCATCGCGGCGCAGACGGCCAAACAGGTCATCATGCAAAAGGTGCGCGAGGCGGAGCGCAAACTGGTGGTCGAGGCCTATCAGGACCGGGTCGGCGAGCTGCTGATGGGGATCGTCAAGCGCAAGGACCACAAAGGGGGGGTGTTCGTCGATCTGGGCAACAATGTCGAGGGCTTCATCCCCCGTGAACACATGATCTCGCGAGACACGATGCATGTGGGCGACCGGGTGCGCGGCTATCTCTACGAAGTGCGTTCCGAGCCGCGTGGTCCACAGCTCTTTCTGAGCCGGACCATGCCGGAGTTTCTCGTGCAGCTGTTCAAGCTCGAGGTGCCGGAGATCGGTCAGGGGCTCATCGACATCATGGGCGCGGCCCGTGATCCCGGCCTGCGGGCGAAGATTGCGGTGCGCAGCAACGACGAGCGCCTCGATCCGGTGGGTGCCTGCGTCGGCATGCGCGGATCGCGGGTCCAGACCGTCTCCAATGAACTGGCGAGCGAGCGGATCGATATCATTCTCTGGGACGAGAATCCGGCCCAGTTCGTCATCAACGCGATGTCGCCGGCCGACGTGGTCTCCATTGTCGTCGATGAGGACAAGCACAGCATGGACGTGGCGGTGACCGAGGAGAAGCTCTCCCAGGCCATCGGCCGCAATGGGCAGAACATCCGCCTGGCCAGCCAGCTCACCGGCTGGGAGCTCAATGTCATGAGCGAGGCCGACGCCGAGGAGAAGAGCGAGGAGGAGGCCCGCCGCTACATCGAGGAGTTGATGAAGGCGCTCGACGTCGACGAGGACGTGGCGACCATTCTCGTGCAGGAGGGGTTCACCAGCATCGACGAAGTGGCCTATGTGCCCGAGGAGGAGATGCTGGAGATCGAGGAATTCGACGAGGAGATCGTCGCCGAACTACGCAACCGCGCGCGCGATGCGCTGCTGATCCGTGCCATCGCCGCCGAGGAGCAGGTCGAGGGGGGCGTGCCCGCCGAGGACCTGTTGGAAATGGAGGGGATGGACGAGGAGACCGCCAGGCGACTGGCGGCCAAGGGCATCTGTACCATGGAAGATCTCGCCGAACAGGCCGTCGAGGACATTCTCGACATCGAGGGCATCGATGAGGAGCGCGCCGCCGCCCTGATCATGACCGCACGCGAACCCTGGTTTGCTGCCGAGCAAGCCGAATGATGAGAGGGGGAGATTCCTATGAGTAACATCACCGTAAAACAGCTGGCCGAAGTGGTCGGAACCCCGGTCGACAAACTGTTGACCCAGCTCAAGGAAGCCGGTGTCGATGTATCCAGTGCGGAGGCGGAGATCAACGAAGAGCAGAAGATGAAACTGCTCGCCCACCTGCGCAGCGCCCATGGTCAGCCCGCGACGTCGCCGGTGGCCGGCAAGAAGATCACGCTGAAGCGGAAAAAGGTCTCCACCCTCAGGGTCAAGAGTGGCGATCGCAGCGGCGCCAAGACGGTCAATGTCGAGGTGCGCAAGCGTCGTGTGGTCAAGCCGGAGCCGGAGCCAGAGCCGGCTGAACCGGCTCCGCCGAAGGTGGAAGAGGCGCCCGCCCCGGCCGCGGAAGCGCCACCGGCGGCGTCGTCCGGTCTCGACGAGCTGGCCAAGCAGCTGGAGAAGGAGCGCCAGGCGCTGATCGAGGCACAGAAGGCGAAGCAGGAGGAAGAGGCGCGCCGCAAGGCCGAGGAAGAGAAGGCGCGGGAAGACAAGCGCCGCGCCGAGGAGGAGGCGAAGATGGCGGCCGCGCGGCCGGTGGAGCCGGCGCCGCCACCACCACCACCGCCCGCCGCCGAGAAGAAGGCCAAGGGCAAGAAAAAGGGCGTGCTGCGCAAGGAGGAGTCTTCGCGTTTCTCCCGTGACCGGCTGCATGTCGATCGCAGCGCGGGTCGCCGCAAGGGCAAGGCCGGCCGCCGGGTCATCAAGACCGAGACCCGTCACGTCTTCGAGAAACCGACTGCGCCGGTGGTGCGTGAGGTGGAGATCGGCGAGAGCATCTCCGTCGGCGATCTGGCACAGGCGCTGGCCGTCAAGGCCTCCGAGGTGATCAAGGCGCTGATGGGCATGGGCGTGATGGCGACCATCAACCAGGTGCTCGACCAGGACACCGCGGTGCTGGTCACCGAGGAGCTGGGGCACAAGCCGAAGATCAAGGAGGAGAAAGACCTGGAAACCCAGCTGGCCGAGGTGGTCCAGGCCAGTGCCGACGACCGCGAGCAGTACCCGCGGGCGCCGGTGGTCACGATCATGGGACATGTCGATCACGGCAAGACCTCGCTGCTCGACTATATTCGCAAGACCAAGGTGACCGCTGGCGAGGCCGGGGGGATCACCCAGCACATCGGCGCCTACCACGTGGACATGGGCGAGGTGGGGATCACCTTTCTCGATACGCCGGGCCATGCCGCCTTCACCGCGATGCGTGCCCGTGGCGCCCAGGTGACCGACATCGCCATCATCGTCGTCGCCGCCGACGACAGCGTGATGCCGCAGACCAAGGAGGCGATCCAGCACGCCAAGGCGGCCGAGGTGCCGATGATCATCGCCGTCAACAAAATCGACAAGCCCGAGGCCGATCCCGAGCGGGTCCGCAACGAGCTGGCCGCGCTGGAGGTCATCCCCGAGGAGTGGGGGGGTGACACCATCTTCGTCAATGTCTCCGCCCACACCGGGCAGGGGGTCGACGATCTGCTCGAGAGCATCCAGCTGCTGGCCGAGGTGCTGGAGCTGAAGGCGCCGGTCGACGGGCTGGCCTCCGGCGTCGTCATCGAATCGTCGCTGGACAAGGGGCGTGGCCCGGTGGCGACGATTCTGGTGCAGTCCGGCACGCTGAAGCAGGGGGACGTGATTCTCTCGGGCTCGGAGTTCGGCCGGGTGCGCGCCATGTTCGACGAGGCTGGCAAGAAGGTGAAGGCGGCGGGGCCCTCGATTCCGGTCGAGGTGCTCGGACTCTCCGGCGTGCCCAATGCCGGCGACAGCGTCATCGCCGTCGAGAACGAGCGCAAGGCGCGGGAAGCGGCCGAGGCGCGCAAGGAGGCACTGCGCGAAAGCAAGCTGACCCAGCAGCAGGCGGCGCGGATGGAGAACCTCTTCAAGCAGATGCAGGAAGGGGATGTCGGCATCGTCAACGTCTTCATCAAGGCGGACGTGCAGGGCTCGGCCGAGGCGCTGCGCGATGCGCTGCAGAAGCTCTCGACCGATGAGGTCCAGGTCAACGTCGTGGCCGCCAATGTTGGTGGCATCAGCGAGTCGGACGTCAATCTCGCCGTGGCCTCGAAGGCCATCATGATCGGCTTCAACGTCCGCGCCGATGCCGCGGCCCGTCGCGCCATCGAGGAGAACGACGTCGATCTGCGCTACTACAACGTCATCTACGACGTCATCGACGACGTCAAGCAGGCCCTCTCCGGCCTGCTCAGCCCCGAGCTGCGCGAGGAGATCGTCGGCGTCGCGCTGGTCAAGGACGTTTTCAAGTCGTCGGCCTTCGGCGCCGTGGCCGGTTGTCTGGTCACCGAAGGGGTCGTGCGCCGTGGCAACCCGATCCGGGTGTTGCGGGACAACGTCGTCATCTACGAGGGCGAGCTGGAGTCGTTGCGCCGTTTCAAGGACGATGTCGAGGAGGTGCAGTCGGGCACCGAGTGTGGCATCGCGGTACGCAACTACAACGACGTCCGCCCCGGTGACCAGATCGAGAACTTCGTCCGCACCGAGGTCAAGCGTCAGCTGTAATGCCCAGGGAGTATCCAAGAGCGTTACGGCTGGCGGAGCAGATCCACCGCGATCTGGCCGAGTTGATCGGCCGCGAGGTGAAGGATCCGCGGGTCGGTATGGTGACGATCCACGAGGTGGAGGTGTCGCCCGACCTGACCCACGCCAAGATCTACTACACGCTGCTGTCGGGCGACCCGGAGGAGACCCGGGTTGGGTTGGAGAAGGCGAAGGGGTTTCTGCGTTCCAAGCTGGGCAAGGGGCTGCGGGTGCGGTTCACGCCGGAACTCCATTTCATCCATGACGAGACGGCGGCGCGCAGCGCGGAGCTGGAGGCGTTGATCGCCAGGGCGCGCGCGCGTGACCGCGACTTCGATCCCGACTGATGGCACGCAGGAGAAGGCGCCGTCAGGGGCGCGACGTCAGCGGCGTACTGCTGCTGGACAAACCGCAGGGGATGACCTCCAACGCCGCGCTGCAGCGGGTGCTGCGGCTGTTCCGCGCGGCCAAGGGGGGGCACACCGGTGCCCTCGATCCGCTCGCCACCGGGATGTTGCCGATCTGTCTCGGCGAGGCCACCAAGCTGTCGTCGCATCTGCTGGCGGCGGACAAACACTACCGGGTGACGGCCCGGCTCGGCACGGCCACCGATACCGGCGACGCCGACGGCGAGGTGGTGGCCGAGCGGCCGGTGCCGCCTTTCGACGCGGCGGCGCTGGAGGCGGTGCTCGGTGGTTTTCGTGGTGAGATCCAGCAGGTGCCGCCGATGTATTCGGCGCTGAAGCGCAATGGCCGGCCGCTCTACGAGCTGGCCCGCGAGGGCAGGGTGGTGGAGCGGGCGCCGCGGGCCGTGACCATATCGCGGCTGGAGGCCACGGCCATCGAACCGCGGGGGTTCACGCTGGAGGTGAGCTGCTCCAAGGGAACGTATATCCGCACCCTGGTCGAGGATATCGCCGAGGCGTTGGGCAGTTGCGGTCATGTGATCCGGTTGCGGCGGCATCACGTCGATCCCTACGGGGACCAGCCGATGCGGACGCTGGACGAGATCGAGGCCTTGGCGGCGCGGGGCCTGGAGGCGCTCGATGCGTTGTTGATTCCGGTCGATCAGGCGTTGCCGCACTGGTCGGCGGTGTCGCTGAATGCGGCCGATGCCGCGCGTATTGCCCACGGAGAGGCGCTGGCGTGGTCGGGCAAGAGCCGGCACTGCCGTATCTACGGGCCAGACGATCGTTTTCTCGGCCTCGGTGAGATTTGCGATGGCATGCTCTACCCGCGCCGGCTGATGGCCACGGCCGCCGACTGACGCAGCGGTGGACGGTTGAAACGGCGGACGCCTCTGTCGGGTGGGGGGGCGTTGGTCGAAGTGATATACTCCGCCCGCTACGGGAATGTCCGGACGTGCCGGGCATTGCTTTTTTCGTTGCACAAATACTCTGGAGCTTTGGCTTATGATCACGACTGAAGGAAAGGCAGAGATCGTCAAGAAATATCAGCGATCTCCTTCCGATACCGGGTCCCCGGAGGTGCAAGTGGCTCTTCTGACCGCGCGCATCAAGGATCTGACCCCCCATTTCGAAAAACACAAGCACGATCATCACTCGCGTCGCGGTCTGATTCGTCTCGTCAACCAGCGCCGCAAGTTGCTGGACTATCTCAAGCGCAAGGACGAAGACCGTTACAAGGCACTGATTGCTGATCTCGGCCTGCGTCGTTAATTACTGGGAGAAGCATCGTGTCACCTACCCCTACGAAAAAGACCTTCCAGTTCGGTGAACATACCGTCACACTGGAAACCGGTGAAATCGCGCGTCAGGCAACCGGCGCCGTGCTCATCAACATGGCAGAGACGGTGGTGCTGGTCACCGTCGTCGCCGCCAAGGAAGCCGTCGAAGGACGGGACTTCTTTCCGCTGACCTGTGACTATCAGGAGCGTACCTATGCCGCGGGCAAGATTCCCGGTGGTTTCTTCCGCCGTGAAGGGCGTCCTTCGGAGAAGGAGACCCTCACCGCCCGACTGATGGACCGCCCGCTGCGTCCGCTGTTTCCCAAGGGATTCACCAACGAGACGCAGATCATCGCTACTGTCAAGTCGCTGAACCCCGATGTCGATCCGGAGGTGCCGGCGATGATCGGCGCGTCCGCGGCGCTGGCCATCTCCGGTCTGCCGTTCATGGGGCCGATCGGTGCCGCCCGCGTCGGCTATGTCGATGGCGACTATGTCCTCAATCCCGGTCGCGAGGCGTTGGCGAAATCGGCGCTCGACCTGGTCGTGGCCGGTACCCGGGACGCGGTGCTGATGGTCGAGTCGGAAGCGAAGATGCTGCCGGAAGACGTCATGCTCGGCGCCGTCATGTACGGTCACGAACAGATGCAGGTGGTGATCGATGCGATCAACGAACTGAAGGCCGAGGCCGGCAAGCCGGCATGGGATTGGCAGCCGCCGGCCGAGAACACCGAACTTGTCGATGCCGTCCGGGCGGCGGTCGAGGCAGATCTCACCGAAGCCTACCAGATCGCCGACAAGCAGGCGCGTTACAACCGCATCGGCGAGATCAAGAAGGGCGTCGTCGAACGGTTGGCCGGTGACGACGAGGGCGCGCCGTCGGCCGCCGATGTCGAGGCGGCCTTCTACAAGCTGGAGAAGCGCATCGTCCGTGGACGCATCCTCTCCGGCGCGCCGCGCATCGACGGCCGTGATCTGAGGACCGTCCGTCCGATCACGATCCGCACCGGTGTCCTGCCGCGCACGCATGGCTCCGCGCTGTTCACCCGTGGCGAGACCCAGGCGCTGGTCATCACCACGCTGGGCACCACCCGCGATGCGCAGATCATCGACGCGCTCGAAGGGGAGCGTCGCGAACCCTTCATGTTGCATTACAACTTTCCGCCGTTCTCGGTCGGAGAGACCGGCCGCGTCGGTTCGCCGAAGCGTCGCGAGATCGGTCACGGTCGTCTCGCCAAGCGGGGCGTGCAAGCGGTGCTGCCCGATCCCGAGACCTTCCCGTACACCATTCGGGTGGTCTCGGAGATCACCGAGTCCAACGGTTCCAGCTCGATGGCGTCGGTCTGCGGCACCAGCCTGTCGATGATGGATGCCGGCGTGCCGCTGGCCGCGCCGGTGGCCGGTATCGCGATGGGGCTGGTCAAGGAGGGCGACGACTTCGCCGTGCTCACCGACATCCTCGGCGACGAGGACCACCTCGGCGACATGGACTTCAAGGTGGCCGGTACCGCCGACGGCGTCACCGCGTTGCAGATGGACATCAAGATCGACGGCATCACCCGCGAGATCATGCAGCAGGCGCTGGATCAGGCGAAAGAGGGGCGGCTGTTCATTCTCGGCGAGATGAACAAGGCCATCTCCCGCCACCGTGAGGAGATGTCCGAGTACGCGCCGCGCTTCATCACGATGAAGATCAATCCGGAGAAGATCCGCGATGTCATCGGCAAGGGGGGCGCCACGATCAAGGGGATCACCGAGGCCACCGGCGCCTCCATCGACATCGACGACAGTGGCGCCATCAAGATCGCCGCCGTCGACATGGAAGGTGGCATGGCCGCCAAGCGGATGATCGAGGAGCTGACCGCCGATATCGAGGTCGGCAGGGTCTACGAAGGCAAGGTCAGCAAGATCATGGACTTCGGCGCCTTCGTCACCGTGTTGCCTGGCAAGGATGGCCTGGTCCACATCTCGCAGATCGCCAACGAACGGGTCGAGAAGGTGACCGACAAGCTCAGCGAGGGTGACATCGTCCGGGTCAAGGTGCTGGAGCTGGATCGCCAGGGCCGTATCCGTCTGTCGATGAAGGCGGTGGACGAATAGGCCGCGATTTCCCGTCGGCCGGGCGAAAAAGGCCATCCCGGCCTTTTTCGTCTCCAGGTTTGATCCATGTCATGAAAAAAGGAGCTTCGGCTCCTTTTTTTATGGAGGCTGCGGCATCTTTTGGCGCGGTCGTGGCGTAGTTACCGTGTAGTCATTTTCAGTGATGGTGAAACCTGGGGGCGACGAGCTGCGTGATATGATTCGCCGTTCGACTTCCGTTGACTGCCAAGGTTTCACATGCCGGAAAATGACCCTTACGCCGAGTTGTTGAAGCGATGCGCCAAGGGGGATGAAAAGGCGTTCGAGCGGCTCTATCGACTGGCGTCACCCAAGCTGTTCAGCGTTTGCCTGAAACTGATGAAGACCTCCCATGCCGCCGAGGATGTGCTGCAGGACGGCTTCGTCAAGATCTGGAACAACGCCGCATCGTTCAACCCCGAACGGGCTTCGGCGATGACCTGGATGGCGACGGTGGTGCGCAATCGTGGACTCGACGTACTGCGCAGCAAGCGCAGCCGGCCGCAGGAGGTGGAAACCGAATATGAAGGTATCGACTTCTCCAGCAGTGATCCATCACCGGGCGACCTCGCTGCGCTCAGCCTCTCGGCACGGCGTGTGCAGGAATGCATGGAACAGTTGCAGGAAAAACAGAGGAAATCGATTCTGATGGCTTACTACTACGGTCATACCCACGAAGAGATCGCGGCGGAACTGGCCGCGCCGCTGGGTACCGTGAAGGCATGGGTCAGACGCGGCGTGGCGAGGTTGCGGAAATGTCTGGAGTGAAACGCTACCAGAACCCCGAACTCTACGAAGCGCTGGCGGCCGAATATGTGCTCGGCACGATGGTCGGGCCGGCGCGGCGCCGTTTCGAGAAGCTGATCGAGGAGCGCCCCTATATCCGCTATGCGGTCGAACTGTGGGAGCAGAGGCTCGGCCCGATGGCCGAGTGGCTGCCGGAGACCCCGCCCCCGGCCCGGGTCTGGGAGAATGTTCGCCGCGAGATCGGGGTGCCGGCGGAGGCGCCGACCGATGGCGGAGGGGAAGGCTCGCGTGGATGGTTCGGTTTTTTCGGCTCCACCGCCTTCTGGCAGGCCAGCACCGCGCTGCTGGCGGTGGTGCTGGGCGTGCAAACCCTGCTGCCCGTGGCCCGGGAGCCGGCGCCGATGCCGACGTTGAGCTATATCTCGGTGCTCGAAGGCGAGGGTGACAAGCCGATGGTCGTGACGATGGGTGACCAGAAGCGCCGGGTGGTGTCGGTGCGGCTGATGGAGCGGCCGAAGATGGACGATGAGCGGGTGCTGGAGCTGTGGGCCATCAAGACGCCGGACGGCAAGCCGGTTCGTGTCGGCGTCGTCCGTCCCGACCGCAAACAGACCTTCATCCGTCTCTCCGAGCAGCAGTGGAAGCGGATGGAGGGGGCCAAGCAGTTTGCCATCACCTTCGAACCTCGCAACCGCGAGCGGGCGGACCAGCCTTCCGGCCCCATCGTCTACAAGGGCAAGTGTATCGACTTCATCTGACCGCGATGCCGCGTCCGCGCCGTTTCCCGCCGACAGGTGCCGGGAGCCGGCCCGTGGCGTCATCCGTTTCGCCATTCCCGGTTTGCGCTATGCTACGTCGATGGATCCCATCGCGCTGCGTGGCCGCATTCTCTACTTCACCGACTCACCCGCCGCGGCGGGCGGGGAGGCGGTCGTCTATCACGAGGACGGGTTGCTCTGGGTCGAGGCAGGCCGTGTCCGCGCCGTGGACGATCATGCGGCGCTGGTTGGCCGGTTGCCGGCTTCCGTCCCGGTACGGCGCTATCCCAATCATCTGATCGTTCCCGGCTTCATCGACGCCCACCTGCACTATCCGCAGACGGAGATGATTGGCGCCTGGGGCGCGCGCCTGCTCGATTGGCTGGAGACCTACACCTTCCCGGTGGAGCGCAAGTTTGCCGATTCGCGCCACGCGGCCGATGTCGCCCGGCGCTTCCTCGACGAGCTGTTGCGCAACGGCACCACGACCGCCGCGGTGTTCTGCAGCGTCCATCGTCAATCGGTGGAGGCGCTGTTCGCCGAGGCGCGCAAGCGCTCGCTGCGCCTGGTCGCCGGCAAGGTGCTGATGGACCGTCACGTGCCGGCCGATCTACGTGATACGGCCGAACAGGGGTATGCCGAGTCCCGCGAGCTCATTCGGCGCTGGCATGGTGTCGACCGGCTCGGCTATGCGGTCACGCCTCGTTTCGCTCCGACATCGACGCCGCGGCAGCTCACGCTGGCCGGGCGATTGCTCGATGAGTTCCCCGGGGTCTACCTGCAGACCCATATCGCCGAGACGGCGCGGGAGGTGACGTGGGTCGGGACGCTGTTTCCCGAAGCGGCCGGCTATGCCGATGTCTACCGGCGTCATGGCTTGCTGGGGCGGCGCAGCCTGCTCGGGCACGGCATCCATCTCGACGACGATGAGCGCCGGATGCTGGCCGACAGCGGCGCATCGATCGTCCATTGTCCCACCTCCAACCTCTTCCTCGGCTCCGGTCTGTTTTCGCTGCGGCGGGCCCGCGAGGCCGGGTTGCGTGTCGCGTTGGCCACCGACGTGGGGGCTGGCACCAGCTTTTCGATGTTCCAGACGATGCAGGAGGCCTATAAGATTCAGCAGCTTCAGGGGGAGCCGCTGGATGCGCTCGAGGCCTGGTATCTGGCGACGCTGGGTGGGGCGCGGGCACTCGACCTGGAGGGTGTGATCGGCAGCCTGTGCCCCGGTGCGGAGGCCGATTTCCTGGTGCTGGATCTGGAAGCGACGCCATTGTTGCGATTCCGGTTGCAGCACTGCCGCGCGCTCTCTGAAATGCTGTTCGTGCTGATCGTCCTGGGGGACGATCGACTGGTGGCCGAAACCTGGGTGTTGGGGCAGTGCCGGTGGCAAAAGACGCTGTCAACAGATGGAACGTGACGATGGTTGAAGTGAAACAATACCGGGTCAGCGAAGGCGCCCACTTCCCGCGGGGGGCGACGGTCTGTCCGGACGGGATCAACTTTTCCGTCATCAGCCGGGGCGCCACCCGGATCGAACTGCTGCTCTACGAATCACCTGCCGCCGAGCGGCCGTTTCAGGTCATCGAACTCGATCCGCGCGTCAACCGCACCTTCATCGTCTGGCACGTCTTCGTCGAGGGGTTGCGCGAGGGGGTCTACTACACCTGGCGGGCCGATGGCCCGACCACGGACGGGCAGCGTTTCGATCCGTCGTGTGAGCTGGTCGATCCGTGGACGACGGCCGTCTCGACCCGCCTGTGGGATCGCTGGGCCGATGGCAGTGGTCGCTCCAGCCATAGCATGCGGGCGATGGCGGTGGACAACCGCTGGCCGCTGCACCGTGGCTCGACGGCATTGTGCGAGTCGGAGCTGCGGGACACCCGTTACCGCGCCGAGGAGGCGGTCATCTACGAGCTGCATGTCGGGGGGTTCACCCGCCATCCGTCGTCGGGGCTGGACGAGCGGCGCCGCGGCACCTTTCTCGGTCTGATCGAGAAGATCCCCTATATCCAATCGTTGGGGGTCACCCATGTCGAGCTGCTGCCGGTGATGGCCTTCGACGAGGACGACGTGCCGCCGGCGGTGGCGGCGCGGGGGCTGCGCAACTTCTGGGGGTACAGCCCGCACAGTTTCTATTCGCCCCATCCGGGCTACTGCGTCGAGCCTGACCAGGGCCGGCACGTGGAGGAGTTCCGCCAGATGGTGCGGGCGTTCCACGATGCCGGGCTGGAGGTGATCCTCGACGTGGTGCTGAATCACACCGCCGAGGGGGGCGCCGATGGCCCAACCATCAATTTCAAGGGGTTGGGCAACGAGATCTTCTATCACGTCGATCCCGACAACGACTATGCCTACCGCGACTACACCGGCTGTGGCAACACCATCAACGCCAACCAGCCGATGGTCAGCGCCTTCTTGCTCGACTGTCTGGAGTTTTGGGCCACCGAGGTGGGGGTGGATGGCTTCCGCTTCGACCTGGCCAGCGTGCTCTGCCGTGGTGCCGATGGCGAGCCGATGGAGAATCCGCCGATCGTCTGGAGCATCGAGCTGTCGCCGCTGCTGGCGCGCAAGCGGATCATCGCCGAGGCCTGGGATGCCGCCGGGCTCTATCAGGTGGGGCGCTTCCCCGGTTATCGCTGGAGCGAATGGAACGGCCGCTACCGTGACGTGATGCGGCGCTTCATCCGCGGTGATCGCGGCATCATCGCCGAGGTGGCAACCCGCATCGGCGGCAGCAGCGACTACTACCAGCCGGCCGATCGCCATCCGTTCAACAGCGTCAACTTCATCACCTGTCACGACGGTTTCACGCTCTGGGATCTGGTCAGCTACAACCGCAAGCACAACGAGGCCAATGGCGAGAACAATCGCGACGGTCACAACGACAACCTCAGCTGGAACTGTGGCGCTGAGGGGGAGACCGACGATCCCGACGTGCTGGCACTGCGCCGCAGGCAGGCGCGCAACTTCATGGCGGTGCTGATGCTCAGCCAGGGCAATCCGATGATCTTGGCCGGGGACGAGGTGCTGCGTACCCAGCACGGCAACAACAACGCCTGGTGTCAGGACAACGAGCTGGGCTGGTTCGACTGGACGCTGGTGGAGAAGAATGCCGACATGCTGCGCTTCACCCGGGAGATGATTGCGCTGCGCCGCCGTCATCCGTCCCTGATGCGGCGTCACTTCCTCACCGGTGAGGTGGTGGAACTGACCGGGATCCCCGACATCAGCTGGTACGGCCCCGATCTGCAACCGCCGGAGTGGGACGATCCGGTCGCCCAGACGCTGGCGTTCACGTTGTCGGCGGTCCAAGCGGGGGAACCGCATCTCCATGTCATGCTCAACATGTCCGATCTCGAGCAGGCGATGCCGCTGCCGCTGCTCCGTGGCGTGCAGTGGCGGCGGGTCGTCGATACCGGCCAGACGGCCCCACGAGACATCCTGTCGCCGCAGTCGTCGATTCGACTGCGTGGTGGCGAATACACGATGCGCGCCCACAGCATCGTCGTGCTGGAGGGGGACTGGGCGTGAGCGGGTCGGGGCGGTGGCGCCCGCAAGATCAGCGGATCGCCGCCGGCGGGGAGATGGGGTTGGCGATGCGCAGCCGTTTCTGCGGGAAAGGCGTCTCGCTGCTCCATGGCAGCCGCAGCGTGACCGGCATCGGTGCGCGGCGGCAGTGGTCGGGTCGGACGCGGTAGATGGCCAGTGTCGCGTGGTCGTCGGTGTTCTCCTCCAGCGCCAGCCGGAAGTCGTCCGCGCCGGTGCACCCGGTGGAGATTACGGTGATTTCGACGCCGTGACGGTCGATATCGATCGCTTGCAGGGGTTCGAGTTTTTCCATCGGGGGGTGGGTATCGGCGGCAAGGGTGGTGGCGATGGGCTGGCAGCCGGGCAGGGCGGCCAGCGCGATGGCAAGCGAGGGCAGGATTCGCCCTCCACGCAACGCCGCGAGCAGCAACAGCGGCAACAGCAGCCAGCCGGAGAGCGCGCCGCCGGAGCGCTTCTCTTCCGTTGAGCCGGCGGTGCTGTCGTCGTTGGTGCCGCCGAATTCACCCGAACCGACAACACCGCTCTTCTCCCGCAGTTTGATCGCCGCCTCCACCTCGTGCTTGTAGGCGGAGACCCGGGTCATGACGTCGTAGAGTCCCGGCTGGCCGCAGCCGATCCCCCAGCTGGTGATGCCGCCCAGGTAGGGAATCCCGTTCTCGAACAGGATCATCGGCCCGCCGCTGTCGCCAAAACAGGTGCCGACATTGCCCTCGGGACGGCCGGCGCAGACCATTTGGTCGGTGACCAGGCCAGAGTGCGTATCGCCGTTGGGATAGAGCACTGCATCGATGGCGTCGGCGCAGGTCTGGTTGTCCACCAATGGCACGGCGACTTCGTAGAGTTCATAGACCACGGGCGTGGGGGGGGCATCCTCGCCGGGCGCGACCGGCTCCTGCTGGCCACGCCCGAGCATATAGACCAGCCGTCCGGCCGCAATGGCGCGGTCGAGCTGGGTTTCGCTGGCCAGCGCCACCGGTTCGATGCCTTCGGGTGCCTGTTGCAGCCGCAGCAGGGCGATGTCGTTGCTGATGCGGTACGGGTCGTAGTTTCTGTGAATCAGGATCTCGGTGACGCCGGTCACGTTGCGCTGGTCGTAACGCAGGTCGTGCGCGCCGATGTTCACCATGATGGCCTTGGGTTCGATATCGGCGACACAGTGCGCCGCGGTCAGAACCCAGACGTCGCCGATCCAGGTGGCGCCGCAATAGCTTTCGGTCGGGATCAGATTGCTGTAGCCGAACGAAGCCTTTTCGCCCACGTGTTGCAGCAATGCCGCCCCGTCTTCCTGGCTGATGCTGACGGCCGGTATCGTGGTCTTGGCCCGTTGCAGGGTGCCGAGGAAATTGCCCGGCTCGTTGTTGTAGATGATGGCGCCGACGCCGCCGCCGGCGGCACAGTTGCGCACCTTCTCGGCAAAGGTGTTGTTGCCACGCGCGATCAGGCAGATCTCGCCCTGAACCCCGGCGCAGGGTTCGCTGGCCAGCCCGCAATCCACCAGGGCCCCCGCAAAGAGGTAGATGGGAGAACCGATGAGGTAGGTGGCCTGGTAGCTGGCGCCGGCGACGGTGATGCCGAGGATCTTGTTCATCAGTGCCGCCATGTAGGGCCAGTCGTCGCGCGGTGCTTCGACGCCGCCGATGATGCGAGGCTGGATCGTCGGCGCGGAGAGGGCGGGTAGGGAGAGTGCCAGCAGCAAGGCAATGATGGCGAAACGAAATCTGCGCATGGGGTGTTGGCCTGCCGTCCGGACTAACCAAAGGTCCATCGATTATAGGGCGTTGCGTGGTTTCCCGCGAGCAAGCCGCCGTGGCCGGCCCGGGTCGTCGTTACCGTGATCGGATTCAGGCGCGTGGCGAGGAAAAGGGTGACCGGGGCGTCGGATTGATCGTTCTCCGCCCCCGGGAAAACCCTTGGGTAGGCGGTTGGAAAGTGGTGATCTGTTTTTTTGAATCAATAGGTTGGGGGATTTATCTCGAATCAGGCGGAGAATATGCCATCCATTGTATATATTAGAATATCCTTATATTCTATTTTTCCAAGACACGAGCGGGACGGCCGAACCGACCCGCAACAATCCACTCTGAGACAGGTGTAGTGCCATGAAATTCTCCAAGATTGCGCTGGTGACGGCTTTGACTGCGGTCACCGCTTCGGCCCAGGCCAGCTGGAACCCCTTCGACATGTTCGACGATATCTTCGGCAACGACCGCGGCGACAGCCGCTACTACCACGATGGGCGTGGCCATGGCGATGCCAACGGCTATGGCCGTAGTGATGGCAATGCTTATGGCAACGGGTATGGCAATGGCCGGGGGTACGGCGCAAGCCGTGGCAACGGCCGGGGTGACGGTCGCGCCGATGCCGATGCCGACGGTGCGGTCGATGGCGAGATGACCTTCCGCTTCAAGTTCAAGGGCAAGGCGCGCGGTCATGGCCGTGGCAATGGCACTGCCCACGGGTATGGAGACGGCTACGGTGATGGCCATGGCTATGGTGACGGGCAGGGCCATGGCTACAGTGGCTACGACGGCCATGGGTACGGTAACGGTTATGGCGACAACGGCTACTACGGTTACTACGGGTATGCGCCGGGATACTACTGAGGCGGCGCTGACGTTGCCGGTTCGCCGGAGTCAGCGCCGGCACCGGTACCGGTGATGGCTGATGGCCGGTGTTGAGTTCGATCCGATGCGGCGCGGTTGCGCCGGCATTTTCACGGAGGCGGCGACGAATCGGCCGGCGCTTCCTATAATGGGTCCGTTGTCACCACGAAGGGATCGGATGCGATGTCGGCGAACTGGAAGGAGAAGATTCATCTGCAACGCAAGGAGCTGGCCGAGCAGTTGCGCCAGCCGATGGCCGACCTGGCGGCCCGCTGCGTGCCGGTCTGGCACGACCGGGCGGCGCTGGAGCGGGTGTTGATCGACGGTTTCGGCGGCATCCCGTTCTGTACCTTTCTCTACTGTCTCGACCCCAACGGGGTGCAGATCTGCGACAACGTCGGCAAGGATGGCATCGTGCCGGGGCACATGGCGCGAGACCGCACCGATCGCCCCTATATGAAGGAGGCGATGCCGAGCTGGGGGTTTCTGCTCTCCGATGCCTACATCAGCCTGCGGGAGCGCCGGCCGTCGCTCACCGCATTGCAGCTGGTCCACGATGGTGACGAGCTGCTGGGCTATCTCGGTGCCGATTTCAACCTGCGCGACCTGCCATTCACGTCGGAGCTCTACGACGAGCCGGGGTACTGGCGGCAGATCAAGGGGGACCCCGCCATCCGCCGTCAGGTGTTCCAGCAATGCCGCATCGACAGCTGGTTCGACAAGCATATCGAGCAGTCGCTGTCGATCATCGAGGAGCTGATGAGCGATCGTGGCGTGTTCCAGGCATCGATCCACTTCTCGTCCAGCCAGGCGACCATCTGGACGATGGACGATCCCTACCGCTACCGCATTCTCGACCAGGAGATCTTCAGCGATCCCGACATCTGTCTGCTGTTTCCGCTGCACCCCTATCCGATGAACGCCGAGATCCCGCGGGACGACATCACCGCCATTCTCGGCATCATGCGTGATCTGCGCATGTCCGATCCCACCTTCTATCTGCGCAACGGTTCGATCAACATCTTCAACGGCATGGTGAGCCTCACCTTCTCCTGCGACGGTACCCACTACATCCCCTATACCGAGTTTCTGCTCAAGGGGACGGATTTCTGGTTCTGACCCCGCGATGCTCCACGACCTCTGGTTCATCGATCATGCCGGCTGGTGGCTGCTGGCCGATGCGCTGATCGTCGGGCTGCTGTTGCCAAAGGTGATTCTGCAGCGGCGGGAGACGGGGGCCACCCTGGCCTGGGTGATCATCATCGTCCTGCTGCCCTATCTGGGCCTGTTGGCGTTCTGGGTGTTTGGCACCGCCCGCCTGCGGTTGCGGCGCCGCAAGCGCCGCCGCATCGAGCAGAAGCTGGCGCCGGCGCTGGCGCCACTGACCCACGGGCGCAACCCGGTCATGCGGGCCAAGGGGCGGATCGGCAGCCTCGTCCGGCTCGCTGCCAATCTCGATGAGCAGGGGCCGTTGGCGGGCAATGCGGTGACGATCTGTCGTGACGGGCCGACCACCTTCGATGCCATCGAACGGGCGATTCGCGAGGCAAAGGACCACATCCATCTGCTCTACTACATCTGGGCGCCCGATCGCACCGGCCGGCGCATCCGCGACCTGCTGGTCGAGGCCCGCCAGCGGGGTGTCGAGGTGCGGGTTCTGATCGACGATGTCGGCTCCTACGGCACCCGACGGCGCTTCTTCCAGCCCCTGCTCGATGTCGGTGGACAGGTCGAGTGGTTCCTCAAGGTGAGTCCGCTGTCGCGTCAACTCACCATCAACAATCGCAATCACCGCAAGATCATCGTCATCGATGGGGGCATCGGCTTTACCGGCGGCATGAACATCGGTGACGAATACGCCGGCATCGGTGAGCCGTGGAAAGACCTGCACTGCCGGGTCGTCGGGCCGGTGGTCAACAGCTTTCAGGAGGTCTTCAGTCAGGACTGGTATCACAGTACCGGCGAGGATCTGGCGACACTACGCTACTTTCCCGAACTGCCACCGGCGGGTGAGGTCCATGCCCAACTGCTGGCCAGCGGCCCGGCCGATGAGAAGTGGCGTGCCATTCCGACACTGATCTTCGCCGCCATCAACCTGGCTCGGGAACGGGTCTGGATCGAGACCCCCTATTTCATCCCCGACCAGGCGATGTCGATGGCATTGCAGACCGCCGCGCTGCGTGGCGTCGATGTACGGCTGCTGCTCCCGGGAAAGTCGGATCACCGCCTCGTGGCCGCCGCTGCCAACTATTTCATCGACGAACTGATCGAAGCCGGGGTCAAGGTCTATCAAGACTTCAATGTGATGCGCCACGGCAAGGCGGTCATCGTCGACGACTGGTTTGCGACGCTGGGCTCGGCCAATATGGACCAGCGCAGCTTCCGGCTCAATTTCGAGGCCAATCTCTTCTTCTTCAGCGGACGGGTCAACCGCAGCCTCGGGGAAGACTTCGCCCGTCAGATCGCCGGACTGAGCCGGATCACCGAGGAAGCCCGTCGCCGGATTCCACTGCGCCAGAAACTGCTGGAGGGCATCGCCCGGCTGTTGGCACCGCTGCTGTAGCCGGCCATAAGAGAAAACCCCGACAGCCGGCGGAAAACAGATCGCCGCGCGACCTCCGGCACCCCCTCTCGAAAGTCCCGCGTCAATCGGCCATTGATTCGATCAGCTCGATCTTGTAGCCATCGGGATCGTCGATGAACGCCATTCTCTTACGACCATCCGGCGTCGAGCCGGGGCCCCATGAGAAACCCAGCCCGGCCTTTTCGAGCGCCCTGCCAATGGCGTCGATGGAGGTCACCCGGTAGGCGACATGGCCATAGCCATTGCCGAGATCGTAGTGCGCCACCCCCCAGTTGTAGGTCAGCTCCAGCATCGGTGCATCGTCACCGTCGTCGCCCGGCGCCTGCAGAAAAGCCAGCGTGAACTTGCCGTCGGGGTAGTCCTTGCGCCGCAGCTCGCGAAAGCCGAGCACATTGACGTAGAAGTCGATGGATCGATCGAGATCACCGACGCGGATCATGGTGTGAAGGTATTTCATGGCATTTCGTGACGGTACTGTCGAGAGGGGCCCGACGCTGGCCAGAGTGTAGCAGACCCGGTCAGGAGGGGGTGGCGACCGGAATCCGGCGGTGATCGACGACCCGTCGCAGCACGAAGCTGGAGTGGACGCCGGTGACGCCGGGGATACGGGTGATGCGGTTGAGCAACAGATCCTGATAGGCGTCCATGTCTTGGACCACCACCTTGAGCTGGTAGTCGGCCTCCTGCCCGGTGATCAGCAGGCACTCCTGCACCTCCGGCAGCCGTTCGATGGCCGCTTCGAAAGCGTCGAACTGTTCGGCGGTGTGGCGCTCCATCGAAATGTGGATCAGTGCCATCAGCCGGTAGCCGAGTTTTCGCGCGTCCAGCTCGGCGTGGTAGCCGAGGATGATGCCCGCCGTCTCCAGCGCCTTGACACGCCGCAGCGAGGGGGAGGGGGAGAGGCCGATGCGGTCGGCCAGCGCCTGATTGCTGATGCGGCCATCGCGTTGGAGGATGTCGAGGATGCGGCGGTCGTAGCGGTCGAGTTCCATTGGCAATGAGAAATATTCTGTCGTTCAACTGGTTGATCTCGAAATTATCATCCCTTTGATGCCGAATTCCAAGGCATATTCGCAACAATATGCGGTATCGTTTGATATATGCTGTCTTCCTCTCAGTGCAATGTGACAGGCCACGCCATGACATCGTTCGATCACCGCAAGTACGCTCCGCCGCCGACGGTGCACAATCCCGACCGCCGTTGGCCCGACCGACGCATCACCAAGGCGCCGGTCTGGGCCAGTGTCGATCTGCGTGACGGCAACCAGGCCCTGCTGGAGCCGATGACGGTGGCGCAGAAGCGACGCATGTGGGCGTTGCTGGTCGATCTCGGATTCCGGCAGATCGAAGTGGGTTTTCCGGCGGCGAGCCGGCATGAGTACGATTTCCTGCGTTGGTTGATCGAGGCGCGGCAGATTCCCCGCGACGTCACCGTGCAGGTGTTGGTGCAGGCGCGTGAGGAGCTGATCGTGCGCACCTTCGAGGCGCTGGAGGGGGTCGAGCGCGCCATCGTCCACGTCTACAACTCCACCTCGCCGACGCAGCGGGAAAAGGTCTTCGGCCGCTCCCGGCAGGGCATCGTCGATATCGCCGTGGCTGGCGCGCGCTGGGTGCGGCGCGAGGCGGCCAGGCGCCCGGAGACCCGCTGGACGTTTCAGTATTCGCCGGAGAGCTTCACCGCCACCGAAGTGGATTTCGCCGTCGAGATCTGCAACGCGGTCATCGATGTCTGGCAGCCGACGCCAGCGCGACCGGCCATCATCAACCTCCCGGCGACGGTGGAGGTGGCGACCCCCAACGTCTTCGCCGATCAGGTGGAGTGCTTCTGCCGGCAGGTGGCGCGGCGTGACAGCCTCGTCGTCTCGGTCCATACCCACAACGACCGGGGCGGTGCGGTGGCGGCGGCGGAACTGGCGTTGCTGGCGGGGGCCGATCGTGTCGAGGGCACACTGTTCGGCAATGGCGAGCGCACCGGCAACATGGACATCGTGACGCTGGCAATGAACCTCTACAGCCAGGGGATCGATCCCCGGCTCGATCTCTCCAACCCGGATGAGATGATCGCGGTCTACCGGGCCTGTACCGGGTTGCCGGTGCATCCGCGTCATCCCTGGGTCGGCGAGCTGGTCTACACCGCTTTCTCCGGCAGTCACCAGGATGCGATCCGCAAGTGCCTGGCCGCGCAGCGCGACGACGAACCGTGGGACGTCGCCTATCTGCCGATCGACCCGGCCGATCTGGGCCGCGACTATCAAGCGGTGATTCGCGTCAACAGCCAGTCCGGCAAGGGCGGGATCGCCTTCGTGCTGGAGCGGGATCACGGTCTGCGGTTGCCCCGCTGGATGCAGGTGGAGCTGGCCCGGAGCGTGCAGGCGGAGAGCGAGTGTCGCGGGGGCGAACTCGGTGGCGATGACATCCACCGGATCTTTTGTGACACCTTCGTCCGTGACCAGGCGCCGGTACGGCTGCTCGGCTATCGCCTCAAGGGGGAGGATGGCGACGAGCTGGCCGTGACGCTGGCCACCGACGCGGGTGAGATCCTGCTGCAGGGGCGCGGCGACGGTGCCATCGCCGCCTTCGTCGATGCCTGGTCACAGTGGCGGGGCGGGCGTCTGAGCGTCGTGGACTACGGCGAACACGCCCTCTCGGCGGGGACCGATGCCGAGGCGGTCGCCTATGTGTTGCTCAATGTCGATGGCGAGCGGATCGCCGGTGCCGCCTTCAGCCAGGATACGGTGTCGGCGTCGTTGCGGGCGATGGTGTCGGCATTGAACCGGGCGGCTCAGCGTGACGTCGAGGCGGCCTGATCGCCATCGAGCGGCTTCTGCACCTCCCAGGTGGTGCGCTCCTGCAGACTCTTCTCCACCCGTTCCCGTATCGGGTCGTCGATGCGGGGGGCGCGTTCCGCGAACGGGCTGGCCACGTGGCGGATCGCCTCTTCGATGGCGCGGTCGAGATCGTCGCCATTGTCGATGACCGGCGTGCCGACGCGACGGGCCATTGTCACCAGATGGTCGTGGTTGTGCCGGATCGCGGTGAAACGCTGCTGGTAACGGCGGGAACCGCCGCGCTGGACGCCGGTTTCACTGCGGGTGGCGAGGCGTTCGTAGTGGCGTTGTTCGTCGCCGACGCAGATGGTGAGCCAGACGATATTGGCGGTCTCGAAATAGATCGCTGGCAGTGTCCCGGGAATGAGCGCCACGCCGTCGATGACCGCCGAGATGTTCTCCTTCACCAGTCGCTCGATGTTGCCGGTGACGCCGACCATCGTCAGCATCGCGTGGGCGTAGAACCACTCGAGCGAGTCCTTCTCGAAAGATGAGCCGAAAAGCTCCGGAAAGGTCTCCCGCGCCTTCTCCTCACCGAGCAGAAAGCGCATCGCCTGACGCATGACCGAGCGTGACGCCACGTCCGACGAGAAGCCGGTCGGGATGCCCATCGCCAGTGAGATTTTCTGTGAGATCGTCGATTTGCCGACGCCGGAGGTGCCGGAGACCAGCACGATGGTCGGTTTGTCCAGGTCCTTGGCGTGGGGGGAGCGTTCCAGCCGTGGCGCCAGCCAGCGGTAGAAGGCGAAGAAACGGTCGCTGTCGATCGATGGCAGGTTCTGTCGCAGCGCGGGGTCGGTCATCACCGCCCGTTGCAGATCGAGCCGCCTGCGGCACCAGCGGGCGTGGCGGGTGAAATATTTGCCGATGGTCTCCTCGAGGCTGTAGGCCCAGTGGTTGACGATGCCCATCGCCTGGTCGAAGTCCGCCTGCGGGTCGTCCGTCCCCGCGGCGCCGAGCAGTGCCCGGAGGGCCTCGCCGATCTCTTCGATGCCGCCGACCTGACGAAACCGGTTGCGTATCTTCTTTGGCTTCAGGTCGGTCTGGTCGAGCAGCAACTGTTGCAGCAGCGCCTTGATCTCCGGCAGCAGATGCTGCTTGAGCCGTCGCGCCACCCGGTGGTGATCGGCCTGCTTGCTGTGATCGAACAGCTCGCGCACGATCTTGCGGGCATGGTCGTAGGGCAGGGTCTTCAACGAGGCGAGGCGGGCGACCAGCGCATACTCGGTTTTCTTCAGTTTTTCCTGATCCTTTCTCGCTTGCAGGAAAAGCGCGCGGTGGCGCAGGTGAAAATCCAGCAGGAATTGGTCGTCGATCGAGCGCAGCGTGTCCGCCGGCAGCGGGCAATGGCGATCACAGGCCGATTGCAAGCGTGCGATGTCGCGCAGATAGCCTTTGCGCCGTGCCCGCTCCGGCAGCGTCCGCAGCAGCTTTGGCCAGGGCTGGCCCTTCTCCAGCGCCGTGGTGAGCTCCGCCATCCACTGCCACAGCGCCTCGGTTTGCACGCCGCCATCGATGACGCCGGGATCGGCCCGTTCACCCACCGACAGCAGCGTGATGCCCTCGACCCGCCGTACCGAATCGTCGTTGCCGCCACGGTAGAGTTCGTTGCCGGTAAAGAGAATCGCGTCGGCGGGGATGCCCCGGGCGATCAGATCCTCGGCGGCGCGACCCTTGTCGTTGCCCTCCAGCACCAGCTTGATGCCGCGGGTGGCGTGGCGGTAGGGCATCGTCACTGCGCCGTCGCCCAGCGCGCGCAGCCGGTCCAGTTCGTCGAGGCGCCGCTGCAGATGGTCGTTCAGCGCGTTGCGCTGCGTGGTTTCCCGTTCCCCGCGGTAGTGATCGACCGAGACGTCGCCGAGCATCATCCAGCTGACGGCGCCGCCGCGAAAATAGGTCTCGGCCCGGGCGCGGTCGAATCCCGCCTCGTCGAGCCGCCGCTCCAGCTCGTCGACGAGGCAGAGCCGGTCGTCGAAGCCAGCGCGCCGCAGCCGTTCCCGGGCATCGGCCAGCAGCCTTTCGATCTCGGTCTCGGTGCGGGCTGCTTGGTGATGGTGGTGCAACGCCTTGCGCAGCCGCTCTTCACCGACGATCGCCAGCGCCTGGGCCGGCGAGAAATGGCGTTCGAAGTCGGGATCGTGACGCCAGCGTTTCTGAACGGGGTCGTAGTGGTGCCTGCTGCTGCCTTCGCCACCGTAATAGACGACGTGGTCGAGCAGATCCTCGGGCAGCCGGTAGAGCAGCCTCGGCCCCATTTTTTCGATGGCGACGCCGCTGACCGGCGCCCACAGGATGTCGTGTCTCTTCAGCACGCGGAGGTGGTCGGCCAGGGCCGCGATCCGCGCGTCGTCGGGGAATTCGCCGGACTTGAACAGCGTGTCGTCGACGTCGGTGAGCCAGGCGCCGCCGTAGCCCGCGTTCATCGGAGGGAGCCCGTCGCCGGGTCGGGATCGCCGGTGGCGGACCGGCGGTCGGGCGCCGGGGGCCGCTTCGTCACCGGGGCGTCCGCCAGCCGCAACCAGGTGGCGGTGACGGTATCGGGATTGAGCGAAATGCTGGAGATGCCCTGCCGCATCAACCATGCCGCCAGGTCGGGATGGTCGGAGGGCCCCTGGCCGCAGATGCCGACGTATTTCCCCGCCTTTTGGCAAGCGCCGATGGCCAGCTCCAGCATCGCCTTGACGGCCGGATCGCGCTCGTCGAATTCGGCGGCGATCAGCGAGGAGTCGCGGTCGAGGCCGAGGGTCAGCTGGGTCATGTCGTTGGAGCCGATGGAAAAACCGTCGAAGTGTTCCAGGAACCGCTCCGCCAGCACCGCGTTGGATGGCAGCTCGCACATCATGATGTGGCGCAGGCCGTTGTCGCCGCGTGCCAGCCCGTTGGCGGCAAGCAGGCGCGTCACCGCCTCGGCCTCTTGCAGCGTGCGGACGAACGGAATCATCACTTCCAGATTGGTCAGTCCCATCGTGTTACGGACGTGGCGGATGGCCTCGCACTCCATCTCGAAGCAGGGCCGGAATGCCTCGGAGAGGTAGCGGGCCGCGCCGCGAAAGCCGAGCATCGGGTTCTCCTCCTCCGGTTCGTAGCGTTCGCCACCGAGCAGATTGGCGTATTCGTTGGACTTGAAGTCGGACATCCGCAGGATCACCGGCTTCGGCCAGAAGGCGGCGGCGATCGTCGAGACCCCTTCGGCGACCCGCTTGACGAAGAAGTCGCGCGGTTCGCCCCAGGCCATGGTGCGCTGGCGGATCGCCTGTTGCAGCTCGGGGTCGAGCTGGTGGTGTTCGAGCAGGGCGCGCGGGTGGATGCCGATCATGTTGTTGATGATGAACTCCATCCGCGCCAGCCCCACGCCCTGATTGGGGATCTGGGCGAAATCGAAGGCGCGGTCGGGGTTGCCGACGTTCATCATCACCTTGACTGGCAGGTCCGGCATCTCGGTCAGTTCGGTGCGGATCACCTCGTAGTCGAGGATGCCTTCGTAGATGTAGCCGGTGTCGCCCTCAGCGCAGGAGACGGTCACCGCCTGGCCGTCGGGGATGGCGTCGGTGGCATTGCCGCAGCCGACCACCGCCGGCACCCCCAGCTCGCGGGCGATGATGGCGGCATGGCAGGTGCGGCCGCCGCGATTGGTGACGATGGCCGAGGCGCGTTTCATGACCGGTTCCCAGTCGGGATCGGTCATGTCGGTGACCAGCACGTCGCCCGGCTGGAGCCGGTCCATCTCGTCGAGGCTGCGAATGACGTGGGCGGCGCCGGTGCCGATCTTCGAGCCGATCGAACGCCCTTCGGCCAGTACCCGGCCGCGTGATTTCAGGCGGTATTTCTCGATTACGCGACCGCTCTGGCTCTGCACGGTCTCCGGCCGTGCCTGGACGATGTAGAGCTGGCCGTCGATGCCGTCCAGCGCCCATTCGATGTCCATCGGCCGGCGGTAGTGTTCCTCGATGGTGACCGCCTGGCGCGCCAGCGCCTCCACCTGCTCGTCCTCGATGCAGAAGCGTTGCCGGTCGTTGGGGTCGGTCTCGACGATCTTCACCGCGGTGGCGCCATCGCCATAGACCATGCGGACTGCCTTGGCGCCCAGGTTGCGCCGTAGGATGGCGGGGCGCCCGGCCGCCAGTGTCGGCTTGTGGACATAGAACTCGTCGGGATTGACCGCGCCCTGCACCACCATCTCGCCGAGGCCGTAGCTGCCGGTGATGAAGACCGCGTCGCGGAAACCCGACTCGGTGTCCAGCGTGAACATGACGCCGCTGGCGGCGAGATCGGAGCGCACCATCTTCTGCACCCCCGCCGACAGTGCCACCTTGTGGTGGTCGAAGCCCTGATGCTCGCGGTAGGCGATGGCACGGTCGGTGAAGAGTGAGGCGAAGACCTTGCGGATGGTCTGTTTGAGGTTGTCGAGCCCGCGTACGTTGAGATAGGTCTCCTGCTGGCCGGCGAACGAGGCGTCGGGCAGATCCTCGGCCGTGGCCGAGGAGCGCACCGCCCAGCTCGCCGCCTCGCCGTATTCCGCCATCAACTGCCGCCAGGCGGTATCGATGGCCTCGGCAAAGGCCGGTTGCAATGGTGTCTCCAGAATCCACTGGCGGATCCGCGCGCCGGTGTCGGCCAGCGCCTTGACGTCATCGATGTCGAGGGCGTCGAGGGCAGCGGCGATGCGCCGGTCGAGCCCGTCGTGGGCGAGAAACTCGCGATAGGCGTGCGCGGTCGTCGCAAAGCCGCCCGGCACCCGCACCCCAAGCCCGCCGAGGTTGCGGATCATCTCTCCGAGCGAGGCGTTCTTGCCGCCCACCTTGGGCACGTCGTCGATGGTGAGCTGGTCGAGCCGGATGATGTAGTCGTTCATGGCGTTCTCCTCGGCGGTTTCGTTCATTCCGCGGTTGGGTCGAAGGGGAGATCGGTGTGCCGTCGCCGGTGCTGCCGTCGTTTGACGATGCCGGCGGCCAGCTCCTCGATCGAGCTGTTGGTGGTCTCCAGCGGTTGCAGTCCGTAGCGGCGGAACAGGCGCGCCGCCGCGGCCACTTCGCGGCGGCAGGTCTCCAGGGCAGCATAGCGGCTCCCCGGTCGGCGTTTTTCCCGAATCTGCCGTAGCCGGAACGGGTCGATGGTGATCGCCACCACCTTGTCGAGATTGCGCTCGATCGCCTCCGGCAGCCGACCGCGTTCGAAGTCGTCGTCGGTCAGCGGGTAGTTGGCCGCCTTCAGTCCGTAGTGCAGCGCGAGATAGAGCGCGGTCGGTGTCTTGCCCGAACGCGATACGCCGATCAGGATGATGTCGGCATCGTCGAGATTCTTCAGCGAGACGGCGTCGTCGTGGTTGAGTGCGTAGTTGACCGTGTCGATGCGCGCCTCGTAGTGGTGGCTGTTCACCAATCCGTGGGCGTGGCCGCGGCGGCGTGACGGCGCAGTGCCCAGATCCGCGGCCAGTGCCGGCAGGAAACGCTCGAAGATCTCGTAGTAGTGACACGGGGCCTCGGCCAGCATCTGGTCGATCCCGGGATCGGGCATGGTGGCGAAGACCAGCGCCTTGCGACCGGTGTCCCGGTGGATCTGCGTCAGCTCGTCGATCAGCGTGGCCGCCTTTTCGATGGTGTTGGTGAACGGCAGGTAGTGGCGTTCGAAGCGGATGCCCGGAAACTGCGTCAGCAGGCTGTTGCCAAAGGTCTCGGCGGTGATGCCGGTGCTCTCGGAGACGAAGAAGACGTGCTGGCGGGGCGTGTCGGGCATCGGCGTGATGATCGTGGCGCTTTCCACGGAACTCTGCGCACCGCAGGGTTTCTAATCAATTCAATCCAACCTATCATCACCATTGTATACATCAATGTATCGGAGGCTGCCTTGGCCGGCGTCAATTACAAGCAAAACAAGCTGAAGAAACTGCGGGCCTTCTGCCAGACGGCGAAGCTCGGCAGCGTCACCAAGGCGGCGGAGTCGCTCTATGCCAGCCAGCCGACCATTTCGTTGCAGATCCAGGCGTTGGAGCGGGAGATCGGCGCGCAGCTGTTCGAGCGCCGCGGCCCCCATCTGAAGCTGACGGTCGAGGGGGAGATCCTCTGGAATCTGGCGCAGCCGCTGGTGCAGGGTATCGATCATCTGCAGGAGACCTTCGAGGCCCACTGCGGCAATCTGACCACCGGCGAGCTGACGATCGCCGCCGGCGAATCGACGATTCTCTACGTGCTGCCGGGGCCGATCCGCTCGTTTGCCGAACAGTATCCCGGCATCCGCCTGCGGCTCGCCAACGTCACCGGCCGGGATGGTCTGGAATTGCTGCTGCGCGACGAGGCGGATCTGGCGGTCGGTTCGATGCTCGATATTCCCGCCGATATCGAGTACGAGCCCTTCGTGACCTACCATCCGGTGCTGATCACGCCGCCGGACCATCCGCTCGCCCACAAGGCCGACCCCTCGTTGCAGGACATCGGCCAGTACGGGCTGATCCTGCCGCCGCGCCATCTCTCCACCTGGCGCATCGTCAAGATGATCTTCGCCCAGCACAGTGTCAGCTTCAACGTGGCGCTGGAGGCCGGAGGCTGGGAGGTGATCAAACGCTACGTCAAGCTTGGCATGGGAGTCTCCATCGTCACCGATGTCTGTATCACCGAGAACGACCGGCAGGAACTGGCGGTGATCGACATCAGCAAATACTTTCCGCACCGCAGCTACGGCATCGTCACCCACAAGGGACGTTTTCTCGCCGCACCGGCGCGGCGCTTCATCGACATCACCCGTGAGTGTTTCCAAAAATCGGCCTAGCGCGAATATTGCATGAAAATGCGGGATTTTGGGGGAATCCCGGCGAGGCAATAGCGGTTGGTCCGGGCAAGCAAACCCCCGTCATTGCGAGCGCCAGCGAAGCAATCTCCTGAACGGTGCTCCGTCGTCAGGAGATCGCCACGCTCCGCTCGCGATGACAGGGCATCGTACCGTAGGTTGGGCAAAGCGAAGCGTGCCCAACATCCTGCTGTCGCTCCTCGCAACGACACCCCCGTCATTGCGAGCGCCAGCGAAGCAATCTCCCGGAAGGTACTCCGTCATCAGGATATCGCCGCGCTTCGCTCTTGATGACAGGAGCATCGTAGCCGTAGGTTGGGCAAAGCGCAGCATGCCGTTGTCGGCGCCCAAACGAAAAATGCCGCCAAGCCTTGGCTTGGCGGCATTTCCCGTTCCGAACACTCGGGGGAGGCCGGGATGTCGGATACTGGTGTGGTTTCGCTCAGAACTCGCCGCTCGCGCCG
>CAZTOZ010000060.1:0-19521 GCA_964614535.1 uncultured Thiotrichales bacterium | reverse complement strand
CGTGCTTGACGCGGTGGGCCAATACCGTTTTAATAGCGCCTCTTTTCCCCGGCCAGGTAGCTCAGTCGGTAGAGCAGGGGACTGAAAATCCCCGTGTCGGCAGTTCGATTCTGTCCCTGGCCACCATCTTTCCCCTCCTGTGGTGACTCCGCCCGTGGCTTGATTCTGGCGTTGAGGCCGCAGGAATCGAACTGCCGCCGGCACTTCGATTGCTCGGCCCGTCCATGGGCCTCGCCCTTGCGGGCTCGCTACGCTCACGAAAAATCGCTCCTGGCGATTTTTTCTGTCCCTGGCCACCATCTTTCCCCTCCTGTGGTGACTCCGCCCGTGGCTTGATTCCGGCGTTGAGGCCGCAGGAATCGAACTGCCGCCGGCACTTCGATTGCTCGGCCCATCCGTGGGCCTCGCCCTTGCGGGGTTCGGCAGCTTCGACGGCTCCCTCTGCAAAGAGAAACCGTATTTCGGGGATTCTCAGGGATGGTGGTCTCATCATGTGGTCGGTGGAAGAGACCAAGGCCTGCCCAATGGCGTTACAATCGATGCTCGTCCTTCGCCTCATCCGGTAACCTGCGATGGTTTTTCTACGTTCACTCTCTCTGTCGTGTCTGCTCTTTCTCGTGACGACGCTGGCGCTGGCTGCCGAGTTGTCGGTGGTGAATCTTCTGGAACGCGATATCGACGGCCGAAATCATGTCTGTCTGCGCTTTTCGGAACCGCTGGATACCGGTCGCGACATCCAGTCCTACTTTTCGATCAGCCGGGAGGGCGGGGAGGTGGCAGAGGGGGCGTGGCTCTTCTCCGGCGGCGACCGGTTGGCCTGCTTCAGCAATTCGCAGCCGGCGACGGAGTATGTGGTGACGGTCTATCGGGGATTGCCGGCCAAGAACGGGGCGAAGTTGCAGCGCGATGTCTCCGACAAGATCACGACGCGCTCCCTGTCGCCGGTGGCCAGTTTCGGCAGCCGGGGTTCGGTGTTGCTGCCGGGGATCAGTGCCGGTCTGCCGGTGGTGAGCGTCAATGTGCCGGCCGTCGATGTGACGTTCCATCGCGTCAGGCCACCGTATCGACAGCAGGTGCTCGATGAGCTGGCCAGCAGCTATTACTACACGCTGCTGCGCCAACTGCCAAAGTGGACGGAGTTGGCCTATTCCGGCCGCTTCGATCTGGGAGCCGAGCAGAACCGTCGGGTGAAGCGTACGCTGCCAACGGCGGACATCGAGGCGTTGCGGCAGCCGGGCCTCTATATCGCCGTGATGAAGCCGGCGGGTACCTACCCGGCGATGCCGCAGCTCACCCATTTCATGGTGACCGATCTCGGTCTGCATCTGCGCCACTACGGCGACCGGCTCGATGTGCACGTGAGTTCGCTGACGAACCCCCGGCCGCTGGCGGGCGTCGAGGTCAGTCTGCTCGACGACAAGGGGCAGATTCTGCAACAGGCGCGGACGTCGCCGGACGGGGTCGCCACTTTCCGGCCGTCGCCGAAAGAGGCGGTGTTGCTGCTGGCCGAGCAGGGCGCGAACCAGTCGTTGTTGCGGCTCAACGGCCCGGCGCTGGATCTTTCCGGTTTCGATCCGGGTGAGCGCCCGCAGGCGGCCCAGACCTTGTTCCTCTGGAGCGAACGGGACATCTACCGTCCGGGCGAGCGCTTCCACTTCAATGCCCTGCTGCGCGATGGGGACGGCCGCCTGAAGGGCGCGCCCGGGTTGCAGGCCCGGTTGTTGCAACCGGATGGCCAGGTGGTGCGCCGCTTCGTTCTGACCGCCGCCGATGGTGGCTACTACCAGCGGACGGTGCCGTTGCCGGCGACCGGCGCCACCGGCGGCTGGCGGCTGGAGGTGGACAAGCCCGACGGCAAGGTGGCGAGCTATCCGTTCCAGGTGGAGGAGTTCTTGCCGGAGCGGATGAAGCTGACCTTCGCCGGCGGCAGCGATGCGCGCAAGGTGCTGATGCCGGCGGCGGCGCTAATGGTATCGGTCAAGGGCGACTATCTCTACGGCGCGCCGGCGTCGGGCAACCGCCTGACCACGCTGTTGCGGGTCGACCACTGGCGCGAACCGGTCGAGGCATTGCCGGGTTTCGAGTTTGGCGACGTGCTCGACGACGAGCTGCTCGGCACGCGGGAGTTGCCGGAGATCTTTCTCGACGAGGCCGGTCGGGGTGTCATCGAGAGCGAGAACTTCTGGCGGGAGGCGCGATCGCCGCTGCGTCTGCGCCTTGTCAGCAGCCTCTACGAATCGGGCGGGCGGCCGGTGACCCGCCGGTACGACCTGCTGGTCTGGCCCGGTGATCCGCTGGTGGGTATCCGGCCGGGCTTCGACAAGGGGAAGAACCCGCCGGAGAACAGCCGCGTCTCGTTCGACCTGGTGCGGGCCACGCTCGATGGCCGCCGGCTGGCCGGCGAGCTGGAGGTGACGCTGATCCGCGAGGAGCGTCAGTATTTCTGGGAGTATGTCGAGCCGGGCGGATGGCAATCCCGCCATACCGACGAGGAGTACCCCGTCGCCACCCGCAGCGTCACCGTGGCCGCCGGCGGCCAGGCCCGTGTCGAACTTCCGGTGAAGTGGGGCCGCTACCGGCTGGAGGTGATCGACAGCGCCACCGGTCGCAAGTCCAGCCTGCGCTTCACCGCGGGGGCCGACTGGGAGGCGGGACGCGAGGCCGGTGGTCTTCGCAACCGGCCCGATGCGGTGGGGCTGACGCTCGACAAACCCGCCTATCGCGGTGGCGACACCGCCAGATTGACGATCGACCCGCCCCACGACGGCGAGGCGCTCATCCTGGTGGAAGGCGACCGGCCGCTGTGGCGCCATCGGCAGCCGGTGAGCAAGGCGGGCACCGAGGTGTCGATTCCGGTCGATCCGGCCTGGCGGCGGCACGACCTGCACGTCTCCGTCGTCGTGTTGCGCCCCGCCAGCAAGGTGGCCAGCATCACGCCGACCCGCGCCTTCGGGCTGATCCACCTGCCGCTGGACCGCAGCGACCGGCGGCTCGAACTCGATATCGATGCCCCCGACAAGGCGGAGCCGGGCAAACCGCTGCCGGTGACGCTGCGGCTGCAACGCAAGCCCGCCGCCGGGCAGCGGGTGTTCGTCACCGTCGCCGCGGTCGATACCGGCGTGCTCAGCCTCACCGACTTCGCCACCCCCGATCCGCACGAGGGCTTTTTCGGCCGCCGTCGCTACGGCGTCGAGGCGCGTGACAACTACGGCGAGCTGATCGAGCTGAACCGCTACCCGCGCGCCGGGCTGCGCTTCGGGGGCGATGGGCCCGGCCGCGGCGGCAAGGCGCCGGCGGCGGAGGTCCAGATCGTCTCGCTCCACAGCGGGCCGCTCACCTTCGACGCCAACGGCGAGGCGCGGCTCGATTTCGACATTCCCCACTTCAACGGCCGCTTGCGGCTGATGGCGGTGGCCTTTGCCGACGACGCGTTCGGCCATGCCGACCGCGAGGTGACCATCGCCGCGCCGGTGGTTGCGCAGATGGCGATGCCGCGTTTTCTCGCCGGCGGCGACGACACCGCGCTGGCGCTGGATCTCCGCAACCTGAGCGGCAAGGTGCAGGCGTTACGGCTGGCGCTGCGGGCCGACGGGCCGTTGACGCTGCGGGAAGGTGCGGAACAGGAGATCACATTGGCCGATGGCGAGCGCCGCACGCTGCGCTTCCCGGTCCGGGGCGGGGAGGGGGCCGGCGTGGCGCGGCTGACGCTGACCGCCAGCGGGGACGGTATCGCATTCGAGCGCCACTGGTTGCTAATGTTGCGGCCGCCGTGGCCGCGCGAGCGCCAGCGCCAACTCGTCGCGGTGGAGGCGGGGCGGCGGGCCGATTTCGACCTCGGCCTGCTCCAGCGCCTGCAGCCCGCCAGCGTCGTCGCCAGCCTGCATGTCGACGACCACATCGACCTCGGCGCCGGACAGCAGATGGCGGCATTGCTGCAATACCCCTACGGCTGTCTGGAGCAGGTCAGCAGCCGCAGCTATCCCTGGCTGTTCGCCACCCCCGAGGCGTTGCAGCGGCTCGGGCTGGAATCGGTCGAGCCGGGCAAACGGGTCGAGCGGGTGGAGGAGGGGTTGCGCCAGATCGAGGCGATGCAGCTCGCCAGCGGCGGTTTCGGCCTCTGGAACAACCGTTCGCCGGAGGAGCACTGGCTCACCGCCTATGTGGCCGATCTGCTGCTCGACGCCGAGGAGGCAGGATTTCCGGTCCAGCCGGAGCTGAAGCGGCGAACCTTCGAGCGGCTGGAGACCTATCTGCGTCAACCGCGGATGAGCTTCGGCCGCTACACCGACTCGGCGGACCACTACCGCTTCGCCTACCGCGCCTATGCGGCGTGGGTGCTTTCCAGGGTCAACCGCGCCAATCTGGGGCAGATGCGCAGTCTGTTCGACCATGAGGCCGATGCCGCCCGTTCGGGGCTGCCGCTGGTGCATCTGGGGCTGGCGCTGCGCCGCCAGGGGGACCGCCGCCGCGGAGACGAGGCGATCCGCCGTGGTCTGGCGCTTTCCCGCGACGACGACGCCTATCTCGGCGACTACGGCTCGACGATCCGGGACGATGCGATGATCGTCCGTCTGCTGGCCGGCGAACCGGCCCATGCCGGGGCGGTGGCCGAGAAGCTTCGAGGCTTGGCCGGAATGGTGGCCGGGCAGGAGTATCTCAGCACCCAGGAGCGTAACGCGCTCTTTCTCGCCGCCGTCGCGGGACGGCAGCAGGGCGGCGGGCGCTGGCGCGCGCGGGTGCATCGGGCGGGTGACGTCACCGAGATCCACCGGCAGACGCCGTTCGATGCCCGCTACGGCCGCGAGGCGCTTAGAGACGGGCTGGGTATCGAAAACCCGGGCGACCGGCTGCTCTGGGCCAGCCTGACCCTCTCCGGCTATCCGGCGGCGGCGCCGTCCCCCGCTGCCAACGGCTACGAGATCGAACGCCACTATTTCGACCGCGAAGGCCGCCCGCTCGATATCCGCAAGCTGCGTAGCGGTGATCTGGTGCTGGTGCATCTGGCCATCGACTCGGAGCGACGCATGGCCGACACGCTGGTGGTGGACATGCTGCCGGCGGGGCTGGAGCTGGAGAACCAGAACCTCGAACACAGCCTCCGGCTCGACCGGTTCTGGATCGAGGGCAAGCCCATTTCGGAATTGCAGTCCGAAACCGATATCGTCCACCAGGAGTTCCGCGACGACCGCTATGTCGCCGCCATCGACCACGGTCGCTACGGCCAGCGCAGCCACCTCTTCTACCTCGCTCGCGCCGTGACGCCGGGGCGTTACCGTGTGCCGCCACCGCTGGTCGAGGACATGTACCGGCCGCGTTTCCGCGCCGTTGGCGGGACGGTGGAGGAGATGGTCGTCGAAGAGTGAGCCGGCGCTGCTGTCACCGCTGCCGCTTCGCGGGCCCGGGATGAGGCGGCGGCTGATCGTCGCCGCCGGCTCGGTGGCGCTGTTGCTGGTGTCGCTCTATCTGCTCGACCGCGCCTTTCCGCCGGCGCTGCCCGCTGGCGACGCCGATTTCGCCCGGCTGGTGGTGGATCGCCACGGCGAGCCGCTGCGGGCCTTTGCCGACCGGCGGGGCGTGTGGCGCTATCCGGTGTCGCCCGACCAGGTCTCGCCGTGGTATCTCGATGCCCTGCTCGGCTACGAGGACCGCTGGTTCTACTGGCATCCCGGCGTCAATCCGGTGGCGCTGTTGCGGGCGGCGTGGCAGAACCTCCGCAGCGGCCGGGTCGTCTCCGGCGGTTCGACGTTGACGATGCAGGTGGCGCGGCTGCTCCATCCCCATCCGCGGACACTGGCGGGCAAGCTCGGGCAGATGGTGCGGGCGTTGCAGCTGGAGTGGCGTCTGAGCAAGGCGGAGATCCTGCAGCTCTATCTCGAACGGGCGCCGTTCGGCGGCACGGTGGAGGGGATCGCCGCCGCCAGCCACGCCTATCTGGCCAAGTCCCCGCGCGACCTCACCCGTGCCGAGGCGGCACTGCTGGCGGTGTTGCCGCAGGCGCCGTCGCGGCTGCGGCCCGATCGTCACCCCGAACGGGCGCGGGCGGCGCGGGACAAGGTGCTGTCGCGACTGGCGCGGCAAGGGATCTGGTCTGCCGAGGCGGTGGCCGAGGCGCGGCGCGAGCCGGTGGCGGGTTACGGCCTGCGTCAGCCGATGCGGGCGCCGCTCCTGGCGCGGCGGCTGGCCCGGGCCCATCCCGACCGACCGGTGATCCGCACCACGCTGGACAGTGCCCTGCAGGCGCGCATCCGGGGCATCGTCCGCCGCTACCTGCGCCGGTTGCCGGCGCGCAGCTCCGCGGCGGTGCTGGTGGTGGAAAACGCCAGCGGGGCGGTGCGCGCCTACCTCGGTTCGGCCGATTTCTTCGATGCGGCGCGCTACGGTCAGGTGGACATGGTACGGGCGCGGCGTTCGCCCGGTTCGACGCTGAAGCCGCTGCTCTACGGGCTGGCGCTCGATGCCGGGCTGATTCACTCCGAATCGCTATTGATCGACGCCCCGCGGCGGGGCGCCACCTACCGCCCGGCCAATTTCGAGCGTGGCTTCTCCGGGCCGGTGAGCGTGCGGACCGCGTTGCAGCAGTCGCTGAACGTGCCGGCGGTGAACCTGCTCGCCCACTACGGCCCGCACCGTTTCGTCGCGCGGCTGAAGAATGCGGGCATCGACCTGCGGCTGCCGGCCGGTGGAACGCCCAATCTGGCGGTGATTCTCGGCGGCGTGGGCGCGTCGCTGGAGCAGCTGGTGACGGCCTATACCGCCTTCGCCAACGCCGGGCGGGTGCGTCCGCTGCGCCTGTTGGCCGACGCGCCGCCCGCGCCGCCGCGGCGCTTGATGTCGCCGGGCGCGGCCTGGATCGTCGGCGAGCTCCTGCGGCAGTCGCCGGCACCGGGCCGGCTGCACGGCAACCTGACCCGGCAGCGGCGTGACATCGCCTGGAAGACCGGGACGAGTTTCGGCTATCGCGACAGCTGGGCCATCGGCAGCAGCGCCGACTGGACCATCGGTGTCTGGGTCGGACGGCCCGACGGCACGCCGATGCCGGGGCACTGGGGCGGGCGTACCGCGGCACCGCTGCTGTTCCAGCTTTTTCAGTCGTTGCCGGAGGGGACGCGCCGCTCGATCGGGCGTCCCGATTCGGTCACCCGGGTGGCGATCTGCTGGCCGCTCGGCACCGTAGCGGCGGGGCAACCCGAGGCGTGGTGCCATCGCCGGCGTCTCGCCTGGGTGCTCGACGGGCAGGTGCCGCCGACACTGCCCGCGCCCGGCGCGGCCTATCGGCAGAACCCCGTGACCTACTGGATCGATCCCCGCAGTGGCCTGCGGGTCGATGCCCGTTGTGGTGTCGATGGAGCCGAGCGCCGCCAGGCGGCGCTCTGGCCGGCGGCGGTGGAGCCGTGGGTGCCGCGCGCGCAGCGGGCCGCGGCGCTGCTGCCGCCGCCCGATCCGGCCTGCGGAATCGGGCCGGACGATCTGGCGCCGCTGCGGATCGCCGGGGTCGAGTCGGGCGCCCGGCTGCGGGCGGCCCGAGTGGGTCGGCTGCCGGCGGTGGATCTGAAGGTCGAGGGCGGCAGCGGCCGTATCGAGTGGTATGTGGATGGCGTGCGCCGCCAGGCCGCCGACGCCGCCACGGTGTTCAGCCACCGTTTCATGCGGCCGGGCCGGCATCAGATCGTCGCCATCGACGCCGCCGGCCGCATCGATCGGGTCGAGGTGGAGGTGTTGGCCAATCGGGTGGAGTGAGTATCGCGCGGCGGGATCGACCGGCCGAAGCGTGTACCATTGCCCGTCGGGCTTCCTCCAATATCCGGCATTCTCAGGTGGGTGAGATGGACAAGGTACTTTTCTTCAGCATTCTGCTGGTGTTTCTCGGCGCGCTGTTCGGCAGTGTCATGCAGCACCGGCGTGTCGATCGCGTGCTCAAGGATCTGCGCGGATTCCATGTCACCGCCAAGCTCGAGTCGGGCAAGCGTGTCTGGGGTCGTCTCAATCTGTTCGCCAATGCGGTGGAGTTCGTCTTTTCGCGGCCCTATACCAACCGGCGCGGCAACCTGTTGACCAGCTTCATCGTTTTTTCCGAGCAGATGAACGATATCGAGGTGATCTTCCGTTTCCACGATGAGTTGACGCCGAGGAATCAGAAACGCCGCCTGAAGGAGATCGCCCGTACCAAGAACCCTGGCGTCTTGCGGCGGATCAACCGTTCGCTGCGGAATTTCATGGTGTCGTTCCGTGAGGCCATCGACGAGTCGATCGGCCTGCTGCTGAGCCGGGTGCAGAAGAAAGCGTCGTCGGCGTTGCTGAAAGGGCAGGAGGACTATCTGAAGAAAATCCGCCACAACGCCATCGGCATCGTGAGCACGGCTGCCTACGACCCGGTGCTGGAGCACTATATCAATCATCGCGTGGTCGTCGAGGCCGGCAAGGTCGATGGTCAGCGCATCGAGTATGCCGGCGTGCTGAAGGAGTATTCGACCGGCTGGATTTCGGTGCTCGACTGCTATCTCAACAGCGAGAACACGCTGCCGCTCAGTGATGCCAGCCGGTTGATGATGCAGCGGAAGATGGATTTTCGCCTTCATCTGCGCAGTCGTGAGGTGGATGAGCGGACGATCATCGACATGACGCTGGAGATCACCAACCGTGACAGCCAGAACATCGCCATCTGGCACATCGAAGGGCCGGACGGTTTCACTCACGAGGTCGATCAGATGCTGGGTCCCGGCGAGCGCGTGACGATCGAACTGGCGGATCTGCCGGAGGCCTGCACGTCGAGTATCGATCCGGCCGAGCTGCCGGTGGAGCTGACTCTGATCGCGCCGGAGCGCCAGCAGACGGAGGAGGCGGATGAGGATCACGAGACGCGCCGTTTTCCGGCGCTGCCGCGATTGAGCCTGGTGTTCGACACCATCCGTGGCGTCGATATCTATATTCCACGCAGCAAGGGGTTGCTGCGCCACGGCAGCGAGTTTCTGGATTGACTCCGGCTGTGCGATACTGCGCCGCTTTTCCCACCCTCGTCCAGGTACCTTCGATTGATCTCCACCGCCAATATCACCATGCAGTTCGGGGCCAAGCCCCTGTTTGAGAACATTTCCGTCAAGTTCGGCAATGGCAACCGCTACGGCCTGATCGGCGCCAATGGCAGCGGCAAGTCCACCTTTATGAAAATACTCGGTGGCGATTTGGAGCCCACCGCCGGCAGTGTCAGCGTCGATGAGCACGACCGCGTCGGCAAGCTGCGTCAGGATCAGTTTGCGTTCGAGGAGTACAGTGTCCTCGACACCGTCATCATGGGCCATGAGGCGCTTTGGGCGGTCAAGCGGGAGCGCGACCGCATCTATGCACTGCCGGAGATGACCGGGGAGGATGGCATGCGCGTCGCCGAGCTGGAGGTGGCATTTGCCGAACTGGACGGTTATACCGCCGAATCCCGCGCGGGGGAGTTGTTGCTCGGGCTGGAGATTCCGATCGAGCAACACAGTGGGCCCATGAGCGCCATTGCGCCGGGTTGGAAGCTGCGGGTGTTGCTGGCGCAGGCCTTGTTCGCCGATCCGGATATTCTGCTGCTCGACGAGCCGACCAACAACCTCGACATCAATACCATCCGCTGGCTCGAAGGTGTTCTCAACGAGCGTCAGAGTACGATGATCATCATTTCCCACGACCGCCATTTTCTCAATAGCGTCTGTACGCACATGGCCGATCTCGACTATGGCGAGCTGCGACTATTCCCCGGCAACTACGACGAGTACATGACGGCGGCGACACGGGCGCGGGAACGGCTGCTGGCCGACAATGCGAAAAAGAAGGCACAGATTGCCGAATTGCAGGCATTTGTCAGCCGTTTTTCCGCCAATGCGTCGAAGGCGCGGCAGGCCACCTCGCGGGCCCGGCAGATCGAAAAAATCCAGTTGGAGGAGGTCAAGCCGTCCAGCCGCGTCAATCCCTATATCCGTTTCGAGCAGGAGAAAAAGCTGTTTCGCAATGCGGTCGAGGTCGAAGGTCTGGGCAAAGGTTACGATCGGCCGCTGTTCTCGAATCTCGACATGATGGTGGAGGTGGGTGAGCGCATCGCCATCATCGGGCCCAACGGCATCGGCAAGACCACGCTGCTGCGGACGCTGGTCGGTGATCTCGAAGCCGACAGCGGCAGGGTGAAGTGGTCGGAAAATGCCGATATTGGCTATTTCGCCCAGGATCATGCCGACGATTTTGTCGACGACATGACGTTGATGGCGTGGATGACGCAATGGCGCAAGGCGGGTGACGATGAGCAGGTGGTGCGGGGCACGCTGGGACGGATGCTGTTTTCCCAGGATGAGATAAAGAAATCGGTCAAGGTGGTCTCGGGGGGTGAGCAGGCGCGGTTGCTGTTCGGCAAGCTGATGCTGCAAAAACCCAATATCCTGGTCATGGACGAACCCACCAACCACCTCGACATGGAGTCGATCGAGTCGCTCAATCTGGCATTGGAGAATTACCCGGGGACGCTGTTCTTCGTCAGCCATGATCGTGAATTCGTCTCGTCGCTGGCGACGCGAATCATCGACATGACGCCGGACGGCCTGATCGATTTCCACGGCGGTTACGACGACTATCTGGCCAGTCAGGGTATCGCGGCCTGACACGATGGCAACGGCCAGGGAGGCTGTGATGCGGGAAAATCCGATGATGGTGCCGGTTCTCGAGTTGCTGCGCGCCCATCCCGGTGGGCTCAGTGAATATCAGATCATCACCGGCTTGAAGGCACGGGGCCTCTATATCGATGAGATGGACGATCCGTCGATGGCGCTCTACACCGGGCATTTCTTCGTCATGAACGCGCTCTATTCGCTGCAGCGCGAGCTGTTGCCCGACGGTCTCTATCTGGAGGTTTCGCCGATGATGAACCGTCTGCACGCCGTCGCCGGCGGCGGTGGGCATGGCGCTTTGAGGGACAATGCAGCCGATGCGGCATTGAGCGCCTACTACCTCGACTGGCGCAACCTCGACACGATGACGCCCGCCGGCGTGAAAGCGCTGCTCGATGGCTTCTGGGAGCGGTTTTCCGCCGTGGAAGACGGCGGCGATGCCTACGGGACTCTTGGTCTCACCGCCGCGGCGGAGTGGGGGGAGATCAAGAAGGCCTACCGGCGGCTTGCGGCCAGGCACCACCCCGACAAGGGGGGAGATCCGGCCCGCTTCATCGAGGTTCGTGAGGCATTTCTGGTGCTGAAGCGGGTGAAGGGGGCGGGGTAGTTCCGATTCTTCGGCGGATCGCCGGGGGGGAGCCCTGCATCGTCACAGAACATTCGGATCGGTGGACCGGGTGGGTTCGGCCTCGGTTGGCGCCGACAACAGGCGCTCGATGGCCTCGCCGGCCAGCGCATGGCGCCAGCCGCGCATCAGCGGAATGTCGTCGTCGAGCTGGACCAGATGCTCGATCTCCTTGCGTGAGGCGAGGGTCGACGGGTTGATGCCGGCCTTCTCCCCGATTTCCGCCAGCCGTTTCTGGATTGCTTTGACCCGACGGATTTGCGCCGGGGTCAGTTTTTTCTGTGGCACCAGGCGGGCGATGGCCTCGTCATCGAGGTCTTCCACCTGTGCGATGATGTCGAGCAGGTGCCGACCGTGGCGCGCGGCGGTCTTGGCGGGGATGGCATCGAGCGCCTCGAGCTGGTCGAGGTTCCGTGGTGGCTGCTGGGCCAGCGTCAGCAGCGCGTTGTCGGAGAGCACCCATTTGCGTGGCAGGTTGCGTTGGAGCGCCTGCTGCTCGCGCCACAGCGCCAGTGCCCGGACGATGGCCCGTTGCCGTGGCGGCAGCATGTGCTGGCCCTTGACGCGGCGCAGGACGGCGCCGGGCTGGGGGCTGTATCTGGCCGGATCTTCCAGCGCCGCGGCGTCTTCCAGCGCCCATTCGAGGCGGCCGAGCCGCTCCAGCGCCGCCTGCTGCAACGGATAGATCTGTCGCAGATAGAGCACGTCGTCGGCGGCATAGCGTAGCTGTTCGGGCGTCAGCGGGCGTCGTGACCAGTCGGTGCGGGTCTGGGTCTTGGGCAGCTGGATGTCGAGCAGCTTTTCCACCAGCGCTGCGTAGCCGGTCTGGTCGCCCTGGCCCAGCAGGCCCGCGGCGATCTGTGTGTCGAAGATCGGGGTTGGGGTGGTGCCAAAGTGGTGTAGCAGCGCCTCCATGTCCTGGGAGGCGGAGTGGAAGACCTTGATGACGGCGGGATCGGTCAGCAGTTGCACCAGGCTTTGCGGATCGTCGATGGCGAGCAGGTCGATACAGGCGATCTCGTCGTCGCTGGCCAGCTGGACCAGACAGAGTTTCGGATGGTAGGTCTTTTCCCGTAGAAACTCGGTGTCGATCGCCACCCACGGTTTGCGGCGCAGGCGGTCGCAGAGCGGGGCCAGTCGCGAGGGGTCGTCGATCAGTTCGAAGTGTTCTTCCATGCGGTCTGCTCGGTGCGGGGGATACCGGAGCGAAACTGACAGATACGCGGGTCGATGGCAACCGCCGGGCGGTGATGCCGGCTACTGAATCCCCAGTTTTTTCATTTTGCGCCACAGGGTGCTGCGGTCGATGCCAAGGGCGGCGGCGGCCGCGCTGCGCACACCCCTGGCCTGTTGCAGTGCGGCGAGAATGGTCTCCCGCTCCGAGGCCGATTCGTCCGGTGTGGCGGGGGCGAGATTGGCCTGGACCGCCTCGGTGAGATGGGGTGGTAGCGACTCCACCCGAATCTTCCCGGAGACCGCGCAAATGATGCCGTGTTCGATGGCATTCTCCAGTTCCCGCACATTGCCGGGCCAGTGGTAAGAGAGCAGCAGCCGGCGTGCCGGTGCCGTCAGCTCGATGTCACCGGGATAGCCGAAACGGGCGAAACGCTGGATGAAATGGCGGGCCAGCAGCGGAATGTCGCCTGGGCGCTCGCGCAGTGGCGGCAGCTCCAGCGAGACCACCGCGAGGCGGTAGTAGAGGTCGGTGCGGAAGTCGTCGTCCTGCACCATGTCCCGCAGTCGGCGGTTGCAGGCGGTGATGATGCGCACGTCCACCTGCACCGTCTGATCGGAACCGACCGGTTCGAAGCGCTGCTCCTGGACGGCGCGCAGCAGTTTGGCCTGCAGGTGGAGCGGAATCTCGCCGATTTCGTCGAGAAAAAGCGTCCCGCCGTCGGCTGCCTGGAAACGCCCTCGGCGGTCCTGGGTTGCGCCGGTGAAGGCACCGCGGACGTGGCCGAAAAGCTCTGATTCGACGAGTCCTTCGGGGATTGCGCTGCAATTGACCTCGACGAACGGCCCCTGTGCCCGGCTGCCCAATTGGTGGATCATCCTTGCAAACAGCGTCTTGCCGGTGCCCGATTCGCCTTGCAACAATACCGCCGCGCGGGCGTTGGCCACCTGGTGGGCGCGGGCGATCAGCCGTTGCATCACCGGGTCGCTGGTGATGATGCCGAAATGGTTGCGGCTGTGGAGAATCGAGTCGAGTTGCAGCTGTTCGGTGCGATCCGACAACAGCACCAGCCGCAGCCGCGTGTTGCCGTCCTCCAGCGAGACCAAGCCGGTGCTGAATTCGATGATGCGGAGATTCTCCGCGTCGCTGTATTGGTGGCTGAAGCGCCGAAAGCGGCTGATCTGGTTGGGGTTGCCGGTTTCGTCGTCGAGGTTGTCGAGCGCGGCCTGCAGGTTGAAACCGTTGAGGTCGGCCAGGGTTTCTATAGGGTTGTCCCCAGGTAGGTTCAGCAATTCGATGCTCGAGGGGTTATGGTACAGAACCTGGCCCTCCACGCTGGCGATGATAACTCCTTCATCGATAAAGGAAACTATCCGTTCCAGCACGGGTTTGATGTTGTCGAGCGTCAGGGCGGGAACCGGGTTTGCGGCGGTTGTCATGGGCGACATGATGCAGCGGCGTTGCATTGTGTTGCAAGTGTTGTTGCAACGGTGTTGCACGGCAAAATGTGAGTCAGTTCACGGGGTTGCCGTGATTCAATCCCGCGTCCGGGCTCCGGCATTGCAACAAGCCGCCTAATCGTGTTACCCCAAGTCATTGAAAAACAAGCGATAGTGTTTCCGGTATGAGTATTGCTGCGGACAGCAGAATGTTACATGATGAAAATGCTGTGCAAGGATCGGCCGTATTCTCCAAGGATTGGCTGGACCATTTGAAGGAGCAGTGGAACCGGAAGGACGGCCTGGCTGAGCAGTTGCGGGCGGCCCGGTTCGATTCGATCGTCGCCTTCGGCCTCGTCGACGAGGAGGCGCCGAGAGCGTTTCTGGTGATTCGCAACGGCGCGGTGCAGGAGGTCGCCACCAGCAGCGACGACGACCCCGACTGGGATCTGCGTGCCGACAGGCAGCAGTGGGAGCGCTGGCTCAACGATCCGCCGGGGCTGTTTGCGCTGGGCATGGCCTTTACCACCCGTTCGCTGCAGTTCAGACGCGGGAACTACCCCGCAATGATCAAGGATCCGCTGATGGCGGAATCGTTCAAGAAGAGTTTCATGCTGATGGCCGAGGCGCACAGGCGCAGCCGCCGTCACTGACGGACTGTCGGACAGACCGAGGGCCCGGCTTGCGGTCGGGTGGTTTCGACAGCGTTTGGTTTTGAGTGGCCCGCAGGCAAATGGGGCTGAAATCGAAATTGATGAGGAAAAGCGCGATGAGGCGTCACCACAAGTTATTGCACCTGATTCTGGGCGCAGTGCTCACCATCCCCGCCCTGCAGGCAGCCGAAAGCCAGATCGTCACGGTTCAGGCCGGTGAGGGGCAGCGAACGGCAACGGTCAGTGGCACGGTCATACCGTTCAAGGAGGTGACGCTGACGGCGCAGATTCCCGGCCGGGTGGAGATGATCGCCGGCACCGAGGGTGACCGCTTTCGTCAGGGTGACGTGCTGGTGGCCATCGACGACGACGATCTGCTGGCCAAGCGTCAGGCCATTCAGGCCCAGATCGCCAACGCCCAGGCCGCGCTGCAGAACGCCCGGGTGCAGTACAACCGGGAGCTGATCTCACCGCGCAGCGAAAGCCCGTCGTCGATGCCGGGCTTCGGCCTGCCGATCATGATGGACAATATGTTCAGCCGCGAGATCGGCGACATGATGGGCTACGGCGAGCCCGATCTCGAGCGCCATGCCGACCTCTACTCCGCGCTGACCCAGGTCAATCAGGCACAGGCGGCGTTGATGCAGGCGCAGTCGGCGCTGCAGGAGATCGACACCAAGATCCGCGACGCCAAGTCGGTCGCGCCGTTCGACGGCATCATCCTCAAGAAGATGGTCGAGGTGGGGGACACCGTCCAACCCGGTATGCCGCTGGTCAAGTATGGCCACGTGGACTATCTGCGGGTGCAGTCGGATGTGCCCTATCGCCTCATTCACAGTTTGAAGAAGGGGATGCTGGTGCCGGCGCTGCTGGACAACGGCGAGGCGGTGAAGGTGCGGGTGGCGCAGATCTATCCGATGGCCGACGAGGTCAATCACACCGTCCGGGTGAAGTTCGATCTGCCCAAGGGCGTCAATGCGTCGCCGGGTATGTACGCGGAGCTGCGGATCCCGCAGGGCGGTACTGGTGAGTCGGACGAAGTGGTGATCCCCGAGTCCGCGCTGATCCGCGGGCGCAGCCTGCCGGCCGTGCTGGTCATCAACCCCGATGGTGGATCGAGCGTGCGCATGGTCCGTCTTGGCCAGCGCCTGGGCAATGGCATGATCGAGGTGCTCTCCGGCATCAAGGCGGGGCAGCGCATCGTCGACAATCCGCCTTCCGGGGTGGGGTCTGGTTGGGTGCCGGGCAAGCCGATTCACGAGGATGCCGAATAGTCGCGGTGGCATTGCCGCAGTGAGCGACGCAAGCGGTGCTTGCGCCGACCAGCAAATAACGAATCCGATGCTATGGAAAACCAAGACTTAGAACATCAGAACGACGCGCATATCGGTCTTGCCGGTGGTCTGGCAAAGCAGTTCATTCACTCGCCGCTGACCCCGCTACTGCTGGTTGGCTTTTTTCTGCTCGGGATCGTCGGGCTCATTGCCACGCCACGCCAGGAAGACCCGCAGATCTCGGTGCCGATGGTCGATGTCTTCGTCCAGTATCCGGGCGCCAGCGCCGAGCAGGTGGTCAATCAGGTGGCGGTGCCGCTGGAACAGATCATGATGGAGATCAAGGGGGTCGATCATGTCTACTCCGCCTCCATGCGCGACCAGGCCATCGTCACCGTGCAATTCATCGTCGGCGAGGAGATGGAGCCGTCACTGGTCAAGCTCTACGACAAGTTGGCCTCCAATATGGACAAGATCCCGCCCGGCGTCAGTCAGCCGCTGGTGAAGCCAAAGGGGGTCGACGATGTACCGCTGGTGACGCTCACGCTGTGGTCGGACGAGGTGCCCGACTCGTCGCTGCGGTTGATCGCCCTCGATCTGAAAAAGCACATCAAGCAGATCCCCAATACCTCCCAGGGGTTCGTCGTCTCCGGCCGCCGCGAGCAGATGACGGTGCATGTCTTCCCGGAGAAACTCGCCGGTTTCGGTATCACGCCGCAACACATCGCCCGCACCATCCAGGCCGCCAACACCGAGGCGAAGGTGGGCGATACCGAGGCGGACGGTGAACTCGCCACGGTCTACAGCGGCTCCTTTCTCCGCACCGAGGAGGATCTCAACCGTCTGCTGGTCGGCCAGAGCAATGGCCGTCCGGTCTATCTGCGGGACGTGGCCGAGGTCAAGCGTGGCCCGGGGGATGCCAAGTCGATCGTGACCTACTATACCGGCGCGGCCAATGAATCGGGCGTAGAGGCCAACGGCGCGCCGGCGGTGACCCTGGCCATCGCCAAGAAGAAAGGCACCAACGGTGTCACCGTCGCCGAGCAGATCCTGGAGCTGGTGGACGAGCTCAAGGGTTCGCTGATTCCCGACAATGTGCACGTGGCGGTGACCCGGAACTACGGGGAGACCGCGCAGGAGAAGGTCAACGAGTTGATCTTCAAGCTGTTCGTCGCCACCGGCGCGGTGGTGTTGCTGGTCTGGTTCTTCCTCGGCTGGCGAGCCGGTGTCGTGGTCGTCATCGTGGTGCCGATCGTCATTCTGTTCACCGTCTTCATGGCGCTGGTGATGGGTTTCACCATCGACCGTGTCAGTCTGTTCGCGCTGATCTTCTCCATCGGGATCCTGGTGGACGATGCGGTCGTGGTGCTGGAGAACATCTACCGGCGATGGTTGGAAAAGGGGTGGATCGACACGGAGACGACGATCGATGCGGTGGCCGAGGTCGGCAACCCGACGATTCTCGCGACCTTCACCGTCGTGGCCGCGTTGCTGCCGATGGCGGCCGTGCGCGGGATGATGGGGCCGTACATGGCGCCGATTCCGATGCTCGGCAGCGTGGCGATGGTGTTCTCGCTGTTTGCCGCGTTCGTGTTCACGCCGTGGCTGGCGATGAAGATTCGTCCCAGCATGGCCGTGCTGCATCGCGCCGAGGAGAAAGAGAAAAGGGAGATCGAGTTTCTCGGCCGCTTCTACCGCGGCGTGCTTCAGCCATTGATCGAAAATCGCTGGATGGGGCGGGCCTTTCTGATCGCCTTGTTCGCCATCTTCTTCCTTTGCACCTCTCTGTTCTACACCAAGGCGGTGAAGGTGAAGATGCTGCCGCTGGACAACAAGCCCGAGTTCAACGTCGTCGTCAACTTCCCGGAAGGGACGGCGTTGCCCGATACGGCCAATCTGGTCGGCGAGCTGGCAGAAAAAGTGCGCCAGATCGACGAAGTGGTGGCCGTGCAGACTTACGTTGGAACGGCATCCCCTTTCAATTTCAATGGCTTGGTGCGGCACTACTATCTGCGGATGCAGCCGTGGGAGGCCGATATCCAGGTCCAGCTGTTGAACAAGCACGACCGTGACCGCTCCAGCCATGAGATCGCCAACGAGGTGCGGGAACTCCTCAAGCCGATGGCGAAGGCGGTTGGCGCCCGGATCCAGGTGGTTGAGATGCCGCCCGGCCCGCCCGTGCTGCAATCGGTGGTGGCCGAGGTGTACGGCCCCGATGCCGACACCCGCCGTCTCGTTGCCCGCGACCTGATGGAGATGTTCGAGAAGGCCGAACACCTCGACGATGTCGATACGCTGATGCCGGAGCCCTACTACGCCTACCACTTCGCCGTCGATCGCGAGAAGGCACAGCGTGCCGGCGTGGCCGTCTCCACCATCAACACCACGCTCGACATGACGATGGGTGGCTACCTGCTCGGTGACATCAAATACAACTCCGTCCTCGACGTCACCCCGATCGTCATGGAGGCGCCGCTGGCCGTGCGGGGCGACTTTGGCCGTATCGGCCAGCTGCCGGTGATGACCCAACAGGGAACGGCCGTGCCGTTGTCGGAGATGGGCCGCTTCAAGCAGCGACTGCAGGATACGATCATCTACCACAAGGATCTGCGCGCCGTCGAATTCGTCACCGCCGAGACGGTCGGCGACCTCGCCGCGCCGATCTACGGCATGATGGAGGTAGAAAAACTGCTGAAGGATTACACCGCGCCCGATGGCGTCCAGATCTCGGGCACGATGACCGGGCCGCCGAAACACAGCAACCGTTCCGGCTTCGAATGGGCCGGCGAGTGGACCGTCACCTACGAGACCTTCCGCGACATGGGCATTGCCTTCGGGGTCGCGCTGGTGTTGATCTACATGCTTGTCGTCGGGGAGTTCAGCAACTTCATTCTGCCGGCGATCATCATGGCGCCGATACCGCTGACGCTGGTCGGCATCATCCCGGGGCACTGGCTGATGGGGGCGGAGTTCACCGCCACCTCGATGATCGGCTTCATCGCCCTGGCCGGGATCATCGTGCGTAACTCGATACTCCTGGTGGACTTCTCGCAGCGCAAGGTCGAAGAGGGGATGCCGGTGCTCGATGCGGTGGTCATGGCCTGCCAGACCCGGACCCGGCCGATCGTCATCACCGCATTGGCACTGGTGGGTGGCGCCAGCGTCATCCTGTTCGACCCCATCTTCCAGGGCATGGCGGTTTCACTGTTGTTCGGCGTCATCGTCTCGACCGCGCTTACGCTGTTCATCATTCCGCTGGGTTGCTACAGCGCGCGGGCGGCCTTCTGTCCAGCCGGTAACGGCGACGGCAATGGGGATGGGGGTAGCTGCGAGCCGGGTGGTTCCGATGACGATGGTGGCACGGGGCGCGGCAAGACTTCGGCCTTGCTCGGTATTCTCGGCCTCTACCTGATGCTGGCCGTCAAAGGCATCTTCTCGTTGCTGTTCAAACTGATCGGCTGGCTGTATGGCAAGATCGCTGGACGTGGGAAAGGCTCTCCGCCCCCGGCATCACCGCCGCCATCGTCCGGAGGTGGCGGCGGCAGTGGCGGTGGTGGCCCCGCCAAGGGAGTGACCGCGGCGGCGTCCGCTGTCACGGTCGAAAAGACGAGTGCCACTGAAGCCGCAGAGAAGGCCGCAGCAGAGAAGGCCGCAGCAGAGAAGGCCGCAGCAGAGAAGGCCGCAGCAGAGACGGACGCAGCAGAGAAGGCCGCAGCAGAGAAGGCCGC
>CAZTOZ010000059.1:0-72005 GCA_964614535.1 uncultured Thiotrichales bacterium | reverse complement strand
AGATGGTCATGCCTGGGGACAACGTGAAGATCACGGTGAGCCTGATTGCGCCGATTGCGATGGAAGAGGGGCTGCGCTTTGCGATCCGCGAGGGTGGTCGTACCGTAGGCGCCGGTGTTGTATCCAAAATTATTGAGTGATTTACATGGCTAAGCAGAATATTCGCATCCGTCTCAAGGCGTTCGACCATCGTTTGATCGATCGTTCGGCCAAGGAGATCGTCGAAACCGCAAAACGTACCGGCGCCATCGTGCGTGGGCCGATTCCTCTGCCGACCCGCAAGGAGCGGTTCACCGTGCTGATCTCCCCGCACGTCAATAAGGACGCGAGGGATCAATACGAGCTGCGGACCTACAAGCGTCTGCTCGACATTATCGAGCCGACCGACAAGACCGTTGACGCGCTGATGAAGTTGGATCTTGCGGCCGGCGTGGATGTGCAAATAAAGCTTAACTAAGCGAAAAACTTTCTGCTATAATGCGCGCCCTTTCACGGCCCGGGGTAGCTATTGCCCTGGGCCGTTAAGTTAATAAGCAACAGTATAGCCAGGTTAGAGCGGTCGTCGGGCCGCTCGCTGTACTAAGAGGTTTGGTGAAATGTCAGTCGGAATCGTTGGCAAGAAACTGGGTATGACCCGCGTGTTCACCGAGGATGGTGCGTCCGTTCCGGTGACCGTGATCGAGGTGCTGCCCAACAGGGTTACCCAGGTCAAGACGGTCGATCGGGACGGTTATTCCGCCATCCAGGTGACGGTCGGATCGAAAAAGGCATCGCGCCTGACGAAGCCGGAGGCCGGGCATTTTGCCAAGGCCGGGGTCGAGCCGGGGCGTGGGCTTTGGGAGTTTCGTGTCGAGGGTGAGCACGAGTACGCGCCCGGCGCGGAGATTTCGGCAGAACTTTTCGAGGACGGTCAGGTCGTCGATGTCACCGGCACGACCATCGGCAAGGGGTACGCCGGTGCCATCAAGCGTCATCATTTTGCTGGGAAGGATGCTACGCACGGCAACTCGATCAATCACCGCACGCCGGGGTCCATTGGTCAGTGTCAGACGCCGGGCAGAGTGTTCAAGGGCAAGAAGATGACCGGTCACATGGGTAATGTTCGTCGTACCGTGCAGAACCTGACCGTCGTTCGCGTCGATGCCGATCGCAACCTGTTGTTGGTCAAGGGCGCGGTTCCGGGTTCCAAGGGTGGCGATGTAATTGTTCGTCCTGCAGTCAAGGCGCGGGGTTAATTGAGTATGGATCTTCAAGTACAGGGTGGAGGTTCGGTGTCGGTCTCCGATTCGGTCTTCGCCGCCGATTTCAACATGTCGCTGGTGCACCAGGCGGTCGTGGCCTATATGGCTGGAGCGCGCGCGGGCACCAAGGCCCAGAAGAATCGCTCGGCCGTGAGCGGTGGCGGCGCCAAGCCGTGGCGTCAGAAGGGTACCGGGCGCGCGCGTGCCGGTACGACCCGCAGCCCCATCTGGCGCTCGGGTGGGGTGGCGTTTGCGGCGCAGCCCCGTAGCTACAAACAGAAGCTCAACAAGAAGATGTATCGCGCCGCGCTGCGTTCGATCGTCTCCGAGCTGGTGCGTCAGGATCGCCTGAAAGTGGTGTCGAGCTTCGAGCTGGCCGAGCCGAAAACCAAGGCGATGGTGGCGGCGCTGTCTGCGCTCGGGTTGGACGACGCGCTGATCGTGGTCGACGAGGTGTCGGAGAATCTCTATCTGGCGGCCCGCAATCTGCCCTATGTTGATGTGGTCGACGTCCACGGCGTGAATCCCTACGCGTTGGTGCGTAACAAGAACACCGTAATGACGGAAGCGGCGTTGAAGAAGCTGGAAGAGGTGCTGTCGTGAATGAGACCAGGTTGATGGATGTGCTGCGCGCGCCGGTGGTGTCGGAAAAGACGGCGCTGGCGGCCGACAAAGCCAATCAGTATGTGTTTCGCGTCGCCACCGATGCGACCAAGCTGGAGATCAAGAAGGCGGTGGAAAAGATGTTCGACGTCAAGGTCGAGCAGGTTCGCGTCTTGAACGTCAAGGGCAAGACGAAGCGCTTTGGCGCCCGTCTCGGCAAGCGCCCCGATTGGCGCAAGGCGTATGTGCGCCTGGCGGAAGGCCAGGAAATCGAAATGCTCGGCGCCGAGTAGGTAGAGGGTAACTATGGCAACGGTAAAGGCAAGGCCCACTTCTCCGGGCAGGCGTTTTCAGGTCACGATCCGTGGCGCGGAACTCCACAAGGGCGAACCGTATGCGCCGTTGGTGGAGAAAAAGACCAAGTCCGGCGGGCGCAACAACAAGGGTCGGATCACGACCCGTCACGTCGGTGGTGGTCACAAGCAGCGGTACCGCGTTATCGACTTCAAGCGGAACAAGGATGGTGTGCCCGGCAAGGTCGAGCGTATAGAGTACGATCCGAACCGCACGGCGCATATCGCATTGGTGCTGTATGCCGATGGTGAGCGGCGGTACATCATTGCCCCTGAGGGTGTGAAGGCCGGCGACGGCGTGATCTCGGGTGTCAATGCGCCGATCAAGGCGGGCAATTCCCTGCCGCTGCGCAACATCCCGCTGGGCACCGTCGTGCACTGCATCGAGCTGAAGCCGGGCAAGGGCGCGCAGCTGGCCCGTTCCGCCGGCACCAGTGCCCAGCTCGTGGCCAAGGAGGGGGCGTACGCAACGCTGCGTCTCCGTTCCGGTGAGATGCGCAAGGTGCTGGCCGATGGTCGTGCCACGATCGGCGAGGTCTCCAATGGCGAGCATTCGCTGCGCAAGCTCGGCAAGGCGGGCGCGGCTCGCTGGCGGGGGGTTCGTCCCACCGTGCGAGGTGTGGCGATGAATCCGGTCGATCATCCTCACGGTGGCGGTGAGGGGCGTACCTCCGGTGGGCGCCACCCGGTGAGCCCGTGGGGTGTTCCGACCAAGGGTTACAAGACCCGTAAGAACAAGCGCACCGATAAGCTGATCGTGCGCCGTCGCAATCGTAAGTAAGAGAAGGGTGACAACGTGCCTCGTTCACTGAAGAAAGGTCCTTTTGTCGATCACCACCTGATGAAAAAGGTGAGGGAAGCGGTCGAGAGTGGTAACAAGCGGCCGATCAAGACTTGGTCTCGCCGTTCGATGGTTACGCCTGAGATGGTTGGGTTGACGATTGCGGTGCACAACGGGCGGGTTCACGTACCTGTGCTGATCAATGAAAACATGGTGGGCCACAAGCTGGGTGAGTTCTCGCTGACCCGGACCTACAAGGGCCACATTGCTGACAAGAAATCTAGGCGTTAAAGATGGAAGTTTCTGCAAAGTTGCGTGGTGTGCGTATCTCGCCGCAAAAGGCGCGTCTCGTCTGCGATCAGATTCGTGGGCTTCCTGTGGAGCGTGCGCTGGAGGTGCTGATGTTCAGCCCGAAGAAGGGTGCGCGCATCGTCAAGAAGGTGCTCGAGTCGGCCATCGCCAATGCCGAGCACAACGAGGGCGCCGATGTCGACGAGTTGAAGGTGTCGACGATTCATGTCGATCAGGGGCCCGTGTACAAACGTATACGTCCCCGGGCAAAAGGCCGGGCCAACCGGATCCTGAAGCGTACTAGTCACATCACTGTTCGCGTAAGCGATCAGTAAGAGGTTTTTCTCATGGGTCAAAAAGTTCATCCAATTGGGTTTCGTCTCGGGATTGCTGCGGACTGGAATTCGCGCTGGTATGCCGATGGTTCCGACTATGCGAAATATCTGATCAAGGACATCGAGGTCCGCGACTATCTGAAGAAGGCGCTTGCGAACTCGTCGGTCAGCAAGGTGCATATCGAGCGCTCCGCCAATTCGGCATTGATCACCATCCATACCGCGAGGCCTGGCTTGGTCATTGGTAAGAAGGGTGAGGATATCGAGAAGCGCCGCGTCGAGGTCGGCAAGATGATGGGGCTGCCGGCCAGTGCCATCAAGGTCAATATCGAGGAGATCAGAAAGCCTGAGATCGATGCGCAGTTGGTAGCCGAAAGTATCGCCCAGCAGCTCGAGCGGCGGATCATGTTTCGGCGTGCCATGAAACGCGCGGTCGGCAATGCCATGCGTCTGGGTGCTCTGGGCGTGAAGGTCAAGGTCGGCGGCCGTCTCAACGGTGCGGAGATTGCCCGATCCGAATGGTACCGGGAAGGCAGGGTGCCACTGCACACGCTGCGCGCCGACATCGACTATGGCGTGACCGAAGCCAATACGACCTACGGCGTGCTGGGTATCAAGGTCTGGATCTACAAGGGTGAGGTCTTTGATTTAGAGCAGAAGAGCGCGTCACAAGATACTCGCAAGAAGCGCAAGGGCGCCAACTAAGGAGTTTCGAGATGCTGCAGCCGAAAAGAACCAAGTATCGCAAGCAACACAAGGGGCGCAATCGCGGCCTTGCGCAGAGCGGCAACCGCGTGAGCTTTGGTGAGTATGGCCTCAAGGCCGTGGAGCGCGGGCGAATCACCGCGCGCCAGATCGAGGCTGCGCGGCGCGCGATGACCCGCCATGTGCGCCGGGTCGGTAAGATCTGGATTCGCATTTTCCCTGACGTCCCCGTCACCAAGAAGCCGCTCGAGGTTCGGATGGGTAAGGGGAAGGGCAACGTGGAGTACTGGGTGAGCAAGATCCAGCCTGGCCGTGTGCTCTATGAAATGGAAGGGGTCGATGAGGAGACGGCGCGCCGTGCATTCGAGTTGGCTGCCGCCAAACTTCCGGTCAAGACCGTCTTCGTCAAAAGGCAGGTGATGTGATGAAAGCTGTTGAACTTCGCGAGAAAAGCGTAGCGGAACTCGAATCCGAACTGGTTGGGCTCTACAAGGAGCAGTTTAACCTGCGGATGCAAAAAGGCGTTGGTCAACTGTCGCGCCCGGACCAGTTCTCGAAGGTTCGAAAGAACATCGCGCGCATCAAGACCATTCTCAATGAGAAACGATAAGCCAGAGATCAGCAGATGAGTGACGTAAAGCAGAAGATAGAGCGAACCCTCACCGGCCGCGTCGTCAGTGACAAGATGGACAAGACCGTGACGGTCGTGGTCGAACGGAAGGTTCGCCATCCGATCTACGGCAAATTCATCAAACGCTCCACCAAACTCCATGTCCATGACGAGGAGAACATTGCCAAAGAGGGCGATACCGTCGTGATCAAGGAGTCCCGTCCCTACTCGAAGACGAAGAGCTGGGCCTTGGTGGAAGTGCGCAACTAGCGCCCCAAACAGCAGATTGGATAGAGAAAAATGATTCAGATGCAGACCGTTCTGGACGTGGCCGACAACAGCGGCGCCCGCAAGGTCCAGTGCATTAAGGTGCTTGGCGGCTCGCACCGCCGTTACGCCGGTATTGGCGACATCATCAAGGTGAGCGTCAAGGATGCAATTCCTCGCGGCAAGGTCAAGAAGGGCGATGTCTACAATGCTGTCGTCGTGCGTACGGCCAAGGGCGTTCGGCGTCCCGATGGCTCGTTGATTCGTTTCGACAATAACGCGGCCGTACTGCTCAACAACAATCTGGCGCCCATTGGCACCCGGATCTTTGGGCCCGTTACGCGCGAGTTGCGCACGGAGCAGTTCATGAAGATCATTTCTCTTGCTCCCGAAGTTCTCTAGGCAGGTATCGATATGAAGCGTTTGAGAAAAGGCGACGAGGTGATTGTCATTGCCGGCAAGGACAAGGGGCGGCGCGGCACCATCACGCGCGTGATGAAGAATAACAAGGTCGTCGTTGAGAACATCAACGTCGTCAAGAAGCACCAGAAGGGAAATCCAAACACCGGTGTACCCGGTGGGATCATCGACAAGGAGATGCCGATCGACGCCTCCAACGTCATGTTGTTCAATCCGGCCACCGGCAAGGGTGACAGAGTCGGTTTCAAGTTTCTCGACGATGGGCGGAAAGTTCGCTACTTCAAGTCCAATAACGAGATCGTCGAATAACAGGTATTTGTGATGGCTAGACTGAAAGATCTGTATAGGGACACCATTGTTGCCAAGCTCAAGGAGGAGCTGAAGCTCGACAACGTCATGGAGGTTCCCCGCCTGGAAAAGATCACCCTGAATATGGGGCTGGGCGAGGCGACGGTCGACAAAAAGGTGATTCAGCACGCGGTGTCCGATATGGAGAAGATCTCCGGGCAGAAACCGGTGGTCACCTTGGCGCGCAAATCGGAAGCTGGTTTCAAGATCCGAGAGGGCTGGCCGATCGGTTGTAAGGTTACTTTGCGCAGCGATCGGATGTATGAGTTTCTCGATCGTCTCATCTCGGTCGCGATTCCGCGGATCCGCGATTTTCGCGGCATGAGTCCGAAGAGCTTCGACGGTCGTGGTAACTACAGCATGGGCGTCAGGGAGCAGATCATTTTCCCTGAGATCGACTATGACAAGATCGACAAGATCCGGGGTCTCGACATCACGCTGACCACGTCGGCAAAAACCAACGAACAGGCGAAGGCGTTGCTCGAGGCGTTCTCCTTCCCGTTCAGGAATTAGTACGGATTAAGACAGGCTATGGCAAAAGTATCGATGATTCAGCGGGAGCGACGCAGACAGAAGGCGATCGCGAAATATGCGGCCAAAAGGGCCGAGCTTCGGGCCATCATCAAGAATCCCGAGACCGATTACGAGGAGAAGATGGCGGCAGTGGAGAAACTGCAGAAGCTTCCCCGGGATTCGGCCAAGGTGCGCGCACGCAACCGCTGCAGCCTGACAGGGCGGCCGCATGGGTACTACCGCAAGTTTGGACTTGGTCGTAACAAGCTTCGCCAGCTCGCGATGCAAGGCGACATTCCCGGTCTTGTCAAGGCCAGCTGGTAACAGAGGTAAACGAACATGAGTATGTCTGATCCTGTCGCTGATATGTTGACCCGTATTCGCAACGGTCAACACGCCAGCAAGACGAGTGTCACCATGCCGTCGTCGCGCCAGAAGGTCGAGATTGCCAAGGTGCTCGAGAGTGAGGGTTACATCGCCGGCTATAGTGTCAGCGGCGACCAAAAGCCGGAGCTCACGATCGAGCTGAAGTACTTCAACGGCAAGCCCGTCATTGCCAGGATCGAGCGCGTCAGTCGACCGGGGCTGCGGATCTTCAAGGGCAAGGACGAGCTGCCGTCGGTCGATGGCGGGCTGGGTGTCGCAATCATCTCGACGTCGAAAGGCGTGATGAGCGATCGTGCCGCTCGTGCCGCCGGTGAAGGTGGCGAAGTCATTTGCACCGTTACTTGATTTAAGGGCCGAACAGATGTCAAGAATTGCTAAGAGTCCCGTTGAGGTGCCGGCTGGTGTCGAGCTGAGCATCGACGGTCAGAATGTCAGGGTCAAGGGCTCGAAAGGGGAACAGGCGATGACGGTGCATGCCGACGTTGTCGTCAGCTTCGAGGACGGCGTGGTTCGCGTGCGTCCCCGGGACGAGGCATCCCAGGACTTTTCGATGGCCGGCACCATGCGTTCGCTCATCGCCAATATGGTTCAGGGCGTGAGTCAGGGTTTCGAGAAGAAGCTGCAACTGGTGGGTGTCGGTTATCGGGCGCAGGCACAGGGGCGCAAATTGAATCTTTCCCTCGGTTTTTCCCATCCGGTGGTTTTCGACGTGCCGGAGGGTATCGAAATCGAAACACCGTCGCAGACCGAGGTGGTCATCCGGGGCGCCGACAAACAGAAGGTCGGGCAGGTGGCGGCGGACATTCGGGCGTTCCGTCCGCCCGAGCCTTACAAGGGCAAGGGTGTCAAGTACGCGGACGAACGCATCATTCGCAAAGAAGCGAAGAAGAAATAGGTTTCAGCTATGGTTAACAAAAAGGCCAGCAGGCTTCGTAGAGCGAGACGTGCCCGAGCTCGGATTCGTCAACTGGGTGTCAATCGTCTCTGTGTCCACCGCACGCCGCGTCATATCTATGCGCAGATCATTGGTCCCGATGGGGGCACGACCATTGCCAGCGCCTCGACGCTCGAGAAGTCGCTCAAGGGCGAGCTGGAGAACACGGGCAATGCCGAGGCGGCCGCGCAGGTGGGCCGTTTGATCGCCGAGCGGGCCAGGGAAAAAGGCATCGAGTCGGTTGCCTTCGATCGCTCCGGGTTCAAATATCACGGTCGTGTCAAGGCGCTCGCCGACGCAGCGCGTGAATCCGGGCTCAAATTCTAGAGGCAAAAGCAATGGCAAAGGCACAGTTTCAAGATCAGAACTCCGACGGCCTGCAGGAAAAGCTGGTGGCCGTCAATCGCGTCGCCAAGGTCGTCAAGGGCGGTCGCCAGTTCGGTTTCACCGCGTTGACCGTCGTCGGTGACGGTGAAGGCAAGGTCGGTATCGGTTATGGCAAGGCGAAAGAGGTGCCGGTCGCGATCCAGAAAGCGATGGAGCGCGCGCGCCGTGATATGGTCACGGTGGCGTTGAAGGATGGCACGCTTCAGTATCCAATCACGTCCCGCCATGGCGCGGCCAAGGTGTTCATGAAACCGGCTTCCGAGGGTACTGGCATTATCGCCGGGGGCGCGATGCGCGCCGTTTTCGAGGTGCTGGGCGTTCGCAACGTGCTGGCCAAGTGTATCGGTTCGCGCAACCCGATCAACGTCGTCAAGGCGACGCTCAACGGTTTGCGCGAGATGTCGTCGCCCGAGGACGTCGCGGCGAAACGTGGCAAGAGCGTCGAAGAGATTACAGGGTAGACGTCATGGCGGAACAGAAACAACTCAAAGTGACTTTGCGCAAGAGCCTCAACGGCCGGCTGCAGTCGCACAAGGCGTGCGCTCGGGGGCTGGGCATTCGCAAGATCCACAATCCTGTGCTTGTGCTCGATACCCCGGAGAACCGCGGTATGATCAACAAGATTTCGTACATGCTTGAAGTCGAGGAAGTCTCCTGATGCAACTCAATACGCTTCGTCCGGCCCCTGGTAGCCGTCCCGCGCGCAAGCGCGTCGGGCGCGGTATTGGCTCGGGGCTCGGTAAGACCTGCGGTCGGGGCCACAAAGGGCAAAAGTCGCGCTCCGGTGGCTTCCACAAAGTGGGATTCGAAGGCGGCCAGATGCCGCTGCAACGCCGGTTGCCGAAAGTCGGCTTCACCTCGCGCAAGTCGCTCACCAGCGCTCAGGTCCGCACCGGGGAGCTGAATGGCATCGACGCCGAGGTCATCGACATCGATGTGCTCAAGAAAGCTGATCTGGTGCCGCTCAAGGCACGGCGGGTCAAGGTCTTTCTCTCCGGCGAGGTCACCAAATCCCTCAAGCTGAAGGGCCTGGGTGTCTCGAAAGGCGCGCGTGCCGCCATCGAAGCGGCCAACGGCAGCATCGAGGAATAACGTGGCAAAACGTACCAGGGCCAAACCCGCCGCTTCGATAGGTGATATCGGCAAGGTGGCCGAGCTTCGTCAGAGGCTCGGTTTCGTGGTTCTTGCGCTGGTCGTTTATCGTATCGGAACCTTCATTCCCGTGCCCGGGATCAATCCCGGCGCGCTGGCCGATTTCTTCAGCCAGCAAACCGGCACGATCCTCGACATGTTCAACATGTTTTCGGGCGGCGCGTTGGAGCGGCTCAGTATCTTTGCGCTGGGCATCATGCCGTACATTTCGGCGTCGATCATCATGCAGCTGCTCACCGTGGTGGTTCCGACTTTCGAGCAGTTGAAAAAGGAAGGAGAGGCCGGGCGCCGCAAGATCACCCAGTACACTCGCTATTTTACGGTTGCGCTGGCCACGTTCCAGTCGATCGGCGTCGCGCTGAGCCTGCAGTCGCAGAGCTTTGCCGATGGTTCGATCGCGATCAACCCCGGCCCGGCGTTCGTCTTCACGACAGCCGTCTCGCTGGTCACGGGCACGATGTTCCTGATGTGGCTGGGGGAGCAGATCACCGAACGCGGGCTCGGCAATGGCATATCGTTGATCATTTTTGCCGGGATCGTCGCCGGTCTTCCGGCCGCCATCGGTGGCACGCTGGAGCTGGCGAGCACTGGTGAACTGGCGCCTGGATTGGTTCTGCTGCTGTTGGCGCTGGCCATTGGCGTGACCTATTTCGTGGTGTTCGTCGAGCGCGGGCAGCGTCGTATTACGGTGAATTACGCCAAGCGGCAGCAGGGGAATCGGGTATATGCGGCGCAGTCCAGCCACCTGCCGCTGAAGCTGAACATCGCGGGGGTGATTCCGCCGATCTTTGCGTCGAGTATCATCCTGTTTCCGGCAACGCTCGGGCAGTGGTTTGGCAGTACCCAGGGCATGAGCTGGATGCAGGACATCGCGCTTCTGCTCTCGCCGGGACAACCGCTGTACACGTTGTTCTACGCGTTGGCGATCATATTTTTCTGCTTCTTCTATACGGCGTTGGTCTTCAACTCGCGTGAAACGGCAGAGAATCTCAAGAAGGCCGGCGCCTTCATCCCGGGGATTCGCCCGGGGGAGCAGACGGCCAAGTACATCGACGGCGTGATGACGCGGCTGACGGCGGTCGGCGCGATCTATATCACGCTCGTCTGCCTGTTGCCGGAATTCATGATTCTGGCTTGGAACGTGCCGTTTTACTTTGGCGGTACGTCGTTGCTGATTATCGTGGTTGTCGTGATGGACTTCATCTCGCAGGTGCAGGCGCATCTGATGTCCAGTCAGTACGAGGGCCTGATGAAAAAGGCGAACCTGAAAGGTTACGGCCGTTCAGGCGCGCTACGTTAATCCGTTTGTAACCATTTTAGGGTCGGAAGATGAAAGTTCGAGCATCAGTCAAGAAGATCTGCCGCGACTGCAAGATCGTACGCCGCAAGGGTGTCGTGCGCGTCATCTGCAAGGATCCGCGGCACAAGCAACGCCAGGGTTGAGCGAATTCAACCCCACGGGGCGAACCGGAGACGCGTCAACCCCGGCAACTCGCCGGATTGTGTGACAGGGGTTGTGTTTCCGCTGCCAACTACATAGAATTGCGCACCCTTTTTTACGGGGGCGATGTTGGAGAACATAAATGGCTCGTATTGCAGGTATCAACATACCCGATAACAAGCACGCGGTGATCGCGCTGACGTCGATCTATGGCATCGGACGGACGCGTGCCAAACAGATCTGCGAGGCCGCCGGTGTCGAACCGTCGCGCAAGATGCGTGATCTGAGCGAGGCCGAGATCGAGAGTCTGCGCGCCGAGGTCGGCAAGTTTACCGTAGAGGGTGACCTGCGCCGCGAGGTGTCGATGAATATCAAGCGTTTGATGGATCTTGGCTGCTTTCGCGGGATTCGTCATCGTCGCGGCCTGCCGCTGCGGGGGCAGCGCACCCGGACCAATGCGCGTACCAGGAAGGGGCCGCGCCGCCCCATCAAGAGATAAGGTTAGTCAGGTAATTTCATATGGCCAAGGCTCAAAACCGAAGCAAGAAGAAGGTCAAGAAGGTCGTTACCGATGGTATCGCCCACATCTACGCCTCCTTCAACAATACCATCATCACGATCACCGATCGCCAGGGCAATACGCTGGCTTGGGCCACCTCCGGGGGGTCGGGTTTTCGCGGTTCGCGCAAGAGTACGCCGTTTGCCGCGCAGGTGGCGTCGGAGCGTGCTGGTGAGGCGGCCCGGGACTATGGGTTGAAAAACCTGGAGGTCAGGGTCAAGGGGCCGGGGCCTGGACGTGACTCTGCGGTTCGCGCGCTCAATAACATCGGATACAAGATCACTCTGATTACCGACGTCACGCCGATTCCCCACAACGGCTGTCGTCCTCCGAAGAAACGTCGGGTTTAAGAAATGGCAAGATATATTGGACCGAAGTGCAAGCTCAGCCGCCGTGAAGGCACTGACCTGTTTCTCAAGAGCCGTGCGCGTGCCATCGACAGCAAGTGCAAGCTCGACAAGGTGCCGGGGCAGCACGGTGACCGTCGCAGCCGGCTTTCAGACTATGGCCTGCAGCTACGCGAGAAGCAGAAGCTGCGCCGTATGTACGGCGTTCTGGAGAAGCAGTTCCGCAACTACTTCAAGAAAGCCGCCCAGCAGAAGGGTTCCACCGGCGAAAACCTTTTGCGTCTGCTCGAATGCCGTCTCGACAACGTGGTGTATCGGATGGGCTTTGGTGTCACGCGCGCCGAATGCCGTCAACTCGTCAGTCACAAGGCGATCATGGTCAACGGCAAGGTGGTCAACATCCCTTCCTACCAGGTGCAGAAAGACGATGTCATCGAGGTGAGGGAGAAGGCCAAGAAGCAGCTCAGAATCCAGGAGGCTGTAAATATTGCTCAGCAGTTCGGCCTGCCGGAGTGGGTCGAGGTCGACCCCAAGGCGATGCGGGGCGTCTTCAAAGCGGTTCCGGAGCGTAGCGATCTTGCCGCCGACATCAACGAGTCGCTCGTGGTCGAGCTTTACTCCAAATAAGTAGTTTACGAGGTTTGACGGATATGTCAGGAAGTCTTAACGAGATGCTGCGTCCCAGCAAAATCGTTGTAGAGGAGCAGGGTCTCAACAAGGCCAAGGTCATTCTGGAGCCGCTGGAAAGGGGGTTTGGCCACACGCTGGGCAACGCGCTGCGGCGTATTCTCCTCTCTTCGATCCCCGGATGCGCAATCACCGAGGCCCAGATTGCCGGTGTTCTGCACGAGTACACCAGTATTGAAGGTGTGCAGCAGGATGTGGTGGAGATCCTTCTCAACCTCAAGGGCGTGGCGCTGGTCATGCACTCGAAAGAAGAGGCGATGGTCAGCATCAACAAAAAGGGCCCCGGGCCGGTTCTGGCTTCCGATATCCAGGGTGATCACGACATCGAGATCATCAATCCCGACCACTTGATCGCCAACATCACCGGCAAGACCACGCTGGAGATGACGTTGAAAGTGGAAAAGGGGCGCGGCTATCAGCCGGCCAATGTTCGCGTCGATCCCGACGAGAATCGCGAGATTGGCCACATGCTGCTGGACGCCAGTTTTTCTCCCATCCGACGTGTCGCCTACACCGTCGAAAATGCGCGGGTGGCCCAGAGCACCAACCTCGACAAGCTGGTGATCGATCTCGAGACCAACGGCACGGTCGACCCGGAGGAGGCGATTCGCATCTCGGCTGGGATTCTCCAGCAGCAGCTGGCGATCTTCGTCGATTTCGAGAAGCAGGAGAAGCCGCAGCCGGAGCAACGCGAGAACGAGATGGATCCGATCCTGCTGCGGCCCGTCGACGATCTGGAGCTCACGGTGCGTTCGGCCAACTGCCTCAAGGCCGAGAACATCTACTATATCGGCGACCTCATTCAGCGCACCGAGGTAGAGCTGCTGAAGACGCCGAATCTCGGCAAGAAGTCGCTGACGGAGATCAAGGACGTACTCGCTTCGCATGGCCTGTCGATGGGCATGCGTCTGGAGAACTGGCCGCCGCCGGGGCTTGGCGACAACGACAAGAAAGCCTCCTGATTCCAAGAACCGTATTAAGGTAGAAATCCCATGCGTCACCGTAAAGCCGGAAGGCAGTTCAACCGCAATTCCAGTCATCGCAAGGCGATGCTGCAGAATCTGACGAACAGCCTGTTTCGTCACGAGCTGATCAAGACCACGCTGCCGAAGGCCAAGGAGCTGCGGCGTGTGGCGGAGCCGCTGATCACCATGGCCAAGGAAGACAGCGTGCACAAGCGTCGGCTGGTCTTCGCCCGTCTGCGCGACAAGGAGATGACCGGCAAGCTGTTCAGTGAGCTGGGGCCGCGCTACAAGGATCGTCCAGGGGGCTATTTGCGGATTCTCAAATGCGGCAATCGACCGGGCGACAACGCGCCGATGGCCTATGTGGAGCTGGTCGATCGCCCCCTGCCCGAGGAGGCCGGGGAGGACGACGAATAGCCGATCGTTTTTCGTTCACGTGAGTAGACAAGCCGGGCAATGCCCGGCTTGTTCGTTTTGGCGGGACGGTTGGCGGCGCGTGTTCGAAAGTCTAGACAAAAGGGGCGCTCTCGCGGCGGGCGCTCGGCTGGCATCGAGGTGTTTCGGTGTTCCCGATTCAATGGGAGGACAACAATGCCCGTGGACGAATGCCCATCAACCAGAGGCTGCCCAGATAGGCGATGACTGCGCAGCCGATCAATCCAGCGAGGACGGTGGCGCGGGTGGCGATCGACCAGCTCGCCCAATGATCCGCGTCGGGGGTGATGGTCGACAGTAGCAGGGCCATCACCAAACAGGCGATGGCGACCCTGACGGCCAGTGATGCCCACCCGGTGACGGGCCGGTAGATGCCGAGCTGGCGCAGTTTGCGAAACAGCAGGCCGGCGTTGACGAACGACGCCATCGCGGTACAGAAGGCCAGCGCCGCATGGGGGGCGGGGCCGTCCAGCAGAATCCATGGCACCACCAGCAAGCCATAGAGTGCGATATTGACGCCAATGGCGATGAGGCCGGTTTTTACCGGTGTTGTGGTGTCCTGGCGGGCATAGAAGCCGGGGGCGAGAATTTTCACCAGTACGAAGCCGGGCAGGCCGACCGCATAGACGGCCAGTGCCATGGCAACCATGCGCGTTTCGAATGGGGTGAAGGCCTGGTATTGCAACAGCGTGGCGATGATCGGCGTGGCCAGCAGCATCAGGCCCAGCATTGCCGGAATTGCGATGATGAGTCCCAATCGCAGCCCCCAGTCCAGTGTATGGCTGAAGGCGTCGGGATCGTCACTGGCGTGCTCGGCCGACAGCTTGGGCAGAATCACTGTGCTCAGGGCGATGCCGAACAGGGCCAGCGGCAGCTCCACGAAACGATCGGAGAAATAGAGCCAGGAGATGCTGCCACTGACCAGAAATGAAGCGATGATGGTGTTGAGCAGCATATTGAGTTGTGCCACCGACGAGCCGAACAGTGCCGGCAGCATCAGCCTGCCGATACGTCGGACGCCCTCATGGGCGCGTCGCCAGCGTGGTCGAGGCAGCAGGCCGATCTTCATCAGTGCGGGGACCTGGAAGGCAAGCTGGACGATGCCGGCGATGAACACCCCCCAGGCCAGTGCGGTCACCGGCTCGTCGAGTAGCGGTGCCAGCCACAATGCCGCCGCGATGAGGCAGAGGTTGAGAAAAACCGGCGTGAACGCCGGCACTGCGAACCGGCCGAAGCTGTTGAGGATGCCCCCGGCCAGCGCGGTCAGTGAGATGAACAGCGCGTAGGGAAAGGTGATCCGCAGCATGGTGGTGGCGAGCTGCTGTTTCTCCGGGTCCGCGCCGAAACCGGGAGCGAACAGCCAGATCAGCAGGGGCGCGGCGATCACGCCGACGGTGGTGATCAGTGTCAGCAGCAACAGCAGCGCGCCAGCGACGTGATCGGTCAGGTCGCGCAGCGCCGTTCCGCTGCGCTGCTCCCGGTACTCGGTGAACACCGGCACGAAAGCCTGGGCAAAAGCCCCTTCGGCGAACATCCGCCGCAACAGATTGGGGATGCGAAACGCAACGAAGAAGGCGTCGGTGGTGCCGGTGGCGCCGAACGTTACCGCAATGATCATGTCGCGCACGAACCCGACCAGCCGCGAGATCAGCGTCATGCCGGAGACGATGGCGGAGGAGTGGAGGAGTTTCTTGCTCAATGCGTGCTGGAGGGATTGCCTTGAAGGGGGCAACACACTAGCATCCACGCCATGTCAGCTAAAGCCCCCCTTCAACTGGTCGCAACGGATATGCAGGCCGTCAACGATCTGATCATCGATCGTCTCGCCTCGGATGTCGTCCTCATCAACCAGATGGGCCACTATATCGTCAACAGTGGCGGCAAACGTTTGCGCCCGGCGCTGGTGCTGCTGGCTGCTGGTGCCTGCGGCGCCCTCGATGCCCGCGCCCACCTCACCGCGGCGATCATCGAATTCATCCACACCGCCACGCTGCTGCACGACGATGTCGTCGACGCCTCCGAGCTGCGCCGGGGCAAGGAGACGGCCAATGCCCTCTGGGGCAACGAGGCCGCGGTGTTGGTGGGAGACTTCCTCTACTCACGCTCCTTCGAAATGATGGTGGAGGTGGCCGACATGCGGGTGATGGAGATTCTCGCCTCCACCACCAATACCATCGCCGAGGGCGAGGTGATGCAGTTGCTCAACATCCACGACCCGGACACCACGGAGGAGCGCTACCTCGCCGTCATCCACGCCAAGACCGCCAAACTCTTCGAGGCGGCCACCCGCCTCGGTGCCGTGCTCGGCAAGCGCCCGACGGCGGAAGAGGAGGCGCTGGCCGTCTACGGCCGTCACCTGGGCTGCGCCTTCCAGCTTATCGACGATGTGCTCGACTACGAGGCCACCGAGGAGAAGCTCGGCAAGGCGTTGGGCGACGATCTGGAAGAAGGCAAGCCGACGCTGCCATTGATCCACGCCATGCGAAAGGGCAGCCAGGCCCAGGCGGCGCTGATCCGCGAGGCCATCGAGGAGGGGGGGCGCAAGTACATCGACGACGTTCAGCAGATCATCCACGACACTCGTGCCACCGACTACACCCGCGACGTGGCCCGTGCCGAGGCGGAAAAGGCGCAACAGGCGCTGGCGGCGGTGCCGGCCTCGGCATATCGCGACGCGATGGCGGCGCTGGTGGCGATGTCGGTGCAGCGGGAGTATTGATACCCGCGGCCGGTATGCTGTCAGGCAGGGGGTGATTCAAGCTGCGTCAGCTGTCGGTCATGGACCTTCCCCAGCAGCATGAGCGCCGACATCGCGCCAAGCAGCGCATACCACATGTCCGACTGCGTATCCCACTGATAGCCCTGGGTACCGAGAAAAGCCTCCGCGCCCTCGCCCGACAACAACGCCGCCCACCATTCGATCAACTCATAGAAGGCGGAGAACGCCAGACAGAAACAGAGCGCGAAGAAATTCACCCAACCGCGACCGTTCACCACGTGCCGCCGAATGATGATCTCCCGTGCCAGAATCGCTGGCACGAAACCCTGGGCCAGATGCCCCAGCTTGTCGTAGTTGTTGCGCGACCAGCCGAACAGGTCGCTCACCCATTGTCCCGCCGGCACCTCGGCATAGGTGTAGTGCCCGCCGATCATCAGAATGATGCTGTGAAGCAGAATCAGGAAATAGGCCAGTGGCGTCAGCGGGAACCGCCTGCGCGTCATGGCCAGCACGGCGATACCGATCAGCGCCGGCGCGACTTCCAGCAGCCAGGTGAAAGGGTCCTTTGGCTGAATGGCCGACCAACCAAGAACAGCGAAAAAGATGGCGAGCCACAGATATTGCATGGTCGGATGTCCGATATTGGCCCCCTCTCCGACGGAATGGCCGGGTTCCGGGGGGGATTGGTGTGCCGGTCTTCCGGCTCGTCAACAGCGCTGTGCAACAGGCGAATCGGGCAAAGCGGGGCCGGGGTTCTCCCGGTCGCTGCCGGGTGGTGGGGTGGGAGGCACACTTTGCCAACACCTCCCGGACCCGGTGCCAATCGATGTATCGGGGCTTGCCACCGGCGATCTCGCGAAGGACTCGGGCTGGGCTGCCGGCCTTCGTCGGCGGGAAATGACCGAGACTCTCTGTTCGGGCCTCAATCTTCGAGCACGAACGTCACCTTCAGCCGGACGCGATATTCGCTGATCTTTCCGTTCTTGCCGCACTTGACGTTGTGGTCGCTGACCCAAGCGCCCTTGACGTTCTTCAGTGTTTTGTTGGCTCGCTTGATCCCAGTCTTGACGGCGTCGTCGAAGCTTTTTTCGGATGAGGCGATGATTTCGGTGACTCGTGCTACGGACATGGTGTTGCTCCTCAGGTCAGAAATAGCCCGGGCCGCCGGCCTCCTGCCGTTGGGGCAGGGTGGCCGCGGGTGTCTCGGGTTCGTTTGGTGGTCGTTGTGATGGGTTGGTTGCGGTGTCGCCGCAATATTGTTCGTAGATTTTCAGGGCTTCCGGCATCCACTGCTCAAAATTGCGGATGCGGGTCTCGGGGCTGGGGTGGGTGGAGGCGAACTCGGCGGTGCTGCCGCTGCCGGCCTGCTGCATTCGGCGCCAGAGTTTTGGTGCCTCGCGCGGATCGTAGCAGGCGCGTGCCATGTAGATGAGACCGATGTAGTCGGCCTCGGATTCGTGTTTGCGGGAGAAAGGCAGCAGAATGCCGTACTGGCTGCCGGCCCCCATGGCGCCCATGACGGCGCGACGGGTGCCCCAGTCCATGTCGCCGAGGGCGACACTGGCGGCCATCGAGCCGAACTGAACCAGTTTCTGGTAAGCCATCCGTTCGGCGCCGTGGCGGGCGATGGCGTGGGCGATCTCGTGCCCCATGATGGCGGCGACGCCATCGGCGTTCTGCGCAATCGGCAGGATGCCGGTGTAGAAGGCGACCTTGCCGCCGGGCAGGGCGAAGGCGTTGATTTGGTCGGAGTCGATGAGGTTGAACTCCCAGTCGAACCCTGGATCCTCGTTGGCGGCGGCCTTGGCGATCCGTCGTCCCACTTCGCGGATGACGTCGAGGTTGTGGCCGCTGCGGATCAGCCGGGACTGTCGCTCGATCTGGCTCCAGGATTGCAGGCCGAGCTGCATCTCCTGCTCGCGGTCGATGTCCACCAGTTGTGAACGGCCGGTGAGCGGGACCGTCTCCTGATGGCCGAAGTAGTAGAATGCGAAATATCCGGCGAACAGCAGAATCGGTATCCAGCGCAGGCTGAATCCGCTGCGACGGCGGCGGCCCCAGTGGTGGCGGGGTGGATATTGTCGATAGGAATGGCGCATGATCGGATCGTGACAGGATTCGCTGCGATGACGTACCAAGTATAACGGTTCCGTCCCCATTCGTTGGCACTCGCTGCCGGATGGGGGAGCGCGGCGCGGCTACGTCGCCGAGGGCGCACGAATTCATATGGCACCGTCCAAGTGGCGGAAATCAAAGCAAAATTCAAGCCCTTCCACCGCTGGGGGGAGGGGACAACGGGAGTAGGTGGAAGAGATGTTTTCGGGAACGTTATTTATTGTGTCGGCACCTTCCGGCGCGGGCAAGAGTTCGTTGGTGCGGGCGGTGCTGGAGCAGGTCGCTGATCTGGAGGTGTCGATCTCCCACACCACACGCCCGCCGCGTCCCGGCGAGCAGGATGGCGTGGACTACTATTTCGTTTCGCGCGAGGCCTTCGAGCGGATGGTCGAACAGGGGGCGTTCCTCGAATATGCCACCGTGTTCGACAATAGGTACGGCAGCAAGCGCTCGCTGGTCGAGGAGAAGCTGCGCGACGGCATCGACGTCATCATGGACATGGATTGGCAGGGCGCGCGGCAAGTGCGCGAGGCGATGCCGGGGGTGGTGTCGATCTATGTTCTGCCGCCGTCGCTGGAGGCACTGCGCCAGCGGCTGGAAGGGCGCGGGCAGGACAGTGAGGAGGTCATCGAGCGGCGCATGCGCAAGGCGCGGGACGAAATCGCCCATTTCGATGAGTACGATTACCTCGTCATCAACGACGATTTCGACACCGCGGTCGGGGATCTGGAGCGGATCATTCGTGCCAGTCGCCTGCGGCTGGCGCCGCAGCGGGTGCGTCATGCCGCGGTGATCGAGCAGTTATTGGAATAACGCCGGCGATACCCATACAATTGATCGATTCACGATACCGATTCCGAAAGAGGGAAAAACCATGGCCCGAGTGACAGTGGAAGACTGTATGGAAAAGATCACCAACCGCTTCGATCTGGTGTTGGCGGCGGCGCGCCGCGCGCGGCAGATCTACGCCGGTTCCCAGCCGACGGTCGAGGAGGAGAACGACAAGCCGACGGTCATCGCCCTGCGCGAGATCGCCGAAGGCACGATCGGCCTGGAAGTGCTGGATCAACCCGACGATCTCAACCGTTCCGAGCCGGATGTATTGACCTTCTGACCCCGCCGCAGGAATCGCGCCGCAGACGATGTCCAGCGAGCCCCCAGGCCTGAAGACGGAGGAGAGCGCCTCCCTGCGACATGCGCCCGAACCGGAACGGTTCCTGGTCAGCGACCTGTGCGCGATTCTGGAGACCTACCTCGAACCCGACGAGGTCAAGACCATCTACCGGGCCTATCTGCTGGGTGCCGATGCCCACGACGGGCAGTTGCGCGCCAGCGGCGAGGCCTACATCTACCACCCCCTGGCAGTGGCCCGCATCTTGGCCGAGATGCACATGGATGCCGACAGCATCACCGCTGCGATTCTGCACGACGTCATCGAGGACACGCCGATCGGGCGTGACACCATCTCCGAACAGTTTGGCGAGGATGTGGCAATGCTCGTCGATGGTGTCAGCAAGCTGACCCACCTCAAGTTCGACTCCCGCGAGGAGGCACAGGCGGCCAACTTCCGCAAGATGATGCTGGCCATGGCCAGCGATCTGCGGGTCATTCTGGTGAAACTCGCCGATCGACTCCACAACATGCGGACCATCATGGTGTTGCGGCCCCAGAAGCGGCGCCGCATTGCTCGCGAGACGCTGGAGATCTACGCTCCCATTGCCCAGCGGCTCGGCATGAGCGCGATCCGCCGCGAGCTGGAGCGGCTGGGTTTCGAGGCGCTCTACCCGATGCGTTATCGGGTGCTGGAGGCCTCGGTGAAGAGGATCAAGGGGCAGCGCAAGGAGCTGATGCACAAGGTGGAAGGCTCCATCGTCCGGCGTCTGGAGGAGTATGGGGTTCAGGCGCGGGTCCACGGGCGCGAGAAGAACCTCTGGAGCATCTATCGCAAGATGCGCGACAAGCATCTCTCGTTCAGTGAGGTGTTCGACGTCTTCGCCATCCGCATCGTCGTCGAGAACAAGGATACCTGCTATCGCGTCCTCGGCGCGGTGCATACGCTCTATAAACCGTTGCCGGGCCGCTTCAAGGACTACATTGCGATCCCCAAGGCCAACGGCTACCAGTCACTGCATACCGTCCTGTTCGGTCCCCACGGCATCCCCATCGAGGTGCAGATCCGCACCGAGGCGATGGATCAGGTGGCCGAGACCGGCATCGCCGCCCACTGGCACTACAAGAGTGGTGACGAACACAGCACCGCGGCTCAGCGCCGCGCCCACGAGTGGCTGCGCACGGTGATGGATCTGCAGCACAACACCGGCAACGCGCTGGAATTCATGGAGAACGTCAAGGTCGACCTCTTCCCCGACGAGGTCTATGTCTTCACCCCGCGCGGCGAGATCATGGAGCTGCCGCGTGGCGCCACCGGCCTCGATTTCGCCTATGCCGTCCACACCGACATCGGCAATGCCTGCGTCGCCATCAAGATCGACCGCCATCTGGCGCCACTCTCCACGCCGCTGCAGAACGGCCAGACCGTCGAGGTCATCACCGCCCCCAATGCCCGTCCGCGCTCGGTCTGGCTCAACTACGTGGTCACCGCCAAGGCACGGCACAACATCCGCGCCTATCTGAAGAATCTGCGGCGTCAGGAGGCGGAGGAGCAGGGGCGGCTGCTGCTGGAGAATGCGCTGGCCCAGCACGGTTACCACGATCCGGTATTGCCGGACACCCTGGACGCCGTGCTCGAAGAGCTGGGCTATGACGGTGCCGACGCGCTCTTTTTCGATATCGGCACCGGCGAGCGGCTGCCGGCGGTCATCGCCGGCAAACTGCTGGCGGAGACGCCGCAAGGCGAAGGCGGTGGCAGCGACAGCCCGTTGTTGATCGAGGGCGCGGAAGGCATGGTGCTCAACTTCGCCAAATGCTGCACCCCGATACCGGGCGATCCGATCGTCGGCACGATGACCACCGGCAAGGGGCTGGTCGTGCACCGCGCCGAATGCAGCAACGTGCGGCGTGTCAGCGACAGTGGCCGCATCCTCTCGGTGGAGTGGTCGCCGGCGCTGGACGAGGAGTTCCCGGCCAGCATCCGCCTCGTGACCCGTAACGAGCGGGGCGTGCTCGCCCGCATCGCCTCCACCATTTCCGCCCAGGGGGCCAACATCTCCGGTGTGAGTATCAACGATGAGGACGCCGTCGCGTCGACCATCTACATGGTCGTGGACGTGCGTAACCGCAAGCATCTGGCCGACATCCTGCGCAAACTGCGGCATATTCCCGAAGTGATGAAACTGATGCGCCCGCTGGGCTGACGTCCCTGATCTTGCAACCACAGACCACAGGAGTACCGATGACAAGAGCAATCATCAAGACCGACGAGGCACCCCAGGCGATCGGCACCTATTCACAGGCGGTCAGGGTGGGCGACACCGTCTACCTCTCCGGCCAGATACCACTGGTGCCGGAGACGATGGAGATGGTCGAAGGGGGCATCGAGGCGCAGATCCGGCGCGTCTTCGACAACCTTGGCGCCGTGGCCAAGGCGGCGGGCGGTTCACTGGCCGATGTGGTCAAGCTCAACGTCTTTCTCACCGATCTTGCCCACTTCCCCGTCGTCAACGAAGTGATGGCAAGCTACTTCTCCGAACCCTATCCCGCCCGCGCCGCCATTGGTGTGGCCCAGCTGCCCAAGGATGCGGCGGTGGAGATGGATGCCGTTATGGTGTTGCCATCCACCGGATGATGAGGCTCCGGTGGATCAGGGGAGCAGCGCCAGCGGCGTGATCGCGCCCGAGCGGTGTAGCTCCCCGATCAGAATCACCAGCGCCAGGGCGAGCGTGAACCCCAGCACGTCGCCCACTTCGCGGCGGAACGAGCGGGGATTCACCTGCCAGCGCTCCGGTTCCCGCAGCAGGCCCGGCTTGGGCCAGAAACGCGGCGTGGTACGCAGATAGTCGTCGAATTCCGTGCCGAACTCCTGCCGCAAGAACGACTCTTCATAGCGGATCACATAGGGGTAGAACAGCAGAAACAGTGCGGCCGTGCCAATGCCGATGGTCAGGCTCTGCGTTGCCATCCCAATGCCGGTAAACCCCAGAAAGGAAAAGAAATAGAGCGGGTTGCGGGTCATTGAATAAGGACCCGAGCGGATCAATTGCTGATTCTTGTAGCCCGCGATGTAGAGACTGCACCACAGTCTTCCCGCCATCGACAACCCCACCAACAACACCCCGACGAAAATCAGCAATGCGCCGGTCAGCGTCCCGGTCAGCCGGCTCCCGGTCAGAACGATCAGTGCGATGAAGACGGCACCGATCACGCGGGAGATCCAGATGCGGTATTTGGCGATCAGAGCGTCCATCGTGGCTCCTGGCAATGCGAAAGGAGCGGATTATCGCGCAAACCGATTGTGATTTCAGCCTCGAGAGGTTTTGGCTTTTCCATCTGGCGTTGATGTCGTTTGGTCGGCGTTTGCCGGAACCATGGGGTGGTTTCAGTGTTGCCCGCTGGTGCCGGCCCAGCGCGGCGGTAGTCTTTTCGGCGGTTTGGGCGTGGTACTGGTAAAGCTTGATTGTAGCCATCACCACCCGGAGACCTGGTGGGTGTGGGGTTGCGTTTTTCAATCCCCCATCGTCGAAAAAAACATGGGCGGACTTATGCCGCCGTCTCCTGAATAGGCGAACAACGAGAGGAAACAACGATCAAGAGGAATAGCCCGTGAAAATTACATTTGTCTTGCCCGAGCATGGCGCCGCTGGGGGAAATCGTGTGGTTGCCATCTATGCAGCCCTCCTGCAGCGTAGAGGACATGATGTGACGGTGATTGCGCCTCCCCGCGAAAAGCCCAGCTATCGCGAGCGCCTCAAATCGCTGTTGCACATCGATGGTTGGCAGCATTACAAAGAGGCTGATTACGACTATTACGAAGGTGGTGATCACCGCGTGGTCACGCTCGAACGGCATCGTCCCGTCGAGGCCGATGACGTGCCGGATGCCGATGTGATTGTGGCGACCTGGTGGAAAACCGTCGAGTGGGTAAACAAGATGCCATCCTCGAAGGGCGCCCGTGTTCACTTCATTCAAGGGTACGATGCCAGTGAATTCAGCCCGGAGGCGTTGGTCGATGCGACGTGGAGGCTGCCTTTCTTCAAAATCGCCGTGTCTCGTTGGTTGGCCGAGGTCGGGCGGCAGAAGATTGGCGTCGAGGTCGATGCGATTATTCACAATGGGGTTGATACGGAACACTTTTCCGCACCAGAGCGAGACAAGAATACCACGCCAACCGTCGGCTTTCTTTTTTCCGATTTTGCGGGGAAGGGGACGGATGATGCGATCGCCATTTTGACAGCGCTCAAGGCCGAGATGCCAATGCTCAAGGCGTTGTGCTTTGGCCGACCATCGCCAGGGTGCCATCCCCATCTTCCTGGGTGGGTGGAATTCTTGCACAACCCGCCACAATCCCTGATTCCCCAGCTATATGCTCGCTGTGATGTCTGGTTCTATCCAAGTCACCAGGATGGTTTTGGCCTGACGCCGCTGGAAGCAATGGCTTGCCGTTGTCCAGTGGTTACGACGAAGGTAGGGGCCATGCCGCAGTTGGTGCGCGATGGATATAACGGGTTCCTTGCAGACTGTGGTGATGACACGGCATTGGCTGCTGGGGTCCGTCAGGTGCTTCAGGCTGATTCCCGAGCGTGGCGAATGCTTTCCGACAACGCCCACCTGACCGCCAGTGCCTATCAGTGGGATGATGCCGTGTCGTTGTTCGAGGCGGCGCTGGAACGTGCGAAAGCCGGCAATCGAACGCTCGAGGTGGTGCCCGACAGTTCGATCGCCAATACGGCTAAGCGCTCGCCCCGTGTGGCATAGTCGAGGAAGCGGTTGTCGTGACTTGGTCGCCGGTGATGTCGCCCCGGACGAACATCCGCAATGCGCCGGTCAGCGCGATGAAGGCCGTACCGATGACGCGGGAGATCCCGATGCGGTATTTGGCGATCAGAGCGCCCATCGTGGCTCCTGGCAATGCGGAAGGGGCAGGTTATCGCGCACATTCCGGTTGAGGTCAGCCAGTCCTCATCTTTTGCTCAGTGGGCGGGGTTGCGCGGTGGTGTTCGGTGAGGCCAGTGGAACCGCCGAAAGAAGGCTGCGATCCGCTGGCGGACATGCCACTGATACCAGTGGATCGCCATCCAGATCCGGTGTGGAAACTGGCGGGCGATCGATGGTTCGTGCCAGATCCGGCGTGCCCACCATGCCAGCACCGCGAACCAGTCTTTGGGTGTGCCAAGGTAGAAGTGTTTGACCGCGCGGTGGCTGAAGGGGAGGCCACCCCGTTTCGCCGCGGCCTCTCGCGGGCAGCCCAGGCGTTCGTTGCCGAAGTCGGTCTGTCCGGGGCTGACCACGAGCAATGGTTGATAGAGGCTGGCGAGCTTTCTGCCGTTGGCCAACAGGCGCTGGGAAAAGGCGGCTTCGCCGTCGCGGATGGTGCCTTCGCTATTGGTGGCGTAGATGCCCGGGAAGTCGTCCATCATCGGCCGGACGTCGCGGATACGCGTCACTATGCCGAAACCCTGCAGATGCGGGCCGAGTTCGGCGTCGGCTGAGTCGGGCAGCCAGATGGTGCTGGCCACGCCACCGATGCTGTCGTCGCGGCGCATCCGCTCCAGCAGGCGTTTGTACCAGTTGGGCTCCAGCGCACCGGTACCGCTGCGGTTGTTGAAGAAGAGGTAGTCGGTGTCTTCGGCGTCCGGGAGCAGGTTGTTGAGATTGACGTAGAGCGCGCGCCAGTCGCGCCCCGGCGCCTCGAAGAACTCGACCTTGCGAACCTTGTATTTGGGGTTCTTCTCCAGCACCTTGACCAGATCCTGGAGCGCGATTTCATCGGCCCGGGTCTTAGGGTGGTCTTGGTTGACAGCGATGTAGACCTCCACCAGATCGACGCCGGGGTCGTGGCGGGCGTAGTGGCGGAAGTTGACCAGGTCGCGCGTGTAGCGTGGGTTTTCGTTGACCGTGGCGTAGGAGAAGAAGTAGCGAATACTTGCCATGTTCCCTGTCCCTGTTATCGATCCTCGTACCACCGGACGGTGGTTGGAGAGCGTTGTCCGCGATGGATTGCCGGCCACCAGCCTGGCGGCAGACCGGTGGACTGAGTATCCGTGAATCTGATGTGACAAACCCGGAGAGCGGTTCCCCTGTTGTACGTCATGCCGGGGTTGGTTGGCTGCTCATTCGTCAGAGGATATACGGTAGGCATGTTCATTGTGTGGAAAAAGGAAAACCTTGGGGATTTGTGATCCACCTCACAGTTTAGGTGCGGATATGTCACAAGTTGTGTCTCTTCGGATGAGTGGAGCCCTATTGTGGATGAGCTGTTCCGATTGTTCGGGGCCGCCCGCCGGTATTGCGGCGCGTGCTTGACCTGATGGTCGATAGCCGATAGTTTGGGAAAATAATCCCAAGTATCGGGTGGTGCGAAATGATCCAAAAGATGGCCGCCATGCTGGCCGTCGTGTCGATCGTGGCGGGTTGTGGCGGTCCGCCGAGCGGCGCCGGGGTGTCGGAAGGTGCCGCGGGTGGAGAGACGGCCGGGAGGTTGGTGCGGACCGACAGCGCCGGGTTGGTGGCCTATTTCCGGGACGCGTTGCGTTCCGGCGACGGCGATGTCGGGTCCGATGCCGTCGTGTTGGCGGAAGCGGTGGGTGCTGGCGCGTCCCAGCGAGGGGTCTCCACCACCAATCTGCAGGTTGCCGGTGTCGACGAGGCCGATCTGATCAAGACCACGTCGGACGGACGCGTACTCTATGCGCTCGACAACCGGGGGGATTTCGCCTATCCGGCCGGGCCATCATCGGTTGACGGCAGCGGGGTATCATCCGCTGACACGCCTCGTTCGGCGATCCGTGTCATGGCGGTGGCGGACGATGGTGGGTTGTCGGTGCTGGCCGATATCGGGATGGACGATCCGGCGTTGCAGCAGCAGGGGCTCTATCTGAGCGAGCGCTTGCAGCGCTTGATGGTCATCGACCAAGCCGCTGGTGCCGTCCATGCCAACTGGTTCCGGCCTTGGTACTTCATCCAGCAGCGCACCCGCCTGCGCTTCGTCGATGTGTCCGAGCCGGCGCGCGCCACCGTCGTCCGCACCATCGGATTCGACGGCGCGTTGGTTGCCTCGCGCCGTGTGGGTGAGGTGGTCTATCTGGTGTTGCGCCACCATCCCGACCCATCCGTTGCCGTCGAAGATCCGGCCGGAGCGGATACGCTGACCCCGGAGGCGCTATTGCCACGCTATCGCATCGACGGTGTCGATCGGGGGCTGCTGGTCACCCCCGCTGACTGCTATCTCAACCGGGATACTGCCCAGCGATGGGCGGATGTGATCACCATCGTTGCGGTCGATCTGACGAGCGACGGCGACCACCTTGCCGCGCAGTGCTATGTGGGCGCCAGCGAAGCGCTCTATGCCTCTACCTCGGCGCTCTATCTGGCGTCCACCCGCCACCCCTATCGGGTGTTGGCCGACGGGATCGTCTACGAACCCGAGGTCACCACCGACATTCACCGGTTCGATTTCGATAGACTGGCCATCGCCTATCGGGGATCGGCCGAAGTGGAGGGGCATCTGGGCTGGCGGCAGGATCAGAAATCGTTCCGGTTCAGTGAATCCGCCGACGGCCATCTGCGTGTCGTCACCTATCGTGAGTCGCGCCGTTTCGTGGCCCGGCCCGTCGATATCGTCCTGGAAACGGATGAAGTGCCGGCCACGCCGGGGAACGGGGTGTCCGAGGTGCCGGAGCGATCCCCGGTGATGTTGACGATTCTGAAGGCCTCGGCCGGTCGCCAGGTGCTGGAAGTGGTTTCGACGCTGCCGAACCCGCGCCGCCCCGCCCCGCTGGGCCGTCCCGGTGAGCAGTTGTACGGCACCCGCTATGTCGGTGATCGCGCCTACCTCGTGACCTTCCGCGTGACCGATCCGCTCTATGTCGTCGATCTCTCCGATCCGACCGACCCCTATATCGCCGGGGAGCTGAAGGTCAGCGGTTACTCCGACTATCTCCACCCGGTGACCGAGACATTGCTGCTGGGAATCGGCAAGGCGGCGGTGCCGGCGCGGGGCGTGACCGGCGACATTGGCGGCGCCTGGTATCAGGGGATCAAGTTGTCGTTGATCGACGTCTCCGACCCTGCCCGCCCCCTGGAGGTGGACAAGGTGGAGATCGGCAGGCGGGGAACCGACAGCACGGCACTGCACGATCACCACGCCATTACCACATTGACGGTCGATGGCCGGATGCGGGTGGTGCTGCCGGTGGCATTGCACGACCGGCCGCCCCCGTATGGTGATCCCGCATCACCGGACAGTCACTTCGGCTATACCCACACCGGCCTCTACCGTTTCGAGATCGACCCCGCCACGCAACGGATCGATACCGCTCTGGAGCCGTTGATCGTGGCCGATTATCGCGGCGGCGACTGGGGCGACACCCGGAATGACCGCGGCGTCCTCATTGGCGACTGGGTGCACTATCTGCATGAGGGGCGTTTCTGGAGCCGGCCGTGGCGCGGTGGCGAGACCACCGGGCCGAAGTAAGGGTGTCGGTTGCAAAGGTGATGGGCTGCGTGGATGATACCCGCTTCCTGAATCCGGGTATTTTCCATGACCGCAACCAGACATTGCCATCAGCTGAGAAAAACCAAGATCGTCGCCACCATCGGGCCTGCCTGCGATTCGCCGGAGAAGCTCGAACAGATGCTCCGTGCCGGCATGAACGTCGCCCGTCTCAACCTCTCCCACGGCACGTTCGAAGGGCACCAGCGGATGATCGGGCGGATCCGCGATGTGGCGAGGAAGCTCGGGCACCATGTGGCGATCATGATCGATACCCGTGGTGTCGAGATCCGCACCGGGCTGCTGCGGGACAAGAAAGTAGAGCTGGAGCGGGGGGGCAGGTTCACCCTCTATGTGGCCGACGAGCCGGGGGATGTCCACGGTGTGTCGATGACCTACGCCAACCTCCCCCACGAGGTGGCCGTTGGCGCGCCGATCCTGCTCGACGATGGCGCCATCGAGTTGCAGGTGATCTCCACCACCGACCGTGAGATTCGCTGCAAGGTGGTTCATGGCGGCATGCTCGGTGAGCGCAAGAGCATCAACCTGCCCGACACCCGCCTCAAGCTGGCCACCGCCAATCCCGAGAACCGCGAAGACGTCAAGAAGGAGCTGGACTTCGCCTCGGCCAACGACATCGACTACATCGCCGCCTCGTTCGTGCAGTCGGCCGATGACATCCACACGATGCGGGAGATTCTGCGGGAGAACGTGCGTGACATTCCGATCATCGCCAAGATCGAGAACAAGGCGGGGATCGACAACCTGGAGGAGATCGTCAAGGTGGCCGATGGTGTGATGGTGGCGCGTGGCGATCTCGGTGTCGAGCTGCCGTTCGGTGAAGTGCCGGAGGCGCAGAAGCGGATGATCCGCACCACCGTGATGAACGGCAAGCCGGTCATCACCGCGACGCAGATGCTGGCGTCGATGGAGAACAACCCCAAGCCCACCCGCGCCGAGGCCAGCGACGTTGCCAATGCGATACTCGATGGCACCTCGGCCATCATGCTCTCCGGAGAAACCGCCACCGGCAAATACCCGGTAGAGGCGGTGCGGACGATGAGCGATCTGGCGCTGCGCACCGAGTCCTACCTCGGTGAATTCGGCTATCTGCAGAAAATCCTGCCCAACCCCTCCAACGTGGTGACCGAAGCCGTCAGCCAGGCCGTCGTCACCATGGTCAAACAGCTCGATGCCGCCGCCGTCTTCAGTCTCACCGACACCGGCTTCACCTCGCGGCTGATCTCACGCCACCGGCCCGAATGTCCGATCTTCGCTATCACCGGCAGTGTCGCGGTGGCGCGCAAGCTCTCTCTCAACTGGGGAATCACCGCGCTGCTGTGCGAGCCGGGCATCTCCGACCAGGCCCGTATCAGCTACGGTGTCGAACAGGCGCGGAAACTGGGGTTCGTCGACAGCGGTGATGTCATCGTCGCCACCTGGGGCTATCGCCATAGTGCGGGTGGCACTGACATGATTCGCGTGTTGCAGGTGGATTGAGGCGGGATCGCCGGGGTGTGCCCGCAGGCGGCATGCCAGAAAGAGAAAGGGCCCGACGTTGCCGTCGGGCCCTTTCCCGGGTATTCATCCCGTGCAAAACCATTCCCGGTGCTGAAGCCGGTTCGATGCGCTTGGGCTAGGCCGCCATGGCCGCGCGCATCTTCTTGAATGCGTTCTTCTCCAGTTGACGGATGCGCTCGGCCGAGACACCGTATTCGTCCGCCAGCGTTTGCAGCGTCTCCTTGCCATCCTCGTTGAGCCAGCGGCGGCGCACGATGTCCTGGCTGCGCTCGTCCAATTGCGCCAGTGCCTGGGTGAGTTGCGTCATCTCGTGATGCTGGCTGTCGTCGTTCTCCAACTGGCTGAGCGGATCCTCGCCGTCATGGGTCAGATAGGCGACCGGTGACGCATACTCCCGGTCGTCGTCGTTCGCTGGCAGGTCGAAGCCCACGTCGCGATTGCTCAGGCGCGATTCCATCTCCATCACCTCTTCGGGCTTCACGCCCAGATCGTCGGCAATGGCGTTGATCTCCTCCTGATTCATCCATCCCAGCCGTTTCTTGGCGCTGCGCAGATTGAAGAACAGCTTGCGCTGCGCCTTCGTCGTGGCGACCTTGACGATCCGCCAGTTACGCAGGATGTACTCGTGAATCTCGGCACGGATCCAGTGAACGGCGAACGACACCAGCCGTACACCCATTTCCGGATCGAACCGCTTGACGGCCTTCATCAGACCGATATTGCCCTCTTGCACCATATCGGCCAGCGGCAGGCCATAGCCGCTGTAGCCACGTGCAATCTTGATGACGAAGCGCAGGTTGTGCAGCACCAACGCCTTGGCCGCCTCCAGATTGCCGTTCTGGCGATAGTCCCTCGCCAGTTCGTATTCCTCTTCCTTCGTCAGCACCGGGAACTGGTGAGCAGCCTGAATGAAGCCGTCGATATTGGCACCACCGACGACCGGCAGAGTACCGCTTCGCAGCTGTAGTTTATTGCTCATTCTTATCGTCTCCCGTATTGAAGTTGGTTTCTTGATTCTAAGATTAGCACTCATTATGTTAGAGTGCTAACAATTGACCGCAATTCTCGGCTAAATGTTTGATAAAAGTCAAATTATCGGCATGAAGTTGCGCAGGATCTGCGACGCCTCGGGGGATTCCGCCAGGGTTTCGAGAATGCAGTCGGTCAATGGGCCGATGCCCTCGGACTTCTGACAGATACGGCGGATGCCGAGCTCGGGGTCGAAGCTGGATTCGTCCACCTCGTCGCCGGTGAGGACGATGATCGGCGTCTCCTCGAAGCCGGGGGTCTTGCGGATCTCGGCGATGAAAGCCTCGCAGTTCTCGTCCGGCAACGCCTTTGCCGTCGTGATCAGCGAGATTTCGTGACGATGGAGCTTGGCGAGCGCCTGGTTGGCGCTGGCGGCGTGAATGACCTCGACGCCCTGCGCCTTGAGTTTGAGCTCAAGCATCTTGCGGGCGGCTCGTGAGCTGTCGACGATCAGAACGGTCTGAAGCATTACGTAAATAGTGAACTAATGTCTCGCCATCCTACTCCCCCTCGTGCGCGTGATAAAGGGGGCGCCAGTGGTTTTGATACCGGCTTCACCCCGTGCTATGGCTGAATCCTCTTCAGCAGCGCGCCCAGGGTGATGCGGGAGGAGAGCAGGCTGAGGATGGTGGCCAGCAGCACCAGCGTCAGCGCAAAGCCGGCGCCCACCCGCAGTGGCAATTCGACGCCGTAGGCGGCGCCCAGTTCGTCGAAGCGGGGTTGCAGGATGGCAAAGAGGAGGGCGATGAAGAGGGCGGCCAGCAGGCCGCCGGCGGCGCCGACGATGACGGCGTGGTAGTGGAACGGGCGCTGGATGTAGTGGTCGCTGCCCCCCACCAGCTTGATGACCTCGATCTCATGGCGGTGTTCCAGCACGTCGATGCGCAGACCGTTGTGGATCACCAGCCCCACCAGCAGCGCGAACAGCAGTGTCATCAGCAGCGAGAAGCGTTTGAAAGCCGCCACGGTGGAGAAGAGTGTCCCCATCCACTCACGGTCGAGGACGACCTGCTCGACCGTGGTGCGGGCCTCGATCTTCATTGCCAGCCGCTCCAGCGAGTCCATCTCGTCCACTGTTTCCCGGGGGTGGATGATCAGAACCGCCGGCAGCGGATTGGTGGGCAGCAGATCCAGCAGATCCTCCATCCCGCTGCTGTCGCGGAACCGTTGCAGCGATTCCTGCCGGCCAATCACCTCGACGCGCTCGATCAGAGGATCCTTCTCCAGCTCGGCGGCGATGGTGTGAAGTTCACGGCCATCGACCGAGAGTTTCATGAAAGCGCTGATCTGGCGTGCGTTCTGGTTCCCCAGCGCCGTGCCCAGTGTGTCGATCGTCAGAAACAGGGCATTGGGCAGCGCCAGCGCAATGGCAATGGCCAGCACCGTCAGCAACGTTCCCAGCGGTGAGGCCAGGATGTGGCCGATGGCGGTCTGCAATGCCTGGCGGTGTTGATGCAGCCAGGCGTTGAAGGCGGTTCGTGAGAAGCGGGGCAAGTGGAGTGACGGGAGGTGTTTCATGCCGGTACGTACTCCGCCTTCAGCTGCCCCTTGTCGAGCATGATCGTCCGTCTGGTGAACTGTTCGATCAGCGAGTAGTCGTGGGTGGCGATCAACACGGTGACGCCCACCTCGTTGAAATCGACGAACAGCTTCATGATCTCGGTGGAGAGATCGGGGTCCAGGTTGCCGGTGGGCTCGTCGGCGAGCAGGATCGCCGGCCGGTTGACCACGGCGCGGGCGATGCCGACGCGCTGTTGCTGGCCCGCCGACAGTGCCTGCGGATTGCTCAGCTCGCGCTTGAGCAGCCCCACCTTGTCCAGTGCGGCGCGCACCCGGCGTGCAATCGTCTTTTCGTCCAGCCCGGTGATGCGCAGCGGCAGGGCGACGTTTTCATAGACGTTACGGTCGGTCAGCAGGCGGTGATCCTGAAAGATGATGCCCAGCTTCTGCCGGTAGCGGGGAATGCCGATGTCCGGCAGCCGGGTCATTTCATGGCCGTTGATCCGCAGGCTGCCGCGGGTTGGCCGCTCGATCATCGCAATCAGCTTCAGCAGCGTGCTCTTGCCGGCGCCGGAATGGCCGGTGAGAAAAACCATCTCGCCGCGCTCGATGCGCAGGTTGATGTCCAGCAGCGCTTCCTGACTGCCTGGATAGCGCTTGCCGAGGTGTCGGCATTCGATGATCGGTGTTCTGCTCATGCGTCGGTGGCCAGCAGCGCCTCGACGAACTCGCCGGCATCGAAGGGGCGCAGGTCCTCGATCTTCTCGCCGACACCGATGAAGCGGATCGGCAGGCCGGTCTTCTCCGCCAGTGCAAAGACGATGCCGCCCTTGGCAGTGCCGTCGAGCTTGGTGATCGCCAGCCCGGTGAGGCCGATGGCTTCGTCGAAGGCCTCGGCCTGGCGCAGCGCGTTCTGGCCGGTGCCGCCATCGACCACCAGCAGCGTCTCCTGCGGGGCGTCCTCGTCCAGCTTGCCCATGACGCGCTTGATCTTCTTCAGCTCCTCCATCAGATTGCCCTGGGTGTGGAGGCGGCCGGCGGTATCGGCGATCAATACGTCGATGCTCCGCGCCTTGGCCGATTGCAGCGCGTCGAAGATCACTGAAGCGCTGTCGGCACCGGTGCCCTGGGCGATGACGGGAACGTCGTTGCGCTCGCCCCAGATCTGCAGCTGCTCCACCGCCGCGGCGCGAAAGGTGTCGCCGGCGGCCAGCATGACCTGCTTGCCCTGCTGCCTGAAATGGTGCGCCAGCTTGCCGATCGAGGTGGTCTTGCCGGCGCCGTTGATGCCGACGACCAGAATGACGAAGGGTTTGGCGCCGGTATCGGGTTGCAACGGCCGGGCCACCGGTTCGAGAATCTCCACCATGATCTCCCCCAGCGCCTGATAGAGGTGCTCGGCATCGTCGAGCTGCTTGCGCCTGACCCGGGCCGTGAGCGCATCGATGATCCGGGTGGTCGCCTCGATGCCGACATCGGCCATCAACAGCCGGTTCTCCAGCTCTTCGAACAGCTCGTCGTCGATCTTCTTGCGGCCCAGCAGCCTGCCCATGCCGCCGGTCAGCGTGCTGCCGGTCTTGGCCAGCCCGGATTTCAGCCGGCCAAACAGCCCCTTGCCGCTTTCGTCTGGCGTCTTGACGGTTTGTTCATCTTGCTTGCGCTTTCTCTTGAAACCGAACATCTGTGCTTTACTCTAGTGGCTGCGAGGCCCGTTGGCGGTCTCCTCGGGGCGTTTTTCGATAGCGCGTAATGCTAGCACCCGGCGGGGCAGAACTCATTACCGCCCGGCGATCGACGGGGTGGGGCCGCACCCCGCCAGGCCAACGGGGTATTGACGATTTGAGAGGCAATCCAAAGTGAAAAGGATCGTAACGTTCATCGTGCTGCTGGGCGCATTTTCGCTGACGGCGCCGCAGGCGGCCGAGGCGGTGAAGAGCTACCGGCTGGAAAACGGCATGAAGGTGCTGGTCAAGCCCGATCACCGCGCGCCGGTGGCGGTATCGCAGGTGTGGTACAAGGTTGGCTCCAGTGACGAGCACAACGGCATCACCGGCATCTCCCACGTGCTCGAACACATGATGTTCAAGGGGACCAAGGCCTATCCGGCCGGGCGCTTCTCCGACATCATCGCCGCCAACGGTGGCGAGGAGAATGCCTTCACCGGCCGTGACTACACCGCCTACTACCAGTTCATGGGCAGTGACCGGCTGGAGATCGCCTTCGAGCTGGAGGCCGACCGGATGCGGAACCTGCTGTTGCCGGAAGCCGAGTTCCAGAAGGAGCGTCAGGTGGTGCGCGAGGAGCGCTTCATGCGTACCGAGGACAAGCCAGAGGCGCTCACCTATGAACGTTTCAACGCGGTGGCCTATCTCAACGGCCCCTACCGCAATCCGGTCATCGGCTGGGACGAGGATCTGGAGGCGTTGACGGTCGATGACCTGCGCCGCTGGTACCAGACCTGGTACGCCCCCAACAATGCCACGTTGGTGGTGGTCGGTGACGTCGATCCCGATGCCATCTTCGCGCTGGCGAAAAAATATTTCGGCAAGCTGAAGCCGAGCGAGCCGCCGGTGGTCAAGCCGCGGGGCGAACCGACCCAGCGTGGCGAGCGCCGCATCCGCGTCCATGCGCCGGCCAAGGTGCCCTATGTCATCGTCGGCTACCCGGTGCCGTCGCTGAAAACCGCCGAACAGCCGTGGGAACCTTATGCGCTCGACGTGCTCGCCGGGATCCTCGACGGCGGCGCCAGCGCCCGGCTGGCGCGGGAGCTGGTGCGTGGCCAGGAGATCGCCGCCGCGGCGTCGGCCGGCTACAACCTCACCGCCAAGTACCAGACGCTGTTCATGCTCGACGCCAACCCCACCGAAGAGCACAGCATCGACGAGGTGGAGCAGGCGCTCTATGCCCAGATCGAGAAACTCAAGCGGGAGCCGGCCAGCGAGGCCGAGCTCCAGCGCGTCAAGGCGCAGGTCATCGCCGCCAAGGTCTATGAACTCGATTCGGTGCAGCAGTTGGCGACCCAGATCGGTGCGTTGGAGACGATTGGCCTGGGCTGGCGGCTGATGGACGACTACCCGGAGAAGATCAAGGCCGTCACCGCCGAGCAGGTGCTCGAGGTGGCGAGGAAATACCTGATCGACCGGCATCGCACCGTGGCGGTGCTGGTGCCGGAGACGGTCGAGGCGCAGTCGATGAAAAAGGAGCCGGTCGATGAAAGCTAGCCATCCCCTCCGCCACTTCGCGCGGTGGTGGGCGCGCCCCCTGCTGGCGCTTCTGCTGCTGGCCGCCGTCCAGCCGGTATTGGCCGGCCCCGCCATCGAGCACTGGGTGACGAAGAACGGGTTGCGGGTCTATTTCGTGCCGGCGCCCGAGCTGCCGATGATCGACATCCGCATCACCTTCGCTGCCGGCAGTGCCCGTGACGGTGACCGGCCCGGCATCGCCTCGCTGACCAGCCGCATGCTCACCCAGGGTGCCGGGGGGCTCTCCGCCGACGCGATCGCCCAGGCCTTCGAGGATGTCGGTGCCCATGTCGGCACTGGCGCGCTGCGTGATATGTCCTGGCTCTCCTTACGCACGCTCTCCGATCCCGATTACCTGGAGCCGGCACTGGACGCCTTTACCAAGGTGCTGTGGTCGCCCGACTTTCCGGCGGCCGATTTCGAGCGGACCCGCAATCAGGTGTTGCTCGGCATCAAGGCGGCAGAGGCCAGTCCCGGCAAGATCGCCAGCAAGGCGTTCTACCAGGCGCTCTACGGTGACCACCCCTATGGTCATCCGGTGGAGGGGACGAAGGCGTCGGTGGAGAAGCTCACGGTGGCCGATCTCGAAGCCTTTCATCGTCGCCATTTCGTTGCCGCCAATGGGGTATTGGCGATCACCGGCGACCTCGATCGTGCCGAGGCGGAAAAGTTGGCCGAGCGGCTCGGTGCCGGCCTGCCGGCCGGCAAGGCGGCGCCACCGACGCCGCCGGTACCGCCGTTGGCCGAGTCGCGGGAGATCCGCATTCCGTTCCCATCGCGGCAGGCCCATGTCTACATGGGGCAGCCGGGCATCGAGCGTGGCAACCCCGACTACCATGCGCTCTATCTCGGCAATCACATACTCGGTGGTGGTGGCTTCACCTCGCGCTTGGTCAAGGCGGTGCGGGTCGAGCGGGGCTACGCCTATTCGGTCTACAGCTATTTTCTGCCGATGGCGGCACCGGGGCCGTTCCAGGTGGCGATGCAGACCCGCGGCAGCCAAGTGGACGACGCGGTGCAAGTGGGCCGTGAGACGATCGCGGCCTTTCTCGCCGACGGGCCCTCCGCCGACGAGATCGACGCCGCGAAAAAGAACATCACCGGCGGTTTCCCGCTGCGTATCGCCAGCAACGCCGACATCGTCCAGTATCTGGCCCTGATCGGCTTCTACCATCTGCCATTGGACTATCTCGATACCTTCACCCGGCAGATCGAGGCGGTCGACGGCGAACAGATCGTCGCGGCGTTCAGAAAGCACGTCCATCCGGGCAAAATGGTCACGGTGATCGTCGGTGGCAGCAAGGAGACGCCGTAGCGTCCACGCCCCCGGGCGGGGCGAGGAGGGGCAGGTCCGCATCATCGCCGGGCAGTGGCGGGGTCGCAAGATCCGTTTTTTCGGCGCCGAGGGGCTGCGCCCCACCGGCGACCGGATGCGTGAAACGCTATTCAACTGGTTGCAGCCGCGCATCGAGGGCAGCCGTTGTCTCGATCTCTTCGCCGGCAGCGGCGCGCTTGGCTTCGAAGCGGCATCGCGTGGCGCAGCTGCGGTGACGCTGGTGGAGTACAACCCGGCGGTGGCGCGGCAGCTCGAGGCCGAGGCCGAACGGCTCGGCGCCGCCACGGTGACGGTGGTGCAGGCCTCGGCGTTGCAGTTTCTGGATGGCCTCTCCACCGGAGTCGATCTGATCTTCCTCGATCCGCCGTTTCACAGTGAATTGTTGCAGCTGACTCTGGACGCCATCGATCCGGTGACGATGTTGCGGCCCGGCGGCCTGGTCTATCTCGAATATCCGCTGCGTCGTCCACCGTCCCTGCCGGCGGGGATGGCGTTCGTCCGGCGCAAGGAGGCGGGTACCGTCGGTTATGGCCTGATCGGGATCGATCAGGCATCATAGCCGGATGATCGTTCTCTATCCCGGCACCTTCGACCCCATCACCCACGGCCACACCGACCTGATCCGACGTGCCCTCGGCATCTGCGACAAGGTGGTCGTTGCCGTCGCCGTCAGTAAGAAGAAAGATCCCTGCTTTCCGGTCGACGAGCGGGTGGCGCTGGTGGAGAAGGCCACTGCCCATCTCGATGATGTCGAGGTGCGCAGCTTTTCCGGGCTGACGGTGGAGTTTGCCCGCGAAGTGGGCGCGCGGGCCATCCTGCGTGGTTTGCGGGCGGTGTCCGACTTCGAATACGAGTTTCAGATGGCGAGCATGAACCGCAATCTCAACCCGGAGGTGGAGTCGCTCTTTCTCACCCCGGCGGAGGAATTCGCCTTCGTATCGTCCAGCCTGGTGCGGGAAATTGCGCGTATGGGCGGGGACGTGTCACACTTCGTCGATCCTGCGGTCGGCGCTGCCCTGAAGGTGTATTGCCAGGCTGAGAAGATGGGGAGCCAGCGAGACTGACCAGCCTGCGGATTTGCGATCCGTCATTCACCTTGTGGCCCGAAAGGTAGTATCGTTGCGCCCAAATTTGAGGAGAGTTTTCTATGGCTTTGATGATTACCGACGAGTGCATCAACTGTGATGTCTGCGAACCCGAATGCCCGAACGAGGCGATCTACCCCGGGGACGAGATCTACGAGATCGATCCGGACAAATGCACCGAGTGCGTTGGCCACTATGACGAACCGCAGTGCATGGAGGTTTGCCCGGTGGATTGCATCATCGTCGATCCCGATCATACCGAGTCCAAGGACGAGCTGATGGAGAAATACAAGAAACTCGTCGGCGAGGCGTAATCGCTTGTCCCGTTTCGGCAAGTCGTTCAAAAGGCTCCTACTGGGAGCCTTTTTTGTCTTTGCCTTCGGCATTGGCGGCGCTCAGGCGGGGCCACGACCGGCCATTGCCAGCGCCCATCCGCTGGCGACCGCCGCCGGCATGGAGATTCTCCGTCGGGGCGGCAACGCCTTCGATGCCGCCGTGGCCGTCAGCGCCGCGCTTGCCGTGGTCGAGCCCTATTCGTCGGGGTTGGGGGGTGGCGGGTTCTGGCTGCTGCACCGTGCCAGCGACGGCCTCGAGGTGATGATCGACGGACGCGAAAAGGCGCCGTTGGCGGCCCGCGCCGACATGTACCTCGACGAGGCGGGCGAGCTGGTTCCCCGCGCCTCGATCGACGGCCCGCTGGCGGCCGGTATTCCGGGCGAGCCGGCGGCGCTGGCGCACATCGCCCGGCGTTATGGCCGGCTGCCGTTGAAGGTGACGCTGGCGCCGGCGATTCGTCTGGCGGAGCAGGGGTTCGCGGTAGACGAGATCTACCGGCGGCTGCTCGGCTTCCGCCGTGCCGCCATCGAAGCGTCGCCGGCCGCCGCGGCCGTGTTTCTTCCCGCTGGCCGTATCCCGGCAACAGGCGACCGTATCGTTCAGCGCGATCTTGCGGCCACGCTGCGGCGCCTCGCTGCCGAGGGGCGGGCCGGCTTCTACGAGGGCGAGATCGCCGCCAGGCTGGTCGAGGCGGTGAGGAAGAATGGCGGCATCTGGCGGCTCGACGATCTGCGCCAATACCGCATCGTCGAGCGTCGTCCGGTCGTGGGTGACTACCGCGGCATGAAGGTCGTCGCCGCGGCATTGCCGTCATCGGGCGGGATCGTCCTGATGGAGATGCTCAACCTGCTCGAAGACTATCACCTCGACGAGATGGAGGCGGTGGCGCGGGTCCATCACATCGTCGAGGCGATGCGACGGGCCTATCGAGATCGTGCCGAATATCTGGGGGATGGCGATTTTGTCGAGGTACCTCAGGCGATGTTGCTCGACAAACGCTATGCCGCCGGTCTGCGCCAGTCGATCAACCCCGACAAGGCCACGCCCAGCGCCATGCTGGCGCCGACGGTGACGCGCGATGGCGTTGGCCGTCACACCACCCATTTCTCCATCGTCGATGCCGACGGCAATCGGGTCGCGGCGACCCTGTCGATCAACTATCCGTTCGGTTCGGGGTTCGTCGCCGACGGTACCGGCGTATTGCTCAATGACGAAATGGACGATTTTGCCGCCCGCCCGGGCACGCCCAATGTCTACGGGCTGGTCGGAGCGCGTGCCAATGCCATTGAACCGGGCAAGCGGATGTTGTCGTCGATGACGCCGGTCTTTCTCGAAACCGATGATCGCATCGCCGTGCTCGGTACGCCGGGTGGTAGCCGGATCATCACCATGGTGCTGTTGGCGGCGCTGGCGTTTGAACGGTCGGCATCGGCCGAGGAGATCGTCGCCATGCCGCGGTTTCACCACCAGTATCTGCCCGACCGGATAGAGGTCGAGCCGGGGGCGTTGTCGGCCGCCGTGATGCGTGGCCTGGAGAAAAAGGGCCACCGTATCGAACGGTTGGCGCGTGACTACGGCAATATGCAGATCGTCATTGTGGACCGGCGCAGCGGAAAAACCGAGGCGGCCAGTGATCCCCGAGGTATCGGCGAGCCTGCGGTGCTCCATTGAACCGGCGTATTGTTACACGGGGTAAAATCGCGATTGCGTAACCCATTGATCGTGTTAGCATCGAAGCGTCGGGCAGGGATTGCTGCCGTCATTCAAGCGTAGAGAGGTATTGAAATGCGAGTAAAAGTTGTATTGAGTTCACTGGCTGTCGCCGTTGCGCTGGCGTTTGGAGCGTCGGCTCATGCAGCCTCGGCCTGCAAAGGTTTGAGCAAGAACAAATGTGGCGGCGGATGCACCTGGGTCGACAGCTACAAGACCAAGACCGGCAACAAGGTCAGTGGCTACTGCCGCGCCAAGCCCGGCAAGGCGGCCGGAGGTGTCAAGCAGAAAGCCACCAAGAGCGCCGACAAGGCCAAGGCGAAAATGAAGGACAAGAAGCCGAAAATGGCTGACAAGGCCAAGAAGAAGTCGAAGGACAAGGCCGACAAGATGAAGAAAAAAGCCAAGGAAAAGGCAAAGTCGAAAGCCGACAAGGCCAAGAAGAGCGCCAAGGACAAGGCAGCCAAGAAACTCAAGGGCGCAAAATAGCGCAATTTCCCGTCATATTGGCGCAATACCAAAAAGGCTCCGGATTCCGGAGCCTTTTTCTTTGCTGGGGCAGGCGCGGGGTGTTGGTCCGGATGTTTTATTTGGCATGCAAGGTTTCCCATTGACCGCATGGCGGTGTCTGGGCACGTCCCGTGCCGACGCCTCACCGTGTGCCGTGCAGTCGGGCCTTGCGGTCGGTGATATCGTGAAATATCCGGGTCAGCCGCACTTTTCGTGGATCAGCTCCAGCGAGCGATCGATTTCCTGGCGCAGTTCGGTGGTGATCTGGTGTGAGTCGAGGGTTTCGCAAGGGATGGCTTTGATCTGTTCGAGCAGTTCCCGGATGCGGGAGTTGCCGAAAATAAACATCATGCCCTTGAGCTGGTGGGCCAGGCGCGCGGCTTCTTCCCACGACTCTGCCGCGATCGCCTCTGCCAGCTGATCCATTTTTCGTGGCAGTGAGTCGGCGGTGTTGGTGAACAGTTCCCGCGATACGGCTTCGCCCAGGCTGTCGGTCACCGCCTGGAGCGATTGCCGTGTCTCCTGTATCGAGTCGGCCGGCACGTCGGCCTGTCGTCTCTTGTCGCCGGTGTCGGGAACGGGGGTCAGCGGTGTTGGCGCCATGGGCCGTGGCTTGCGCTTGCTGCCCGCCCAGCGGTAGATCACCCGCACCAGTGCCGCCGGATCGACCGGTTTGGTGAGAAAGTCGTTCATATCGGCGGCGATCGCCTTGGCGCGCGCGTCGCTGAAGGCGTGGGCGGTCATGGCGATCACCGGCAGGTCTTTGCAGCCCGGCAGCTTTCTGATTTCGGTGGTCGTGGCATAGCCGTCCATATCGGGCATCTGAATGTCCAGCAGCACGGCGTCGGGGCGCTCCTCGCGCAGCAGTTCCAGTGCGCTGGCGCCGTCGGAGGCGACCGTGACCCGGGCGCCCGTCTCGTGGAGCAGGCCGACGGCGATCTGCTGATTGATCGGATCGTCCTCGATCAGCATGACATGAATACCTTGTAGCGACCGCCCGGGGAGGGTGTCGAGCTCGTCGGCGGGGTTGGTCACCGTCTCTGTCGCCGGGTCGAAGGTGGCGCTGAAAGTGAATGTGCTGCCATGCCCGGGTGTGCTGTCGAGCGCCAGGGAGCCGCCGATGCTTTCGGCCAGATGGCGGCTGATGGTCAGGCCGAGCCCGGCGCCGCCGTGGAGCCGTGTGGTGCTGGTGTCGGCCTGGGCGAAGGAGGCGAAAATCTGCTGCTGCTGGTCTTCCGGAATCCCCTCGCCGCTGTCGTGGACATGGATGCGGATATCGATTTTGCCGTCGTTGCGCGGTTTGGCGATGGCATGGATCTCGATGCCGCCGTCGTCGGTGAACTTGGTGGCGTTGCCCACCAGGTTGTTGAGAATCTGGCAGACGACCTGCTGGTCGCCATGGAGGTGGGCGTACTCGCCCAGTTCGTCGCGCACTTCGAGGGTCAGTCCTTTTTGCCGGGCCTCCACGGCGAAAATGGCGCGAATCTCCCGCAGCACGGAGGAGAGGTCGAAGTTGGTGGCATGGTGTTCGAGCTTGCCCGCCTCGATCTTCGACAGATCCAGTATGTTGTTGACCAGCCCCAGCAGTGCGCGCGACGAGGCGTTGAGTGTCTGCAGATAGACCTTTTGCAATGCCGACAGGTGGGTTTTCTGTAACAGGTAGCCGGTGCCGATGATGGCGTTGAGCGGGGTGCGGATCTCGTGGCTGATGTTGGCGAGAAATTCCGACTTGGCCTGGTTGGCGCTTTCGGCCTCGAATTTGGCGCGGCGCAGGGCATTGTCGATGCGGTTGAAATTGAACGCGGTGACCAGTAGCACGGCATCGTAGATGATCGCCAGGAGCGCCACCACCTTTTCCAGCGGTCCGCCGTGGGTGGCGAGCATGTAGATGAAGGGGAGGATCACTGGCTGCGTGAACGCGGCATAGAGCCAGGCGCTGTGCAGCGCAACCGAAACGGAGACGATTCCCATGCCGACGATCAGCAGGAACAGGTTGTACTCTGGGCGGCCATCGACGAAAAACAGCGGGCTGGTCATCCCCCAGGTGATCCCGACCAGTATCACGAAGATGGCGTAGAGCCTGAGCCACAACGGGGCGTGGGGTTCTTCAGGGTGGCGCTTGATGTGGATGCCGATGATCAGGCGGATGGTGGTGAGTGCCGCCAGCGTGGCGTACCAGGCGTGGAGTCGCTGGTGATTGGCGACGTCGTGGAGGGTTTGGATGATCAGCCCTCCCACCAGGAGGGAGGCGCCCCAGGCTATCCAGTAGTTACTGGTCGCCGTGGGCATTTGGCGGTCGTCGAATACCGTGCCGTGCGAAGTATCGTCTGTGTACATTACCTGAGTCCTGCTTTTTCGAGCGCGCCAGGCACGCTGCGGATTATTATTTTTCTGGATTCAGATCCCTCTGAGCGGCTCGGAACCACGGCGGTGGTTGTTGGAATCCGATACCCCCGGTGGGCTTGGCATCGCCCGGCATCCATGTGTTGCTCACTATGTCGATTGTTATTTACTGCCCCCTCTGTGGGGGTTTCCCTCATTCTACCTCTGACAGCGCCAACAGTAAAAAGTTGATCGTTGACCGATGACGATTTGCCTGATAGGGCTCCCACAAGCGTAGCAGGGTTCGCCCGTTTTGCCGTAGACGTGGAGCCTCAAACTGAAGTAGCCGGGTTCGCCGTCGGCGTGAACGAAGTCACGCAGCGTCGTGCCCCCTTGCTCGATGGCGCTTTGCAATACCGTCTTGATACTGTCACAGAGCCGGGCGATGCGGGGGCGGGCGATCCGGCCGGCAGCGCGGCGGGGATGGATGCCGGCCAGGAACAGCGCCTCGTTGGCGTAGATGTTGCCGATGCCGACCACCACCTTGTTGTTCATGATGTGTTGTTTGATCGGGGTCTTGCGGTCGAGGCAGCTGGCGTGGAGATAGGCGGCGTCGAATGCCTCGTCCAGCGGTTCCGGCCCCAGTGATGCGAGCAGCGGATGGCGGCCGACGTCGCCGCGATGCCACAACACCGCACCGAAGCGCCTTGGGTCGTGCAGGCGCAGGGTCATCTGGCTGTTCAGCACCAGCATGAAATGATCGTGTTTTTTTGCCGGTGTCTCCGCCGGCGTGAGGCGCAGGCTGCCCGACATACCGAGATGGATGATCAACGTACCGTTGCCGAGATCGAACAGCAGGTATTTGGCGCGCCGGTCGATGGCCAGAATCTTCCGGCCCCGCAGCAGCTGCGGCAATTGTGGTGGTATGGGCCAGCGCAGGGCCGGATTGCGCACCACGACCCGTTCGATGCGGCGGCCGACCAAATGGGGGGCGATGCCGCGGCGGGTCGTTTCGACTTCAGGGAGTTCAGGCATGGGGGTTCCTCTGACGGCGCCATTGCCACAGCGCGATCAACAGCGACAGCAGTGGCAGCCCCAGCAGCCAGAAGGCGGCCATCGCCAGCAGTGTGGTATCGCTGAGGGCGAGGGATTGTTCGTCGGGGTGTGGCATTGCGGCCGGGGCGTCGTTATTGCCGGCCAGCCAGTCGAACAGTCGCAGTGCAAAGCGGGCGTTGTCACCGAAGGCGATGTAGTCGTTGTCGAGAAAATCGCTGTCGCCGATGACGACGGCCCGTTGCTCGTGCTCGCCATGGGGGCGGCTGGCGGCGATGGCGAGCGGCAACGGCCCGGCCCGCTCGTCACCGTCGGCATCGAAACGGACATGCCCCTGGAGGTCGGCGGTCTCGTTCCAGCTGTCGGCCGAGGAGTAGAGCAGCGCCGCGTCGCGCCATTTCCCATCGTCTCGTGTTGCCAGTGCCGTTGCCAGTGGCAGCAGGAGGCGGCCGGAGAAGCCGGCGGTGAGGTCATGGTCGCCGAACGAGGTGACGGGCACGATGGCCGGATGCCGGATCGCCAATATTTTTCGCAGCCGTTCGTTGGCGTCGATGACGACGCCGGGCAGTGGCGTGACGGCCACGGCATCGAGCAGGGCGTCGAGTGGATTGTCCCCCCCGGGATCGCGCAGCAGCAGGATATTGCCGCCGCGTTGCAGATAGGCCGACAGGGCATCGTGTTCACCGCCGAGCCACGACGACGCCGGTGTGCCGACGACCAGCACGGTGGTGTTGTCGGGGATGGCCGGCAGCTTCAGCAGATCGATGGCCTGGGTTTGGAAACCCGCCTGGCGGAGCAGACGATCGAGTGTCGAATAGCCGTCGCTGCTGGCATCGAAGAGTGATTTTTCGCCGTGCCCTTCGAGAAATACGATCCACTGTTCACGACCGTCGATCAGGCGTTGCAGTGCGCGGAGGATCTCCCCTTGGCCCAGTGCATGGAGGGTTTCGGTCCGGTTGCCGTAGCGCAATTCCAGCCGACCGGTCTGTTGCAATCGTTGCCCGCTGTCCACGGCGGCTTCCGCCGGTGTCTGGAACTTCAGTGAGACGGCACGCGATGCCGCCAGATAGGGGCGTAGTGCTTTTTCTATCCGGCGCCGCAGTGTCGGTGCGTCGGCCACGATGGCGTCGATGGTCAACTCACCGTCGAGTTTTTCCAGCAGTTGGATCGCCGCCGCGGGCGCGGTATTGATTTTCTGTTGCGACAGATCGGCCGAAAAATGGAATTGCCCGAGCGACAGCGCCACGGCCATCGCGGTGACAATGGTGACTGGTGTGCGCGCAGGGCGAATGTACCGGTATGGCGGACGGCGATACTCATCGCGCAGCCGCTGTCGGGCCAGTTCGATGAACAGCAGCGAAAAAACCACCAACCAGAGCAGATCGGCGCTGTCGAAACGGGCTTCGAGAAACGGCGAAAGATGGCTCAACGGCGACAGCCAGTACAGCGTCGGTGCCAGCGCGCCGGGCATGGCGCTGGTGGCGTGGAAGAGCAAGAACAGCAGGATCAGGCCGTAGCCGCACATTGCGGCCGTCACCGCTTCCGAGGCGCGGGCCGAGCAGTGGATGCCGGCGGCGGCGAAGGCGGTGACCAGCAGCGTCAGACCCGCCAGCGCGGTGAGGAGGTGGCCCCAGTCGAGCGTGCCGGCGGTGCCCAGCAGCAGGGCCGGCATGGCCGCCGTCAGCAGCAGGGGTGGCAGCAATAGCCACAACACGCCGAGCAGTTTCCCGAGAACGATTCGCCAGGGTGGGGTGGCGGCGGTTTGCAGCAGCGTCCAGCTCCCGCTTTCCCGTTCACCGGCGATCGTGCGCATCGTCACCAGCGGGATCAGCGCCAGCAGCAGAAGCGCGGCCTGCTCGAAGAACGGTGCGACGATCGTCTGCATCGCCGTCAGCGAACTGGCGCCGGCGAGCCGGCTGGCGCGCAGCGCGGCGTGGTGTTCCACCAGCCGCAGAAAAAGAAAGGCGAGGCCGAAAGCGACGGCGGCCAGCAGCCCCCAGTAGGCCGGGCGGCGCAGCCAGCGGCGATATTCCAACAGGGCGATGGCGCGCAGGTCAGACATCGTCGTCTCCGCCATAGATCAGCCGGGTGAACAGCCGCTCCAGCGGTTCGTCGATCTCGCTCATGGAGGCGGCGAGCAGTGCCCGGCCGGCGTCGAGGATCAGCAGCCGGTCGCAGAGGGATTTCGCCTCGGCGAGCTGGTGGGACGAGAGGACGATGGCCGTATCGGGTTGGAGGTCCTTCAGCAGCTGGTGAAAGGCCTGCCGCTGCAGCGGGTCGAGACCGTCGCCCGGTTCGTCCAGTAACAGGATCTCCGGCTCGTGCAGCAACGCCTGGGCGAGAGCGACGCGTTGGCGAAACCCCTTCGACAACCAGCCGTTGCGCTGCCCCTGCACGGCGCCGAGCCGACAGCGGTCGATGATCTCGTCGATCCGTCGGGTGGCCTGGTCGAGGCCGTAGAGGTGGGCGGCAAACGCCAGTTGTTCGCGTGCCGACAGGTCGTCGTGGAGCGGTGGGCGCGCCGGCAGATAACCGATCCGCCGTCGCAGCGCGGGTCGTTCCCGCAATGCCGTCCCGGCGATCTTCACCTCCCCCGCCGTGGGGGCGAGAATGCCGGAGAGAATATTGAGCAGCGTCGATTTACCGGCGCCGTTGGGACCGAGCAGTGCCAGCGTCTCGCCGCTGAAGAGGTGCAGTGAGATCCGTTCGAGGGCGGGTTCGTCGTGATAACGGTGCTGGAGGTCGATGGCTTCCAGTGCGGGGGATGCGTCCATGGCGCGACAGTGTACCGAGGCGTCGGTGGTGGTGCCATCGGTGGGTCGCGATCGGGTTGGGCGGCCGGCGTCGGAGCGGGGTTTCTCGTCGGCCCGTGGGGCAGGGGATGTCGTGAAGATCGGTGCGATCCGTTACAGAAACAGCGTCAGCACGCCGGTATAGCCGTAGATCCGGTCGTGGAAGATCTCGCCGCTGGCGAAAAAACCGGTCAATGGCATGTCGCCGAGGGTTGCCGTGATCATTCCGATCTCCTGCGACTGCTCACCGAACTGATGGCGTCCCCGCCCCAGGCAGGAGACGTAGATGCCACCTCGTGGCCGCCGGCCGTCGCAGCGCCGTTTCAGGTCGTCGAGCATGCGCTGCATGTCGTCGCGCGCGGTGTTGCCATCGCGGCGGCAGAAGACGATCTGGTCACCCGGCTCGATGCGGTCGCCGATGGCGATACGGCCCGCTTGCTGGTCGATGCCGAGCAGGTTGCGGATCATATAGTCGCCGGTGTCGGAGCCGCGGATCGGCAGACCGGCGAAGATGAAGCCGCCGAGACGGCTGAGATCCCGCGCCAGCACCTCGCCCACGTCTTGGCGCATCGCGTCCAGCGCGCTCATGCCGTCGATCTCCATGACGATATTGGCGGCGGCCTCGGTGATGGTGCGTACCGGCCCGATGGGTGAGCAGCCTTGGGTGTGGCCGACCACCACCTCCGCCTCGGGCGCCAGCAGCACACCGCTGAGGCCGCCATCGGTGATCTGGTCGGCGACTTGCAGGTATTGCGTCTGGGACGAGGTGAGGCCGCCGCAGAAGAAGCCGCCGTCCAGAGCGTCGGCGAGTTTTTCGATCAGCGTGGGAATGGCCGGGTTGGTCGGGTCGCCGTGGACGATGCCGAAGCGGGCGCCGCTGGTTTCGAGCCACGCCTCGTGGGCGGCCAGCCAGCGGTCGCCATCACGGGCGGCGCGGATCGAACCGAGGGTTCGGAAGCCGTCGGCGGGCAGGCTGGCCAACAGGATCGACAGCGCCGGCTGGTCGTAGATCTCCTGCTCGCGGCCGATCAATGCGATGCCGGTGGAGCCGTACCAGTGTTGGATGCCGGTTCCCTGCTGGAGCAGATGGAGAATGTGCTCCAGCTCGCTGGCGAGGGCATCGGTGAGGTAGAGGAAGCCGACATTGGTGGCCGGTTCGATGTCGCCGATCTGCGCCAGGCAGACATTGACCACTTCGCGTGGATCGCTGCCGATGGCGAGGCCGTGCTGGAACGGTCTCATCGCACCGTGTCCCCGGCAAGAAACGACACAGCCCCGCGAGCGGGGCTGTGATCGGTCGTGCGGAGGGTGGCTGGACTCATCCCTTGGCGGCGATCATGCGATGGATGATCGGCGCGAGGATCACCTCCATCGCCAGCCCCATCTTGCCGCCGGGGACGACGATGGTGTTGCGCCGTGACATGAACGAGCCGGGCAGAACCGCCAGCAGGTAGGGGAAGTCCACGTCGAACTTGGCCGGATCGGCGAAACGGATGACGACGAAGCTCTCGTCCGGTGTCGGAATGTCGCGGGCGATGAACGGGTTGGAGGTGTCCACCGTGGCCACCCGCTGGAAGTTGATGTCGGTGCGGGAGAACTGCGGCGTGATGTGTTTGACGTAGTCGGGCATGCGGCGCAGGATGGTGTCGACGATGGCCTCTTCCGAGTAGCCACGCTCGGCGCTGTCGCGGTGGATCTTCTGAATCCATTCCAGGTTGACGATCGGCACCACGCCGATGCCCAGATCGACGTGCTGGGCCACGTCGTAACCATCGCCCTTGACCAGCCCGTGCAGCCCCTCGTAGAACAGCAGGTCGGTGCCTTCGTCGATGTCTTCCCACGGAGTGAACTGACCGGGCTCCAGGTTGGTGCCCAGGCGTTCGTTGTGCTCGGCAGCCTCTTCCAGGCTGTGCAGGTAGTAGCGCTTCTGGCCCTTGCCGGTCTCGCCGTAGGTGCGGAACAGCTCTTCGAGCTTGTCGAAGACATTGGCCTCGGGGCCGAAATGGCTGAAGGTTTTGTCGCCGGCTTCCTCGGCCTTTTTCATCGCCTCTTTCATGGCGGCGCGGTCGTAGCGGTGGAAGCTGTCGCCCTCGACGACGACGGGCTTGATCTTCTCGCGGTTGAAGATGTGCTCGAAGGCCCGCTTGACGGTGGTGGTACCGGCGCCGGAAGAGCCGGTTACGACAATGACTGGATGTTTCTTGGACATAGGTTGTTCCCCATGGTCTGGTTATTGATCCGGAAGCATGAAAGGGCGTTGGCCGGCCGGAGAGGTTTCACGCTGAAATGTAAACTGGCGGCTATTCTAACCATGTTCACCAGCCAGTGCGAATCAGCCGCGGGGCTCCGAGCGGCGGAAAATCAGGTCGTGAACCGTGTGGCCGAGGCGTCGCCCCCGGCGTTCGAACTTGGTCAGCGGGCGCCACTCGGGGCGGGGGCTGAAGCCGTCGGTGGTGTTGTCGAAGTCGGGATGGCGCTCCAGCACTTCCAGCGCCGCTTCGGCGTAGGGCTCCCAGTCGGTGGCCATGTGCAGCAGCCCGCCGGGGCGGAGCCGGGCGGCGGCCAGCGTGGCGAAGGTGGGGTTGAGGAGGCGGCGTTTGTGGTGTTTCTTCTTTGGCCACGGGTCGGGGAAGAAGAGCTGGATGCGGTCGAGGGAGGCGGGCGGGATCATCGTCTCCAGCACGTCGAGGGCGTCGGCGCTGAAGATGCGGATGTTGTCGATGTTGCGTTCGCCGATCCGTTGCAGCAGCTGGCCGACGCCGGGGCGATGCACCTCGATGCCGATGAAGCCGCGCTGCGGCGCCGCCAGCGCCATCTCCGCCAGTGAGTGGCCGTTGCCAAAGCCGATCTCCAGCGTCACCGGGGTGGCGGCGCCGAACAGTGCGGCCAGATCCAGTGGATCGCCGTCCAACGCCAGGCCGTAGCGTGGCCAGAGCTTCTCGATGGCGCGTGCCTGCCCCTTGGTCAGGCGGCCCTGGCGTTGGACGAAGCTCTTGATCCGGCGCGGGTGCGGCACGTGCGGAATATCGCGCATCCGGTGGCTGCGGGATTTGTCCAGCGTCACCGTGGAGCCCGTGTCAGAAGAAGGTGCCGTCGATGGGCGACGATGCCGAGGCGTAGCGCTTGCGCGGCATCCGCCCGGCGAGGAAAGCCTCGCGGCCGGCTTCGATGGCCTTCTTCATGGCCGAGGCCATCAGGACCGGGTTCTGCGCCGTGGCGATGGCGGTGTTCATCAATACGCCGTCGCAGCCCAGCTCCATTGCCACCGCGGCATCGGAGGCGGTGCCGACGCCAGCATCGACGATCACCGGTACGTTGGCGTTTTCGATGATCTCCAGGATGTTGTAGGGATTGCGGATGCCGAGCCCGGAGCCGATCGGTGCCGCCAGCGGCATCACCGCGACGCAGCCGATCTGTTCCAGTTCGCGGGCGACGATGGGGTCGTCGTTGGTGTAGACCATCACCTCGAAGCCCTCTTCCACCAGTGTCCGCGCCGCCTCGAGCGTCTCGGTCACATGGGGGAACAGGGTCTTCTCGTCACCGAGTACCTCCAGCTTCACCAGGGTGTGGTCGTCCAGCAGCTCGCGTGCCAGCCGGCAGGTTCGGACCGCGTCCTCGGCGCTGTAGCAGCCGGCGGTGTTGGGCAGGTAGGTGTACTGATCCGGTGGCAGCGTGTCGAGCAGGTTGGCCTCGCCCGGATTCTGGCCAATGTTGGTGCGGCGGATGGCCACGGTGATGATCTCGGCGCCGCTGGCTTCGATGGCCAGGCGCGTCTCCTCCATGTCCTTGTACTTGCCGGTGCCGACCAGCAGGCGGGAGTGGAAGGTTCGGCCGTTGATGGTGAGGGTGTCGGCTGCGATGGTCATGGTGATTCTCTGCAAGGATTGAGGAAAAAGGGGATCAGCCGCCGCCGATGGCGCGGACGATTTCCACCTTGTCGTTGGGCTGGATGACGATCTCGTCGTGGCGGCTGCGCGGTGCGATCTGCCGGTTGATCTCCATTGCCAGGCGTTCGTTTTCGAGGCCGAGGTGGCGGATCAGCTCGGCGGCCGTGAGGTTGTCGGGCGCTTCCACCGCTTCGCCGTTGACTATGATCTGCATGGGCTGAGTGCATTGGTCGGGAATTGTTGTATTGTAGGGTATCCACCGGGTCCGGCGAAACCGCCCCGCCCGCTTGATCCGGATCAAAGCAATCATCATCCCAGAGGTTACGCTTCGTCCTATGTCTTCTCCGGACTGCATCATCGTCGGTGGCGGTGCCATCGGTTTGTTGTCGGCGCAGATGCTGGTCGAGCGCGGTCTGCGGCCGTTGTTGCTGGAGCAGGGCGCGTTGGCCCGCGAATCGTCGTGGGCGGGTGGCGGCATCGTCTCGCCGATGTATCCGTGGCGCTATCCCGATGCCGTCAACCGGCTCGCCGTTTATGGTCAGCGCCACTACCCCGAGGTGCTGGCGCGGCTGCGTGATCAGACTGGCATCGATCCCGAGCTGCTGCCGTCGGGGATGTTGATGCTGGACGAGCCGGAGCCGGCCATGGGGCCGTGGGCCGAGCGCTGGGCGGTGCGTATCGAGCGGCTCGCCACCCGCGCCGAACTGGAGGCGGTGCAGCCCGGGCTGGATCCCCGCTTCGAGCAGGGCTCGTGGATGCCGGAGATCCACCAGGTCCGCAATCCGCGGCTGGCGAAGGCGCTGGCCGCGCAGGCGCGACAGACCCCGGGCCTGACGATCCGCGAGCAGGCGCCGGTGGCCGAGATCGTCGTCGCCGGGGGGCGCGTCGCCGGGGTGCGGCTGCAAAACGGGGAAACCATCGCGGCCGACCGGGTGCTGGTCACCGCGGGTGCCTGGAGTGGCGGGCTGATGCCCGCCGCCTGTTCGGCGCCGGCCGTCATCCAGCCGGTCAAGGGACAGATCGTCCAGTTCCAGACCCCCCCGGGAACGTTGACGCGAATGGTGATGCGCGACAGCCGCTATCTGATTCCGCGCAAGGATGGGCTGGTGCTGATCGGCTCCACGCTGGAGTTCGGCACGTTCGACAAGCAGACCACGACCGAGGCGCTGGAGGCGTTGAGGGCCGCGGCCATCGGGCTCGTTCCCGCGTTGGCCGACGCGCCGGTGGTCAACCAGTGGGCGGGGTTGCGGCCCGGCACCCGTGACGGCATCCCGTTCATTGGCGAGTGTCCGGCCGTCGCCGGGCTCTATGTCAATGCCGGCCAGTTTCGCAACGGCATCGTCATGGGGCTGGGGTCGGCGCGGCTGGTGGCGGAACTGATCGCGGGCGAGCCGCCGTTCGTCGATCCTGCGCCGTATGCCTTGGGTGAACCCCGGCAGGCGATGTGACCAATCTCGCTGAATCTGTGAGGCCTTTTTTGCATCTTTCCGTACAGGCTGTATGCTTTTCCTTATGAATCAGCAGCCTGAGCAGCTTCGCAAGAGTGTTACCGCGCGTTTGGTGCGAAACGGCATCAACCCCACGCGGCAGCGCGTCGAGATCGGCATGTGCCTGTTCGACCGGGACAAGCACATCACCGCCGATCAATTGCTCGAGCTGGTCAATCACGGCAGTGCCGAGGTCTCCAAGGCCACCGTCTACAACACGCTGGGCCTGTTCGCGGCCAAGGGGCTGCTGCGCGAAGTGGTCGTCGATCCCGGCAAACAGATCTTCGACACCAACACCACCCCCCACCACCATCTCTACAATGTGGACACCGGCGAACTGCGGGACATCGAATCCCGCGATCTGGTCGTTTCGGGCCTGCCGGTGCTCGATGGCGATGTCGAAATCACCGGTGTCGATATCGTCGTCCGGGTCCGCAACGCCACCTGACAGCCCCCGCCTCACCCTCCATCCTGTTTTGGCGCAGATCTTCGGGGCAATGGCCGCTCGCTCCGCCGGGGCGCGGTTCGCGACGACCGGCGGAAACCATAAATGGCCTGCCGTGCCGGGGCTGTCAGCAGGGGCGGAGATCCCGCTGCCGGCGCGAGATTCGGGGCCTGCCCGTGCTGGAGATGATGATTGCGCGGGCGTGGGCCGGAGTCGCTTCCTGGTGTTGGTCACAAAGCATCAGCCGGCCCGCCTGAAAAGCGCCGTTGACTTTCCGGGAACGTCCTTGTCCGGTGTAGGAGATGTAGTCACGGACGCCGCGGTTGGCGGTGAGGGAGAGGGGGTGGGGGAGCGCCGGCTGATGCAACAGCAGCGTTTCGTCGTGGTCGCGCCGGCCATTGGCGTTGCTGTCGACGAAGACCTCCCAGCCGTCGCGCCACTGTGTGCCGGTTTTGGCCAGGGTGACGCGGCGGTTGCGTTTGATCGCCTCGCTGCGTGCCAGCACGATGCTGTGCATCACCAGGTTGGCCTGGGTGGTGAGCTGGTTGTCGCTGAGCAGTGCCCGCAGTGATGTCACGCCGGCCGAGACGACCGTGCCGGCCACCGCCAGCGTGGTCATCATCTCCACCAGTGTGAAGCCGCCCGATCGGGGTTTGCACTGATTCATCGTCACTTCCCTGTTGCGATGAGCCGATGAGGGTAGGGCGGGAGGTTCTCCTGTGGTAGGGAGGCGACGGCTGGATTGCCAACGGCTTCACGATCGTGCCGACCGGCGGTGCTGGCGTCGCGACGGCCTGCCGCTGCGTCTGCCGGTGATCCCGCTACCGTATATCGGGAAGCCGCTGAAATCCGACGTGCTTCTGCGCACCGGTTCCCCTTTTTTCGTACACTAGACGTTATGTGTTCCCGATTTTCCCGTCACAAAGGCTTCACCCTGGTGGAGCTGATGATCGCGGTCGCCGTCATCGGCGTCATTGCCATGATCGGCCTTCCCGGTCTCAAGGCGATGCTGGAGAACAACCGCGTGGCGACCCAGACCAATCGCCTCGTATCGGCCATCCATCTGGCCCGTTCCGAGGCGGTGAAGCGCAACAAGGCGGTCACGCTCTGTCCGGTCGGCGATGGCGGGGGCCTCTGCGGCGATGACTGGAGCAAGGGGTGGAAGGTGGTGATCGAGGGGGAGAACCGGGTCCTGCGTGTGTTCGATGTGAAGGATCAGCTGCTGTCGGTGCCATCGGCCCCCGCAAGGTTGGTGTTCAATGCCGAAGGCCGGGTCGATGCCACCGCGTCGGCGCAGCGCGAGATCATCATCCGCAAGGCCAGCTTTCAGCGCCGGGTCGCCTTGACCCTGGGCGGCTCGGTTCGTAGTTGCAGGGTGAAGCAGGATGGCGCCTGTGTGGAACGGTAGCCGTGGATTCTCGCTGGTGGAGGTGCTGGTGGCCGTGGTGCTGCTGTCGATCGGCCTGCTCGGGCTCGCCAAACTCCAGTTCTGGGGAGTGCGTCATACCGGCAGCGCCTACTTTCGCACCCAGGCGACCCAGATCGCCAATGAGATGGTGGAGCGGATGCGGGCCAATCCGGTGGGCGTCGTGACGGGAGGCTATGCACTCAATGCCGCGGGTTGTGGCCCGGTCGATTGCGGCGTGGCGTGGGACGACTGTCGCATCGAATCCTGTGACGATCCGGCCAGGCTCGCCCGCTTCGACCTCTACGAGATGGCCTGCGGCGGCAAGGATCCGGCGGTTTTCGCCGGTGTCGGCGATCGCCTGCCCGGGGGCGGGCTCCGTGTGACCTGCAACCCGGCTCTCACACCGCTGCGTTGCACCGTCGAGGTCTGCTGGGACGAAGCGGAAGCCGATCCCGCGCAGTCCGCCGTCGTGCTGGAGATGACGCCGTGAGAACGGGACGACGGCAGACCGGCTTCTCGCTGGTGGAGCTGATGGTGGCCCTGATCATCGGCCTGTTCGTCCTTGCCGGCGTCGGCTCGGTCTATATCACCGGCAAACGCAGCTACCAGGCGCGGGATGGATTGTCGCTGCTGCAGGAGAACGGCCGCATCGCGGTACAGATGGTGGAGCGGGTGGTGGCCCGGGCGGGTTACCCGCTGTTTGCCGAGATCACCCCGGTGATCGACGACAAAGCGTCGTTGGAGAAGTGGGCGGCGCCCGTCGGGTTGCCCTTTTCGCTGGACAGGACAGGGTTGGAGAGCGACACGCTGACCGTGGCGTGGATGCCCTATGCCATTGGCGAAGAGGCCAATCCGGACCAGCTCACGGAATCGGCCAGCGATTGCCTGGGGAACCGGCCGGATCCGAATGCGATCCCCGAGCGCACGCTGAGCGCTTTCTATATCAAGGATCAGACATTGATGTGTTTTGGCAGCAATGGCACGCGGCCCCAGCCACTGGTTGAAAACGTCGTCGCCATGCATGTCGAATATGGCGAGGACCGCACCGGGGATGGTTTCGCCGATCAATATGTCAGGTTGTCGGACGTGCAGACGTGGAAAAAAGTGGTCAGTATCCGCATCGCCTTTCTCGTCTCCAGTGGCGAGGACGTGCTGGAGAGGCCGGCCGACGGGCCGCAGACCTATCTGCTGGCGGGGGAGCGGGTCACGCTCGATCGGCCCGGTGACAAACGGCTCTACCGCGTTTTCAGCAGCACCATTCCGCTGCGCAACCGGATGCCGTTGCTATGAAAGTGGACCGGAGAACCCACCCGCTGGCGCGCCGGCAGCGTGGCGCGGTGCTGATCGTTGGGCTGATTCTCCTGATGGTGATGACGCTGATCGGCGTGACGGCGATGAAGCTGACGACGCTGGACGAGCGTATCGCCGGCAATGCCCAGGTCCGTGTCGGCACGTTCCAGGCCGCAGAGTCGGCGCTGGCCGAGACGGCCGACTACGACACGGTGCTGAAGTGTTCCCAAGCGGGGTGTGACTGCCTGCCGGGCAGTATCCCGGCGGAGAGAATCGACGCTTGTAAGGGAAATGGATATTTGAAACTGACGAATTACGTGGTTGGCAAGGCACAGCCGCCAGGCGGTGACAAGTTGAGCCTGGACGCAACGGCTGGGATGAAATATCGGGGCGATGTCAGCATATTTGGCAACAGTATCGGTGTCGCCACCACCGTTGCCGGCCGGTTGGTCGAAGTGCGGGCGGTCGCCGGCGAAAGGTCGGACACCGGGGCGAAGGCCGACCACCGCCTGCTGGTGGCGCCCGTCGGGTTGCGGCGGCAGTAACGAGGCGATTCGAACGAGTTATGAAAAACGTATTTTGCAAACGACTGCTGGTCTCGATCTTCGGGCTGCTGTTGCCCGGTGTTGCGCTGGCGGACGATACCGAGATCTACCTCACCTCCTACGCCAAGGCGGGGCAGCCCAATATTCTGTTTGTGCTGGACAGCTCCGGGAGCATGAACAATCCGCTGGAGCTCAGCGGAACGGTGGCGCGTTCCCGCTATCGGGTGATGCGGGAGGTGCTCGAGGAGGTGCTGGCCTCGATACCCGATACGGTCAATGTCGGGTTGCTGAACTACGGTGGGCACAAGGAGAAAGCCCAGGCCAATGGCATCCGCTACCCGGTGACGTCGCTGACGCCGGATCCCGCCGCGACGCCGGCCAAGGACGTGCGGGCCGAGATTCTGGCCGAGATCGACCGCTTCGAGGTCGAGGGTTATACACCCATCGTCCAGTCGTTGTACGAGGCGGCGCTCTATTTCCGGGGCGAGGCGGTGGACTATGGGGCCAGCGGAACCTTGCAACGACTCGCCCATCCTGACACCTATGTCGCCGCGTCGGAACCGCGCATCGTCGAGCCGGGAGAGGGAGAGACGGTCGAGTGCAACAAGACGGCGGGGGAATGCCCGACGACGGGGGTGACCCTCAGCTGCACCAAACGATACGAATTCTTCTGTGCCGTGGGGGTCGACTGCCCCGCCGGTATCGAGGCGAGATCCGATTGCCGCCTGGTCGACGTGCCCGCCAGCACCTATGAGGAGGAGGTCTGCCGGGGAGGGTACGACGAGGCCGGCAATTGCAGCAATATCGAAAAGGTCACCCGCACCATCGCGGCGCACCAGAACTATGAGTGTCTGACCGAGATGTGCAGCTACCAGGACCCGGGGGATACCCGCTTCCAAGTGGACAACGCCACCTACCGCTCGCCGATCAGGAACGAGTGTCAGGCCAACTATCTGGTGCTGATGTCGGACGGCGAACCGGACGATGGCCTGAGTCTCGACGCGGGGGATCCGGCGGACAGCGATCCGGTGATCATCGACAAGCTGCGCGCCAAGTTCGGGCTGAACCGCTGTGCCACGACCGGTGACGGGCGCTGCGGCTCCGAGTTGACCGATTTTCTGGCCAACACCGATCAGATGCCCGGCCTGGAGGGGAAACAGACCATCGCCACCTACACCATCGCCTTTGCGGTGGAGGAAAAAGGAAAACAGTATCTGCAGGCGCTCGCCAATCTGGGAAAAACGGCCGATCCGGATGGCACCCGGGGGTTCTTCAGCGCCGAGAACAGGGCGCAGCTGAAAGAGGTGTTCAATGCCATCGTCACCCGTATCGCCGTCGTCAACCACGATCTGGCGATACCTTCTATCTCGGTGGATCCGGAGACCGGGCTGACCCACGGAAAGGAGGTGTTCTTTCCGTTTTTTCGCCCCGGCATTTCACCGCGATGGCTGGGTAATCTGAAAAAATACGAGCTCGAGCGCGACGGCGATGAAATTCGGATCGTCGATGCCACGGGGCGGCCGATATACGACGACGATGGCAATCCGGTGCAGGACAGCCGTGGCCTCTGGTTGCCCGCCGATGCACCGGCCGATGGTGGCGACATCGCGGCGGGTGGCGCGGCAGGCCTGTTGGGTGATGGTAGAAAAATATTCACCACCAATGAACACGATCTCCTCGTGCCGATCGAGGATGCCGAGGACGAGCCGGCGTGGTTCGGCGGCGGGGATGCGAAGGCGCTGGTGGCCTATGCCAAGGGCGAGACGGCGGCGGGTGGCCAGGAATTTCGCCGGGAGATGGGCGATATTCTCCACTCCTCGCCGGTGATCGTACCCTTTGAGAACGGCAGCGACCTGATATTCGTCGGCACCAACGAGGGTTTTCTGCACGCCATCGATACCAAGAGTGGCAGGGAGAAGTTTGCCTTCATTCCGCGAGCGCTGCTGCCGGTGCTGAAGATCCGGAAAGAAAACGCCTTCGACCAGCCGCATCCCTACGGGTTGGACGGCCATATCACCGTCTGGCGGGACGATCGCAAGCTGGATGCGAACGACCAGCCGACCGGCAAGACCTTACTCGCCGTCGGCATGCGCCGGGGCGGGCTGAACTACTACGTGCTCGACATCACCGACCCGGACGATCCCAAGCTCGCCTGGGTGTTGCGCGGCGGCGACCTGGGGACCGCCGGCTTCGAGGATCTGGGCCAGACCTGGTCGCGGATGTTGCCGGCTACCGTTCATATCGGCGGCAAGTTACGGCCAGCCTTCATTTTTTCGGGTGGATACGATCCCGACTACGATCAGCCCGATCCGGAGGGGCGGTTTGCCGAAAAAATCCGTGGTGGCGACGGGGACACGCTGTTCATCGTCGATGCCCGCAGCGGGGAGAAGATCTGGCAGGCCGATTTCGGCGGCGAGGCGGCGGGCATCGTGGCCAATCCCAGGGTCGTCGATATCGACAACAACGGCATTGCCGACCGCATCTATCTGGTCGATATCGAAGGCGGAGTGTTTCGGATCGACCTGCCCGACCCCTCCAACTCCCTGATGCTGCAGAAGGTGAGCGAGCCGCGTATCGCCAAACTGGCGGATCTGGGCAGCAACGGTTCCGGTGTCCATCGCCGTTTCTACAACGAGCCGGACGCGGCGCTGGTGGTGGACGATGGCCAGCGATACGTCTCGCTGGCCATCGGCTCGGGGTATCGTGCCCATCCGTTGATGAAGGGACGCGATATCGATCAGGACTACCTGTTCGTGATCAAGGACGTGAACCTCTATCAGTTGCCACCGGGCCCCAACGACAAGGCGCATCGGCTGATCATCCCGGCGGATCTGACGTCGATCGGTGGGAGCGTCGCGGCGCCTGCTGGCGGCCCGTCGGCGGCCCCCCGTCACGGCTGGAAGCTGGCGCTGAACAAGCAGGGCGGTGAGAAGGCACTGGCCAAAGCCGTCACGCTGAAGAATACCGTCTATTTCACCACCTTCGAGCCGGAGACGAAGCCGGCGGCGGATATCTGTTCCAACGCATCGCATACCGGCCGGATCTACGGGCTGGATATTCGCAGCGGCAGGCCGGCATTGAAGTTTGTCGATATCGAAGAACCGAAGCAGAGCATCGAGTTCACCACGTCGGACATTCCCTCCGAGGTGGTGCTGGTGGCGTCGAAGTACGAGACCGCCGTCGGTGGTGGCAAGGTCGTCAAGGGGGTCAAGTTCGATATTCTCGATGCGCATCTCAAGGGGCTGGAATCCCCCACTTTCAGCGGGCTGAACAAATGGTACTGGGAGGCAAGGGAGTGAGGCGCCAACCGGGCTTCACGTTGCTGGAGCTGCTGATCACGCTGGCGATCGTCGTCGTGCTGGGCATGATTGCGATCACCTCCTATTCCCGATACACGCAGCGGGCCCATCGCGTCGAGGCGAAAGAGGCGTTGTTGAAGATCGGGCAGCAGCAGGAACGCCATTACACCACCCATCATCGCTACCTGGTGGGCGACACAGCGCTACAGCGCTTCAATGGGGGGCGCGATGTGACGTCGGGTGGTCGCTATACGCTGGAGGTGAGCGGGAGTGATTCGGCCTATACGGTGACGGCCCAGGCCATGGGTGCGGAAGCACTTCGTGATCGGCAATGTCGCCGTTTCACGCTCGATCACACCGGCCGGCAGACGGCGACGGCGGCGGATGGGAAGACCACGACCGCCGAGTGCTGGGGGCGTTGAGCCTCACCCCTCGCAGGCGCACCCCACCGGCAGCCGGCAGGTGACATCGGCCGGCACGCAGGCATCGCCGCAGGCCTTCCCCCGACGGCAGACGAGACAGCAGCGGCTGTCTCCGGCATCGCTGTCCCGCATCGCCTCCCGGTAGAGACAACCCGACCTTTCCAGCACCGCTTCGGCCCCCAGCTCCTGGAGGTAGTCGGCGTAGTAGGTGTCGGGGGGGTAGCGGTAGGCGACGGCCAGCCCCTCGCGGACCAGACTGCCTTCGACGAAAACGTCCCGGTCGCTGCAGACATAGCGCAGCAGTCTGCCGTAACGATCCCGGTTGCTCCGATCCTTGATCAGACGAACCCGACCATCGCCCAGCAGGTCGGCGAGCCGTTGCTTGGCCTCGGCGAAACAGCTCTCTCCGCGTTCGGGGGTATCGATGCCGATGAGGCGGATGCGTTCGGTGTCACCGTTGCTGCGCTCGATGTCGATGGTGTCGCCATCGACAACCTTGACCAGTGTGGCGATTTCACCGCCGTTGCAGATCAGCGGGGTGACGCTGGTGGCCGGCGCGCGACCGTTGCCGGCCTGGCCGAAACAGCCGGACAGCAGGAGGGTGACGACGAGGGGAAGCAGCCGTTGCATCAGTAGCCCCATCGCCGGAAACGCCTGCGGCAATAGGCGAGCAGGCTGTCGTAGTCGGGAAAATAGCGTTTGAAGCCGTCCTCGGCCGGGGCGTCGAACTCGCAGTAGTCGTTGCTGTATTCACGGCAGATGGTTGGCCGGGTGTCGTAGATGGCGCAACGACCATCGGGCTGCAGGTGGCTGCAAGGGGTGTCGATCAGCAGGAACCAGCCGTCCTCGTCCTGGTAGACGCGGATGTGCTCGTGGGAGACCTGCCACAGCAGCAGTTCGAAGTCGGCTTTGCTGCGTGGCGTGTCGATGTGCTGGGTGATGTAGGTGCAGCACTTCGAGCCGGTGCAGAAGTCGCATTTGTTCTCGGGGTCGATCCGGCTGCGGTCGGCGGCGACCGGGATTTCTCTGCTCATGGCGGGAAACCGCGCAGTTGCATGGTTTGACGCACGGTGACGGCGCCGCGACTGTCGGGGCGACCGAGCATGGGCAACATGTCGCGCAGCTCGCGGGGCGTTTCGTCGGTGGGGGCGATGGTGAGGTCGGCGCTGAAGGCGCCGTTGCGCGACAACGTCAGCCGGCCATTGCTCTCCAGCGCGCCGCTGCCGCGCAGATCACCGCTGACGACATTGCCATTGCTGCCGAGCTCGAGCTCGGCCCGCCCCAGCGACAGTTCGAACGGGGCCAGCAGTCGTGCCGGCTGCCAGCGCAGGTCCGCGTCGAGTTCGACGGGCCAGCGGTTTTCGATGCGCGCATGATGGATGTTGGCATGTCCCTTGCCGCCCGGCGTGGCCATCAGGTTCCGGGGCAACGGCAGGCGGGCCAGATCGGCATCGACGATGGCGTTGCGAACGATGATGGTCTGATCGCGGTGGGCATCGATCCGGCCGCGGGCGGTGAATGCCTCGCCATCGATCTCCACATCGGCTCGCAGCCTGCCCAGCAGCAGTGGCAGGGGATGCAGCCGCCACCGCAGGCGACCGACGGGCTGGTGTTGCCAGACGGCCTGTTGTGCCTCGCCGCGCCAGATGGTGCCATCGACGCCGTAGAGCTGTAGCGGCAGACTGGCGGGGAGGTACTGCAGGGCGAAGCGGGCCGGTAGCGTGGCGATGACGAAGACCGCAAACGCGGCGATGAACAGCAACAGTCCGAGTAGCGGCTTTTTCATTCCCGCCCCCTCGACATGACCAGTCGCCCCTGGATACGGCCGGGCTGGTCGCCACGGGCGGCGGTGAACTGCGCCACGTTGGCGCCGTAACGGGATTGCAGTTCGTCGATCCAGCGGATGATGTCATCGAAGGCGGCGCCGTCGATGTCGATGGCGATCTTGTCGCTGCCCTGGGGTTCGATGCGCTTGAGGTGGCCGCGCAGGTTGCGCTCGGTGGCGCTGCGCTCCACCGCGCTGATGAGCGAGACATTGGCCTGGACGGCCGCCGTGCCACCAGCGCCGGCCTGCAGTGCCCGTGCCTCCGCGCTCGCCTGTTGCAGCCAGGCGAGCTGTTTCTCCCCGGCGCTGACGCTGGCCCGCAGGGTTTCGACCCGTTTGGCCGCCGGTTCCCAGACCAGCAGATAGAGCAGCAGCGGTATCAGCAGCGCCACGGCCGCCACCAGAATCCACCGTTCGCGGGCCTGGAGGTTGTCGAACCACGCTTTCATCGTTTCTTGATCCTCAGGTTGCCCACGGCCTTGCCGGCGGCGGCGTCGGCGTCGGTCAGCTCGGCGTCCAGGCCGGCGGTGGTCAGCGCGTTCTTGAGCGCGTCGAGCCGGCTCAGCGTTGGTGCGCTCACCTTGAGGTCGAGCCGCCCGTTGCGATAACGGATGCTCTCCAGCCGGGCCTTGTCGTCGGCGGCGATGACCTTGCCGGCGTCGGCCAGCAGGTCGAGGAAGCGGTCGCGGGGGGCTTCGTTGCCACCGCGCAGCTGCTTGAGGCGTTGTTCCATCTGCACCCGTGGATTGACCACCTTGCGCACGCCGGGGAAGGTCTGGCGGTAGATCTGTTCCGCCTGCTGCCGCAGCTCGGCCTGTTGCCGGATCAGTTGCCGTTGCTCGATAAGCTTGCCGGCGTAACCGATGCCCAGCAGCAGCAGGGCGAGGCCGGCGGCCCAGCGCCATGGCTTGACCGTCTTGAGCAGATCGGTCTGGACGCTGTAGTCCCCTTGCAGCAGGTTGATGGTGTCGTTGGAGTCCACGCTTTCGGCCAGCAGTTGCAACAGTTCGCCGTCGCAGCGGTGTCTGAGCAGGCGGGGCGTCTCGCGGTCGTAGGCCAGTGGCTGTTCGTCGCCGCATTGCCACAGATGGATGTTCTCCGGTGGGGCCTCGGTGTCGTCGAGCGCCGCGTCGAGCAGCAGCGCAAGGTTTTCCCGCTCACAGGCAAAGCCGCTGAAACGGCCGGTGCGCACCAGGGCGCGATGGGCATCACAGGCGATGGACCAGCCGTCGTCCGTCCACGGCAGTGCCAGCACATCGGGCATGACGATGCGTGGCGTGCGTTGCTGCTGGCGAAAGGTTTCGAGCCAGTGGTCCAGCAATTCGCGTTCGATGATGGCGACCGCCGGCGCGGTACCGCGGGAGGGGAGTGCGAAGTGAAGCTCCTCCACGTCGCTGGCGAGCTGCTCCTCCAGCGCATAGGGCAGTGCCTTGCGCAGCTTGGCCTTGTTGCGGATCGGCAGTTCGGTGGTGGTCAGCAGCACCCGTTCGGTCGGTACCAGCAGACAGATCGGGTGGGTGCCTGCCGCGGTGACGGCGGCCTCCAGCGTGCCGTGTCGTACCGTCGGCCGCGCCTCGCCGCCGGCGGGCAGCCAGTGGGCCCGGTCGGTGTCGTCGGCGGCGGGTTGGATCAGAAATGGGTTCATGGCGTTCCGAGGCTTCTTGCGACCACCTGCAAGGCTCCCTTTGGCGAGCGGTGAATAATACTGTACTGCTTCAGGCGGGCGCGACCTATTTGCGCCGTAGCGGTCAGAAGAAAGTACTCCGTGGTCGTCGTCAGCCCCTCGAGCTTCTCGTCAGGCAGCAGTTTCAGTGACTTGAGTTCGTCCAGTGACTGGATCGGGCCGGCGCCCCCCTTGTCGAGCCGGTTGCGAATGGCCTGGATGCCCTCGCTCTTGAAACCGATGGCCCGGAGCAGTTCGTCGGCGGCGCTGTTGACGTTGATGGCGGTGGCGTCGGGCAGGGTGGTCAGCAGGGGCTCCAGGTGCTTGCGCTTCTCCTCCGGGAGCTTGCGGTAGCCGCGTATCAGCATCAGTTCGCTGAGGCTTTCCATTCTCGTGTTGGCCGCCCGGTAGGCCGGGGTCTGGTTGAGGTAGAAGTCATCCTCGGCGCCGGCCTGCGAGACGGGCGTGGCGTCTCCATCGAGCCAGTCGATGATCGCGTCGGCGAGACCGGCGTCGATGCCGAGGTCGTTCAGCAGCTTCTGCAGACGCTCCTGGGGCAAACTGGCGATTTTGCCCTGGTCGTCCACCAGGCCATTGAGATTGAAGCGCCCCTGGAGGTCGTCGATGCGACCGGTCAGCACGCCGCCCTCGACCGGAAAGGTGGACTCCTGCCCCAGCAGCTCGTACAGCCGACCATTGCGGACGGCCTTGTCGATCAGCACCATGGCGAATGCCTCGGCCCCGTCGAGATAGTGCCAGGCCTGGTCACGCATGAAGAGGTTGCCGCTGTGGCGCAGGTTGAGGTATTGGCTCGACATCAGCCGGGCGGCCGCGGTGCTGGCCAGTGCCACGACCAGCAGGGCGCTGATCAGTGCGACGCCTCGTGGATGCCGGCTCATAGCGGAAACAGTCGGGGGATGGTTCCCCATTGCTCGGTGACCAGTGTGATCTCCACCGCTTTTGGCGGCTTGAGTCGCGTCTGGGTGGCCTCCAGCGGCGGCCACTGGCTGTGCCACCGCTTCTGTCGGTCGAGAAAGCGGAAGCGAACCTCGATGATGCCGTCGAGCAGTGTGGTCTCGATGGTTTCGCTGCCCGGCGCGGTATCGAGTTGTGGCCAGTATTCGCGAATGAGCCGGTTCTCCTCCAGTCGGTAGGCGACCCGTTGCAGGGTGGAGCGGGGGCGTTCGGCCGGGTTCTTCCAGCCCCGTCGGGTAAAGCCGATGAGCCGGCCGAAGGTGCCGGGGCTGACGACCGCGCCCTCGCGCTCGCCGTATTCGTTGCGCACCGGCCGGTTGGTGATCTGGGCGAGGTCTTGCTGGATGATGCTCATGCCCAGTTGCAGCCGCTGCAGGGCGTCGGCAGCCGCCTCGGTTTGTTGGGTGCCGCGCAAAATGGTGTTGAGACCGCCGTAGGCCAGTGCCGATATGACGGCGAAGATGCCGACGGCGATGATGATCTCCAGCAGGGTGAAGCCGGCATGTCGCTGGCCCGGCCGCATCATGGCGCCACCGGTTTGTTGATGAAGCCGGTCAGCAGCGTCAGGCTGGTCTCTTTCGGATCGCCGGGTTTGCGCACCCGCACGTCGATGCGCCGGATGGCCGGCTCCGGCGTGCCGCTGATGGTGCTCTCCACCTCCCATTCGCGGTCGGCCAGCCTGCTCTTGCCCTTGCTGATCCCGAGTTTGGGCCACTCTCCGGCCAGGCGGATCTCGGCCAGCTTGTTCATCGCGACCCAGTGGGCCAGCGTCTTGTCACGCAGCGAAATGGTGTTGGCCGTGGCCGTGCTGGCGCTGTTGATCAGGGCGGACAGCGCGATCGCCAGTACCGCCAGCGCGATGACCACTTCGATCAGCGAGAAGCCGCGCGCGGGACGTTTCATGTGACTGGCCTGCCCAGGGTGTCCAGCTCGATCCGGGTCGGCTCGGTCTCCTCGTCCTCCCTCTCCAACGTGAGGCGGAAGGCGGTGGTCTCGCCGCTGGAGAGGATGAGGATTTGCGGCTTTTCCGGCGGTTTGGCGTCGAGGATCACCACTTGGTTGTCGATCTCCAGCGAAAGATCGATCGTTTCCGGCAACGCGCGGGGGCGCAGGTGGGTGTCGCCGGTCAACGGCTGCCAGGTGGCGGTCTCCTCGTTCAGTTCATAGAACTGGTAATGGCCCCGCCACAGCCCGAGACCGTATTCACGCGCCTCCAGGATGGCCTCCTGGCGTGCCAGATCGATGAGCGCGAGCAAGCGGCGGGATTCCTCGTTGGCCTGGTCGTTGCGCCGATCGCCGATGCGCAGCATGGCCAGGCTGGTGAGAATGCCGATGATGACCAGGACGACGAGAATCTCGAGCAGCGTGAAGCCCCGCCCGCGGATGGCGGGGCGGGGGATGTTTCGGTGGGATGCCTTGGGCATGCGGACGTCGGTCAGTCGAGCGCCCAGTTCCCCAGATCGGCCGCTGGGCCTTCGCCGCCGGGCGCCTGATCCGCGCCCAGGGTGTAGATGTCGATCTCGCCGTGCTCGCCGGGGCTCAGGTATTGATAGTCACCCCCCCACGGGTCTTTCGGCAGACGGGCAATGTAGCCCCCGGCCTTCCAGTTGCGAGGTTCGGGCTCGGTCGTCGGTTTTTCCACCAGCGCCTCCAGCCCCTGATCGGTGGTCGGGTACTGGAAGTTGTCCAGTTTGTAGAGGTTCAACGCCGCCTCCAGCGCGCGGATGTCCTGTTTGGCCTTGGCCGCTCGCGCCTTGTCGGGATTGTCCATGATGCGTGGCACCACCACCGCTGCCAGAATCGACAGGATGACGACGACGACCATGACCTCGATCAGTGTAAAACCCTTCTGCAGGGCGGATGACGATGAGAAACGTGTCTTCAAGACCGGGACTCCTTCCTTGTGGATATCGAAGCGAGAGCTTACTGGGGGCGCTCGCGATCGTCGCTGAATTGTATCACGTTGGGGGTGGCGGCTGGATGCGGGCTCCCCGGCTGTGGCGTGCCGCGCCCTGACCGCCGGAGGGGCGAGGCGGTGCCCCGGGACGGTTGCCCGGCCTCGCTGGGAGTGGCGTGGAGGACGGCGATGACGTGACCGCCCGCCATGCGCCCGCAGAACCCTCGTCTTGCTCTGCCGGTTACAGCTTGAGTTTGAACTGCAGGTATATCAGGCCATTGGTGTGGTACTTCTTGCCTCCGATTTCCGGTACGACCGACAGGTTCACATAGACCTGTCGGATGGTTTTCAGCTCGATGGCCGGCAGGGGGATCAGGCGCGCCTCCGGTGCCTGGTTCTTGTGGAACTGCTTGTAGGTGAGATTGGCGACGCCGAGCAAGCGGGCCCGAAGGTTGCCTCGCGCATAGGAGGCGAAGGTGTAGTTGATACCGGCATACCCCGAGAGCTGCTCGAAGCTGTCCTGAAACACTCCCGCCTGCCAGCCGAGGCCGGATCGGGGGGAGACCTCGAGGCCCAGGGTCGGGTTGATGCCATTGAGCTCGTCGAAATTTCGAAAGTGGAGGGAAAAGCTCTGAAACGCAAGATAACGGGAGGTGGTGCTGTCGGCCGATGCGGGCGTGAACATGGTCACCAGTATGAGGAAAGCGGTGAATGCCGTCTGTGTGAACATGTGTTGTTTGGTCATGGCGCGTCACCTCCACTGGAACCGTTTGTTACTGGATGTTGCACGTTGGTCTGCTCAGCGGCGTGGAAGTTCGTCGGTTCCGGGGAAAGTGTGGGTTGGATCGTGGTTTGTGGTGGGATGGCGGCGCTAGTCTGAAAACACGCCTCCGGGAGGTGCCGGTCAGCTCCCGTTAGGAGGTGCCGAAGAGTGACGTTTGCTGGGCGGGCAGGATGCCGGCGGGAAGTGTCACCTCTCTCCCGTTGCGGTTGCCGGCGATTGCCGGAACCGAGACGCAGGCTTTGCCCCCTCTGCACGATGCAGGGACAACTCAACAGGGATGTGGAATCATGCTGGCTGTAACGCAGGAGAACGATGTCTCCGCAAAGACTACGAAAAACACCGACGATTTTCATGCCATTGCAGTGGATTCGCTGTTGGCACAGTCCGATGCGCTGAAAGCCATCGCCAGCCGATTGGGGCCGGAGTTCGATGCGGCCGTCGCAATGATCCTGCAATGCAAGGGGCGGGTCATCATCTGCGGAATGGGTAAGTCGGGGCTGGTCGGAAAAAAGATCGCCGCCACCTTCGCCTCGACCGGCACGCCCTCCTTCTTCCTCCATCCGGCCGAGGCCTTTCATGGTGATTTGGGCATGATCACCCCGGAAGATGTGATGTTGCTGATCTCCTATAGCGGCGAGACCAGCGAGGTCACGCAGTTGTTGCCTTCCCTCAAGCGTTTTGGCAACAGAATCATATCGATGGTCGGTGTCGGTGATTCCAGCCTGGCAAGACACGCCGATGTGGTGCTGAACATCGAGGTCGAGCGAGAGGTCTGTCCCAACAATCTGGCGCCGACGACATCGACGATCGCTACCATGGGCATGGGAGATGCGTTGGCCGTTGCATTGATCCGTGCGCGTGATTTCAAGCCGCTGGACTTTGCCCGCTACCATCCAGGAGGCAGTCTGGGCAAGCAGTTGCTGTCGACCGTCCGGGATGCGATGAACACCCAGCTCCCTTGCGTCTCCCCCGAGGCGACGGTGCATGAATGCCTGTTCACGATGACATCGGGGCGTATGGGGCTGGCGCTGTTGATGGATGGTGATACGTTGGTGGGAATCGTCACCGACGGCGACCTGCGACGCGCGATGCTTCGGGACAACGAACTGCTCGGCAAGAAGGTGATCGAGTTTGCAACCCTCGACCCGGTGACGATCGATGCCAACTCTCTGTTGTCCGAGGCCGAGAAGCTCATGCGCGAGAAGAAGATCCGGGCGCTGGTCGTCACCGGGAGCCGTGAGGCTGAGCGCAAGGTTGTCGGTATCCTGGAGATCTTCGACTGAGCATGGCGGGGCGACGCAAGAGAACGTCTTGGGAGATCCAGCAGGCGGTGGTCTTCGCATTGATGATGCGTGAGCTGAAGACCCGTTTCGGCAGTTACCGCCTGGGATATCTCTGGGCTTTGCTGGAGCCGCTGTCCCATGTGGCGGTGTTCGTGATCATTTTTGGGGTGATTATGGAACGCACCATGGCGGGGATCAGCTATCCGGTATTCCTTATCACCGGCATCATGCCGTGGCTGCTTTTTTCGAACATCCTGAATCGGGGCATGGTGGCGGTGAAGTCGAATGCCGCGCTCTTCGGCTACCGGCAGGTCAAGCCGATGGACACCATCGTGACGCGCACGATACTCGAAGTGTTGATTCAGCTATTGGTGTTTGCCGTCATTCTCGTGGGTGCCGTGTGGATCGGTCATGAGATTGCCATCGTCGATCCGTTTCGTGTGTTGGCGGCACTCGGTGCATTGGTCGCGTTCTCGTTCGGCACTGCGATCTGCCTGTGTATCGCGGCCACGCTCCACCCCGAGCTGAGCAAGCTCTTGCCAATGTTGCTGAGGCCCTTGTATTTCATGTCGGGGATCTTTTGGTCATTGGGCTCGATTCCCCAAGAGTATCACCCCTACCTCACCTGGAATCCGTTGCTCCATGTGATCGAGGAGATCAGGGCGGGATTCTTCGCCGGATATTCGCTGTCGAGCGATGTAAGCATGGGGTATGTGGCGATACTGGCGGTGACCGTGATCGCCCTCGGGATGGCGCTCTATCGCCAGGAAAAAGAGCGGTTGGTGGCAACATGATCGAAGTCGTCGGGCTCACCAAGAGTTACCTTACCCGTCAGGGCAGGCGCTACGTCTTCCGCGATCTCAGCCTGGCGTTCCCGGAAGGGCGGAATGTTGCGCTGATGGGTAGAAACGGTGCCGGAAAGTCCACGCTGATGAGGATTCTGGGCGGCACCGACTACCCGGACAGCGGTGAAGTCCGTACGGAAAAACTGCTCTCCTGGCCATTGGCGCTCTCGGGTGGATTTCAGGGTTCGTTGTCGGGAAAGGACAATGTGAAGTTCGTCTGTCGCGCCTATGGCAGTGAAGACGAGCTACCGGACAAGCTGGCATTCATCCATGCGTTTTCGGAGCTCGGCGATTATTTCTACGAGCCCCTGAAATCCTATTCTTCGGGGATGCGTTCGCGCCTGGCCTTCGCCTTGTCGCTTGCTTTTGATTTCGATGTCTATCTGGTGGATGAGGTTACGGCGGTGGGTGACGAACAGTTCAAGCGCAAGGCGCGTAAGGCCTTCGAGGATCTGAAGGGGCGCGCCTCGATGATCATGGTTTCGCACGATATGCAGACGCTCAGGGCCCATTGTGACGCGGCGATCTTTCTCGAAGAGGGGGGTGCCACCTTCTATGACGAGCTGGAGCCGGCGATCGAACGCTACCGTGGAGTGGCGGCGTGAAACAAAGGAAACCGTTTTCTAGGGTGGGTGTCGTGGTGTTGATCCTGTCATGGGCAGTGGCCGCGGCATACTGGTTTGGTATTGCCAGTGACCGCTACCGCAGTGAAGCGAAGTTCGTGGTCCAGCGAACAGGGAGTGACGCGGGTAGTGGCTTGAGTATCTCTTCGTTGCTCGGTGGCGCGGGCCTGGCGGCCGCCAACGATGCACTGATGTTGAAGGAATACATCGCATCGGCCGATCTGTACGACCGGCTCGATGAGACCCTTTCCCTGCGCCGCCATTACAGTGACCGCCAATGGGATCCGCTGTCGCGGCTTTGGTCCGACGCGCCCAGAGAGGCTTTCTATCGTTACCTCGACCGAAAGATCGTGGTCGCCTATGACGATGTTTCCGCCGTATTGAGCGTGTCGGCGGAGGCCTATACGCCGGAGATGGCCAGAAAAATCGTCGAGGAGATCGTGACGTTGAGTGAAAACTTCATCAATGGCGTAGGCTATCGGTTGGCGAAGGAGCAGGTCGATTTCGCATCGCTGCAACTGACCGAGACCCGCCAGGGCCTGGAGCGAGCGACACAAGAGATTCTGGCGTTTCAGAATCGGCATGGCGTGTTTTCGCCCGAAGTCAACACGAAATCGGTCAGCGAAATCATCGCCAAAATGGAGGCCGAACTGGCCGCGGCCCGGGCGAAGCTGACCTCGCTGAAAACCTATCTGTCGGACAATGCCCAGGAAGTCGTGGCCGCGCGGGCGAGAGTGGGCGCGTTGGAAAAACAGATCAGACGGGAGAATCAGAAGCTCGTGGGCCGTGGAGACGTCAGTGATGACGACAAGCTCAATGCGCTGATTGCAAAATACGAAAAGCTGAAGATGGAGGCGGAGTTCCGAGCCGATACCTATGGATCGGCATTGACTGCGTTCGAGACGGCCCGTATCGAGGCAGGCCACAAGCTCAAGCATCTGGTTCTCATTGCCTCTCCCCCGTTGCCCGAGGAACCCGCCTATCCGCGTAAGTTCTACAACATCGCGACTTTTGTCGCATTGAGTACGTTGCTCTTCTGGATCGTCCGGTTGGGCATAGCAACCGTCAAGGATCACAGGGACTGAAGGATGAGGGTATATCGCTATTTCTTGGTGATGATGATGGCCGCATGGCTCCACGGGGTAGCCCTTGCCTCTATCTCTGCTGGCGAGGAGCCCGGATCGAAGCCCGATCAGCAGACGCTGACGGCCGAGCCTGCGCAGAGAAAGGGCCCCGGCAAGGTCGAAGGGCAACGCGTCTTTGGTGAAAACCTCTTCAGTGGCGCCTTTTCGCGTGACTCCTACACCGGGTTCAACCCTGACTATGTCATCAATGTGGGTGATCGCCTGGAACTGAAGCTATGGGGGGCCTACGACTTCGAGGCTGTACTGACCGTCGATGCGCAAGGCAACATCTTTGTTCCGCGGGTTGGCCCGATCAAGGTTCTCGGTGTCCGCAATGCCGAGTTGCCGGAGATGGTGCGGCGAAAAATACGGTCGGTATATAAATCGAATGTCGGTAGCTATGTGAACCTTGCGGCCGCGCAACCCGTGAAGGTGTTCGTGACGGGTTTCGTGTCGAGGCCGGGGATGTATGCGGGGCTGTCGTCCGACAGTGTTCTCTACTATCTGGACCAAGCGGGCGGGATCGACCCGGAGCGGGGGAGTTTCATCGATATCAGCATCAACCGGGGGGATACGACGATCGCCGATGTGGATCTCTATCAATTCATCCTGGATGGACGGCGGCTGCCCTTCCAGTTTCAGGATGGCGATACGATCGTGGTACATGCACGCAAGAACGTGGTTTCGGTATCAGGGCTGGTGCAAAACGCCTATCGATTCGAATTCAGCCAGCGGGAAATTCCCCTGCAAAGCGTTTTCGACTTGGCAAAGATCAAGCCGGAGGCGACCCATGTGAGGATCGTCCGAACGACGGGGCCATTTCGGAACGTCGATTATCATCCCTTGGATGATGTCGGGGCGATCAAAGTACGCAATGGCAACGAAGTGATCGTCACCTCCGACAAGAAGCCTGGGACGATCTCCGTCCGCGTGGAAGGGGAACATGCGAGCCCCCAGGAGTATGTGCTGCCCTACGGGACGACACTGGGTGAGTTGCTGGCCCGCATAGACTACAGCGAAGTGTCGGATACCGGATCGATCTCCCTGTTCAGAAGATCTGTGAAGGAGCGGCAGCAGGCGATGCTGGAGCAGTCTCTGAAAACGCTCGAGATGTCGGTGCTCACCGCGAAATCGGCAACCAGTGGGGAGGTGGAGATTCGAAAGGGTGAGGCCGATCTGGTGCTGGAGTGGATCAAACGTGCCAAGACCGTCGAGGCAAGAGGCCAAGTGGTACTCGGAGATGCCGAACGTGCCGCGCAGACCATTCTCGAGAATGGTGACGTGATCAATGTCCCGCGACAGAGCAATCTCGTCATGATCAGCGGCGAAGTACTCTTTCCGACCGCCACGGTGTATGACCCGGCGCTGAATCTTACCGATTATATTGAAAGGGCAGGCGGATTCGTCCAGAGCGAGAAATCCGCCCGGGTGGTCGTATTGCACCGCAACGGCGCCTTCACGAAGGTAAAAAAACCCGGGTGGGGACTGCACATGCGAGCGGACATCCGACCCGGCGACGAGATACTGGTGTTGCCAAAGGTGGATCTCAAGAAGCTGCAGATCAG
>CAZTOZ010000058.1:0-11737 GCA_964614535.1 uncultured Thiotrichales bacterium | reverse complement strand
CCTGTCTCCAGTTTGGTTTTCAGTGATGCTTTGCCGGCTTCCCTCATTGAAAAAGAAATGATTGAAACGGTAGAACCAGAGCATATGAGTAGCTACTAGTGGCCGGCTTCCCTCATTGAAAAAGAAATGATTGAAACCTAGGAGACAAGCGCCTTGGAAACCCTTGCCTCGCCGTCGCCCCTCATTGGAGAGACGGGCTGCCGTGCAATCACTGTTCTTTGTCGATCCAAGGTTTTTGCAAACCTGTTGGTGATGGTGAGGTGGGGTGGGCCCTGGGAGGGCAGGCGCTGATGGGAGGTTCATTCCGAGTGACCTTGGCGAGCAAGTCGTTGCCGCGGTGAAGGTTGTCGATCGGCGGTGTCCCTTGTTGGGGCGCTTTGTCAGGAGGCATTGATTACGCGAGGGGGTCGGGGGCAGACGACATATGACAGCGATGCTCCGGGTGCCGAAGTAGTCGTCCGGGCCCGGTACTTCAGGGTTGCCCGATCGCCGGGTTCGGTGGCAATGGATGACTGGGTGGTGTCGCCTGGGCCGGAATAGGCCGGCAAAAAAACCGGCATCCATGCCGGCAATGGGGGGATGAGGGCGGTTTTGCGAAGTGGTCACTGCCGTGTGCCGCCGCTTGGGTTGGCGTTGGCGTGGCCGATTATGGTTGGCCCTGCCGGGGCAGGGCCGTTGTCGGTTCCCGGTTGGGATCGTGATGCCCGTGGTCAGCGATTGGCGCCGTGGCCTCCCATCATGGCGCGGTCCGGACGGCCGCCACGCATGCCCATGGCGGCGCGATCGGGCAGTTCGATGCCGGCGGCCCGGGCGCGTTCCTGCACGGTCTCGCGCATTTCGGCCCGCAGCGCCTGGCGCTCTTCCATCGATTGGGCAGCCTGCATTCTTTCGCGGAACTCGGCGCGCTCCTGTTCGCTGATCCATTCGGGATGGGCGGCCGCCGGACCGTTGCCCTGGCCCATCCGCTGACGATACTGTGTCATGGTGCCGGTCTGATCGGCGGCAGGGGTTTGCAGTGGCCGCTGGCTCTGCGTCTGGGTGGTGATGGCATCGTCATTGGCAACGGGGCCTGTCGGTACGGTTTCGGCGAACAGTCCGCCGCTGGTGGAGAGACCGAGTGTCAGTGCGAGGGTCGTGAGTTTGACTTTGCTTGCGTGCATTTTCTTGCTCCTGTGTTTCTTGCCATTGGATTTCCGGTGAGTTCTGAACCGGTGACCTGCGTCGCCGGGTTCATGGTTCGTATCGTAGGGGGTGGATGTTGCGTGCTGATTTCAGCGCGATGTCGTTTTGTTTCAGGGTGTTTCAACTGGTCAATCACAGGGGGCGGGCGCTGCAAGGGGGTAATGCCTTTTCCGTTATTACGATTGGGATGGTATCGACGGCCCGGCCACGGCCGGGCCTCTTGTTGACAAAGGCAACAGCGATTTTTCGGCGCGCTGTCAGAGGTGGTTCAGATGTCCGTGCGCCGGCTCGCCATCGGGGGTTCCGGTCACCAGCGCGCCCATCAGCGGATAGGCACCCGTCATGGTCACGGCGCCGGCGACCTCCAGCCGCTCGAGATCGATGGCGTAGAACGTGCCGTCACGACTGGAGACGCTGTAGAAATAGCGCCCGTCCGGGTCGGTGTGGGAGGTGTGGGACTGCAGCCTTTTTCCGCTGTCGTCGTTGTCTCCGGTGGCCACGGTGAGGTTCTTGACGATTTTGTTGTTGGCCGGGTCGGAGACGTCGACGACGGTCTTGAACGGGGCATAGTGATTGGTGGTGATCGCCAGCCTGCGCTGCGGAACGAAGGCGACATGCCCCAGCCCGAGGCCGGCGTGGAAGCTGTCTCTCAGTTCCAGGCTGTCTTTGTCGATGACGAACATCGTGCCCTCGTAGGAGCCGATATAGATGCTCCTGCCGTCCGGATGGAGTGAGGCGTGGTGCGCGCCCCAGCGGCTGGGGATGAATCCCGCGGGTTTGTCGGCATAGTGGTTCAGCAGCACTTCCCGTTGGCGCGTCAGCCTGCCGTGCCGTTCGTCGATGGTGAATTTGATCAGGCCCGGTGACACCGCCTCGCTCTCGGTCGCGCCGCGCTTGCCCTCCAGAACGCCGAAATAGTCGTCGCCGATCCGGAAGACGTGGTGGACGGACGAGGAGGTGGCCAGCTTGTCCAGCGGTGTCGCCGATGAGGTATCGTAGAGTTCGATCGTTTTCTCCGTCCGGTCGAGAAGCAGGAATTTCCGGTCGTCGATCCAGTAGGGGTGTCCGGTGGCGTTGCCGCCGCCGAAGTCGGCAATTGCCCGGTAGTTCGAATCGCCAAAGCCGTCGGCCCGGATCTGGTGCTGCGTCAGATCGACGATCGCGGCGCGAGGTTCGCTCTTGCCGGTGAGCAGGCCGTGTTTTCCGTCCGGCGAGGGTACGATCGAACGGGGTTTGTAGTTCAGTGGAATCGTGCTCTCGATACGGTTCTCATGCAGCGAGACGACATGGATGCTGGTGTCGTCGCGGTTGAGGACGTAGCCGTAGTCCGACGTGACCTGGTCGGTTTCATAGGGCCCCTTTCCTGTCTGTGCAATGATTTTTTCGATCTTCATGGCATCGACGTCGATGACGAAGAGCCGGTCGCCGGCGTAGTCACCGTAATAGGCGGTCTTTCGGGTTTGTTCGCGGCCCGAGGGGGTGTCTTGCCCCGCGTCGCCGTCATCGTGGCCCGCCGGGTCGCCGGCCGGTTCGGTTCTGTCGTCGCGGTCGCCGGCGACGCTGACGGTGTTGCCGGTGGTGCTGCCGTCGTCGCTGCAGCCGGCCAGCAGCACGGCGGTGATCAGGGTGGCGAGGGTGGTCGTTTTCAGAGGGTCGTTCGATTTCATCTTTTTCGTCTCCTTTCGTCTGGGTTGGTGGTGGGCCGGAATACCATCCGGCCCGTTCCGTGTGGCCGGCCGTGCCCGTTTGCGCAGACCAGGGGATTCCGTGGCCGGTTCGGGGGGAACCGGCGGGCCTTGTGCAAAAACGGGAGAGTTGGCCGACTACGTCAGAATTGCTTGAACACGAACTGCAAGCCGATCGACTGGTCGGGGCTGGCGTCGCTGAATCCGGCAACGCCGTAGAGGTTGATCGACATGCGCGGCGAGACACGCCAGTTGATGTAGGCCATCCATTCCCGGCGGGGATCCGAATCGTCGGTGACCGCCGCCATCCAGTCGAGGATCAGGCCGCTGCTGATGCTCCGTGACAGCCGTTTGTCGGCCCCGAGCGACAGCGAGAAGACGTCGTTGTAGTCGGTATCGGCGGTATCCCCCATCCATTTGTAGCCGAATGTGGCGAACGGGGTGATGGTGTCGAAGGCGTGGGCGACGTCGAGCAGGATCTGATAATCGGTTTCGCCGGTGCCCAGTCGCGCGTCGGCATCGGCGGTCGGCAGCTTGATCTTCGCGGTCAGGTCGACAAAAGTCTTTCCCGATGTCTGCCACAGCGTGTCGAGCGCGAAGCCGAGACTGGCGGTGACATCGCCCAGGCCGCTGTCGGTGGCGGTGGTGCCGTTGTTGCCGCGGCCGGTCAGTACGGTGCCGCTGCCAGCGGTGACCGATTCCGGCCCGGTGATGGTGAGCCATGGAATCGTCACTTTTGTGGTCCATGGGAAATGGCGGTATTTGATGGTCAGCGGCAGATACACCATCTCGGTGGTTTCGCTGTCACCATAGTCGCCACGGCTGTAGTCGATGCCGGTGACGATGGTGGTGCTGCTGCCGGCGAGGGCGGCCGGCGGTCCGGCCAGCATTGCAGCGAGCCATGGCAGATGGCGCAAATGTCTGATGAATCGTCTCATGGGGTTCCATCGTCGTATGGTGGTCGGCGACGAATACCTGCCGTGATGGTGGTGGCCACCATTGACATCGGCCGGTGTTCGCCGCCGGTGATGCCGACGCGCCCTGTCGTCGTGCCGGCGTTCGTCCATTGGCCCTGCCGCGGTGAGCGCGCGGTGGCCGCTTCGTCGTCAGCGATGCCCGCGCCCGGGGTGTTCCGGCCGCTCGTGGCGCTCGGGGCGGTCGAGGTGGGGCGGGTGTTCGGGCCGTTCCGGGCGCTCCAGATGGTCCGGCTTGTTCCACTCCAGCCGGTGACGCATGCGGTATTCGTACCCGACGCCGTAGCCATGCCGGGGGGGGCGCTCATGCTTGTCGGCCGGTGCCGGTTCGGCCACCTCTCGTGTCTCGGCCGGCGGCGTCTGCGTCTGTGACGGCGCGTCCGTCGGGTTCGTCGGCTCGGCCTGGGCCGTTGCCGTCAGAGCCAGCAGGCACAGGGCCGTCGCTGCTTTGTTGGGGGGCATGGTCGTCACCTCGCTGTCGTTCCGGGGGAAAGCTTAGCGCAAGCCGCCGGAAAAACTGTTTCCGCACGGTTGAAAAGTGTTTCAAGGTGTTTCAGGGTGGCGCAATCCACTATGTCGATCGCGTATGCTGGCCGCCATGGAACAACAGGAAACCACGTTGCTGATCGTCGACGACGACCCCGGCATCCGCGAGTTGCTGTCGCGCTATCTGGGTGAGCAGGGCTTCGTCGTCCACGCCGCCGCCGATGCCGCCGAGATGGACGCGGTGCTGGCGGCCGAGCCGGTCGATCTGCTCATTCTCGACCTCATGCTGCCCGGCGAGGATGGCCTCTCCATTGCCCGGCGCCTGCAGACCAGCCACGAGCTGCCGGTGATCATGCTGTCGGCGCGGGGAGAGGAGATGGACCGCATCATCGGGCTGGAGGTGGGAGCGGACGACTATCTTCCCAAACCGTTCAGCCCGCGCGAGCTGCTGGCGCGGATTCGTGCCGTGTTGCGGCGTCGGAGCCGGCCCTGTGCCGACGAGGCATCCGGCGGTGACGATCCGGCGTTGTTCCGTTTCGGTGACTTTACGCTCAACCTCAAGAGCCGGTGGCTGCGGCGCGGGGAGGAGGAGATCCCGCTGACCACTGGCGAGTTCAATCTGCTCCAGGCCTTCGTCGAGCACCCGGATCATGCCCTCAGCCGCGACCAGCTGGTGGATCTCATCAAGGGGTACGACCGCTCGCCGTTCGACCGCAGCATCGACGTGCGCGTCACCCGCCTGCGCCAGAAGATCGAGGACGACCCCAAGTCGCCGCGCTTCATTCACACCGTCTGGGGTGTCGGCTATCTGTTCACGCCCGAGGGCAAGGACGGCTGATGCGCGCGCCGGCGACGCTGCTGGCGCGTACCGCGCTGACGCTGGCGGCATCGCTGCTGGTGCTGTTTCTGTTCAGCATCGCGGTGATGTTCTATTACGTCATGGGACCGATGGCGCGGCAGGCCGCCGAGGATGCGGCGGCGCTGCTGGTGTTGTCGGCGCAGACCTGGGCCGAGCTGCCGCCCGAGACCCGCGCCGACTTCGAATACGAGTTGCGGCACAACCACGGCATCCTTCTGGAACTGGCGCCTGCCTCGATGCCGCCGACGAGCCACTGGCGCCCTCACATGCGGCTGTTGAAGCAGGCGCTGGAGCGGCGTCTGGACGGCCAGCCGGTCGCCATCCGCCTGGATGCCGACGACGACGGCCTGTTCTGGGTCGAGTTCGAGGTGGCCGAGCGGCGCCTGCGTCTGGGCGTGCCGCGGCATCGCATCACGCCCCACATGCCGTTTGCGCTGCTGTGGCTGGTCAGCGGCGGGTTACTGGTGTTGCTGGTGACCAGCCTGGTGGTGGTGCGACGCATCACCGCGCCGCTGGAACGAATGAGCGAGGCCGTCACCCGTTTCGGCCGTGGCGAACGCACGACGCTGGCCGAGGATGGCCCGCTGGAGTTGCAACGGCTGGCCCGCAGCTTCAACGAGATGACCCGGCAAGTCGATGAACTGCTGGCCAACCGCACCACGCTGCTGGCCGGCATCTCCCACGACCTGCGCACCCCGATTGCCCGCCTGACGTTGGCGCTGGAGCTGTTGCCGGCCGATGCCGACCCCGATCTGCTGGCCCGCATGCGCAACGATCTGCGGGAAATGGACGGGCTCATCACCCGCACGTTGGAGCTGGCCAGGAGCCTCGATCACCACAGCGGCGAGCGTCAGCGGGTGGATCTGGGCGCGCTGCTGGCGCAGATCGCCGGAGACTATTCCCCCGGCGCGGTGAGGCGGCGTGGCGACGACGTTTGCGAGGCGACGGTCGATGTCGCCGCGCTGAAGCGTGTCATCACCAATCTGCTCGATAACGCCCTGCGCTACGGTGGCGAGCCGGTCGAGCTGGTGCTCCACTGCGAGGCGGGTGGTTTCGTCATCGACGTGCTCGACCGTGGCCCCGGTATTCCGGCGCCGCAGCTCGATGCAGTGTTCCAACCGTTCTACCGTCTCGAATCCTCCCGCAGCACCACCACTGGCGGCAGTGGCCTCGGTCTCGCCATCGTCCGGCAGCTGGCCCATGCCAACGGCTGGTCGGTGACGCTGATGCCGCGGGCATCCGGCGGCCTTCGGGCCCGCGTGGCCAGTGGTAGCGGGCGCGATGCCCGAGGTTATTAACCCGGCAATGATCTATATCGCCCTCAGCCGCCCCGAGCGCATTCGTGGCGAGGCGACGCACCGAAAGCAGGGTGATTCCCTGTCGAGGTGCGGCAACGATGTCCACGGATGCGCTCGGGGCGGCCGATCATACCAAATTTCAAAGGGTTCGGGACGCCAGATGCGAGCCATCCCTTTGTTGCGCTTCTTGCCAATGGAGCCACCATTATCTACGAAGCGCGCCGCGGTCTGACTCGCATCTGGCGTCCTGAGGACGACATAGATCGTTGCCGGGTTAATAGCCCGGAAATCCTGGTGAAATGGCCGGGTTGGGGGGCTACGTCGTCACCACGATCCGTACCGCGTCGAGCCGCAGCGTCGCCGAAGCGAGCGCGTCGAGCACGGCCTGGCGGTGACTTTCGAGGTGGTCGATCTCCTCGGGGCGGACGTTGGGGTTGCGTGTCCGCAGCGCCGCCAGGCGGTCGATCTCCTCGTCGAGCTCTTCCCGGGCGGCCTGCAGCGCGGCCTCGCGGATCGGTGGCAGCCGTTTTCTCGCCTGTCGCTCGGCGCTGGCGATCTGGTTGCGAATCTCCGTCTCGTAGTGGCGGACGATGCGACCGGCCACCTTGCCTTCCACTGGCTCGCGGTGGGCGTCGATCAGCTCGGATGTCAGCTTGTCGCCCACGTCGCGGCCTTTCGGGTCGATGACGACCCGGATCGTCGTGGTGGGCAGGTAGCGCCCCAGTCGGAGTGACCGTGGCGCGACGCTCTCGACGACGAACAGCGCCTCGACCAGCAGCGCGCCGGCCTGGATGCCACCGTGGTGGATGGCGGTCAGCGCGGTGTTGCCCCGTTCGTTGCCGATGATCATCTCCAGCGCGCCGGTGACGAGGGGGTGTTCCCAGGTGACGAAGTGGAGATCCTCGTTGGCCAGCGCCACCGCCCGTCGGGTGGTGAGGGTCATGCCCTCGTCGGGCAGCGCCGGAAAGCTGCCACCCTGCATGTGCAGGCCGGGGCGGATGATCTGGCTGTGTTCGGCGTGGTCTTCGCTGTCGATGCCGTAGCAGTCGAAGACCCGTTCGAGAAATTCGAGAATGTCGGTCTCGGTATCGGTCTTCTCCGCCGCTGCCCGCAGCGCGTCGGCGATCCGGGGGCGGCAGGCGTTGTATTCCAGCAGCCGGTCCCGACCCCGTTGCAGCGTGGCGTTGCACTCGGCATGGAGTTCGGCGCTGGTGGTGATCAGCCTCTCCACCCTCTCCCGATCGTGGTGGTGGCGCAAGGCGTCGAGCAGGGCCGGCCGCACCTGGCCGAACACTTGGCGGGCGGCAGGGCAGGTCTGCGTCAGCGCGTTCAGTGCCTGGTGGTACCAGCGGGCCATGACCGCCTGGGGCGAGTCCTGCAGATAGGGGACGTGGATGCGGATGGTTTCGGTCTGGCCGATGCGGTCGAGCCGGCCGATACGCTGCTCCAGCAGGTCGGGGTCGAACGGCAGGTCGAACAGTACCAGGTGGTGGGCGAACTGGAAGTTGCGGCCCTCGCTGCCGATTTCGGAGCAGACCAGCACCTGGGCGCCGTATTCGATGTCGGCGAACAGTGCGGCGGCGCGGTCGCGTTCGACGATGCTCATCCCTTCGTGAAACACGCCGGCCAGTATGCCGGCCCGTAGCCGCAGTGCCTCGACCAGATCGAGCGCCGTCTCGGCGCTGGCGGCGATGACCAGCAGCTTGGCCGGGCGCAGACGCTGGATCTGCTCGATCAGCCAGGGGACGCGGGGATCGATGTCGGTCCAGGGGCGGTCGTCCTCGGCTCCCAGTGCCTGGTAGGCCAGCTCCGGATGGAGCAGGGCCTGGGCGCCGGCGTCGCGCACGGCGAGGTCGGCATAGAGGTTGTTCCAGGCGGCCGGTAGTGGCAGCGGATAGAGCAGCGCCTCGCGGCCGGGAAAGCCGCTGATGGCGGCGCGGGTGTTGCGGAACAACACCCGGCCGGTGCCGTGGCGGTCGAGCAGGTGATCGACCAGCCGCAGTGTCGCCTCGTGACGTCGTTCCGGCGTGGTGCCGGTGTCTTGGATGGTGTCGAGCAATGTCTGGTCGTCGCCCTCGTCGAGGGTGTCGGCCAGCACCCTGCAGGCGGTCTCGTCCAGTGGCGCGTCGTCGAGCAGCGCCTCAATGGCGCGGGCCACCGGCTCGTAGGCGGCCTCCTCGGCGACGAACGCCTCATAGCTGGAAAAGCGGTCGGGATCCAGCAGCCGCAGGCGGGCGAAGTGGCTCTGCTTGCCGAGCTGCTCCGGGGTGGCGGTCAGCAGCAGCACGCCGTCGGTGCGTCGCGCCAGCCGTTCGACGATGTCGTATTCGGGGCTGTGCCGCGTTGGCGACCATTCGAGGTGGTGCGCCTCGTCGACCACCAGCAGATCCCATGGCGCGGTGGTGGCCTGTGCCGCGGCCTCGGCATTGGCGGTGAGAAAATCGAGGCTGCACAACACCAGTTGCTCCATTTCGAAGGCGTTCACCTCGGGCGCGGCCTCGCGCACGGCGTCGAAACGGCTCTGGTCGTAGAGGCTGAAATGGAGGTTGAAGCGCCGCAACATCTCCACCAGCCACTGATGCACCAGTGTTTCCGGCACCACGATCAACACCCGGTCGGCGCGGCCGGTCAGACGTTGCTGGTGCAGGATCAGGCCGGCTTCGATGGTCTTGCCCAGGCCCACCTCGTCGGCCAGCAGCACGCGGGGGGCGAAGCGCCGCGCCACCTCATGGGCGACATAGAGCTGATGGGGAATCAGACTGGTGCGGGCGCCGGTCAGCCCGTACAGCGGCCAGTGGGCCAGTCGGTCGCGGTGGCGCAAGGCCTCGTGGCGCAGGCGGAACCACTTGTCGGCGTCGATCTGCCGCCCGAACAGCCGGTCGATGGGGCGGTCGAGCTGGATCGTCGGATCGAGCTGGTTCTCCGCCAGCCTGGTCTCGCTGCCGTCCTGGCGGCGGCCGAGGTAGGTGAGCAGGCCGTCGGCCTCCTCGACCGACTCCACCTGCAGCGTCCAGCCCTCGTAGCTGCGTATCTCGTCGCCCGGCCCGAAGGCCACCCGCGTCAGCGGTGCGCTCTGGCGCGCGTAGGTGCGTGTCTCGCCGGTGGCGAGAAAGATCACGGTGACGGTTCGGCCGTCGGCCTTGAGCACGGTGCCGAGGCATTGGTCCGGTTCGGCTTCGCTGATCCAGCGCTGCCCGGGAATGAAATCGGACATGGAGTGTCCTGGAGGTCGGGTGGATGGGGCGCGTAATGGTAGAGCAAGGGCGGGACGTCGTCATTTGCAAAGATCAAGACGGGCGGGATGGCGTGCCGGACGGGGTGAGGCGACGGCGGTTGCCGAAGTGCGCGTCTCTCTCTTTGGGGGTAGGAAAAAGTCTTGAGCTTATATCCCGAGTGGAATAGTCAGGAATTTTGTTCTATCGTTTTTTCATGCCTGAAACCAAGGCGTCAGAACACTCCAAGATGCAGATTTTCCCGGAGGAAAACCACCATGGGATACATACCCGAAAACGCTTTCTACTCTCGAACCACGGCGCAGACCACGCGTGACCCCGAATTCCCCAATGCTCCGGTAGGATGGAACAGGGAAGAGGCGGCGCAGATGGCCGGTGAGCTGCTGGGCGTGCCGCTGACCGACGACCATTGGGAAGTGGTCCGGGCGTTGCACAGCTACTTCGCCACCCACGAGTTTCCCAATCGCCGCGAACTGACCGATGCGCTCGACGAGAAGTTCCACCACAAGGGTGGGCGCCGCTATCTCTACCGGTTGTTTCCCAATGGCCCGGTGTCGCAGGGTTGCCAGCTCGCGGGGCTGGAAATGCCGGCCGGCAGCATCGACAAGTCGTTCGGCAGCTCGGTCTGACCACGGCACCGGCCGGGCGACCGTCGCCCACGGATGCCTCCCCCGCCCGGGGGGGTTGACAGCTGTGTGATAATCGAGAGGAACGCACCACCTAAGGAGGCGCAGCACGGTTTCCCGTCGCTGCGTCTCTTTGTTTTACCCGTGTGGTGTATGGCCCGCTTGTAGTCAAACGATCAGGTAACGATGAGCAAATATCGCAAAGACCCCGACGCAATCGCCGCCCTCGATGCCGAGCAGTATCGCGTCACCCAGGAAAATGGCACCGAATATCCCGGCACCGGCCAGTATCTGCACAACGATGCGCCGGGCATCTACGTGGACGTCGTCTCCGGAGAGCCGCTGTTCACCTCGGCCGACAAGTTCGAATCCGGCTGTGGCTGGCCGAGTTTCACCCGCCCCATCGCCGACGAGTTCGTCAGCGAGCTGCGCGACACCAGCCACGGAATGATCCGTACCGAAGTCCGCTCCACCTACGCCGACAGCCACCTCGGCCACGTCTTTCCCGACGGGCCGACCGACCGCGGCGGCCTGCGCTACTGCATCAATTCCGCGTCGTTGCGCTTCATCCACCGCGACGAAATGGAAGCCGAAGGCTATGGAGACTACATTGCGCTGCTCGATCGGCGCATCGAAGAGAGGGAGGAAAAGCAATGAGCACCGAAAAAGCGATATTGGCCGGGGGTTGTTTCTGGGGGATGCAGGATCTGATCCGCAAACTGCCCGGCGTCGTCGCCACCCGGGTCGGCTATACCGGGGGAGACGTGCCCAACGCCACCTACCGCAACCACGGCACCCATGCCGAAGCGATCGAAATCGTCTTCGACAACGACAAGATCAGCTATCGGGACATCCTGGCCTATTTCTTCCAGATCCACGACCCGACCACGGAAAACCGCCAGGGCAACGACGTCGGCACATCGTATCGCTCGGAGATCTTCTACCTCACCGACGAGCAGAAGAAAATCGCCGAAAAGACGATCAGAGACGTCGATGCCTCCGGCCTCTGGCCGGGGCCGGTGGTGACGAAGATATCCCCCGCCGGCGACTTCTGGGAAGCCGAACCGGAGCATCAGGACTACCTGGAGCGCTACCCCGGTGGATATACCTGCCACTTCCCACGGCCGGACTGGGTATTGCCGGACTCCTGACGGAAACCGCCGCAGCGTGTTGGGCACGCTGCGCTTTGCCCAGCCTACCGCTACGACACTCCTGTCATCGCGAGCGGAGCGCGGCGATCTCCTGACGACGGTGCTCCGTTCCGGGAGATTGCTTCGCTGTCGCTCGCAATGACGGGGGTGTCATTGCGAGGCGCGACAGCGACGCGGCAACCTCCTGCTACGAAGAACCCCCTTCACGCGCGCCGTCGCCGGGTGCGACTGCAGGGGTCGATC
>CAZTOZ010000057.1:0-11154 GCA_964614535.1 uncultured Thiotrichales bacterium | reverse complement strand
TCGGCGCCGTCGATGCCCCCGGCGCGCTGCCAGGGTTCGATCTCGGTGACCAGCCCCAGACGCAACAGTTTGACCTTCAGCTTGACGGCCGTCTGAAAGTCGAGCGGTCTCTTGCTGAACGAGATTTTCTGCTCGCCGGCGAATATGGGCGTCAGACTCTCGGGTGAGGCCCGCAGCATTTTGGCGAGCGTGACCTCGGCCTGTTGGCGAGTGAACTTGCTGGCGATCTTGCCGCGGAATAGCACCCGAAACTGCTTTGTCTGTTCTGCCATGTTCGACTCAAGAATGACTGTGACGCCAAGTGATTGATTTATTGGTATTTGAGAGGCAAACGTATGGCTTTTCGAGTGTCAAAGCCATGCCCGGGTTTCATCTTTGTGGAAGAATTCTGCCTGGAATGGCCGTTTTGTGACTGGTTTGGAGAAATTGCCGTCGCAAGTAGTGGTTGGAGCGTTTCGTCGGGTTGTGACGGGAACCGGCGAACGGGGCATTGGCAACGCCCCGTTCGCCTCATCGGGGTTAGCGCCGACGGCGTGTGCGGCGCAAGCCCCCGGCGCCCAGAAGACCTGCCAGCAGGGCGAGGCCAAGGCCGCCGCCACCTCGGCTCTCGCTGTCACCGAGTACGTCGGTGGGCCGCTCGATCTTGGTTTTTTCCTTCACGTCCATGTAGGAAGGGATGCCGTCACCATTGGCGTCGGGACAGGCCGGCGCCGCGGGGCACTCTTCGGTGTCGGAGATGCCGTCGCCATCGGAGTCACCGCTGCCATCGTCGGTTTCGGCCTTGTTGTCGCTGTCGGCGTCCAGGTAATCGGGGATGTTGTCGCCGTCCTTGTCACGCGGCTCCAGCGGGTCGGCACCCAGCTCGTCCCGGGTCAGGCGGCCGTCGCCGTCGTCGTCCGGGTCTTCATGGTCGTTGACGCCGTCGCCGTCGGTGTCCCGCTTGTTGGGTTCCAGTGCATTGATGACGCCGTCGCTGTCGCTGTCCAGCGTGGAACCCTCGGCGGCGGTGCCGAGTCCGTCGCGATCGTCGTCCGGATCCATGTAGTTGGGCAGGCCGTTGCCGTCGGTATCGGCACATTCGGCGGCGTTGGGACACTCCTGCTTGTCGGACAGGCCATCCTGGTCGGAGTCGCCACTGCCATCGCTCATGCCGCCGGCGTTCTTGCTGTCGCGGTCGAGATAGTCGCGGATGCCGTCACCGTCGGAGTCGGCCGGATAGCCGGGGTTGGAACCCAGCTCGTTGAGCGTGGTATTGCCGTCGTTGTCGTCGTCGTCATCGAGGTGATTCGGCTTGCCGTCGCCATCGGTGTCGACGTTGTTGGGTTCGAGGTAGTCCTTGAGTCCGTCACCGTCCGAATCCTTTTCCAGCGTCTCGACGTCGTTGGCAATGCCGTCGTTGTCGGCATCGCTGTCGTCCACGTCGGCGGTGCCGTCTCGGTCGGTATCGAGCAGTGTGAAGGCCGAGACCGAGGGGCTGAAACCGCTGACCAGTTTCCAGTCGGCGGTGGTTCCCGGAATGTTCTCGGTGCGGGTCCGAATGGCCAGATGGTATTCGGTGGAGGCGGCCAGGCCAGCGATGGTGATGCTATTACTGGTTTTGTCGTCGGACTCGTGGATCTTGTCCTCCTCCTCCGACAGATTGGCATCGGGGCTGACGATGATCTCGTACTTGCCACCGTTGCCGGTGTAGGCGATCGGTTCCCATTGCAACGAGATGGAGTCGATGGTGGTGCCGGTCACTTCGAGGCCCGTGGGTGCAACGGTCTGGGTCGCGGTCCAGTCCTCACCTTGCTTGTCGGTGAGAAAGGCGTCGGTATCGGCGTCGTTGCTGGAGGTGAGCATATTGTAGCCAAGATCCAGCTTCGTCAGCGCGGTGAGATTCTTCATGCTGACCGGTACGGCGCCGGAGAATGCATTGCGATCCAGCGTCAGCTCCTGCAGCTGGGTCAGCTTGCCGATGCCGTCGGGGATCTTGCCGGTGAAGCGGTTGCGTGACAGGTTCAGCACCTTCAGCGCGTCGAGATCCTCGATCTCTTCGGGCAGCGTGCCGGTCAGTTTCAGATTGCTCAGATCCAGTTCGATGACCCGGTTGGTGGTGGTGTCACAGGTGACGCCGCCCCAGCCGGCGCAATGCTGGCCCGAGCCCCAGCCCTCGGCCACCAGCGGGCTGCTGGCGAGGCCGCCGGTGCTGTTCAGCAACGCGGTGAGCGCTGCTTCGTCGGAAGCCGCCTGAACCGCCAGCGGTGCGGTCAGCAGCGCCGACACAAGACCGATGCGGCGGAAGGCCGGTCGACGGGAAAGGGAGGTGCGGGGGGAGGAGAGGGTCATGTCCATAAGCTTGTCAATCCTTTGTTTGGCCTGGTGCCGGCAGCATGGTGAGTCGCCGGCACCGAGGCGCCATCTTGCGAAATGAGGCCAGATTATCACAACAGGTTATTGAAAAAAAAGAGAATACGGCGGGGCGGCATCACGGGGGAAGCGGCCGATGCGACTTCAGGTGATTGATTTTGTGAGTGTAAATGGCCTTTGCGGCGGAATGTGAAATGGTTTGCCTCCACCGGATCGGTGGGGGCAAAGTGCCGATCTGCTGCCGTTTTCGTCAGCCGGTGAACTTGCCCTCGCGCAACCGTTGCGCGTCCATCAGCTCGATCTCACGGGCGCCGGAGACGACGATCTCCGGGTCGGGCACGAAGTCCAGATCGGGGTTCAGACGCTCATAGGGCAGGCTGTTGAGAATCACCTTCATCACATTGAGCCGCGCCTGATGCTTGTCGTTGGAGCGGATGATGGTCCACGGGCAGGAGGCGGTGTGGGTCTTCTTCAGCATCGTGTACTTGACGTTGGTGAATTCGTCCCAGCGCTCCTGTGCCTGCACGTCCACCTCCGACAACTTCCACTGCCGCAGCGGGTCGGTCTTGCGCCGCTCGAAACGTCGCGCCTGCTCTTCCTTGGTGACCGAGAAGTAGAGTTTGATCAGCGTGATGCCCTGGCGCACCAGATCCTTTTCGAAGCCGGGCACGCCCTTCATGAAGTTCTTGTACTCCTCCACGGTGCAGAAGCCGAAGACCGGCTCCACCATCGCGCGGTTGTACCAGCTGCGATCGAACAGTACCGTCTCGCCGCCCCGCGGAAGGTGGGCGACGTATTTCTGGAAGAACCACTGGGTGCGTTGCTCCTCGGTGGGTTTGCCCAGCGCGACGACGCGGTAGTGTTTCTCGTTCATGTAGCGGGTGACACGGCGGATCGTGCCGCCCTTGCCGGAGGCGTCGCGGCCCTCGAAGAGGATGACCAGCTTGCCCTTGGTGTCCTCGAGGTACTTCTGCAGCTTGATCAGCTCGGCCTGATAGGGCTTGAGCTCCTGTTCGCGGCGGTAGCGCCGGATGGCCTTGCGGGAATCCTTCTTCAGCCTGCGGTTCTCCTCGCGCAGCCGGAGGTATTCCGCCTTCAGCTCATCCGGCGACATGTCCGGGATATCGGTCTCGATGGTATCGGCGGGCAGGACGATGTCGCTGCGGCTGGTATCGGTCATGGGTGCCTCGTTGCTCCAGGAGTGGGGGAGGGGGCGGGGTCAGTCGTCCGGATCCCACTCCAGTTCGTCGTAGTTCTCTTCGTTGAAATCATACCCGCCGCCGTAGAGATCGGGAACAAAAGTCTGATCCGATATCGGGGGACGCACATAGCCGCTGTGGTGGGTTCGCTTGGGCAGCTCGATCGGCTCGGGGGTGATGTCCTCATAGGGAATGCTGGAGAGCAGGTGGGCGATGCAGTTGAGCCGCGCCAGTTTCTTGTTGTCCGACGGCACCACCCACCACGGCGACTGTTTGGTGTCGGTGTGGGCGAACATCACGTCCTTCGCCTTGGAATACTCCACCCAGCGGGTACGGGACTCCAAATCCATCGGACTCAGCTTCCACAGCTTGTGCGGGCTGTGCAGACGGCTCTGGAAACGCCGCTCCTGTTCGGCGTCGGAGACGGAGAACCAGTATTTGATGAGGATGATGCCGGAGCGGATCAACATCCGTTCGAATTCCGGGCAGGAACGCAGGAACTCGCGGTACTCCTCCTCGGTGCAGAACCCCATCACCTTCTCGACGCCGGCGCGGTTGTACCAGCTGCGATCGAACAGCACCATCTCGCCGGCGGCCGGCAGCAGTGAGACATAGCGTTGGAAGTACCACTGTGTCTTCTCCCGCTCGGTTGGGGCGGGAAGTGCCTCGACGCGGCAGATCCGCGGGTTGAGATGTTGGGTGATGCGCTTGATGACGCCCCCCTTGCCGGCGGCGTCGCGACCCTCGAAGATGACGACGACCTTCAGCCCCTTCTCCTTGATCCAGGCCTGAAGCTTGACCAACTCCAGCTGCAGGCGGAACAGCTCCTGCTCATAGAACTTTTTCGAGAAAGGCTTTTTCTTCTTGCCTTTCTTCGATGGCTTTGCCGCCTCGTTCCCGTGGCCGGGCTTGCCTTGTTTCTTCTTCTCTTTCGCCATCCGCCCTTCTCCGCGTCTTGTCCGAGCAGATCATAGTATATCGGTGCGCCGGGAAGGGGGATTGACTTAGATTAACCGCTGCCGGATCAATACAGCAGATTGAACATCTTGCGCCGGTACTCGGCCACCAGCGGATCGTCGCCGAGCATGTCGAACACCTTCAGCAATGTCTTGCGGGCGGCGTCGTCCTGAAACTCGCGATCCTTTTGCATCAGCGTCAGCAGCTCTTGCATCGCCGCTTCGTACCGCTGCCCGGCGAGCAGCTTCTGCGCGAGCCGGAAACGCGCCTCGCTGTCGTCCGGATCGTCCGCCAGCCGTTTTTCCAGCGCCTCGACCGGTTCACCGTCACCGGCGGCCCGGGCAAATTCCAGTTCGGCCAGCATCGCAGCCACCTCGGGGCTCTCCCGGTCGCTGGCCGGCAGGCTCCGTAACAGTGACTCCGCCGCCTCGGGATCACCCTGCCGTGCCTGGAGCCTTGCCAGTGCGACGATCACCTCGGGCCGGTGCGGATCGACCGCCCGGGCCTGTTGCAGCAGTTCCAGCGCACGGGTCTCATCGCCCGCCGCCAGTGCCGTCTCGGCGGCGGCCAGCATGCGGTCCGACTCGCGTTCGATGTGACGGTCGAGAAACTCGCGCACATGGCTCTCCGGCAATGCCCCCATGAATTCGTCCACCGCGGCGCCATCCTTGAACAGCTTGACCGTCGGCAGGCTGCGGACACCGTATTGCTGTGCCAGCCCCTGGTTCTCGTCCGAATTGACCTTGGCGAGAATGAACTGGCCGTTGTACTCCTCGGCCAGTTTCTGCAATACCGGCATCAGCGAACGGCAGGGGGCGCACCAGTCGGCCCAGAAATCTACCAGTACCGGCTGCCGCCGGGAGCCCTCGATGACCACCTGGGCGAAGTTTTCAGCAGTGACTTCTACGATGTATGGAGAGTCGGCCATGGTCTTGATTCCTGTTGTGAGCGGACCAGCGCAGAATAGGGATGCCGGTGCGGATTTCAAGGGGTAGCGGACATCGACGCCGCCGCCGGTGGCTGCGTCATGACATCCGTCAGCCGGCGGCTCCGGTGGACTGGACAATCGCTACCGATGGGCGTTACATGGTTTTGCAATGATCCGGGAGGTGGAAAGATTCGATGCGCTGTGGCCGGCTGCCGTTGCAACTTTTGTTGATACTGTCACTGCTGCCGATGCCGGCGTCGGGGGATGAGGGAGGAGCGTCGGTTGCCCGTTTCCGACAGTGGATCGCGGAGATGAAAACCGATCCTCGCGGTCCGTTCCGGCGCATCCGCTGGTTCTGCAACGATGGAGAGGTGCTGCCGCCAGTGCCCTATGCCTGTGTGCCGCATGGTGGCGGCGTCCAGCATGGCCAGTGGAGCGAGCGCACCGAACGTCTGCGTGCCGCGGGCTATCCCGTCGCCAATGTGTTGGCCGAATACGGGCGGGATGCCCATGCCGCCGAGGCCGTCGATCGGTGGTTGCTGGCGGCGATTCTGCTGGAACGTTTTCTTGTCAACCGTGACGATGGCTGGATCTTCCGCCGCGCCCGCTTCTATCGGGGCGCGTTGCAACGGGAGGACGAGGCCCGGGGCGAGTCGGCGTTGGTGCGCCATTTCGCGATGACACTGGGTGCCGGCAGCCGTGACCATCTGCTGCTGTGGGAAGCCGCGCGGTTGTTGCCCGGTAGCGGTGACGTCGATCTATTGGTGACGCTGCGTGATCTGGCCACGGCCATCCATGACGTGGACGACGGCTTTGCGTCGCTGCGCAACAAACTCCACAGCGCGCCGGCGGCCGCGGATGCCGCGGCCGTGCGTGCCTATGCGCGGGATCATCCCGATGCGGCGTTGCGGCCCCGTTTCGAGGCGCTGGCCGCCACCATCGACGCGGTGTTCGATCCGGGGCCATTGGCGGCCGCGCTGCGGGCCACGGCCCGCAAGGTGACCAGCCCCGCGCTACGGCGGTGGCTGCTGGAGGCGGCCGCAGCGCGGCAACCGCTGCCGGACGCCGAGCGCCGTTTTGTGAACGATGCGACGCTGTTGCGCCGACTGCGTGAGCAGCTCGACGGGGAACCTGATCCCGCGGGTCGGGAGCGTCTGTTGCGGCTCGGCCGGCGCATCGAGCAGGATCTGTTGGCTGCCGCCAGCGCGTTGCGGGATGAGCTGCCGCGGATGACACGACGGCAGCGCCTGGGGATATTGCGCCACAGCGCCGATGGGCTTTTTGGTGTTGGGCTGCTGACCCGGCGGCAGTGGCGGGCGGTGCAGGCCGCCCTCGACGGGCTCGATGATGATGCCGTCGAGCTGACGCGTTACCGCGCTACCTTACGCTATCTGGCCCGGACGCCGCGTTGGTCGGCCGCGCTGCTGAATTTTCATTTCGGCCAGGTCGTGGAACGCTTCGCTGTCCTCGAACCGTTGGCACGGCAGTTCGTCCCGGCGCGGTTGCGTGGCAGTCCGCTGGCTTTTCATGTTCATCTCCTCGACACCCTGCGCCGGGATGCGGACCGGCTGGCTGGCATCTCCAGCGAGCTGTTCGGCGAGCAGATCGCCACCGGCCTGCGCGCCCTCAACCCGGGCCTGGCCCGGGGCCGTCTGTTGCGGGTCCGGGCCGGCCAGCCGCTGGTGTCCGATGGCATCTACCTGTTGCCCGAGACCACCGCCGATCTCGAGCCGGTGGCCGGAATCCTCACCCTCGACGAGGGCAATGCGCTGTCCCATCTGCAATTGCTTGCGGCCAACCTTGGCATTCCCAATGTGGTGATCTCACGCCGGCTGTTGCCACGGCTGGAGGCGCATCTCGGCGAGCGAGTGGTGCTGGCCGTCAGTCCGGGCGGCATCGTCCGTCTGGCTGCCGACGGCCCGGCGTGGGATGCGGTCTTCGAGCAGGCCGAGGCGCCCGAGACGCCTTTGCGCCCCAATGTCGAAAAGCTCGACCTGACTTTTCGACGGTTCGTCCCGCTCGACCGTCTGCGCGCGGCCGATGCCGGTGTCATCGTCGGTCCCAAGGCCGCCAATCTGGGGGAGTTGAAACACTTTTTCCCCGAAGCCGTTGCCGATGGCGTGGTGATTCCGTTCGGCCGTTTCCGTGCCTTCCTCGATCGCCCGATCGATGCCGATGGCCAGACGGCGTGGCAGTGGATGGAGGCCTGGTATCGCCACCTCGATTCGCTTCACGGTGAGACCCGGTGGCGGAAGACGCGCTCGTTTCTCCAACAGCTCCACGACTGGATCGAACGGGCCTCGCCCGGCGATGCCTTCCGGCGCGAACTGGCTGCGGCGCTGGCGGGGGTCTTTGGTCGTAGCGAGGGTTTGCGGCTGTTCGTCCGCAGCGATACCAATGTGGAGGATCTGCCAGGATTCACCGGCGCCGGTCTCAATCTCACCGTTCCCAATGTGGTGGGAATGGATGCCTTGGTGCGTGCCGTGATGCGAGTCTGGGCGTCGCCATTCACCGAGCGTGCCTTCCGCTGGCGGCAGCGGCGGATGACCGACCCGATGCAGGTCTATCCGTCGGTGCTGCTGCTGGAGACGGTGACGGTAGAGAAGTCGGGCGTGTTGCTCACCTTCGATGTGCTCGATGGCGATGAGGAGGCGTTTACCGTTGCGGTGGCGCATGGTATCGGTGGCGTGGTGGGGGGCGGCTCGGCGGAGGAGCTGCTGGTGCGCCTCGATGGCGACGAGGTGCGGTTGCTCAACAGTGCCACCCGGCCGACGATGCAGGTGGCCGGGGCGGCGGGGGGGCTGGTCGAGATGCCGGTGCCGCCGACCGATGCGGTGTTGACCACGGACGAGATCGAGCGGCTGCGGGCAATGGTGAAGCGCGTGAGGGAGCATCTGCCGCAGTACGACGATGCGGGGCGGCCGACGCCGGCCGACATCGAATTCGGCTTCGACGATGGCCGGCTGGTGCTGTTCCAGATCCGCCCCTATCTGCGCAACGCTGCGGCTCGCCGCAACCGCTATCTGCTCGAACTCGACCGTCGGGCGGAGGCGCGGGGCGGGGGGATGGTCGCAATGGATGAGAAACCGGAGGTGCTGCGGTGAGATGGTTGTGGCTCGTGCTGGCGGCATGGGCGGCAGCGCTTGGCGCCTATCCGCTGGATGGTTACGACCATACCGGCATCGGTCGCTTGGAGGGTTACCGGCTGGCGCAGGACGGCAAGGTCCGGGCGCGGCGATTGCCGCCGGGGGCGCTGTTGCCGCTGGAGGCGGTGGATCTGCGGCTGCGCCGGCATCGGCAGTTGGAGATCCCGGCGGTGGACCCGGTTTTTCGTCAGCAGATCGTCGCGCTGCTGGGCAAGCATCGGGACCGCTATTCGATCGCCATTCTCGATCTCACCGACCCGGACCATCCGGTCTATGCCGAGCACCGCGCCAACGAGGTCTTCAATCCTGGCAGTATCGGCAAGCTGGTGGTGGCCACCGGCATCTTCAACGAGTTGGCGCGGGCCTTTCCCGACGACATCGAATTGCGTGAAGCGATACTGCGGGGGACTGAGGTCACCGCCGATGCCTTCATTCGTGTCGACAGCCACAAGGTGCCGTTCTGGCATTCCCGCCAGTTGCGGTTGGAACATCGGCCAATACGCATCGGTGACAAGGCGTCGTTGTGGACTTGGCTGGACTGGATGCTCTCGCCCAGCTCCAACGCGGCCGCGTCGATGGTGATGAAGCAGCTGATGCTGCTGGGAAGACTGGGCGCCGGCTATCCCGGTACCGACGACGATGCCCGCCGCTATTTCGACACCACGCCGCCGCGACGACTGGCGGCCGATCTGCGTCGTCTCCTCGATCGGGCGGTGACCGACAACGGCCTGTCGCTGACGGCGCTGAAGCAGGGTGGGTTCTTCACCCGGGAAGGCAAACGCCGGGTTCCCACCGGCGGCAGCCGCGCCACGGCCCGTGAACTGCTTCGCTATCTGTTGCGGCTGGAGCAGGGGAGAATCGTCGATGAGTGGTCCAGCCGTGAGATCAAGCGCCTGCTCTACATGACCCAGAAGCGCATCCGATACGCCTCGTCGCCGGCGCTGAAGCGGGCGGCCGTCTATTTCAAGTCTGGCTCACTCTACCGCTGCCGTCCCGAGCCTGGATTCCGCTGTGGCAAGTATCGTGGCAACCAGCTCAATTTGCTCAACTCGGTGGCCATCGTCGAATCGCCGGCGGGGGCGGAAAAAGGACTGTTCTATCTCGTCGTGGTGTCGTCGAACGTGCTGCGGGAAAACGCCGCCGTGGCCCACCAGAGTCTCGCCGGCTCCATCGAACGATTGATGTGGAAGCGGCATCCGGAGCGGAAACCGCCGTGATCTGGAGCCGCTGTCCGAGCTTCGGTTACACTCCGCAGCCGTCTCACAGCTGAACAGGCAGTCGCCATGGCACGACGTTCTCGACGCAGGCCGTTACCCGCCGGTGAATTCGATGCGCGGATCGAATCGCTCTCCCACGAGGGCAGGGGTGTGACCCATATCGACGGCAAAGCCGTCTTCATCGACGGTGCGTTGCCGGGGGAACGGGTGCGCTTTCGCTACCTCAAGCGGCAGCGGCGTTTCGACAATGGCATCGTCACCACCGTGCTGGAGGCATCGCCCGATCGCGTCGAGCCGGCCTGCGCGCACGCCGATGTCTGTGGTGGTTGCAGTCTGCAGCATCTGGCGCCGGGGAAACAGATCAGTTTCAAGCAGCAGGCGATGCTCGAGGCGCTGGCGCATATCGGCGGTGTCGAGCCGGACGAAGTGCTGCCGCCGCTGACCGGCCCCCATTGGGGTTATCGACGCAAGGCCAGGCTTGGTGTGCGTCATGTGAAGAAAAAAGGGCGTGTGCTGGTGGGGTTCCGCGAAAAGCAGAGTGCTTTCTTGGCCGACATCCGGCGTTGTCCGGTGCTCATACCGGCCGTCGGTGAAAGAATCGAGGCGCTCTGCGAGTTGGTCGGATCGATGGAGGCGAAGGCGCGGATCCCGCAGATCGAGGTGGCCGGTGGTGACGAGGCGACCGCACTGGTGTTCCGCCATTTGGAGCCGCTGTCGGCCGCCGATCTGGAGAGACTGAGGGCTTTCGAAACGCAGACCGGACTGCAGATCCATCTGCAGTCCGGTGGTCCCGAGACGGTGACGCCGTTGACGCCGGCCCGGGTCACGCCACTGTCGTATGCACACCCCGGCTACGGAGTGCGCATCGGCATCGGGCCGCTGGACTTCTTCCAGGTCAATGCGGAGCTCAACCGCAAGATGGTGCCGCTGGCACTGTCGTTGCTCGCGCTCGAACCGCGGCACCGGGTGCTCGACCTCTTCTGTGGACTCGGCAATTTCACCTTGCCGATTGCGCGTCATGTCGCCGAGGTGGTTGGTGTCGAAGGTGAGCCGGCGATGGTCCGGCGGGCGCGTGAGACCGCGCGGGCAAACGGTATCGACAACACCCGGTACCACGTCTCGAACCTGATGGGCGCGCTGGAGAATGAACCGTGGCTGCAAGAAACCTACGACCGCGTTCTACTCGACCCGCCGCGAGCCGGCGCCAAAGAGGTCATTGCGAAGATCGGAGCGCTCGACGCGCAGCGCATCGTCTATGTCTCCTGTCACCCGGGCACGCTGGCCCGAGATGCCGGTGAGCTGGTCAATACCCATGGATACCGCCTGCTGGCCGCCGGGGTGATGGATATGTTTCCCCA
>CAZTOZ010000056.1:0-20163 GCA_964614535.1 uncultured Thiotrichales bacterium | reverse complement strand
CCGAACTTGGGCACCTCGTAGAGGTTCTGCTGGGCGGCCAGCGCGGACGAGACTGGCGCCTGGTCGCAGGCGGTGATGAGGCCGGCGAAGTTGGCGGCGCCGAGGATCTTGATGAAATCTCTTCTGGTCAGGCTCATGGATTGGTTTCCGTTGGCGTCAGGATATCTCTGTGGAATGGTGGGTCGTCACCGAGGCCCACCGCCGGCTGCGATGGACCCCGGTGATCCCGGTCGTCGTCGAAGGCATCGAAGACACGGGCGTTTGGGTCGTGGCTCCGGTGGTTCAGAATCTGACCGCCGGGGTCTCGATCTTCAGGCCGTTGCCGCGTGACATCACATAGGCTTCGAGGGCGACGTAGTCGTCGTTGCCCGGCTTTTTCTTGGCCGCCCGGAACTGTTTGTAGCAGCCGTTGAAACGACTGTGGATGCCGTTGATCTTGCCGTTTTTCAGCCGGTAGTTGGGAAAGCCGTTGCCCTGTCCCTGCGACAATACGTTGGCGCGAATCTTCTGGCCGGGGTAATAGACATGGCATCCGGCGCAGGACATGTCGAGCTGGCCGGCCCGGGTCTCGTAGATTTTCTTGCCCTTGGCGATGACCGGGGCCATGTCACCGTCGGTCTGGACATTGACGGTTTCGCCCCGGGCCAGATGGCGCACGAAGACCTCGAGCTTGAGCGCGTCCTTGCCGTCGTATTTCATCGGTTTGTTGCCGAGTTTGCCCTCGGATTCCATGTGGATGCGCTGTTGCAGCGTAACGGCCTTGCCGAGCGTCTTGTCGAACACCGGATACATCGCGATTCTCTTGGGGTCCAGTTTCGCACCGTCCTCGCCGTGGCAGCTGGCGCAACTCTTGCCGTTCGCCCCCGGCTTGTTGAACAACTCCCGGCCCTCGTCGACCGCCTGGATGCCGGGGTTGAGGAAATCGTCGTCCTGCATCTCCTTGGTTTCCGCCTTGAGAAAGTCGTATCCCGATTTCGGCTCCGACAGGCTCTGTCCGGTAAACACCATCAGCACGCCGATCGAAACGAGTATTTGACGAATCATCATTTGCTGTCTCCTCCGAATGGGGTCAATCGGTCAAGGTTTTGAGATAGGCGACGATGTCCTCTATCTCCTGCGCGGTGAGCACCGTTTTGCCCTGGAATTTCTTCGCCACCCGGTGCAGCTTGTCCGGGTGCTTGTAGAAACTCGGCATCAGGCTCATCGGATTGAGCTGCTTGATGTCGACGAGGCGCGCGCGCAGTTCACCCTCCTTGAGGCGCGCGCCGACGCCGTTCAGCGGCGGCGCGATGGTGCCGTGAAAGTCGTGCTCGGGAATCGGCATGGCGTGGCAGGCCAGGCAGTTGCCCTTCTTGCGCGCGATGGCGAGCTTGCGGCCGTTTTCGGCATTGCCCTTGAGTCCGCACAATGGCTCGTCGATCGAATGGTTCTTCATCTCCCAGTCACAATAGGCATTGTTTGCAGCGAATCCCGTCGTGGTGCCCATTACCATGACGGCGGCCGCCAGGGTCAATGGCAGCAGGTGCCGTCGTGCCGGGCGTCGGTCGATTGGTTTTCTCATACGCTCAACCTCTTGGAAATACGTTGGGTGGCAGCCGTAGCGGGAATGCCCCGTTGCTACGACCTGTAGAAAAAAGTCTGCGCGCAAACCGCCATGGCGGCTATTCCGACATGCTGGTACGGAGGTTGTGGTTTTCACCAATATCCCTGCGGGAAGATGGCGATATAATCGGGGGGAAGCAGCCAACCGACCTCGTTGAAACCCGGTTCCACCGTCTGCCGGTTGGCGATCGAACACCACGAGCGGGGGATGACGGATGACGGAGCGAGGCCCATGAGCCGACGAACCGCCGCGGCGCCCTATCGGCGTTGGTCGGGACGTGGCGGCTGGTTGCGCATCGCTGTGTTGCTGCTTTTCGCACCGGCCATGGTGCCGGCGGACGAAGTGATCAGAATCGGCGTCCTCAGTCATCGCGGCGACCCGGCCACGGCCACCTACTGGGCCGATACCGCCGCCTATCTCAGCGACGAGATTCCGGGCAGGCGGTTCGAGATCGTACCGCTCGATTTCGATGAAGTCGAACCCGCCGTCGAATCCCGGGCGATCCACTTCCTGCTCGTCAATCCCAGCATCTACGTCGTCATGGAGGTTCGGCACCGGGTGGCGCGGATCGCCACCCTCAACCGCCGGGTCGGCGACGATTTCACGACGCTGTTCGGCAGCGTCGTCTTCACCCGGGCCGATCGGGACGACATCGCCTCGTTCGACGACCTGCGCCACAAGACCATCATGGCGGTCGACAAGACCTCGTTGGGTGGCTATCAGATGACGATGTACGAGCTCAAGAGCCGGGGCATGGGAACCTGGCGGGACGGCATCCGCATCCGTTTCGGCGGCATCCACGACAATGTCGTCGAGGCGGTCTACAACGGCAGCGTCGATGTGGGCACGGTTCGCACCGGCATCCTCGAAAGCATGGACGCCAAGGGCAAGATCGACATGGCCGACTTCAAGATCATCAACGAGCGTCACGACCTCGCCTTTCCCGAGAAACTCAGCACCCGGCTCTACCCCGAATGGCCGTTCAGCAAGCTCAACCACACCCCCGACGGTCTGGCCCAGGCGGTGGCCATCGCCCTGATGCAGATGCACCAGAAGTCCGGCCGCAACGATCGCCACGACCGCTGGTCGATTCCGCTGGAATATCAGCCGGTCCACGATCTGCTCAAGGCGCTCCACTTGCCGCCCTACGACCACCCCGACACCTTCACGCTGGCCGATGCCATCAACAAATACTGGGCCGGCGTCCTGGCCAGCCTGCTGGTCTTCGTCGCGCTGATGGGGTTGACGATCATGGTGATCCGCCTCAACCGGGCGCTGCGCCTGTCGAAGAGCCGCCTCGAACGGCAGCACTCGCTGATTCTCAACTCGGTTGCCGATGGCATCTACGGCGTCGATCTGGATGGCAACTCCACCTTCGTCAACAAGGCGATGGAGGAGATGACCGGCTGGAAGGCGGAGGAGATCATCGGCCTGAACCACCATGCCCTGATCCACCACACCACGGCGTCCGGCGAACCGTTCCCCGAGGCGCAGTGCCCGGTCTACAAGACCTATGCCGACAGCAAGAAGCGGGTGGTCGATGAAGACGTCTTCTGGAAGAAGGATGGCAGCAGCTTCCCGGTGACCTATGTGGCGACACCGTTGAAGGACGAGCGCAACCGCACCATCGGCAGCGTCGTCGTCTTCAGGGACATCAGCCAGCAGAAGAGACTGGAGGCCAATGCCCGCCGCCACCAGCAGGAGCTGGCCCACGTCACCCGCGTCAGCACGATGGGTGAGATGGCATCCGGCATCGCCCACGAGCTCAACCAGCCGCTCACCGCCATATCGACCAATGCGCTGGCCTGTATCCGTCTGGTCGATGCCGACAAGATCAACCCGGAGCGGATCAAGGACATCCTCGAACGGATCAACAATCAGGCGCAGAAGGCGGGTGGCATCATCAAGCAGCTCAGGGCGTTCGTGAAAAAGGGCTCGCCGAAGAAAAAGGCGGTCGATATCAACACCGTCGTCCGTGATGTCGTCGTGCTGATCGAGCACACCTTCGGCCCCAACGACATCGAGCTGAAACTGGCGCTGGCGCCCGACCTGCCGGCCGTCTATGCCCAGGACATTCTGATCGACCAGGTCCTGGTCAACCTCATCAAGAACTCCATCGAGGCGATGACGGTCGATGAAAAGCGGGAGAAGTCACTGACGATCCGCACCGAGATGGCCGACGCGAAGACGATCCTCGTCACGGTGGCCGACACCGGGCCTGGCATCGACGAGGAGATCCGCTCGGCCATCTTCTCACCCTATGTCAGCGACAAGGAGAACGGCATGGGCCTGGGATTGTCGATCAGCCAGAGAATCATCGCCGAGCACGGCGGCACCCTCTATCTCGACGAGACGTCGGCTAGCGGCACCACGTTCAAGTTCACCCTACCGATACACCGGGAGACGGATCATGGTGGATAACAGCAAGGTCTATATCATCGATGACGCCGAAGAGGTTCGCGAGGCCCTCGCGTTGCTGATGGAGTCGGTCGGTATCGAGGTCGAGTTGTACGAATCGGCCGAAGCGTTTCTCGAAGGGGATCACCGCCAGCGGGAGGGGTGTATCCTGCTGGACGTGCGGATGCCGGGAATGAGCGGGATGGAGCTGCAGAAGGAGCTGAACCAATACCCCTGCTCCCCGCCGGTGATCATCATCAGCGGACACGGCGACATCCCGATGGCGGTGCAGGCGGTTCAGGCCGGTGCCGTCAATTTCGTCGAGAAGCCGTTCAACGAACAGGCGTTGCTCGACAGCGTTCATCGCGCGTTCAAGCTCGATGCCGAGCGGCGCGGCAAGAGCATGGAGATCGAAAGCATCAAGCGCAAGATGGCGTCGTTGACGCCGCGCGAGCAGGAGGTGCTCAAGGCCGTCACCGAAGGCAAGCGCAACAAGACGATCGCAATCGAGCTCAACATCTCCCAGTCGACGGTGGAGGCGCACCGGGCCAAGGTGATGAAGAAGATGGGGGCCGAATCGCTCTCCCATCTGATGCGGATGGTCATCTGCGTGGAGAACCAGTGAATCGTCACCGGCGGTCGACGGCCGCGCCGGGTCCCCCATCGCTGCCGTGATCGGCCGACGGCCGCGCTCCGCCGTCCGTGTTGTGTCGGCAGGTGGCGCCGATGGCGGCGACGGGCAGCGTCCGGTCACCATCGTCACAGCGCAGCCGGTCGGCGACGCCGGCTTTCCCGGCGATGTCGAGCAGCCGCTGTGCCGGTGCCTCGAGCCGGTATCGTTTTGGCGTCAACACGAACGTACCGTAGTGGACCGGCAGCATCGTGTCGCAGCGGGCGTCGAGGGCGATCCGTAGCGCCTCGGCCGGGCTGGTGTGGTTGTGTCGGTAGTGGCTGTCGCCGATCGGCAATATGCAGAGGTCGATGGGTCTGCCGTCGAACTTCGCCGCCCAGTCGATCTCCACCGGCTGCCGCAGCGGCTTGCCCCAGGCATCGCGGTGACGCCTGTACGAGGTGTCGCCGAAGAAGGCGATCCGCCGTTCCCCTTTTTCTACCAGATAGCCGTTGAAGCCGCTCGGCAGGCGGCGGCGTGTGCCGGGGACGTGGCCGTAGTGTTCGACACGGAATGCGGTGACTCTCAGGCCGTCGCCGGCCTCGGTCTGCCGGCGGGCGCCGTCGAGCCAGTCCAGCTCGATGGCCTCGATCCCGGTGCCGTCGAGCAGTGCCCGGGTTCGCCGTGGCAGCACCACGGTCGGTTTGTCGTGAGCCAGCGTGCGCAGCGAAGGGAGATCGAGGTGGTCGTAGTGGGCATGGGAGATCAGCACCAGGTCGATGGATGGCAGTGCCCCGGGGTCGATGGGCAGTGCCGTGATGCGACGGATGCCAAGGGCGTTGTCGAAGGTTTCCGGCGGGCCGATGCGTTGGTGCAGCGTCGGGTCGGTGACGATCCAGCTGCCGCCGAGATTGATCAGCACGGTGGCGTGGCCGAGCCAGCTCCAGGTCAGGCCGTCGTCGGGCCAGGCACCGGGATCGGGGTGATGGGCTGGTTGGCTCATCGGGTTCGACGACAGCTTGTTGTCGCGCAGCATGTCGACCGTATAGCGTGAGCATCCGGCCGACAGCCAGGCCGCCAGCAGCGGCAGCAGCAGCGTGGCGAGCCGGCGACGCGGGCCTCTTCCCCGCGGCCGCGCTGCCCGAGTCGTCGACGGCGTGCTAGAGTCGGCCATCGTCGAACGAATCTGTGTCGAAATCATGGACAATCCTTTGGTCAACCTGGAGGGCCTGCCACCCTTCAGCCGTATTTCCACCGAGGCCATCGAACCGGCCATCGAGACGATCATCGAAGAGAACCGGGCGCGGATCAAGGCGCTGCTGGCCCAGCCCGGTCCCTACGACTGGGACAATCTGATCGAGCCGCTGGAGGAGATGGACGACCGCCTGTCGCGGGCGTGGTCGCCGGTGAGCCACATGAATGCGGTGGTCAACACCGACGACCTGCGCGCCGCCCACAATGCCTGTCTGCCGAAGCTGTCGGCCTACAACACCGAGGTGGGACAGAACCGCGCGCTCTACGAGGCGATCCGGTCGATCGCCGAGCGCGACGACTTCGATACCCTCGACCCGGCCCGCCGCGCCGCCATCCAACATGCGCTGCGGGACTTCCGCCTCAGCGGCGTCGATCTGCCGGAGGAGGAGAAACGGCGTTTCAAGGAGATCAGCCAACGCCTCTCCGAGCTCCAGGCCAGGTTCAGCGAGAACGTACTCGACGCCACCAACCGCTGGGAGAAGCTGGTCACCGATGCGGCACGGCTGGCGGGGATGACCGACTCGGGGCTGGCGATGGCCCGGCAGGCGGCGGCGCGCAAGGGCCTGGACGGCTGGTTGCTGACGCTCGACTTTCCGTCGTGGCATTCGGTCGTCACCTATGCCGACGACCGGGCGTTGCGCGAGGAACTCTACCGCGCCTACGTCACCCGCGCCTCCGACCAATGGCCCGATCCGGCGCTGGACAACAGTGAGGTCATGGAGGAGATCCTGGCATTGCGGCACGAGCAGGCCCGCCTGCTCGGCTTCGCCAACCACGCGGAACGCTCGTTGGCGAAGAAGATGGCCGATACCCCCGACGAGGTGATGCGCTTCCTCGACGAGCTGGCCGTCAGGGCAAAACCGGCGGCGGAGGCGGAGATGGCCGAGCTGCGCCGGTTCGCGGCCGGCGTGCTCGGCATCACCGATTTGCAGGCTTGGGACATTCCCTATGTGAGTGAGAAGATGCGGGGCGCGCTGTTCGATCTGTCACAGGAGGATCTCAAGCCCTACTTTCCGGTCGATCGGGTGGTCTCCGGCCTGTTCGAGCTGGTGCGGCGGCTTTTTGGCGTGGAGATCCGCGAGCGCGAGGGGGTGGATGTCTGGCATCCCGACGTGAGGTTCTACGAAATCTTCGATGCCGATGGCCAGCTGCGCGCACAGTTCTATCTCGACCTCTACGCCCGTGCCCAGAAGCGTGGCGGCGCGTGGATGGACGTCTGCGCGTCCCGCCGCCGGCGGGGCGACGGCCTGCAGCGCCCGGTGGCCTATATGACCTGCAATTCCACGCCGCCGATCGGTGACGCGCCGGCGCTGTTCACCCATGACGAGGTCATCACCCTGTTTCACGAATTCGGTCATGGCCTGCACCACATGCTCACCCGCATCGATTGCGCCGCCGTCTCCGGCATTGCCGGCGTCGAATGGGATGCGGTGGAGCTGCCGAGCCAGTTCATGGAGAACTTCTGCTGGGAGCGGGAGGCGCTGGATCTGTTCGCCGCTCACTACCAAACCGGCGAGCGGATGCCGGACGAGCTCTATCAGCGCCTGATCGCCAGCAGGAACTTCCAGGCGGCGATGCAACTGGTGCGCCAGCTGGAGTTCGCCATCTTCGACATGCGTCTGCACCGCGACTACGACCCGGCGCTCGGAGGCCGCGTCCAGCAGACGCTCGATGCGGCGCGGGCGGCGGTGGCGGTGGTGAAGCCGCCGCCATACAACCGCTTTCAGCACAGCTTCAGCCACATCTTCGCCGGTGGTTACGCGGCCGGATACTACAGCTACAAGTGGGCCGAGGTGTTGTCCGCCGACGCCTTCGCCCGCTTCGAGGAGGAAGGGTTGTTCAATCCCGAGGTGGGGCGCAGCTTCCGCGAGAACATTCTGGAGATGGGTGGCGCGCGTCCGGCGCGGGTGTCGTTCGTCGCCTTTCGCGGTCGCGAGCCGCGGATCGATGCACTGTTACGACATGTGGGGCTCGACCAATGAAGATCGCCAGCTGGAACGTCAACTCCCTGAAGGTCCGCCTGCCGCAGGTGGAGCGCTGGCTGGGGATGCGCTCGCCCGACATCCTCGGCCTGCAGGAGACCAAGCTCACCGACGAGAACTTCCCCCGCGCGGCGCTGGAAGCGGCGGGGTACCACGTTGCCCATGCCGGGCAGAAGACCTACAACGGCGTCGCCCTGCTCAGCCGGGCGCCGATGACCGACCTCTTCACCGACATTCCCGGGCTGGACGATCCGCAGCGCCGTATCATCGGCGCCACCATCGGTGATCTGCGGGTGCTCAACCTCTATGTGGTCAACGGCCAGGTCGTCGGTAGCGACAAGTACGACTACAAGCTGCGCTGGCTCGAAGCGGTGCACGATTTTCTCGCCGACGAGCTGCCGCGCCACCCGAACTATCTCGTCATCGGCGATTTCAACATCGCCCCGGACGATCGCGACGTCTGGGACCCCGGGCTGTGGCAGGATCGTGTGCTGGTCTCCGGGCCGGAACGGGCGGCGCTGCGGCGGATTCTCGAGCTCGGGCTGGTCGATACCTTTCGCCTGCACCGGCAGCCGGAGGAGGTCTTTTCGTGGTGGGACTATCGCCAGGCGGCGTTTCGCCGCAACCGCGGCCTGCGGATCGATCTCATTCTGGCCTCCGGGCCGATGGCCCGGCGCTGCATCGCCAGCACGGTCGATCGGGAGCCGCGCACCTGGGAGCGACCATCGGACCATGCGCCGGTGGTGGCCGAATTCGATCACGATGGCGGGGTATAATCGGCATCTTTCGGAAGGATAGCGGCGTAATGACCGACAAGACCATCGTACTGACGACATGGCCGGATCTGCCCGGCGCCGAGGCGCTGGCCGAGACACTGATCGAACGGAAGCTGGCCGCCTGCGTCAATCTGCTGCCGGCCATGACGTCGATCTACTCGTGGCAGGGCAGGCTGGAGCGGGGCAGCGAGCACCAGTTGGTCATCAAGACCCGCCAGTCGTTGTGGGACGACATCGTGGCCGTGATCAGCGAACGCCACCCCTATGAACTGCCGGAGATACTCGCTATCCCGGTGACCGCCGGACTGCCCGGCTATCTGAGCTGGATCGACGAGACGACCGATGCCCATCATTAGAAACCTGTTCCTGCTGGCGACCTGCTGGTTGCTGTTCGGTCCGGCCACGGTGCTGGCGATCAGCGAAGACGACCTGCTCCCGGTGGAGAAGGCCTTCGCCTTCCAGGCCGACGAAAAGACCACTGGCACGATCGATCTGGAATGGTCGGTCGCCGACGGCTACTACCTCTATCGGGACAAGTTCAAATTCGAACCGGAAGCGGGGCTGAAGCTGCTGGAGACGCCACGACTGCCCAAGGGCAAGGTCAAGTCCGACCCCACCTTCGGCGATGTGGAGATCCTGCGTGGCAAGATCCGCCTCGAGCTGCCCTATGCGCTGGAACCGGGCGTCGATGGCCCGGTCAAGCTCACGGTCGGTTATCAGGGCTGCGCTGATCTCGGTGTCTGCTATCCACCGGAGCGCAAGACCATCATGGTCGAGCGCAGTGACGCGCCACAGGCCGCGCCGAAGAAGAGCGGGTCGGTGATGGCGGCGCTGTCGGCGGCGGCCGAGAAGAGCTCTCCCTTCGCCCGGCTCGGCAATCTGACCAAAGGGCTCGGCGGTGGTGACGAGCCGGCGTTGCTGCCGGCCGACGAGGCGTTTGCTTTCACGGCGGAGCTGGCGTCTCCCAATCTGCTGTTGGCGCACTGGAACGTCGCCCCCGGTTACTACCTCTATCGGGACAAGATCAAGGCGGAGCTGGCGTCTGCCCCCGGGCTCAGACTCGGCCAGCCCAGCTATCCGAAGGGCGAGCTGGTCGACGATCTGGAGGGCGGTACGGTCGAGGTCTATCGCGGCCCGTTGACCTTGGAGTTTCCGGTGCTCGGCATCGAAAACGGCCCGCCCGAGTCGCTGCGGCTCAAGATGAGCTACCAGGGTTGCTCCGACCAGGGCGTCTGCTATCCGCCGGTGAGGAAGACGATCGATTTCGACGAAGTGCAGCTCGGCCTGCTCAGCGCTGCCGCCGTGGCCGGCGAAGCACCGCCAGCCGACACCGCGGCGGTGCCACCGATGGGCGGTGAGAACGGCACTGGCGCCGGGGTCGTCTCGGAGCAGGATGCGATTGCCGAGCGTCTCGCCTCCGGCAACATGCTGTTGACGTTGGTCGCCTTCTTCGGCTTTGGCCTGCTGTTGTCGCTGACGCCTTGTGTCTTTCCGATGATCCCGATCCTCTCCGGCATCATCGTCGGCCAGGGAGAGAAGATCACCACCAGCCGCTCGTTCATGCTGTCGCTGGTCTATGTGCTGGCGATGGCGGCCGTCTACGCGGTGGTCGGCGTCATCGCCGCCATCACCGGCGCCAATCTGCAGGCGGCGTTCCAGAATCCGTGGGTGCTGATCGCTTTTGCCGGCTTGTTCGTGGCGTTGGCGCTGTCGCTGTTCGGCTTCTACGAGCTGCAGATGCCGACATCGATCCAGAATCGTCTCACCAGGGTCAGCAACCAGCAGAAGGGCGGCTCGCTCACCGGGGCGGCCGTCATGGGCGTGTTGTCGGCACTGATCGTCGGTCCCTGCGTCACCGCGCCGCTGATGGGCGCGCTGGTCTACATCAGCCAGACCGGCGACGGTGTGCTCGGCGGGTTGGCGCTGTTCGTCATGGGGCTGGGCATGGGCGTGCCGCTGTTGCTGATCGGCCTGTCCGCCGGCAGCCTGCTGCCGAAGGCCGGCGTCTGGATGGATGCGGTCAAGGCGGTCTTTGGCGTGATGATGCTTGGGGTGGCGATCTGGTTCCTCGAGCGGGTGCTGCCGTCGGCGGTGACGATGTTCCTCTGGGCGGCGCTGCTGATCCTCTCCGGCGTCTACATGGGTGCGTTCCACGGCTACGGCAAGGTGGGCCACAAGCTGTTGCCGCTGTGGAAGGGGCTGGGGCTGATCCTCATCGTCTGGGGCGTGTTGATTCTGGTCGGAATGGCGGCGGGCAACGGCAATCCGCTGCAACCGCTGCGTGGTCTCGGCGTGAGTGGCGGCACGATGATGGGAACATCCGCCGCGGGTGCCGAGAGCCGGCGCGAACTGCCGTTTCGTCCCATCAAGGGGATCGAGGGGCTGGAGCGGGTGCTGGCCGAGGCGCGGGCGCAGAACAAGATGGTGATGCTCGACTTCTCCGCCGAGTGGTGCATCACCTGCAAGGAGCTGGAGGCCTTCACCTTCACCGATCCCGGGGTTCACCAGGCGCTGGAGGATGTGATCCTGATTCGTGCCGACGTGACGGACAATGACGCCCAGGACAAGGCGTTGCTGAAGCGCTTTGGCATCATCGGCCCGCCGGCGATTCTCTTTTTCACCCCGGACGGTGAGGAACAGCGCGGCTATCGCGTCGTCGGTTTCATGAACGCCGCCGATTTTCGTGCCCATGTGCTGAAGGCGCAAGGGCGATGAAGATCAAGATCATCGGCTGGACGGTCGCCGCCGTGCTGCTGGCGGTCACCGGCTACCAACTGTTGCAACGGCAGGCCGGTGATGGTGGTGCCGATGCCGCGGGGCGGGCGCGTCCGGCATTCTCGCTGCCGGATCTGGAGGGCCGCATGCACAGCATCAGCGAATGGGACGGCAAGGTGCTGCTGGTCAACTTCTGGGCTACCTGGTGCCCGCCCTGCCGTCAGGAGATTCCCGACTTCATCGATGTCCGCCGCCGGTTTCTCGATCAGGGGTTCGAAATCGTTGGTGTCGCCATCGACAGTCCCGACAGCGTGCGGGACTATGTCGATGTGCTGGAGATCGACTATCCGGTGCTCCACGGCCAGGCAGAGGCGTCGGCCATCGCGCGCCAGTACGGCAATCACAGCAACGCGCTGCCCTACAGTGCGCTGATCGACCGGCAGGGGCGGATCCGGTTCTCCGGGGCGGGGCGGATCCCGCGCCAGTCGCTGGAGCAGGCGGTGGCGCAGCTGCTGGCGGAGTGATCGCCACCGTCCGGCGGCCATAACCGCTGTTTGCCGACATCGGCGATAGACACCCATCACAATTTGCGGCAAAATCCGAGCATTTCACGAACGCGACGATTTGAAGACAGATCGGCGCAAGATAAGTACAAATGCCTGATATTTTAGTGTTGAACGGCCCCAATCTGAATCTGCTCGGCATGCGCGAGCCGGATCACTACGGCCGGAATACGCTGGACGATATCGTCGATGCGCTGATGGCGCAGGCACAATCCAGGGGGCTCTCCCTGGATGCTTTCCAGAGCAATGCGGAACACGAGCTGATCGGGCGTATCCATCGTGCCGCCGAAGATGGCACGCGTTACATCATCATCAACCCGGCCGCTTTCACCCACACCAGCATCGCCCTGCGTGATGCGCTGCTGGGGGTGGGGATTCCGTTTATCGAGGTACATCTTTCCAACATCCACCGGCGTGAAGCATTTCGTCATCACTCCTACTTTTCCGACATAGCCGAGGGGGTGATCGCCGGCCTCGGCTCGCAGGGTTATCACCTGGCGCTGGAAACAGTGGTCGAGCGGTTGAAGACGGATGCATAGCCGACGAAGGCAGAATCGACCATGGACATTCGCAAAATAAAGAAACTGATCGAACTCATCGAAGACTCCGGCGTGTCGGAGATCGAAATCAAGGAAGGCGAGGAATCGGTGCGTATCAGCCGGGGCCCGATCGGCGGTGACCCCGCCCCCGCGCCCGCCTACGCGGTGCAGGCGCCGGTGATGGCGCCACCACCGGGTGCCGCGCCGCCTCCACCGCCTCCGCCGCCAGCCGAGGCGCCCGCCGCTGCCTCGACCGAAGCGGCGGCCGCCAGCGGCCACACGATTACGTCACCGATGGTGGGGACGTTCTATCGTGCCTCGTCCCCGACGGCGGCGCCGTTCGTCGAGGTGGGTGATACCGTCTCCGAGGGCGACACGCTCTGCATCATCGAGGCGATGAAGATGCTGAATCAGATCGAGTCCGACGTCTCCGGCGTCGTCAAGGCGATTCTCGTGGAAAACGGCCAGCCGGTGGAGTTCGGCGAGCCGCTCTTCGTCATCGAGTGAATCCGCAGCGTCTTCGAGGCCCCAAATGATCAACAAGATACTCATTGCCAATCGTGGCGAGATTGCGCTCCGGATACTGCGCGCCTGCCGCGAGCTCGGCATCAGTACCGTCGCCGTCCACTCCGAGGCCGATCGCGACCTCAAGCATGTGCGCCTTGCCGACGAGACGGTCTGCATCGGTCCGGCCGCCTCCACCGAGAGCTATCTCAACATTCCGGCCATCATCGCCGCCGCCGAGGTCACCGACTCGGTGGCCATCCATCCCGGCTACGGGTTTCTGTCGGAGAATGCCGACTTTGCCGAGCGGGTGGAGTCCAGCGGCTTCATCTTCATCGGCCCCCGGGCCGACACGATCCGGCTGATGGGCGACAAGGTGTCGGCCAAGAACGCGATGATCAAGGCGGGGGTCCCCTGTGTGCCGGGCTCTCCCGAGGCCCTCGGTGACGACCCGCAGGAGAACATCCGGCTGGCGCGGGAGATCGGCTATCCGGTCATCATCAAGGCCTCCGGCGGCGGGGGCGGGCGTGGCATGCGCGTGGTCCATGCCGAAGGCGCGCTCAACAACGCCATCTCACTGACCAAGGCGGAGGCGCTGGCGGCGTTCGGCAACGGGGACGTCTTCATGGAGAAGTATCTGGAGTCGCCGCGCCATATCGAGTTTCAGGTGCTCTCCGACGGGCAGGGTCATGCCATCCACCTCTGTGAGCGTGACTGTTCGCTGCAGCGTCGCAACCAGAAGGTGATCGAGGAGGCGCCGGCTCCCGGCATCACCGATGAGGAGCGCCAGCGCATCGGCGAGCGGGTCGCCCAGGCCTGTATCGATATCGGTTACCGTGGCGCCGGCACCTTCGAGTTCCTCTATGAGAACGGCGAGTTCTATTTCATCGAGATGAACACCCGCTTGCAGGTGGAGCATCCGGTGACCGAACTGATCACCGGCGTCGATCTGGTGAAGCAGCAGATCAGCATTGCCGCCGGCAACCCGCTGGCGATCCGGCAGGAGGAGATCGAGATCCGTGGCCATGCGATGGAGTGCCGTCTCAACGCCGAGGATCCGGCGACCTTCATGCCGTCGCCGGGGCTGATCAGCCAGTATCACGCGCCGGGTGGTCCCGGTGTGCGGGTCGATACCCATATCTACAACGGTTATTCGGTGCCACCCTACTACGACTCGATGATCGGCAAGCTCATCACCCACGGCGAGGACCGGCAGACGGCCATGGCGCGAATGTGCGGCGCGTTGCAGGAGATCGTCATCGAGGGCATCAAGACCAATATCCCGTTGCACCAGGATCTGCTCAAGGACGAGGCGTTCCGGCGCGGCGGGGTCGAGATCCACTACCTGGAGAAGAAGCTGGGGCTCTGACGGAACCGCCGCCCCGCGACGGCCGACACTCACCGATACCGGGCCGGAGGCTCGCCATGGCGTGGTTGCAACTCCATTTCCAGATTCCCGCCGAGCGTCTCGAACGAATCGAAGCCGGCCTCGAACGGTTGGGCGCGGTCTCGGTGACGCTGCGTGATGCCGAGGACGAGCCGTTGTTCGAGCCACCCCCCGGGACGCTGCCGATCTGGCGCGCCGTCAAGGTCGACGCGCTGTTTCCCGATGGCACCGACGCCGCGGCGATCCACGCCGGCGTGACGTCGCTGCTGGGCCAGGCGCCCGATGGCTGGGCCGTCGAGACCCTCGAAGACCAGGCCTGGGAGCGCAGCTGGATGGATCAGTTCGAGCCGATGCGTTTTGGCGAACGGCTCTGGATCGTGCCGTCGTGGCATGAGCCGCCCGAGCCCGGTGCCGTCAATCTGCTGCTCGACCCGGGGCTGGCCTTCGGCACCGGCACCCACCCGACCACCGCACTCTGTCTGGAGTGGCTCGATGCCCATCCGCCGGAGGGCCGCGACGTCCTCGATTTCGGTTGCGGCTCGGGGGTACTGGCGCTGGCGGCCCTGAAGTTGGGTGCCCGGCGCCTCGCGGGCGTCGATATCGATCCACAGGCGCTGGTGGCGAGCCGCGACAATCTGCGGCGCAATGGCATTGCTCCGGAACGTTTGTCCCTCTCTCTGCCGGACGACCTTCCGGCCGATGCCCGTTTCGATCTGGTCATTGCCAATATCCTGGCGGGGCCGCTGGTGACGCTGGCGGAAAAACTGGTTTCCCATATCCGACCGGGTGGTGAGATAATCCTCTCCGGCATTCTGCGGGAGCAAGCATCGATGGTGATCGACGCCTATGCGCCGTGGATCGGGTTCGAGCCGTCACGTCAGCGTGACGAGTGGGTCTGCCTCCATGGCAGGCGTCGGTAACGGTGGGGGGCGACCCGGGTCGCGACGACAACAATAGAAGCCTTTGTATATGTATGCCGAGTGTCCACATTGCCATGCGATCTTCCGGGTCACGGAAGAGATTCTTGCCCGCGCCGGTGGCAAGGTTCGCTGTGGTGAGTGTGGTGTCGTCTTCGAAGTGGTCGACTTTCGCGCGGTCGAAGACGAGGGGCCGCCCACCGACGAGATTCTGGTGCCCACCACCGACCCGTCGTCGCCGGACGATGATGCGATCGAGATCGTGCCGCCCGGGGAGATGGTGGAAAAGCCGATCATCGAGCCGGCAGAATCCGGCGCGCCGCTGCCCAACGGCCTGCCCACCAGCTTTGACGACGAGCCGGTCGAGCCGGTGGAGGAGGTTGCACCGGACACCGAAGACTTCGAGCTGATCATCGAGGAGCGCGAGCCCGAGGAGGGTGCCGCGGCCGAGCGGCGCCTCCCGCCGCTGGCGTGGTCGCTGCTGGCGGGTTTTCTCGCGCTGCTGCTGGTGGGGCAGCTCCTCGTCGCCAACCGCAACCGCGTGGTGGAGGCGGTGCCGGCGATGCGTCCGGTGGTCGCGGGCCTGTGCCGTCTGGCGGGCTGTGTCGTCGATCCGCGCCGCGATCTGGAGCGGATCGAGTTGACCAGCCACTCGGTCTACTCCCACCCCGAAGTGGATGGCGCGCTGATGATCCGCGCCACCATCGTCAACAACGCCGACTTCAGCCAACCCTATCCGGTGGTTGCGTTGAAGATGAAGAACCTCCAGGGTCGGGTCGTGGCGGCGCGCCGCTTCGCGCCCGCCGAGTATCTCGATGCGCCCGCCTCGCTGCCCGAACTGATGATGCCGGGTCGGGCGGTGCCGTTGCGGCTGGAGATTCTCGACCCGGGCAAGAACGCGCTCGCCTTCGAATTCGACTTTCTCTGAGTTCTCGGTGGCCGGGCCAACAGCGTTTCGGCGCCGGCGGCAAGAGGAGGGGCGACGAGCGGTGGCGAGAATCGGTCGAAGTTCCCGCCGAATTGTTAAATCTTCGTTTTCCGCCGCAATTGCACAAGTTATCCACAGGTTATGAATTGCCGCCATCGCCGGCAAGCTGTATCTTTTCTGCCACTGGTAACGGAACGCCGGACATCGATCCCGATGCTCGGTGGAACTAATACAAGGATTCCGGACCCCTTCCAGGGAAGGTGATACCGGAACGGTGACAAGGATGCCGCTGTCTACGTTAACACCAAACGATTTGCCCCCCGCGAACAGAACCGCTATCAGGACAATTCTCCCCATGCCTGTCTCGTTGGCTGGTGATCGGTTTTTGCTCCGGGCCGTGGCAATCAAACTCAGAACCCGGGGGAGAACAACGCTGTGAAACTCCAAGAGCGTCCGCAAGGATCATCCGTTGGTGAAGAAGTCAGAATCGGCGAAGCCGTCCATACCGCGCTGGAGAGTTACTTTGAGATGTTGAGTGGCACAGATCCTGACGGACTGTACGACCTCGTCATCTCCGAAGTGGAGCGACCCTTGTTCCAGTGCGTCATGTACCACTGTGGTGGCAATCAGACCAAGGCGGCCCGAATTCTCGGCATCAACCGCGGTACGTTGCGGAAGAAACTCAAGATGTATCAGGTCAACTGACCGCCCTGTCCCACCCATCCAGCCGGGCGCTCCGTCATCGGAGCGCCCAACCCTGCGGAGCACCGCCAGGGGCGTCGTCCGGACCGTCCCGGCATGTGGCGAAAAACTCCAGAATCTCCTCCGACAGCCGAAACTGTGTCGTCGTCGCGCCGAAACGGCGAATGGTCTCGTTGCCCACCTCGCGCCCGTACCACTGATGCCCACCCCCATCGACCGTGACGGCCCGCAGCCGGTGGTCGTTGTCTCCGCGGCAGTCCATTTCGTGGATCGTCAACGTGTCGCCGCCGAGTGCGGCCACTGTCCGGCTGGCCGAGCGGCAGCGGTTGAAACCGCCGATCCCTTGCCAATGGGCCACCAGATCGTCAAAGCCGAGAATGGGTGCGTCGGCACTGTGCATCAGGCTGTTGGGTGTGGCGCCACCTTCGTAGGGGATGATGGGGTCGGCGGTGCCGGCAACGAGATAGAGCGACGGAGCCTCGGCGGGGTAGCACTGCTGAAAGACCCGCAGCCCCATCGTTGCGATCACTGTCGCCACCGCCCGGAAGCGCCCCTCCAGTTCACAGGCCAGCCGTTGTGACAGAAAGCCGCCATTGGAGGCACCGACCAGGAAGACCTGCCGCGGATCGATCTCCTGTGTGGCGATGAAGTGATCGAGCAGCGCCTCGACAAAGCCGACATCGTCCACGTCGTCGTCGGTGCCGCGCCCGTCCCGCCAGATACCATCCACCGCGTCGGGAAAGAGCAGTACCATCCGGCGGGTCCCAGGCAGTTCGCCGAAGCCGGTGGTACGGGCCATGATCGAGCCGCGCTGGGTGGCGCCGTGGAGGCCGATGAGCAGACTCCCGTCCGTGACCTCCGGTCGCATCACCAGCAGCCCGCGATCACGGCCATCGTGGGAGAAGATTTCACGGCGGGTTTCCATGGCGGGCGGGGGCAGCGGTGGATTCATCGGGTATAATACGCCTCTTTTCCGACCAGGTATCTCCCCCATGTCCGAGTCACAGAATATTCCCGTGCGCCGGGCGCTGATCAGCGTCTCCGACAAGTCCGGTATCGTCGATTTTGCCCGTTTCCTCGCCCGTCGGGGTGTAGAGATCCTCTCCACCGGCGGCACGGCCGCGTTGCTGGAAAAAGAGGGGATCGAGGTGAAGGAGGTTTCGGCCCACACGGGATTTCCGGAAATGATGGCCGGCCGCATCAAGACGCTGCACCCGAAGATCCATGGCGGAATTCTCGGGCGTCGCGGCGTCGATGAAGCTGTGATGGCCGAACACGATATCGAGCCGATCGACCTGGTGGTGGTCAACCTCTATCCATTCGAGTCCACCGTCGCTAAGCCAGACTGTTCGATGGCGGACGCCATTGAGAACATCGACATCGGCGGGCCGGCGATGCTGCGAGCCGCCGCAAAGAATCACGCCCATGTCACCGTCGTCGTCGATCCCGAAGACTACCCGGCCATCGAAAAGGCGATGGAGGAGAACGGCGGCGCCGTCCCGGCCGCGCTCAACTATTCATTGATGGTCAAAACCTTCGAACACACGGCGCGCTACGACGGCATGATCGCCAACTATTTTGGCCGGCTTGGGGCCAACGGAGAAAAATCCGATTTCTCCCGCACCATCAATCTGCAATTCGCCAAGGCACAGGAGATGCGTTACGGCGAAAACCCCCACCAGAAGGCGGCATTCTATGTCGAAAGAAATCCGGCCGAGGCCAGCGTCGCCACCGCCACCCAGCTGCAGGGAAAGGCGCTCTCCTACAACAATATCGCCGATACCGATGCGGCGCTGGAATGCGTCAAACAGTTCGAGCAACCCGCCTGCGTCATCGTCAAGCACGCCAACCCCTGCGGTGTCGCGGTCGATGCCGATATCCTCGGCGCCTATGAGCGCGCCTTCAAAACCGATCCCACCTCGGCGTTTGGGGGTATCATCGCCTTCAATCGCGAACTGGACGAAGCCACCGCCAAGCGCATTGTCGAGCGCCAGTTCGTCGAAGTGATCATCGCACCGTCGGTCTCCCCGGCCGCGCGGGCCGCCGTGGCGGAAAAAAAGAATATACGGCTGCTCGAATGTGGTGCCTTCGTCGAGCCGGTGCCGGCGCTGGATTTCAAACGCGTCGTCGGTGGCCTGCTGGTACAGGAGCGCGATCTCGGCATGGTCACCGAGGCCGACCTGCGAGTGGTCACCGAACGGGCACCGACCGACCAGCAAATGAAGGATCTGCTGTTTGCCTGGAAGGTGGCCAAGTTCGTCAAGTCCAACGCCATCGTCTATGTCAGGGATCAGATGACGATCGGTGTCGGCGCGGGACAGATGAGCCGCGTCTATTCCGCCAGGATCGCCGGCATCAAGGCACAGGACGAGGGGCTGGAAGTGGCCGGCTCGGTCATGGCCTCCGACGCCTTTTTCCCGTTCCGAGATGGAATCGATGCGGCCCACGAAGCGGGGATCGAAGCGGTGATCCAGCCCGGTGGTTCGATGCGGGACGACGAGGTGATCGCCGCCGCCAACGAGCATGGGATGGCGATGGTATTTACCGGCATGCGCCACTTTCGCCACTGATGGAGATCGCAGCCTGGCGGATGTGCTGCCGTTTCCAGTAGACATATCGATCCCCAAAGCAACCCCCGTCATTGCGAGCGTCAGCGAAGCAACCTCCCGGAAGGTACTCCGCTGTCAGGAGATCGCCACGCTTCGCTCGCGATGACAGGGCATCATGGCCGTAGGTTGGGCAAAGCAAAGCGTGCCCAACATCCAGCGGCTTCGTGGCATGGCCGGTGGTACCGGTTTCGCGCCGCTTCGTTGTCGCTCCTCGCAATGACACCCCCCGTCATTGCGAGCGACAGCGACGCGGCAACCTCCTGCTACGAAGAACCCCCTTCACGCGCGCCGACGCCGGGTGCGACTGCAGGGGGCGATCGGCCACGGAAGGCCGATCGAGGTCTGGGCCGCGGGATGCGGCTTCAGACCGACCCCGGAAGGCGGGCCCGGCGGCGGATGAAAGCGCGTGGGGGGCGTCTTTTTTGCGTTGCGTTTTTTCGACGAGGAAAAAATTCGACTCGCGCCTGGTGCAGGCGGTAGAGAAGAATGTCGTGATCGACGAGGCGCGAAACCGGGACCACCGGCATTGCCACGAAGCCGCTGGATGTTGGGCACGCTTCGCTTTGCCCAACCTACGGCCTACGACATCCCCCGTCATCGTGAGCAAAACACCCTCCGTCATCGCGAGCGGAGCGCGGCGATCTCCTGACGACGGAGCACCTTCCGGGAGATTGCTT
>CAZTOZ010000055.1:0-44387 GCA_964614535.1 uncultured Thiotrichales bacterium | reverse complement strand
GACACCCCCTATCTCACCGAAACCACCTCGGGACTCACCTATGTGGTGGACAAATTCAAGGCATGGGAACACAGCGGCCACATCACCCTGACCACCGGCGAACGATCCAGGCTGGCGGATTTTGCGTCGCGGGAGTTGTAGGACAACCCGGATATCACAAACCAAATCAGATCTACGGCAGCACCATAGAAAAAACTCTTGCCGCGCTGTCTGAAGCAATGATTCCCTGTTTCCACAATCTATGGCCCCGCCTCAACGACACCCCGCTCACGCTCATTTCCATTGTCCAGCACGTCTTCCAGGGTCGGCCTGGACCCACACCCTTTGGCCCAGCGCTCGATCGGCCTCCCATGGCCGATGCCCCCCTTCGGTCGCGGCGGACAACGGCGCACGTGAACGGTGAGTGGAGGAAGACCAGGCCATAGCCCCCCCGCCTGCAAGGTCTGCCCCTGTTGCGTGGCCCCATCTTGCCGGTAGCCTTCCCCACCCGCTCTGTGCAACACTTTCGCGCTTTCCATAGTCGTTGCAGCAATGACCGATTCTCTCTCTCCCCTGCTCAAGGGCAATCTGGCGACGCTGGCCGAGCGGCACGACCGCTGGGGCCGGCTCTATGGCGCGGGTCTGGCGCTGGCGCTGGCAGAGTTGGTGCGCAAGCGCCGCTCGCTGGTGGTGCTGGTGACGCCGGACAGTCACACGGCGGACCGGATGACGCTGGAGACCCGTTTCTTTCTCGGCCAGAAGGGGGATCAGTTGTGGCATCTGCCAGACTGGGAGACGCTGCCCTACGACCTCTTCTCACCCCACGAGGACATCATTTCGCAGCGGCTGGAGATTCTTCATCGGCTGCCGTCACGCCGCAGCGGGCTGCTGATTCTGCCGGTGAGCACGCTGATGCAGCGGTTGGCGCCGGTGGCCTATGTGATGGGGACGGGGTTCGATCTGAAGCCCGGCGACCGGATCGATACCGAGGCTTTCCGCCAACGGCTGGAGAGCGCGGGCTATCGGGCCGTCCATCAGGTGGTGAGTCACGGCGAGTATGCGCTGCGCGGCGCGTTGGTGGATGTGTTCCCGATGGGTTCGGAGTTGCCGTTTCGCATCGATCTGTTCGATGACGAAATCGAGTCGCTGCGCAGCTTCGACCCGGAGACCCAGAAGTCGATCACCCGCCTGGAGGAGATGCGACTGCTGCCGGCCCACGAGTTTCCGCTCGACGAGGCGGGGATCAAGGCCTTTCGCCGCCGCTACCGCGAGCGGTTCGAGGGCGATCCGCAGAAGTCGCGGATCTACACCAGTGTCTCGGATGGCACGCCGGTGGGGGGCATCGAATACTATCTGCCGCTGTTCCACGATTCGGTGGCGTCGCTGTTCGACTATCTGCCGGAGAATGCGCTGATCTGCCGCCTCGACACGGTGGACGAGGAGATCGACCACTTCTGGACCGAGCTGGAGGGCCGCTACGAGCAACGCCGCCACGACATCGAACGTCCACTGCTGGCGCCGGACGAGATCTACCTCTCCCCGGACGAGGCCCGCGCCGCCCTCGGGGGGCGACCGGCGCTCACCCTCTCGCGCAACGAGCAGATCGGCGGCGACGGCGTACTCAACTTTGCCACCGCCGCCCTGCCCGACCTGACGTTCAAGGTACGGCAGGAGAGGCCGCTGGAGGCGTTGCAGAACTACCTCGACAACCACGACGGCCGGGTGCTGTTCCTGGCCGACTCGCCGGGGCGGCGCGAATTCATCATCGACGCACTCCACCCCGCCGGGATCCGTCCAAAGACAGTCAACGACTGGCATGGCTTCACCTCATCGAAGGCACGGCTCGGGATCACCGTGGCGCCGCTGGAGCAGGGCGTGGCGCTGACCGCCGACGGCATCGGCATCATCTCCGAGAATCACCTCTTTGCCGACCGGGTCAACCGTACCCGCCGGCGCCGACGCCCCACCCGTGACGCCGACGCCATCATCCGCAATCTCACCGATCTGCACATCGGTTCGCCGGTGGTGCACGAGGACCACGGCATCGGTCGCTATCTGGGCCTGCAGCGCCTCGACGCCGGCGGGGTGGAGGCGGAGTATCTGACGCTGGAGTACGCTGGCGGCGACAAGCTCTATGTGCCAGTGGCCTCGCTGCACCTGATCAGCCGCTACACCGGCGCCGACGAGGATCACGCACCGCTGCACAAGCTCGGTGGCGAGCAGTGGCAGCGGGCCAAACGCCGCGCCGCGGAGAAGGCCCGCGACGTGGCCGCCGAGTTGCTGGAGATCCACGCCCGTCGCGCCGCCCGCAAGGGGCATGCCTACGCCATCGGTGATGCCGAGTATCAGGCCTTCGCCGCCGCCTTCCCGTTCGAGGAGACCGAGGACCAACAGCAGGCCATCGACGCCGTGCTGAAGGATCTGGAGTCGTCGCAACCGATGGACCGTGTGGTCTGTGGCGATGTCGGTTTCGGCAAGACCGAGGTGGCGATGCGGGCCGCCTTCGTCGTCGCCAACGCAGGCCGCCAGGTGGCGGTGCTGGTGCCGACCACACTGCTGGCCCAGCAGCATGGCACCAACTTCGCCGACCGCTTCTCCGACTGGCCGATCCGGGTCGAGGTGCTGTCGCGGTTCCAGACGCCAAAACAGCAGAAGACCATTCTCGCGGATCTGGCCGCCGGCAAGGTGGACATCGTCATCGGCACCCACAAGCTGCTGCAGAAGGACGTCCGGTTCAAGAACCTCGGCCTCGTCATCATCGACGAGGAGCAGCGCTTCGGCGTCCGCCACAAGGAGCGACTCAAGGCGCTGCGGGCCGAGGTGGACATTCTCACGCTGACGGCGACACCGATCCCGCGGACGCTCAATATGTCGCTGTCGGGGTTGCGGGATCTATCGATCATCGCCACCCCGCCGGTGGAACGCCACGCCATCAAGACCTTCGTCACCCAGTGGGACGCCAACCTGATCCGCGAGGCCTGCCAGCGCGAGATCCGGCGCGGCGGTCAGGTGTACTTCCTCCACAACGAGGTCAAGACCATCGAAAAGGCGGCGCGGGAGCTGGCAGAGCTGCTGCCGGAGGCGAGCATCCGCATCGCCCACGGGCAGATGCGTGAAGCCGAGTTGGAGCAGGTGATGCTCGACTTCGTCCATCAGCGTTTCAACATTCTCGTCTGCACCACCATCATCGAGACCGGCATCGACCTGCCCGGCGCCAACACCATCATCATCCAGCGGGCCGACAGGTTCGGTCTGTCGCAGCTCCATCAGCTACGCGGACGGGTGGGGCGCTCTCACCACCGCGCCTACGCCTATCTGATCACGCCGGAGCGGCGCGCGATGACGCCCGACGCCGTCAAGCGGCTGGAGGCCATCGAGTCACTGGAGGATCTCGGCGTCGGCTTCACCCTGGCCACCCACGACCTGGAGATCCGTGGCGCCGGCGAACTGCTCGGGGAGGGCCAGAGCGGGCAGATCCAGGAGGTGGGCTTCACGATGTACAACGAACTGCTGCAACGGGCGGTCAAGGCGCTCAAGTCCGGCACCCTCCCCGAGACACTGGACGATGCCCGGCATGCCACCGAGGTGGACCTGGGCGTGCCGGCACTGCTGCCGGAGGACTACGTCCACGACGTCCACGAACGGCTGATCCTCTACAAGCGCATCGCCAGTGCCGCCGACGAAGCGGCACTGCGCGAGCTGCAGGTGGAGCTGATCGACCGCTTCGGGCTGCTGCCAGAGGCTGCCAAGACGCTATTCGAGGCGGCCCGCATCAAGCTGCGCGCCGCGCCACTGGGGATCACCAAGATCGACCTCGGCCCGGTCAGCGGACGCATGCTGTTCGCCAGCGAGCCCGATATCGACGTACCGGCCCTGATCGAGCTGATCCAGCAGGAGTCACAGCACTTTGCCATGGACGGTCAGGAGAAACTGCGTTTTTCACTGCCCGAGGCGGGGGATTTGACCAGCCGCATCGGCTGGGTTGATAGAATCCTCGACCGCCTCACGCCCAGCAACGAGAAAGCCGCATGAGCAACGACGACGCCCACCGTCCCTTCGCCATCGTCATCAACGGCGAGAAGATCATCGACCACGACCGCAGCAAGCGCCTCACCGGGTTGCAACGACGCTTCCTCGACCAGATGGACCAGAAGATGGACGGCGGCATCCGCCTCGGCGGCGAGCAGATCGACGATCCCGACCCGATGCAACGTGCCCAGTTCGTCGCCAACACGCTGATGACCGCCCTGGACGACGACAACGAGGCGCTGGCCGCGGCCTGCTGCTCCTACCTCGCCCGCCGGCTGCCCAAACTGCAACAGGTTCGCGCCAGGAAGACGGACGATGGCCCGACGATGATCGAACTGGTCTTCGATCGCAGCTACGAACAGGCCTCGATCGAAAAGCCGGTGCAATTCACCAAGAAGCCGACCTGACCCCTCCGACGCTGTTTCATCAAGTAAACAGTTCAACAAATTTTTCAATCCCGTTGCGACGCGTGTCATAATAACCACAATAATGACGTTGCTCGCTCGAGATCTCCGCAGGGCACGGCTCACAATCTTCCATTCGGCTTCCCTGCCGGAGACTCTGTCGGGAACGACAGCAGCCTGCCTTTGTCAGATACATCAGGGCAGACCGCCTGCCGCCTGGCCCCCTTGTCAAAAACGCCAACACATCCGAGGGATGACCATGTTCAAAAAGAAGCTCAGTTCGATTCTCGTCGCCATCGCCCTGCCAACCGCCCTGCCACTCGCCACCCAGGCTGCAGACGGGGACGTGCCCCCGCCGCCACCACCGGCCCTGAACGCGGAGATCCCGCCGCCCCCGCCACCGATGATGACCGCACCGGACCTGGGAGCCATGCAACGCGCCTTCCAGCGCCGCATCGACAGCGCGCGCAGCCTCTACAACGCCCGTCCGCCCTCGGCTTCCATCTCCAACCAGGAAGCGGAGCTGGAGTGGATGAAGCAGAACCACGAACAGCTGCGGGTCCAGCTGCAGGAGATGGTCAAGCAGCAGAGCCAGTTGCTGAAGATGCTCGACGAGCAGGCCGCGCGCCAGAAAGCGGCCGAGGAGCGATTCCAGTCGCTGCGCGGCACCTACGACACCATGCTGCAGGAACGGCGCAAATGGCAGGAGAACACCTTTCGCGCCGACTTCTTCAAACAACAGATCGAAGACCTGAAGGCCCAGATCGAGGCCCAGCGCAAAGAGATCGAGGAAGCTCAGGCCCGCCTCGATCAGGCCAAGGCGGAAGCGGCCAAGGTCCAGGAGATCGAGAGTCAGCTCAACCAGGTGCTGTCCGAACGCGACCAGCTGGCGCAAAACCTCAGCGCCATCGCCGAGACCAGCACCGAGAGCAAGACGATGGCCGAAAAGCTGAGCGCCGAGTTACAGGCCGCACAGCAGCGCATCGCCGAACTGGAGCAGCAGCTCGCCGGCGCCACCGAGACATCCGGCCAATACCAGAGCGAGCTGGAGGCACTGAAGGCACAGCTGGCCGAATCCTCATCGCTCGGCGAGCAACTCACCGCCACCACCAGCAAGGTGCAGGCGCTGGAAGCGGCACTGGCCGCGGCCAAAGAGGCCGCCACCCGACAGAACGAGGAGATCGAGGCGCTCAAGGCACAGCTTGCGAAGGCGCAGGAAGACGCCGCTGCGCTGAGTGAAGCCAACACCCGGATGCTGACGCTGGAGAGCTCCTTGCAGGAGGCGAGCGAGAGCGCCTCGGCACAAGCGGCCGAACTCGAAGCGCTGAAGGCACGTAACGCCGAGCTGGAACAGGCGCTGCAACAGGCCCAGGCCAGCGGCCAGGAGGCGAGCGCGATGGCCGAGGAGATGGCCCAACTGAAGCAGCAGCTGGAAGCGGCCCAGGCCAAGACCACCGAACTGGAACAGGCACTGGCCGAAGCACAGGCCAAGAGCGGGGAGACCGACGCGCTCAACGCCCAGATCGCCGAGCTCAAGCAGCAGCTGGAGGCCCGCGACGGCGAGATCGAAGCAATGAAGTCGCAGTTCGCCGGCGAGGAGACCCGTTTCGCCGAGCTGCAAACCGCATTCGATGCGGCCACCGCCAAGATCGCCACCCTCTCCGAGACCGAAGCCCAGGTACAGGCCCTCACCGCCGAGGTGGCCGACCTGAAAGAGCAGATCAAGACGCTCGAAGCGGCCAAGCAGGCATCGGAGGAGGAGTTGGCCAAGCTGAAGACGGCACTCCAGGAGAAGAACGCGGAACTGGAGAAGGTCAAGAAGGCGCTGGCCGACAAGAGCAACGCCCTGGCCAAGTTGGAGAAAGACCTCAAGGGCACGGCGGCCGAGCGCGACAAGCTGCGCCTCAAGACCCAGGACAGCGACAAGGATGGTGTCTCCGATGCCGACGACCAGTGCCCGGACACGCCGGAAGGCATCAAGGTGGACGAGAAGGGCTGCGAGCCCGATGGTGACAACGACGGCCTCCCCGACCGTCTCGACCTCTGCCCCAACACCCCGGAGGGCGGCAAGATCGACGGCATGGGCTGCCAGGCCGATGAGAACATCGCCCTCGAAGGGGTCACCTTCAAGCTCGGCACCGCCGATCTCACCGAGGATTCCAAGAAGATCCTCGATGGCGTGGTCGCCGTGCTCAAGCAGTTCCCGGACCTGAAACTGGAGGTGGCCGGCCACACCGACAATACCGGCTCACGGGCCATCAATATCGCGCTGTCGGAGGCCCGCGCCAAGGCCGTGGCCAACTACCTCATCGACCACGGCATTGCCGCCGATCGGCTCGAGGCCAAGGGCTATGGCCCGGATGAGCCCGTTGCCTCCAACGTGACCCCGGAGGGACGCGCCATCAACCGCCGCGTGGAGTTGCGGCGCAAATAGGCCGAACGACCGGCTCGCCGACGAAAGCCCCGCCCCAGGCGGGGCTTTTCTTTTCTGGCCGGGTACCCTGCCCTGTCGATGGTCCGACGGTCAGCAGAACAACACCCGTACCATTTCACGCACTCGTTCGTGCCGCTGCTCCAGGTGCTCGAACACCTCGACGGCCTCTGCCGGCTCGATACCGAGGCGCGCCACACGGGGATCCTCGAGCCGATATTCGAGCTGGTGGTCGAGACAATGCGCCATCGCGGCGGCAAGCCCGGTGACCAGCGCGATCTGCCAATGCGCTCCGGCGTAGTCGGCATCGAGATGGTTTTGCATGGCCGATTCGATCATCGCCGGAAATTCCCAGGCTTGCGCCAGACAGCCACCGATCCGGGCATGGTCGGCACCGCAATGCGCCCGCAACACCTCGGCCAATGACAACTCGGGATTCTCATTGGTCTGTTCGAATGCGCCATTGGCCGCCTCGGGCATGTTGTCCGCCAGCCACAGCAGGCCGAGGTTGTGCAGCAGTGCCGCCGTATGGACCGACCCCAGCGCCTCCTCCCCGAACTGGTCCGAGCGCCGCGCCAGCGCAGCCGCCCCCTCGGCCACCAGCAATGCGGTGGACCAGAACCGGTCACTACGGAAGGCGGGGCATTTGCCGGGATCGAAGGGCGCGGCGATGGCCAGCGAAATACTGACACTCTTGACCAACGCCAAGCCCAGTTTGGCGCAAGCCATCTCCAGGCTGGTGATCTCGGCGACCGGCGCTGCCCACGACGAGTTCGCGAGAAACATCAGTCGCGCCGCGACGGTGGGGAATTCAGCGATTTTCTTCGCCAGCTCAGGAAAAGAGATCTCCTCGTCACCGAGCACGGCCAGCAGCTCGGGCACCGCCGCCGGCAATACCGACAACTGTGTTCCCGAATGGATCAGTTCGCACGGCTCTGCTTCGGCGACAGTACGTACAGCGGCATTTTGCATGAGCAATTTCCTTGTCTTCTTTTTTTTCGGGTAATGACACCGCGACCGGCGGCGTCTGCGCCGTGGCCGGCTCAGTGCACGACCTCGCGGTTTTCCATTTTCGGGCGGAAGTCACGCCGGGCCAGTGCTGGAATCTCTTCCGCCGACACCGGCTTGCTGAAAAAATAACCTTGTACCGTGTCGCAGTTGAGCCCGCGCAGATAGATGACGTGCTCCTGGCTCTCCACCCCCTCGACGATGACCTGTAGTCCGAGCGCCTGCCCCATGCCGACGATGGTGGCGATGATGACCGAGTGTTCACGCTTGTCGAGCATGTCGACGACGAACTCCCGATCCACCTTCAGGCAGTCCAGTGGCAGTTTCTTCAGGGAGCTGAGCGACGAGTAACCGGTGCCGAAGTCATCGATGGCGATGCTGACGCCGATCTCCTTGATGCGCTGGAAAATCTCGATGCTGCCATCGCCAATCTGCATGACACCCTCGGTCACTTCCAGCTCGAGCCAGGAAGGCGGGAGGTCGTTTTCGGCCAGCGCGTCCCGGACGCAATCGACCAGCCCCGACGAGCGAAAATGGGAGCCGGAGATATTGACCGACACCGTGATGTCGGGCAGTCCCGCCGCTTTCCATTGCGCAGCCTGCCGACAGGCGGTATGCACCACCCAGTTGCCCAGCTCATTGATCAGTCCGATACGCTCGGCAATTTCAATGAATTCATCCGGCGGCACCATGCCACGATCGGGGTGATGCCAGCGGATCAGCGCCTCGACGCCAGTCATTCTCCCGGTCTGCAACGACACCTGGGGTTGATAGACCAGCGCGAACTGCTGTTTTTCGATCGCTTCCCGCAGGTCGTGCTCCAGCGACAGGCGGCGTTGGGCCGCCTCGGTCAGTTCAGGGGAATAGAGCGCATAGCGATGTTTGCCACCATGCTTGGCCGCATACATCGCCGTATCGGCAGCCCGCAGGATCGCCTCTCGCGACTCTCCATCCCGCGGAAACATGGCAATGCCGACGCTGCCCCGCAAACGAAGGGTCCGCTCACACAACTCCATCGGCTGGCTGATGACCTCGAGGCAACGCGAGGCAATCGTGGCGGCATCCTCCTCGCTCCGCAGCTGTTCCAGTACCATGCAGAACTCATCACCGCCGAGGCGTGCCACGAGATCACCGGCCCGAACGACACCCGCCAGACGCTTGCCCATTTCGTGCAACACCTGGTCACCGGCATCGTGACCCAGGCTGTCGTTGATGTCCTTGAAACCATCGAGGTCGAGAAACAACACCGCAAACGGCTGACCGCTGCGCCGTGCCCGGACGATCGCCTGATCGAGACACTGCTGCGATTGCGCGCGATTGGCCAGACCGGTCAGCTCGTCGACATAGGCGAGACGCTTGATGTGCTCCTGGGATTTCTTCAGCGCGGTGGTATCGCGCAGCGTGATCATGCAACTGGTGGGCCGCCCCTCCTCCTCGGTGAGGACGAACACGGTGATGTGCGCGCAAAAGCGCTCTCCGTCGGAGCGGACCCCTTCGAACTCACACTCCATCCGGCCACTGTCGAGGATCGGATCACGGGCGCTGCAACCAGGCATCAGCTCGAACACCGATCTGCCCCGGATCTCGTCCATCGGCACACCGATGATCTTCGCAAACGACCGATTGAACGAGAACACCCGCCAATCCTGGTCGGTGGTGCAGATACCGTCGCTGATCTGGTCCAGCAGGGCGCGGGAGCGGATGACGAAACGGCCGAGATACCAGAAAAGGAATCCCCCCACGATGGTGCCGATCACGATCAGCAGAAACAGCAGCCGGGCCGTGGTTTGCTGTACCGGCAAGGCATTGGGGGAAAACAGCGTGGCTTCCACCTGCAAATGGTGCAACGCCATGAAACCGGCCAACAGCTCGAATATGATCAGAACCAGAAAACCGGTCTTCAGTCGCGACCACAGCGGCCACGCGTCCCGCTCCGCCGGGAAGCTGGATATGAGCTCATCCTGTCCTTGCATTGTGACGCCTTGTTGTCCTGTTATTGTTTGGTTGTTGTCATCTCCCCTTGCGGGGATGGGGTCGACGTTCTTTCAGGTGGCTATCGGCCAGGTAGAGGGGGGCTTGAGCGGCAATCGGCCCATTTATTTCGGGGCGTGACAGGCTGCCGGTCACGGGCGCCACGCGGAACAATCGTTGACAATCGGCAACCCACGGTACGGTCCGGGGAACCAACGCCAACACGCATGGCCCAATGGGTATCGATCCTGATCCTTGGACCGCCATGCTTCTGCCGACACATCGGATGCACGTGGCCACGATGGCGCTGCTGGCCACGGGCCTGCCAGCGAGCCTCTACCCGGTCGTGTTGTCGTGGTGGTGGGGGTTGGTCTGGGCCGAGCTTGCGCTACTGATCGCCGATGGCCTGATGCTGCTGATCCCCCCGATGGAGGCCAGCGATTCACCGCTGCGTATGTGGCACCGTCGGTCGCCCGGCAACGGCTGACGAGGCCGATTCTTCAGCGCCTCACGGACAAATCCCCCGGTGCGGGGAAAGAATGATGATTTCCCGGGCCGCGCTGGGGTACTATCCCCGGCCTGCTCATACGAAACCCCGAATGCACCATGAAACGAGTCACAGTCATTGGGGCAGGCTTTGGTGGCCTGACGGCGGCGCGCAAGCTCCGGCTCAAGGACGAGTCGCTACGGATCACGCTGATTGCGCCCCGCCCCGAGTTCATCTACCTGCCCAGCCTGATCTGGATACCCTCCGGTCGGCGCCAACCCGAGGATGTGACCATCCCGCTGCAACACTTCTTCGACAAGTACGGGATCGACTACCACCAGGGATCGGTCACCGGTCTGGAGGATTTCGGCCGCACCGTGGTCACCGACCGGGGCAAGGTGGAGAACGATGCCCTGCTGATCGCATCGGGGGGCCGCTTTCTGAAAAAACTGCCTGGAATCGAACATGCCATCACCCCCTGCGAGGGCGTTTCCGCGGCGGTGCGGATCCGTGACCGTCTCGCCGCGATGAAGGGGGGCACCATCGCCATCGGTTTTGCCGGCAACCCGAAAGAGCCATCGGCGATGCGCGGCGGCCCGATGTTCGAATTCCTGTTCGGCATCGACACCCAGTTGCGCCAGGAGAGGCGCCGCGGCCACTTCAGGCTGGTGTTCTTCACCCCCGCCGAAAAGCCGGGCGCGCGACTGGGGCCGATGGCGGTCGAGGGGTTGTTGCGGGAGATGGAGAAACGGGGCATCGAGACCCACCTGGGTCACAAGATGAAGGGCTTTACCGAGAAGAGCGTCATCACCGAGGGCGGCGAGTTCGAGGCCGACCTGATCCTCTTCATGCCCGGCATGACCGGCAACCATTGGTTCGACAACACCGACCTGCCCCGCTCACCGGGCGGGATGCTCAGGGCGGACCGCTACTGCCGCGTCGAGGGCCAGGACAAGATCTACGTGGCCGGCGATTCCGGCAGCTTCCCCGGCCCGGAGTGGAAACCGAAACAGGCCCACATGGCCGATCTGCAATCCACCGCCGCCGTCACCAATATCCTGCGCGAGCTCGACGGCCTGCCGCCCAAACAGAGCTTCCGCAACGAGCTGGTCTGCATCGTCGATACCAATCGCAGCGGCATGCTGGTGGCGCGCACCGAAAAACACAATCTGGTGTTGCCCTCGTTCATCGCCTTTCACTGGATGAAACGCGCCTTCGAGTGGTGGTATCTGCGCGAATTCAGATGAGCACCGGCTGCTCCGGGCGTGGCCCCGGGGCAGCTTCGATCCCTCCACCACCGCTCATACCACTTTTCCGGCCGTTCGGCTGGACCGCCTTCACGCCTCCATCGATCCCTCGTTCCGACTACGATCCGGGGTGACCTGCTTCATTCCGATCGGCCTCGTCCCCATTGTTGAATCTGCCGCGATGGCACGCGCCCCGGCAACCGGACAAACGCCCGGATGACGGCGCCGTTGCCCGTCCGGCAGCCGGACAACAAAAACAACAATAAACAATGACAACAAAGAAAAGACAGGACGGACTCACGCTCATCGAACTACTGACCACGGTGGCCATCGTGGCCATTCTGGCCGTCGTTGCCGTGCCCAGCTTCAAGACGATGAGCACCCAGAACCGGATGGTGAGCGACCTCAACGATCTGGTGGCCGATCTCCAATATGCCCGCAGCGAAGCGATCAAGCGGGGCCGCAACGTCGTCGTCTGCCCCGCCAACAGCCATTTCACCGATTGCGAGGCCAGTGACGACTGGAGTCGCGGCTGGCTCGTCCGGGACCTCGGCGACGACAGCACCTCACCGAAAATCCCCCCGAAGGTACTGCGCGTTCACGAACCGTTGCGCGGCGACGACAGGCTGACCGAGAGCGATCGCCGCCAGGGCGACACGGCCGGACGGATCGTGTTCAATCGCAACGGTTTTTCAGCCAACGCCCGAACCCTCCAAATCTGCCCGTCGGACAACGACAGCAAGGCGGCTCGGGCCATCATCGTCACCACCATCGGCCGCATCCACGCCGGCTACGACAGCAACGACGACGGCGTGGTCGAAACCGGCAGTGGCGACAACATCGATTGCGGGGCATGACGATGGCGGCCACCAGAACACACCACCGGCAACAGGGCTTCACGCTCATCGAGGTACTGATCGCGCTGGTCATCAGTGCCATCGGCCTGCTCGGCATCGCCGGCATGCAGATGTTCTCGATCAACAACACCAGCGCGTCCAATGTCCGCGCCGTGGCCGCCATCGAAGCCGCCAACCTGGTCTCCCGCATGAAGGCGGTACCCGACTACTGGCAGGCGGTGGATGACGATTTCGCCATCAAGCTCACCAGCGACGGCGGCGACATTACCATCGACGACCTCGAACCGGGCAGCGATGCTGGCGCCACGCTCGACGGGCTCGATGCCGACTGCACCGTCGATGCCGCCTGCGACACACCGGCCAAGGTGGTCGCCTACAACCTCAAACGGTGGAAGGCCAAGGTCGATGCGCGCCTGCCCCGCGCGGAAGTAACGATCCGGCGGATCAAGGCCGCAACCAGTCCACGCTTCCCCATTTTCAGCATCGACATCGCCTGGCGGGAGAAAGGCTCGGCCCAGAACCTGCGGATGAGGGGCAGCTACTACAGCAGCCGCAACGGCCAGGACCCGCTGGCCAACAACGTCCGCACCCTCAACTACCGGATCGCGGTGCAGCCATGACGACGGCACTACATAGAAGAGAAGGCGGCTTCGGCCTGGTGGAGCTGATGATCTCGATGCTGATCGGGCTGTTCTTGCTCGGTGGCATGATGACCATCTTCATCACCAACAAGCAGGCCTACCGCTACCAGCAGGCCCAAGGCAACCAGAACGACCACGAGCGGCTGGCGACCACGTTGCTGGGCCATCTGCTGCGTCAGGCCGGACATACGCCGATGGATTTTCTCGCCCTCTCCGGCAAGGAGAATGCCTTGCCCGCGAAGGCCCCCTACTTTGCCGCCGGCCAGGCCGCCTACGGGCTGCGACAGTCCCACCAGGTCACCTACCGGACGGAGGCTGGCAGTCAGACGGAAAACATGCCGCGGGACGCCGTGGTCATCCGCTTCCTTGGTGGCGACAGCATCATCGACTGCCTGGGCAACGAAGTACCGGCGGGCGAGCAGCGGGTGCTGACGTTCTTCACCCACAACAAGGTGTTGCAGTGCAACAACGGAGACGGAACGACAACGCAGACGGTCGATCTGATCGGCGACGTCCATGCAAAACCTGAGCAGCAACTGCGTGTTCTCGGTCTGCAGGCACTGTGGGGCGTCGATTCCGACGGCGACGATGTCGTCGATGTCTTCAAGCGCGCCGATGCCGTCACCGACTGGAAACGTGTCCAGGTGGTCGATCTGGAGATCACCTTCCAGTCGGGGCTGCGGCGGCCGCGAACGACCCATTTCACCATCAACCTGCCAAACATCAACGGGTTCATCTGACATGAAGACCGGCAAGCGGATCGGAGACTCTCGACAACGGCAGACCGGCATCGTGCTGATGGCGACACTGGTCATGTTGGTATTGATGAGCCTGCTGGTGACCAGCATGCTCGGTCAGGTGACGCTGCAGGAGAAGGTCTCCGGCAACCTGCGAACAAAGATCCACACCTTCGAGGTGGCCAACTCGGCCGTGAAGCGACAGTGGACCTGGGACGGCATCGTCAACGATCTGACCAGCGGCGAACAACCGCTGGCGGCGAGAACCCGCCGCTATGATGCCGACTACAGTGATCTCGATGGCGACGACACCAACGACGTCACCATGCCCGTCACCGTTTCGATCTGCTATGCCGGCGAGGTCCAGGGGGCCGGCCTCGGGCTCGACGCCAACATCGCCGCCAACAACCAGACCGCCGTCTACCACCAGTTCAAGGTGGCAGGCAAGGCGGCGCTCCCCAACCACAACGCCACCACCAACGTGGAAGTCGGCGGTTATCTGGTACTGCCCAAAGCCAACATCGCACCCAATTGCACGTTCTGACCATGAACAGACAGAAACATCACGCCAAAGGCACTCCCATGAAGCGAGTCAAACACATCGCCGCCCTGCTCACGGGCCTGTTCTGCGCAGGCATCGGCGCCAGCCACGCCGACGACATCGAGGCACTGGTCTCGGCGCCGAAGGAAGCCAATATCCTGCTGGTACTGGACGTCTCCGGCAGCATGGGGTGGTATGGCCGCCTCGATCAGATGAAGCAGGCGATCACCACGCTGATCGACAGCCAGGAGGGCGACCCCAATATCGGCTTCACCTATTTCGGTGGCAACAACGGCAGCGGCATCAAATGGCCGGTGGTCGCCATCAGAGGCGATGCCCACGATCTCGACCCCGACATCCCGGCCAATACCAGCAACGCCCAGGTCATCAAATGGATGGCCAACGCGTTGAGAGCCGGTGGCTGGACGCCAACGACCGATGCGATGCTGGAGGCGGCCCTCTATTTCCGCGGGGAAGAGCCGTTCGCGGGCAACGACGGCGTTTTCGGCACCTGGAACCGGCGCGCCCGCCCGCCCCAGTACACCGGGGGCAGCAACAGCGACTGGCCTCGACGGCGTGACGGTCGCCGCGCGGCGAACCCGATCGCCCTCGACGATGGCGATCCGAAGAAATACAAATCGCCGATCAAGGAGTGCCAGGCCAATGCCATCGTCCTGCTCTCCGATGGCGCGCCCACCAAGAACACCGCGGTCGACGCCGTACAGACGCTGATCGCAAAGGGCACCGGCGCCGGCAGCTATCGCTGTGAAGCGACGACAGGCCTGCCCAACAGGGGCCGCTGCGCACCCGACCTGGCCCGCTTTCTGTACGAGAACGACCAGATCGAGGGGATTCCCAACTCCAGAGTACGCACCTACACCATCGGCTTCCACCTCGACCAGGACAGCAGGGCCACCCGCTTCCTGCGACGGGTGGCCGACTACGGCGGCGGCAAGGCCTACTCCGCCAACGATGCCGCCAGCCTGGTCTCCGCCATCGAGGACATCCTCGTCAGCGTCTCGGAGGAGGCGCGCACCTTTACCGGCGTCAGCACCTCGGTGCAGCGCAATACGCTGAAAACCTCGAACAAGAGTTATCTGCCGATGTTCCAACCGAGCCAGCGGGCTGCCTGGGAAGGCAATATCAAGGGGTACTACCTCGATGCCGGCGTACTGGTCGATCTCACCGGCCAGGTTGCGACCGAGCAGGTCAATGGCAGCAGAACGTTCAAGGAGAGCGCACAGAGCTTTTGGACGACCACCCCGGACGGCAGCAACCTGATGCTCGGCGGGCTGAGGAACCGGCTCGACCCGGACAGCCGTAATCTCTACGTCATCACCGCCCCCGATGAAGACGACGACGTGGACCTCGCCGACGGCGCCCACGACCTGAGCACCGCCAACCGCGCCTTCTCACGACGCAACAAACGTCGCGCCGCCACGCTGCTGGGATTGCCGCGCAACAGCGCCTACAGCGATGTGAAAAACCTGATCACCTGGATGCGCAGCGCCCGCATCGGCGATCCGCTGCACGCCCCACCGGTGCTGATCGATTATGGAGGCAACATCGGAACGGTGCTGTTCGTCGCCACCAACCAGGGCTATCTGCACGCTTTCGACGTCAATGCACCGACCGCGGTCGGCGACACCACCGGCGGAAACGAGCTCTTCGCCTTCATGCCCTACGAGCATCTGGGCAAACAGGCTCGCGCCAAGAGCAATCCCGTCTCCGACGAACACATCTACGGTAACGACGGTGAGATGCGCTTCTGGGTTCGTGATCTCGACGGCAATGGCGAGATCGACGGTAACGACAAGGTCTATCTCTTCTTCGGCATGCGCCGGGGAGGCAAGGCCTACTACGGAATGGACGTGACCAACCCCCACCGCCCGAAGGTGATGTGGCGCATCAAGGCGGGCGATCCCGGCTTCGGCAAGCTGGGGCAGACCTGGTCCGCGCCGGCGATCGTCAAGGTCAAGAGCGGCAGCGACGAACGGACCGTACTGATCTTCGGCGGCGGCTACGATACGGCCCACGACCTGCGCGACCAGCCCCGCGCCGCCGGCGGCAACGCCAGTGGCATGGGCATCTACATCGTCGATCCGCTGACCGGGGAACGGCTCAATGCCATCGGCAACGACAACCGCTTCGAGGTCGTCGAGGCGGAGATGAAATACGCTGTTCCGTCGGAGGTCCGCGTCATCGACACCAACGCCAACGGCTACGCCGACCGCATCTATTTTGCCGACATGGGAGGCAATCTCTGGCGGGTGGACATCAGCGAGGGCAGCGACATCGAAGACGCCAGCACGCTGAACGCCTACCGCCTCGCCACGCTCAGTGGCAGCGGGGCCACCGGCAACCGCCGCTTCTACTACCCGCCGGCCGTTGCCTGGGTACACCACAACGGACAGAAGAAACTGGCCATCGCCATCGGCTCGGGCTACCGCGCTCACCCGCTCAACAGCACCATTGCCGACCGTATGTTCGTGATCTTCGACGAGAACGCCGACACCGGCGCGCCCGCGGTCATGCCGAATCCGTTGACGGAGGCCGATCTGGCCGACATCACCGACAACCTGATCCAGGAAGGGGATTCGGTGGCCTCGCGCACGGCGGCGCTGAACGCGCTCAACGCGGCCAGCGGCTGGTACATCCGGCTCGACAGCGGCGAGAAGTCGCTGTCGTCTCCGGTCATTTTCCAGAACAAGCTGCTGTTCACGACGTTCTCACAGGCCGACTCGGTGCTCTGTGGGCTGCGTGGCACCAAGAACCGCTACTACGCCATCAACCTGCTGGACGGCACGCCACTGGAAACCCTGCGCAACCCCGAGCAAGACAACCACAACCGCTCGACCCTGCTGGAGGACCGGATCCACGGCATTGCACCACAGCCGTACATCACCTACTACGACAAACCCGTCGACCCCAACGACGAGGACAAGGGCAACCAGGGGTGCGCCAGCTTCATGACCGGTCTGAGCAGTTCGGGCGAGAGCTGCAGCGACCCCAACACGATCTATTGGCGGGAAACCGACTGACCAACCGAGGAAACGCACAGTGAACGACAAGCACAAGAACAAAGGCTTCACGCTCGTGGAAATGATGATCGCCATCGGCATCATCGCCGTACTGGCATCGATCGCCTATCCATCCTATGTGGGCAACGTGAAGAAATCACGCCGGGTGGAAGCGCAGACGGCACTGCAACAAGTGGCCACGTTACAGGAGCAGTACTTCTCCGAAACCGGCAGCTACACCAGCGACCTGACCGAACTGGGCCTGCTCAGCAGCGGCTGGAACCTCACCGAAAACAAATACTATCGCTATCGGGTGCTGCGGCCGTCGAAGGCCTGCCCGATCGACAGCTGCTTTGGCCTGGTAGCCCAGCCGCGCAACGAACAGGCCTCGGACGAATGGAACTTCCGCCTCGACTCCAACGGCCGCAAATTCAAGCGCAAGGGCAACAGCGGCCGCTGGATCGCCGGCACCTGGGAGATCTGATCACTGCGCCTTCAGGCCTTTGGCCCATGCCTCCATCGCAGAATTCGCCATCGGCATCGGCGCCTCCATGAAGCTGATGACATAGTCGCTCTCCCGTTCGACGACACCGATCGAACGCGGCCGCACCGCCATCACTTCGGGTCCGGGAATGGCCAGGCCGAAACAGAAGATGACGTCCCGGGCATCGAGAATCTCATCGTCGATGAAACCGTCGGCCAACCCCCGCGTATGGGCGTAGTGGTCGAAAACGGCGATGAAACGGGCGACAGGATGTGACTCGATGTGCCGCTTGAAATAATCGACGATTTCGTCGATGGAGCGTTTGGTGGTCTCTTGCTTACCCACTTGCAACGAGTAAACCGGATATTTTTCCAACAGGAGGGTCTGCTTCATCGGGCGGCGATCCAGGTGACATGGAATGCCACGAGTCTAGGCACGCCGCTGCCCCCACTCATTGAAGAAGCGCAATCACGAGTGTCGCGTCGCGCGGGTTTCACGACGACAGGTCAACTGCCGTGATCGCCCGACGATGCCAATGACGTGGTTGCGCACCCTGTCGGGCAACCGGCGATTCGAACCTTCCTCACCGAAAAAACAGCGCAAGAAGGACGCCCCGCGGTCGGTCAGGATTCGAGCAGGCGCTCCAGATTGGGGACATCGCAGATGAAGCGGTTGGTACTGGTCTCGACGATCAGCCCCTTGCGTTTGAAATCGGCAATCGTGCGACTGGCGGTTTCGGTCGTGATACCCAGCATCGCCCCCATGTCCTCGCGACCGAACAGCAGGCATTCGCTGCTGTCTTCGTCGCGTACCAGCCGCAACAACAACCGTGCGACCCGCTGTTTGGCCGAACCGGTGGAAAGTTCGGTCACCCAGGCGTCGGCATCGGTCAGCGCCTTTTGCCAACGGGCCATCAGGTCGTGGTGCAGGCGCGGGTTCTCGATCGAGAGTTCATTGACCGCCTTGGCGGGATAGCGGCACAACTCGGTCGGTTGCAAGGCGATGGCATCGTGTTGGTAACGCTCGCCGAGGAGGATCTCCAGCCCGACGACATCGGTGGTCTTGAGCAGACGGACGATGCGTTGGGTTCCGTCGGGCAGATATTGCACCAGCTTGATGAGGCCGCTGCGAATGGTGAACATGCTGCTGCCTGCTTCGCCAGCGGCGTAGAGCGTCTCGCCAGGCGCCAGGACGAACTGCTCCACCGGCCTGTGCAGGCGCGTGAAATCCTCTTCGTCCAATCCGGCGAACAGCACGCTGTGACGCAATGAGCACTGCTGGCAGTCGGCAATGCCCTCCCAGGCATCGGCCTCGACGATCTTGATAATCTTTTGGTCCACGCAAGCTCAACCCGCAACCAGAGTCAGGCTCTAGGTTACGTGGTTTTACAAGCCTGCTCAAACCCTGTCGGACAGGGGGATTTCCTGAAAATGGCGTGGACGATGGCTCAGTGCGAAGAGGGCGCTGGCGGTGGCAGCGGCCGTCCTTCCAGCACCGCGCGCACCGCCGTGACCGGATCGGTCTCGGCGGTGCGGATCACCTGGATGTTCCGCATCGCCATCTTGTTGACGAAGCCGTTGCCACAGCCGGCCGTGATCAATACGTCGGCCACGTCGATCGGATGAGGACCGCCCGGCCAGGCGTGCATCGCCATCTCTTTCGGCAGATCCAGCCGCTCCACCTCCCGTGGGGTGCCGTCGGGCCCAGCCTCGTAGATGAGGAAACGGCGCGTCCTGCCGGCATGGCCGGTGATGGTACGGAAATTCTGACTGGTGACCGCAACCTTCATCTCTCGCCCCCCTACTCCGGCACGCAGATCTTGCCGGCACTGGCCGCCTGCGCGGTCTTGAGCAGCAGCAACGCAACCACCAGCGTGACCAGTGTCAGGAAAAACAGCGCCAGACCGCGAAAGACGATGCCCCCCAGCTGCTGGTACATCACCCAGCTGGCGATGGTGATGGCCGCCAGCGGAAAGGAATAGGCCCACCAGGAGAGGAAGAAGGGCAGCCGCGCCAGCCGTTTCACCTGCGTCAGCAGGAACAGGCTGAAAAATAGCGCCAGATAGTAGAGCACCCGCGCCACCTCATCGACGGCGCCGGTGAGCTTGATCCACGACAGGAAACCCACCGCCGGCGGCGCGATCAGGATGAACAGCGTCGGTTCCAGCTTGGCCGGCAGCGGATCATGGAACAACACCCGGTTGAACACCAGCGTCAGCAACACGACCCAGAACAGCATGCCGATACTGAAGAAGAACCAGCTGATCTCATGGTAGCCGAAGCCCACGCCGGCGATCGGCACCAGCACGTTGCCGACGGCCGGAATGAACCAGGCCGGGTTGATGTGAACGATCTTGTAATGGGGGTGATTGACCCACGAATTGAGAATATAGAGCATCAGCACGAAATGCAGCGCCGTGCCCAACCGCCAGGCGGCGGCCGCCACCACCGGCGCATGGTGCTGGCCAGCAATGGACAGCAGCAGCAAGCCAATCGATATGGCGGGGAAGAACGCCAGCTTCACCGGATGGGAGAGCTCGGCCCGCACCGCGTCGGGATAGCGGACGAGCTTGATGGCATAGAGCGTTGCCAACACCACGAAAAGCCCCAGCGTCACCCACAACAGACCATGGCCGATGGCGGCACTGACGCCGGTGATCGCCGCCGTCTTCTCCCAGGCGATGGTCAGTCCCGCCAGCCCCATCACCATGGCAAAGAACGAGACCGGAAATTCCCGTAGACGGTTGGTTTCGATCGTGGTTTCACTCATTGCTCACAACTCCCGAAGATTGGATGCTGGAAGAGAAACTACTGCCTGAAACCATGGGGCAACAATGCGAAATCGCAACAGCGGCACGGTCCGGAACCGTCGCCGGTGGACTCGATCGCGAAAATCCGGGCCGTGGCCGATATAATCCCGGGTTCCCGGCCACCCATCCCAGGCATCACGGAAGGACGACTTGACCACATACCTCTCGCTCATCGCCGCCTGGCTACTCTATTTTGCACTGCACTCGCTGCTGGCCAGCCAGCGCTGCAAGGCCGCGGTTGCCCGCTGTTGCCCAGCCATCGCGCGGCGCTACCGCCTCTACTACAACCTGTTCGCCAGCGTCACCCTGCTGCTGCCACTGGCAATCGTGCTGCGCCAGCCGGGGCCGTCGCTGTGGGCATGGCAGGGCGCCGGGCAATGGCTGATGAACCTGCTGGCGCTGGCCGCCATCCTCGGCTTTCTCGCCAGCAGCCGCCACTACGACATGGCCGCCTTTCTCGGCCTGCGCGGCGGCAGCGGCGGTATCGGCTGCGCCGACGAACCCTTCACCCTGTCGCCGTTCCACCGTTTCGTCCGCCATCCCTGGTATTTCTTCGGTCTCGTACTGATCTGGACACGGGACATGCCGCTGGCCTGGTTCCTCACCTGTCTGCTGATCACGCTCTACTTCATCATCGGCAGCCGCCTGGAGGAGCGAAAACTCATCGACGAACACGGTGAGCTCTATCGACGCTATCGGGAGCGGGTACCGGCGCTGTTGCCTCTGCCGTGGAAATACCTCACCCTGCGCGACGCCAATGAACTGCTGAGAGAGCCATGAGTTCCCGACCGATCCAGTCCCTGACCGAATACCACTTCGACGGTTTCAGCGAGATCATCGACGTACGCTCGCCGGCCGAATTCGCCGAAGACCATGTCCCCGGCGCCATCAACTGCTACGTGCTCGACAATGCCGAGCGCGCCGAGGTCGGTACCTGCTACAAACAGGTCAACCCCTTCGAGGCCAAGAAGCGCGGCGCGGCATTGATCTCACAGAACATCGGCCGCTGGTTGCAAACCCATTTCCACGACAAGCCCCGCGACTATCGCCCGCTGGTCTACTGCTGGCGCGGTGGCCAGCGCTCCGGCGCGCTCGCCACCATCCTCTCGCGCATCGGCTGGGAGACCACCGTCATCGAAGGGGGCTACAGACGCTATCGTCAGTGGGTGCGGACGTTGATCGAAGAAGTCGCGCCCCGGCTGCGCCTCGTCATCCTCGCCGGGCTCACCGGAACGGCCAAGACCGAGCTGCTGCAAAAGCTCGAGGCCGAGGGCGAACAGGTTCTCGACCTGGAAGGGATGGCGCGGCACCGCGGCTCGCTGCTTGGCGCCGACCCCGACGCCCCCCAGCCGGCGCAAAAGTATTTCGAATCCCTGCTGGCACGGAAACTCGACGGTTTCGATTGCGAACGAATCGTCTGGATCGAGGCCGAAAGCGTCAAGATCGGCAATATCCACTGCCCCTCCCCGCTATGGCAGCAGATGAAGCGGGCACCCGCCATCGAGATCACCGCCCCCGTCCCGGCGAGGGTGGCCTACCTGCTCGACCACTACCACCATTTCACCACAGACCCGGAACAGCTGATGAAAAAGCTCGGCCACCTACGCGAGAGGCTGGGCCAGGAGACGCTGATGCGCTGGCAGCGGCTGGTGGACGAGGGCCAATGGCCGGCTTTCGTCACCGACCTGCTGGAGACCCACTACGATCCCACCTACCAGCGTTCCATGCGACTCAACCAGCGCCGCATCGAATACCGGCTGGCAATGGAGAGGCTGGACGACACGACACTGACAGAGACGGCACGACGCCTGCGGGCGGTGGGCGCCAGCACGCTGGCGCGGGCGCCACGGCAGGAAGCCTGAACCACGACGTGCCCGGCCGGGAGGCGACGACCGTGGCTTACGGCGCTCAGAAACGGATGCCGACCTTGGCGCTGTAGGTAGTGTAGTCGCCCGTCTTGTCGGCCTCGAGCACGAGATTCAGGCCGAGGTTGATATTGACGCCGGCATAGACACGATTGAGCTCCGGCGATTCCCCCTTCAGCGTTGCCACATCGTTGGCCTCGACATCGCTGTAGATGCGACCGACCCCCGCATACGGCGTGAGCATGGCAAAACCCTTGGAGACGGTCAGTTCGATGCCCTTGTTGGTCAGATCCAGCTCATCGACGCCCTCGAGCTTGCTGTAGCTGGCACGAAAGGCGACCGCCGGGGTGGCGATGCCGCCGGGGACGAAGGCGTACTTGACTTCGGCACCCCAGACCCGGATGTCCGAACCGGGCGCGCCGGTGTAGAACGCCCCGACATCGACATGGAAGGGCAACCCCTTTTGCAGATGCAGGCGCGGCAACGGCAGCGTGCTCATGTCCCACCCGCCCTGTGAGGCGAGATCGAAGATCTCGTCGTCGATGTCGGTCCCACTGACGCTCAGGCCGAGGTCGAAACCAACGACCCCCAGCGACTCGGCCGGCGCGATGGCCTTGTAGGCGGTGGCCGCCGACAGGTTTTCGGCCAGCGTCGCGAACTGGGACTGGCTCAGCAGGCCCAGGTTGTTGAAATTGTTGTCCGCCGATACGGTGGCCGACGCCAGCAAAGCGGCGCCAGCGACGGCGCCCTTGAGGATTCCCTGTGTCATGTTCCGATCCCTGAAATGTTGTGTTGAGATGGTGATGGCGCCAAGCGTAGAGCGTTTCGCGACAATCGTCACGGCCCTTTGTCCGAAGTTGTGGCCCCCTTAACGGTAAACTCGATACGGCGATTGCGTGCCCGCCCCCGCTCGGTGCTGTTGTCGGCGATCGGCATGGCGGCCCCGTGACCAATGGGGACGAACTGCCCCGCCGGGACGCCACGCTCGACCAGCGCCCGCACCACCGCCTCGGCGCGCTGCTGGCTGAGCGCGAGGTTGGCCGCCGGATCTCCCCGGTCGTCGGTATGGCCATGGACCTCGAAGCGCACATCGGGGCACGCCCCCGCCACCTCGGCCAACTCGTCGAGAAACCGGAAACTGTCGGGGGTGATCACCGCATTGCCAGCCTCGAAATGCAGCGGGCTGGCCACCGCCAGCGCCTGGACACGATCGATACAGCCAAGCACCGGAACGAGGCGGAAAGAGGTCTCGTACCCCTGCCGGCGCAGCGGCTCCAGCAGCTTGCGGGCACGCACCCGGGCCCTCGGTGCCGTTCCCTTGCCCCGCAACGACACGCTGCGCCAGGCGATCTCCACATCACCGTCACCCACCGCCTGCAACGCCTCCAACGCCGTCCGCACCGTCCGCGGCCAGTCCACCGGCGCGCCCTCGGCCAGCCGGAGCCGGTTCTGACCGACCCGGAGTCGTCGTTCCGCGAGCCAGTCGAGCAGCGCCGCGCGTGCCTCGGCACCCGGCATGTACCCCTGGAGCGACAACACGCCGTCGTCGTGCTGTGCGGTAAAACGGTAGGGGCTGACCGGCGGCGCCACCTGTACGGCATCGTCGATCGTCTCCGGCTCGAAGTGACGAGCCGCCAGATGCAGCGCCCGCGCCTTCTGCGCCGACACCGCCACCTTGCCGCTCAGGCGCAACCGCTCGCCGTCGAGCGCCGCCTCGAGCTGCGCCAGGTCCGCCGCGGCCAGTTCGTCGCGCAATGAGGCCGCCGCCTGCTCGCGCTGGTATTCCTGCCACCAGCGTGGCAGATAGAAGACCGCCAACACCAACAGCGTCACGATGAACAACAGGCGGATCAGTCGATAGAACATGGCTATTTCAGCTTGACGTCGAGCGCGATTCGCCGCGCCCCGGCCCCGTTGCCGCGCAGTACGACGACCCGAATCTCATCACCCGGCTTGCGCCCGAGCAGCTGGAGCTTGATGTCGGCAAGGGAGCGAACCGGCGTGCCGTCGATGGCGACGATACGGTCACCCGGCTCGATCCCCGCGGCCGGCGCGTGGCTGCCCTCGGCGATCGACAGAATCTTCATCCCCCCATCGGCGGGCTCCAGAACGACGCCGATGAGCCCGGCCGGCGGCAGCTCCAGCCGCTCGGTCAACACCACGTAGTCGGCCGGGCGCGCCGACAGGTCGATGCCACTGTCCAGTTGCAATACGGTGGCCATCGGCACCGCGAGGCGGCGCGCCAGCCGTTGCGGAATGCCGGTGCCATCGACCACATGCCCGGCCCCGGCCAAGACCACCAGCGTCCGCTCGGGATGGGCACGCAGATAGCTGGCCGCGGTGTCGGCCATGGTCTCGTCCCAGGCCAGCTGTACATCGATGAAGTGCTCGATGTCACGCTTGCCGGCCCCCGGATGCCCACCGAAGACCGTCTCCAGCCGCTCGCGATAGCCGGCCACGTCGCGATCGAAATCGGCCGGCAACTGACGCCGCAGCGTCGGCGCAAGGCCATCGATGCCATGCTTGCTGACCGCCTGGATCACCTCGCGCGGGGCGTTGAGCGCCAACAGCGGGATGCCGTTGTCACGGGCAAAGCGGAAGATCGGTCGGTAGAGGCGAAAATCGAATTTCCAGCGTTCGAACCATTCGGTGCGACGCAACATCGCCACCTCGTCGATGCGGCCGGCGACATAGTCGTCCAGCGCCGGCTGGAATGGCCGCTGGATCATCTCCAGCCCGATGGCCAGTGGCACGCCCCGTCGATGCAGCCCCTCGATGATCGCCAGCTGGGTCAGGTGATGGCCGTAGTGCTCATGGGACTCGCCCACGAACACCGCCCGCTTCGTCGCCAGCGCCGGGACGATCTCGTCCACCGATGGCGCCCGGGCGTAGTCGATCACCCGCCATCCGCCCGGCTCGGCGACGATCAGTCCGGCGGCCGCCGGACCACCCGGCAGCAACGCCGCCGTCGGCAGCGTCTTGCAGGCTGCTACACTGAGCACGGCCAACAGCGCCAATACCCTGGCCACGATGGCAGATCCACCGCCACGGCATCGATCGACATGGTGGTTCGGCGGCATGTGGGTACCACGGGATGATGGCGCCCCGTTCGACAACCCGCTGCTAGAAAGTGCAATACCCATGCATAGGTCACTGATTGCGATAGTATCGATACTGATCCTGCTGCCCCTCGCCGCGTTTGGCGACCCGGTGGTGACGCACCGTCTGGCGGTGACGCTGACGCCCGCCAGCGGCGGGATCACCGCCCGCGACGAGATCACGCTGCCGCGCGCAATGGCTCGGGAGCGGCTCGATCTGCGCCTCCATCCCGCCCTCACGATCACCCGGATCAGAGGCGGACAACTTACCACAGTTGCCCCGGGCCGGCATGAACTCGCCCCGAACGGTGAGGGCGAACCGATCGTCATCGAATACCGCGGGCGGATCCGCCATCCCCTCACCGACATCTCCGATGCCACCGGCAAGCAACAGCATGTGACCCAAGGGTGGATCGGCGACGACGGTGTCTTCCTGGACGGCGACTCCGGCTGGTACCCACAGATCGGCGGCCACCCGATCCATTTCGAATTGAGCGTCCGCCTGCCCGCCGGCTGGCAGGCCGTCAGTCAGGGCAGGCGCATCGCCCGCAACCACTGGCGGGACGACACCCCGCAACAGGAGATCTACCTCATCGCCGGCCGCTATCACCGTTACGCCACCAACGCCGGCCCGGCCACCGCCGAGGTCTATCTGCGCCAGCCGGACGACGAGCTGGCCAGACGCTACCTCGAAGCCACGAAACGCTATCTCGCCGACTACGGCCGACTGTTGGGCCCCTACCCCTATCCGAAATTCGCGCTGATCGAGAACTTTTGGGAGAGCGGCTACGGCATGCCCTCCTTCACCCTCCTCGGCCCGACCGTGATCCGGTTGCCGTTCATCATCCACACCGCCTACCCCCACGAGATCGTCCACAACTGGCTCGGCAACGGTGTCTACGTCGATTGGGCCCAAGGCAACTGGAGCGAAGGGCTGACCACCTACCTGGCCGACCACCGACTGCGCGAGCAGCAGGGCACGGCCGCCGTCTACCGGCGCGACCAGCTGAAAAGCTGGGCCGACCACGCCGGCGACGAAGGGGACTTTCCCCTCGTCCGCTTCACCGCCCGCCACGGCGACGCCTCCCAGGCCGTCGGCTACGCCAAGGCGATGATGTTCTTCCATACGATCCGCAAGCGGATCGGCGACGACGCCTTCCACAGCGGCCTGAAACGGTTCGTCGCAAACAAGCGGTTCCAGACGGCCAGCTACGACGACCTGCGCCGTCACTGGGAGGCGAGCAGCGGTATCGACCTGGACGACATCTTCGCCCAATGGCTGCACCGGACCGGAGCACCGAGGCTGGCGTTACGCGCCCCCCGCCTCATCGACGAGGGGGAGCGATTCCGTTTCACCGCAGTCCTGGTGCAGACCGACGACGGGCCGACGCTTCCTCTGGTCGTCCCGCTACACTTTCGAACGGACGACGGCATGGCAACAGCGGTCCGCCTGATCACGGCCACCGAGCGCCGGACACCGATCGACTTGCTGTTCCGGCACAGACCGCTGAGCGTGGCCGTCGATCCCGAATTCGACTGTTTCCGCCAACTCCTCCCCGAGGAAACCCCCACCACACTCTCCACCATCCTGGGGGCCGAGAAAGTGGTCGTCGTCCTGCCAGCGCGGGCCGACGCCCCCCTGCTCGCTCGCTACCGGGCGCTGGCCGAACGGTGGGCCAGCAAGCACGGCGGCCTGTGGAAGATCACGACCGACACCGAAATCGATGCCCTCCCCGGGCATGACCCGGCCATCGTACTGGGGTGGGAGAACCGCTTCGCCACGGGGTTGCGGGGCAAGGCAGCCGCGCCGGAGGCCCTCGACCGCTCGAGCGACAGCTACGTCCAGGCCGTCGAACCGACACCCGGCGCGGCCGTTCTGTTCATCGCCAGCCACCGGGCCGACGCCATCGACGGGCTGGCGCGGAAGCTGCCGCATTACGGCAAGTACAGCTTTCTGAGGTTCACCGGAGACGAGCCCAGGGTGGTGGAGAAGGGAGAGTGGCCGAGCCGGACACCCGCCATGGTTCTCGGCAAGGAACCACCCACCCCGGGCAGGAGAACACCGGGGACACGGCCCCCCCCGACGACGGCGCCACCATCCGTCCCCCCCGCCAGATGAGACCGCGGCACGCCGGCGCCTCCACGCGCAATTTTCCGTCTTGCCGCCCAATTTCGTGACCAATTCCGCACTCTGATCATCGGACCAATTTGGATGACGAGTGGTACCTTCACGGAGGGTAAACAGCCAACCTATACTGCGAGAACTCCAACACCCACTCAAACGCCAACACCCACTCAGAGAGAGGAAACACCAGCGGATGTACCATTACACAGATACGGCAGTGCACGCTGCCACACTCGCCGGGGAGTACCTACTGGCCAATTACAAACGCCAGCGCGTCGATGTCCAGGGGATCGACACCCTGTCGGTCGCCAACCGCGGGCTTTCGAAGGAGATCACTTCCCGGAACGATCACGAGGCCGACCAGATCATCATCGATGTCATCGGCAAGCGCCACCCCAGCCACAACATCCTGACCGAGGAGACGGGGCTGATCGACCGGGGCAGCCCGTTCACCTGGGTCATCGATCCACTGGACGGCAGTTCCAACTTCGTCAACCACAATCCCTTCTTCGCCGTCTCGATCTGTCTGGTGCACCACAACACACCCATCACCGGCGTCATTTTCGCACCCCAGCTCGAAGAGATCGTCGTCGCCCGCCGTGGCCATGGCTGCACGCTCAATGGCCGCCCCGTCAAGGTGTCGACGACCTCCGGGCTAGAAGAGAGCTACATCGTGGGCTGCCCGGGGGGCGACCCCGACAACAACCGCTTCGCCAAGATGGGCTATGTGCTCCACAGAGAGATCAAGAGCTTCCGCATGATCGGCTCCGCCGCCATCGAGGCCTACATGGTCGCCGCCGGCCGGGCGGATGCCTTCGTCACGCTCAATATCTCGCCCTGGGACGTTGCCGCCGGGGTCATCTGCGTACAGGAGGCGGGTGGCCGGGTGACCGACCTGAAAGGAGAGCCGTGGCAGCTCGACAAGAGTGATCTGCTGATCTCCAATGGCCTGTTGCACGAAACGATCCTGTCGAGGCTCCAGGAGGCCGATATCGATCAAAACACGCTGATCATGGCTGACAAGACCGGAACCTCCGACTCATGAGCTATCGAATCCTGGAGAGATCCTCCCTTCCCGACTACCTCGACAGCCTGCCCCGGGTAAAGGAGATCCTGGGTGACGGTGGCGATCTCGACATCGAGGAGATCGGCGATGGCAACCTGAACTACGTCTACAAGATCCGGCGGTCGGACGCACCCGATCGGGCGGTGATCGTCAAACAGGCGGTCCCCTATCTGCGCATGGTCGGCGAATCGTGGCCACTGAGCCGCGACCGGATGACGTTCGAGATCCGCGGCCTGGAACTCTACAACGAACTGGTCCCGGAGCTGGTTCCCTCGATCTACCATGCGGACGAGGAGATGAGCGTACTCGTCATGGAGTTGCTCGATGAGCACGTCATTCTTCGCCAGGGCATGATCGACGGCATCACCTACCCGAGAATCGGCACCGACATCGGCATCTTTCTCGCCGAGACGCTCTTCCGGACCAGCGCCCTCGGAATGGACAGCATCGAACGGCGCGAGCTGATGGACCGCTTCACGCTCAATCACGAGCTGTGCAAACTCACCGAGGAGTTCATCTTCACGTTCCCCCTCATGGAACACGAGTCGAACTACTCGAATCCCGCGACCGATGCGTTCGCCCGCACCGTGCTGAGAACCGACACCGACTACAAACTGCGGGTGCTGCAGCTGAAGAACCTGTTTCTGACCAAGGCCGACGCCCTGTTGCACGCGGATCTCCACACCGGTTCACTGATGGTCAACGAAGCCGACACCCGCATCATCGACATGGAGTTTGCCTATTTCGGGCCGTTCGGTTTCGATGTCGGCAAGATCATCGCCAATTTCCTGATGAGCTACACCTCACACTTTTTCCACAGCCGGGACGACAGCTACCAGGCGTGGATTCTGGACGAGGCCATGAAGATCTGGCGGGTCTTCGAACAGCGCTTCCTCGACCTGTGGTCCCAACAGGGCGATTCGGCGATGCTGATCGACGGGCTTCTCGACGAGAGCGAGCTGGAGGAATTCAAACGGCGCTTCATGCTCGACATATTTCACGACACGATCGGCTTCTGCGGCTGCTCCCTGGCCCGGCGCACCGTCGGCATCGCGGGCGTCGCCGACATCCGGGACATCGAGGATCCCGACACCCGCGCCGAGCTGGAGATCATCAATCTGAAGCTCTCCCATCTATTGATCTCCCGCGCCGATACCATCGATTCCATCGAAGAGCTGGAATCACTCATTCGCACGTTCTATGCTGAGCAATCTCCCCGTTCCAGGAATTGAAGCCGTGGCAAAGCAAACCACCTCCCCACTGATGGGCATCGTTCCGGCAGCCGGCAGCGGCGTGAGGGCACGCCCCTACAGCTACGAGATGCACAAAGGGATGTTCGCCATCGACGGCCAGCCCAACATCGAGCGCCTCATCGTGAACATGCGCGACAACCTGGGCATCGACGAGGTCGTCATCGTACTCGGCTACATGGGTGACACCATCCGGGAGCATTTCGGCGACGGCAGCAACTACGGCGTGAGAATCGGCTATGTCGAGAACCACCATCTCGACAAGGGCTGGGCCTGGTCGGTGTTGCTCGCCAAACCCTATCTGGCCGGCAGGCACGCCTGCGTCATGCTCTGCGACGAGTTCTACCTGGACACCAACCACCACGAACTGGGGGCGTTCCCCTATCGGGAGCACGACATCATTGTCACCATCAAACGGGGTCAGAATGCCACCACGATCAAGAGAAACTTCTCGGTGGAATGTGACGACAACCGCATCATCCGTCTCGTGGAAAACCCCGTCAACGTACCGAACGACATCCTCGGCATCGCAAACTTCATCCTCGCGCCCAAGGTCTTCGATCAGCTGGAACAGGCCTACGACAGCGGTCGTCCATCGATCGAATTCGTCAATTTCGTCGACGAACTGATACGGGACGGGTTCTCGGCCGTCACCTTCGAGTTGGATGGCCACTATATCAACCTGAACGACGTGGCCAGTCTGGAAGCCGCACAGGATATCGCGATACGGTCACGCCTCACGGCAAGTTGACAAGCGTCGCCGCCGGACCCAGAACAGCGCTCCGGGCCACCACGACAGCACTCCGCCACCACGACCCGCGGCATCGCCCGCCACCCGTTGCGGCGCCGCAGCCAGCCAATCATACCCTGCTTGCATCGCGGCACGGGCAGCGGCCTGCGCGCCGCCATCCCCGGCCGGGCACCAGAGCGCCGATGGGCAGATGTCCAGCATGTGGCCGGCACCGGCGATGACCTGAAGCCGGCTGCCCCGGTCATCACAGGCGTAGGCGGTGTGCTGCCCCACCGGCCCGTCGACGGGCGCCGGCCCACCCTCGATGTCGCCACCGAGTGCATTGCACAACCGCGCCGCCTGCCGCAGCGGCACCACCCGGTCACCACTGCCATGAACGATATGGATGGGGGGAAACGCCGCCGGCTGCTGAACGACGATCTGCGGCAGGCTGTGGCCACGTATCAGCGGCGACATCAGTGATACCGTGGCCGGGTCGGCATCCCCGAGAAACGCCTTCACGGCCCCGACACCATCGTCGTCCGCCGCCGACTCGCCCTCACGCCACTGCTGCAGATAGTCGGCCATGTCGGTCGGCGGGTAGAGCAACAACGCCCGGGAGACCGACGCCGGACGGTGTACCGACAGCCACGCCGCGAGATACGCACCGGCCGACTGTCCGGTCACCGCCACCGAAGTGGAGAGCGCGCCGAACCGGGAAGCATTGGCCCGCACCCAGTCGAGCGCGTCATCGATGTCCGCGACGATCTCCGCGCCACTGGCGTCATGGCAAGCGGCCGTACCCTCGGCATCCCCGGTCAGACGATAGAACGGGACGAACACGACGAAGCCACGCGACGTGAGTTGCGGCACCAGCCCCTCGATCCCGAGAATCCCATGGGTGCGGAACTTCCAGCTCCCCCCGTGCAGCGCCATCGCCGGTTTTAAACCGCTGGCACCTATCCGCGACTTGTAGACCCGCATCTCCAGCACACATTCACCGGCCGGCGTGGCAACACGCTTGTAGGGCAGCGCCATCACCCAGGGCTGATGCAGCCCCGCATTGGACGACAGCGGGATCATCGTTCGCGTCCCCGGCGACAGGTGCCAAGCCGGCTCATCGAGCCGGGCACCATCACCAACCCGCAGCGGATCGAAATTGGCACGGCAGTATTGCTGATGCGTCTGCGGCACGACACGAACCTCCTTCGTGCAGGCGGCATCTACGTAGTATCGCCCCGGCCCGCCCCCCGGGGCATCCACCTGCCGGCAGGCACCGGCCTCCCGCCGGAACAGGGGAGAAACCGGCATCGGAATTGCGGTCTGCGCCACCACCTCGCACAACCCCGCCGCCGACAGAATGCCGCCCCCACGGCGCCGATCGGCAGCCAACAACGCATACCAGAGGCCGGCCAGATGATCGCGCAGGTATCGTTCTGCTTCGGTGAAGCGAAGATCGCGCTGCAACAGATCCCGCAGCGCCTCTCGCTGGGCGACCGCCATCCCCGTCGTATCCAGCATCAACGTCGGGCCGCCCCACGCCGCGGCGACACGCCGGTCGAAGGCCGTTTCCAGCCGCTGTCCCAGCGCGGCCATACCGTCTTCGGACAACAGCCGGTTCAGCAGGGCGCGGACACTGGACTCGAGCCATTCGTCCGCCGCGGTGTCGTCGATGCGAACCGAATAGTCGAGCCTCTCCCACTCGAGAGCGACACTCACCCGCGGTGTCACGGTCAGCCGCTCGTCTCCCAGCACGATGCCCGGATCCAGCACCAGCGTCAGCCGAAGCCGCCCGGCACCTTCGAGCGACAGACCGAAACCGTCCCGACCATACCGGCGGCAGTCGCCCAAGAGCTCGACACCGAAAGCCTGTAGCACGTCGCCTTTTCCGCTCAGCTTCACCGGCGCCTGAACGGCCAACCGCATCGGTTGGCGCAGGCTGTCGTACTCGATACCGACCAGCGTTTCCGGCAACAGCGTCAGCCGCGTGTCGAGCCGTTCGAGCGTTGCGCTATGGCGGCATCCCGTCTTCAGCGGAAGGGGTGCATCCATCGACGACTCGATCGACAGCCGCGCCCCCGTCCAGCGCATGCCAAGCCTTCCCATCTCCTGCTGCAGACGCAACAGCGCCGGCGCATCGAGCGGCTCGGCGCCACCATCGCCGTCGAGCGCCTGGCGCAACTCGGACAAGGTCAGCTCGACACGCGCGGCATGGGCGCCAAACGTCGAAAAGAGCAACACCAGCAGCAACCCACATCGCATTGGACGCATCTGTCGTTTTCCCATGCCTACCCCCCGCCGAATTCGATCACTTTTTTCTGCGGTGACAGATCGATCTCGTCGAAACAGACACCCGCCCGGCGCTCGAGCACGAACAGCACCGCGTCGGCAACATCGTCCGGCAGCAGATGGCAGCCGGCGGCGGAGGAGGGACGAAAATCCTGTCCGGCGAAGAAGTCACTGCGCACCATACCGGGGTTGACGAGGGTGACGCGCACGCCAGCACCGGCGCACTCTTCGCGCAGACTCTGGGCAAACCCCCGCAGCGCGAACTTGGTGGCCGCATAGACCGCCCCCTTCCGCCCGCCCCTGCGCGCCGCTTCGGAGCCGATGAGGACCACATCGCCCTGCTGCTGGCGCTTGAGCAGCGGCAGCAACGCCTGCGTCACCAGCATCTGGCTGGTGAGGTTGACATCGACGAGGCGCCGGATCTGCCCGGCGGAGAACGTCTCCAACCCACCGAACTGGCCATAACCGGCATTGAGGATCAGCCCGTCGATCCGGCCCAGCTCTTTTTTCAACGACTTCAGCATCCGTTCCAGCGCATCGAGACGGGAAAAGTCACAAGGCAGGAAGCGGAAGGCGGGATGGCCCTCCAGTCCGCCAGCATCGCGGGAAAGGCCGACGACAAGGCCGCCGCGCCCGACGATGCCCCGGGCAATGGCCAGTCCGATGCCCCGGCTCGAACCGGTGACGATGTACCGCTTACCTTCAATCATTGTGATGCTCCAGCCTGCCGATCAGCTCTTCCACAGCGTCGAGACGAGCGGCGATCAAACGTGTCGCCGCGGCCGGCTCGAACCCACCGGCCGGGCTGGCGGCGTTGTCCGATATCACCTTCAGACAGGCGACGTTGCAACGATCGGTAAAGCGCAGTGCCGTCTCGACGAACCCCGACGCCTCCATCTCGACCACCTGATGGTGACGATAGCGGGTATCGGGGGTTGCTACGGTCAGCACCTCGGCGGCCGCTGGATCGCCGGCGGCCAGCGGCAACCGCCACTGCCGGCCACTGGCCTCGTCGATCACCGCCCGGGCAAGCACCGCCGAACCAATGGCCAGATCCCGATGGCCGGCGATGCCGATATTGAGCCACGGCACCGTGGACACCGACCGGCTCACGCTCTGCAACCAGGCGCAACCGGCGGCGGCCGCCGCGCTGCCCTGGCCGCTGATGACCAGATGGATCTCCGCGCCACGATAGATGCGAAAGCCATACCGTTTCGACAACGGTTCGAGGCGGAAATGGTCGACCAGCGGTCGCGCCTCGGCCATCCAGGCGACGACGATGTTCAGCATCGCGCGCAACGCCCCCGTTCTTCCGCCAGCGCGGTGTAGTACCGCGCCCGCGCCAGCTTGCCCCGCTTCTCCGCCCCCTGCGCCAGGATGCGGCATTTCTCGACCAGCATCGCGCGGGTCGCCGCCTCGTCCCCGGCGTCGAGCAGCCCGCTGTCGAGCATCTTGAGCAACGCCCTCACCCGAAAACGATCCATCCCCCAATGGCGCCGCGACAACTGATCGGCATGCCCTCCGTACTTGACGATCTGCGGAGTCTCGACGAAGGCCACCGCTTCCCGGGCGCAGAGACGCAGCCACAGATCGTAATCCTCGCAGGCGGGCAACGACTCGTCGAAACCGCCGTGATCCCGGAACAGGCTGCGATGGATGACCACCGACGACGGTGAGATCACGCACAACGGCAGGCAGTGCCGGTAGATGCGGCCACCGCGCTTGGCATGCTTCTTCATCGCGTTCACCCGCTTGCCATTGCGAATCCAGATCTCCTCGGTGTGGCAGAGACGGCAGCCGGCATGCTCTTCCAGCGCGGCACGCTGGGCCGCCAGTTTGCCCGGCAGCCACTCGTCGTCGGAGTCGAGAAACGCCAGCCACTCTCCACGGGCGGCGGCGATGCCGGCATTGCGCGCGGCGCTGACGCCACGGTTCTGCTGCACCAGACAGCGCACCCCGGGAAACCGCCGCGCCATCAGCGCCGCCGTGCCGTCGTCGGAACCGTCGTCCACCACGATCACTTCCAGTGGCGCCAGCGTCTGCGCCAGCACCGACGCCACCGCCCGCGGCAGCACTTCGGCACGGTTGTGGCTGGGTATGATGACGGAGACGGAAAAGCGCATGGAGGCCGGGCGATGGTGGAATCGGGGCCCATTGTAGCAATCGTGGCAAAAACAACGGCTGGGATTTTTTTCCCATCCATGAAACAATCAGCCGCTCCCGTTCCTGCACCGCCCATGGCCGACGCCCCCCTGCAACAAGCCACCACCCGAATGCTGCGGCCACTGGTACGCCTGCTGCTGCGCCACGGCATCACCCACGCCACCCTCAGCCAGTGGCTGAAGCGGCTCTACGTGGAGACCGCGGCATCGACGGCCGGCCTCGACGACCGCCGGCCATCGCTCTCCCGCATCGCGCTGGTCACCGGCATCCACCGCAAGGAGGTGCGACGGGTGCTGGACGAGCCGTCGCCGGCGGACGACCACCCTCCCCGCCACAATCGCGCCGCCCGCGTCGTTCACGGCTGGATGCGCGATACCGACTTTCTCGACGCCGGCAAACCACGGGAGCTGCCATTTGCCGGGGACGGCGCCGACTTCGGCGAACTGGTCAAACGCTACAGCGGCGACATCCCCGCCCGCGCCGTGCTCGACGAGCTGCTGCGCACCGGCATCGTCAGCCGCGGCGACGACGACAAGATACGCCTGGTCAAACCGGGCTACGTTCCCTGCCGAAGCGACGGGGAGATGCTGCGGCTGGCCGCGGAAGCCGTGCGCGACCTGCTCGAGACGGTGGACTACAACCTGGCCCAGGCCGGTTCCGCGTCGCGGCTGCAACTGAGCGTCGCCTACGACAACCTGCCCGACGAAGCGGTGGCCGCTTTTCGCCGGCTCGGCCGCGAGCGCGCGATGGAGCTGCTGCACGAGATGGACGCCTTCCTCCGCCGTCACGACCGGGACGCCAATCCGGCAAGCACCGGCAAGGGCCGCCATCGCGCCGGCATCGGCATCTACTGTTTCGAGGAGCCGCAAGACCATGAAGAGTGAACCACGCCTGCTGCTGGCCCTGCTGCTCGGCCTCGCCGGCTGCAACGAAGGCGGCATCGTCGGCACCGGCACCGGAGACGACCCCGCGACCCCGGTCGTGGCGGCCGACACCACCGCCCCACCACGGGAGGCCGGCACGACGGCCGCCGACCAACAGGCCATCTGCGCCGCCCTGCCACCGGCCCTGGCCGGCGACGTCGCCGGCTCGCCCATCACCACCGCGGCCGACTGGCAGCCGGTGAGCGACACCGCCTTTCACTGCCAGTGGCGTGCGCCGGCGAGCATCGGAGAGAGCATCGTCACCATCCGCTTCGACACCGACCCGGCCGCCATTGACGGGCTCGGCCGTGGCGACTACATCGGTCCCGATGCCACCATCACCGGCAACGGCTACCGGCTCCACGATCCGGCGGGATGCCGGTTCGGCATCGCCGTGCCGGTGGCATCACGGCTGCTGGTGAGCGTGACCAGCGAGAACCGGGCAGCCTGCCACAGCGGCATTTCGACGCCACCAACCACCACGGCGTTGAACCGCCTCGCGGCAGCGGCGATCGCAGCCGCCGGACCATGACACCAACGAGACAACCACGGATCCACGCCATGCAACGTTTTTTCCAGAATTTCATCGACCGCCTGGCCGGCGCCACCGACACGGCACCCGACGACGAGGAGGTCAGAATCGCCACCGCGCTGTTGCTGGTGGAGATCGGCCAGGCCGACCACCAGTGGCAGGAAAGCGAGATCGAGGCGATCGTCGAGCGGCTGGCTCGGCGCTTCGACCTGGACCGTGAAACAGCGGCCACGCTGCTGGAGGAGGCGCGCCAACGCGACACGGAGCAGATCTCCCTGCACCCAACGCTACAGGTTATCAATGCCCACTTCACGCCACGGCAGAAGCAGCAGATCGTCACCGACTGCTGGCGGGTGGCCCTTGCCGACGGCGTCCTCGATCACCATGAGGAACATCAGATCCGGCGTATCGCCGATCTGCTCCACCTGCCCCACAGCGCCTTCATTCAGGCCAAGCTCCAGGCCGAGGCCGAGCGCGACGGCGAGGCCGGATGAGGGCCGGCCGGATCCGGGCGGCGGGTGGTGCCGGCACCGCCCCCCCATACGGCCCCCGTTGCATCGACGGTTGTCGAACTCACCGTGGCTTCACCCGGTGGATTCACGGGCGTGCCGGATCGCCAATTGCTATGATGGGGCAAACCCGTGGAGAGACGCGCCATGTCCCCTTCCCTCCCCGATACGCTGGTCCAGCGCAGCGAGCAACGCTGGCACGAACTGGCCGACAGCCACCCCCGCCTCGCCACGCTCGATGACGCGGCACGGAACAAACTGCTGACGGTCTGGCAACTCAGCGACTTCGCCGCTCACTGGTGCAGCCGCCACCCGGACGACTTCATCGCCCTGTGGCGCAGTGGCAGGCTCGACCAGCCCCACGACAGCGGCGCCTTTTCCGATCTGCTCGACGACGCCCTCACCGACATCACCGACGAACCGACGCTGCTGCTGCGCCTGCGCCGGATCCGTCACCGCGAGATGTTCCGCATCGCCTGGCGCGACCTGCTCGGCCTGGCCACGCTGGAGGAGACAATGCGGGCCTGTTCCGATCTGGCCGACGGCCTGGTCGGGCGCGCGCTGGAGTGGCTCCACGACGACCTCTGCCGGCAACCCGCCGGCACCCCACGCAATGCCGCCGGCGAGGCGCAGCGCATGGTGGTGCTGGGCATGGGCAAGCTCGGTGGGCAGGAGCTCAACTTCTCCTCCGACATCGATCTGATCTTCGCCTACCCCGAGGCCGGCCAGACCGACGGACGGCGGCCCCAAGACAACAGCCAGTTCTTCACCCGGCTGGGGCAGCGGCTGATCAACGCCCTGCACAAGCAAACGGCCGACGGCTTCGTCTTCCGCGTCGATATGCGGCTGCGGCCCTTCGGCGCCTCGGGCGCGCTGGTGACCCACTTCGACGCGATGGAGGAGTACTACCTGCGCCACGGCCGCGAATGGGAACGCTATGCGTTGCTCAAGGCGCGGGTGATCGCCGGCGACGAGGCGGCGGGACGGGCGCTGCTGTCACGGCTGGAGGGTTTCGTCTATCGCCGTTATCTCGACTACGGCGCCCTGGCCGCGATGCGGGAGATGAAAAGACTCATCACCATCGAGGCGGCACGCAAGGGTCAGGGCGACAACCTCAAGACCGGCCCCGGCGGCATTCGCGAGGTGGAGTTCATCACCCAGGTGTTCCAGCTCACCTACGGCGGCCGCGACCGCCACCTGCGCAGCCCCCATCTGCTGCCGACGCTGCACTACCTCGGCGAGCGCGGCCTGCTGCCAGCCGCCAGCACGACCGAATTGCTGGATGCCTACCGCTTTCTACGGGTGGCCGAGAACCATCTGCAGATGCTCAACGACCAGCAGACCCACACGCTGCCAACGGCCGACGAGGCGCGCCGACGCATCGCCGCCGGGATGGGCTTTGCCCGCTGGGACGATTTCCATGCCGCGCTGGAAGCCCACCGCACCCGCGTCAACCACCACTTTCAGCAGGTGTTCGGCGACGACGAGGCCAGCGGGGCCGACCCGCTGCAGACCCGCCTGGAGACTCTCTGGCTGGCGCTCGACGGCCATGAGGAGATCGACGCCGAGCACCTGCTCGAAGCGGCGGGCTTCCACCACCCGGCACAGACGGCCACGGCGCTGCGGAACTTCCACGACGATCGCCGCGTCCAGGCGCTGTCGGCCGATGGCCGCAAGCGGCTGGACCGGGTGATGCCACCGCTGCTGGCCACCGTCGCCGCCACCGACGACCCCGACGAGACGCTGCGCCGGCTGCTCGACCTGCTGGCCAACATCGCCGGCCGCACCGTCTATCTCTCGCTGCTCGGGGAGCAACCCCAGGTGTTGCGACAACTGGTGCGGCTGGCCGCGGCCAGCCCCTGGGTCGGTGACTATCTGGCGCGCCACCCGATCCTGCTCGACGAGCTCATCACCCCCGAGTCGCTCCATCGGCCGCCCGACCGGGCCGGGCTGGAGCAGATCCTCGACGCCCAGTTCGCCCGCATCGAGCCGGACGACGACGAACAGGTGATGGATCAGCTGCGCCACTTCCGCCATGCCCAGGTGTTCCGCGTGGCGGCGGCCGACATCCTCGGCGCGCTGCCGGTGATGAAGGTGAGCGACCACCTGACCTGGATCGCCGAGGTGACGCTGAACCGGGTGCTGGCGGTGGCCTGGCGCAAGACCACCGCCCGCCACGGCGAGCCGGAGTACCACATCGACGGCCAACGCCGGCGGGCACAGTTCGTCATCGTCGGCTACGGCAAACTCGGCGGCTACGAAATGGGCTACCAGTCCGATCTGGACATCGTCTTCCTGCACGACTCGCAGGGCGAGAAGCAGTACACCAACGGCCGCCGCAGCCTCGACAATGCCACCTTCTTCGCCCGCCTCGCCACCCGCATCATCAGCCTGCTGACGACGCTGACCGCCGCCGGCGAGCTCTACGAGGTCGATACGCGGCTGCGGCCGTCCGGCAAGTCGGGGCTTCTGGTCTCCAGCCTCGAGGCCTTCCGCCGCTATCAGGAGAACGAAGCCTGGACCTGGGAGCATCAGGCACTGGTCCGCGCCCGGCCGGTGGCCGGCGACGCGGCGCTCGCCGACGCCTTCGGCCGGTTGCGATCGGCCATTCTGTCGCGGCCACGGGATCGTGCCGCACTGCGGGCCGAGGTGGTGAAGATGCGCGAGACGATGTGGCGCGAACACAAGGTTCTGGAGGCCGACTGGTTCGACCTGAAGCGGTCGCCAGGCGGCATCACCGACATCGAGTTCATCGTCCAGTATCTGGTGCTGGCCCACGCCGCCGACCATCCCGGGCTGACGCGCTGGACCGACAACATCCGCATCCTGGTGACGCTGGCCGATGCCGGCATCATCGACCCGGCGGAGGCCCAGGGGCTGATGGATGCATATCGGGCAATGCGTGATAAAATCCACCGCCTCAATCTGCTGGGACGCTCGGCACGGCTGCCGGCGGATGCCTTTGCCAACGAGCGGGCGCTGGTGCGCCGCCTCTGGCGGGTGTTGCTGGGCTGATGCCGGCGGCTCCCGCCCCACCCCACAACGGGAGACTTCACACTATGTCCATGGCTGATCGCGACGGTCTGATCTGGTTCGACGGGGAGATGGTGCCCTGGCGCGAGGCGAAGGTGCACGTGCTCACCCATACGCTGCACTACGGCATGGGCGTGTTCGAGGGCGTTCGCGCCTATCACGCCGACCAGGGCACGGCCATCTTCCGGCTCACGGAACACACCCGCCGGCTGCTGGATTCGGCCAAGATCATGAACATGACCGCCCCCTTCGACGCCGAGACGCTGAACCAGGCGCAAATCGCCGCGGTACGCGACAATGGCCTGGAGTCGGCCTATATCCGGCCGATGATGTTCTACGGTTCCGAGGGGATGGGGCTGCGGGCCGACAACCTCAAGGTTCACGTCATCGTCGCCGCCTGGGAGTGGGGCGCCTACCTCGGCGCCGAGAACATGGAAAAGGGAATCCGCATCAAGACCTCTTCGTTCACCCGCCACCACGTCAACATCAGCATGTGCAAGGCCAAGGCCAATGGCCACTACATCAATTCGATGCTGGCGTTGCAGGAGGCGATTCAGGACGGCTACGACGAGGCGCTGCTGCTCGACGTCGAGGGCTTCGTCGCCGAGGGCAGCGGCGAAAACATCTTCGTCGTCCGCGACGGCATCATCTACACCCCGGATCTGACCTCGGCGCTCAACGGCATCACCCGCAACACCCTGTTCGCCCTGGCCGCCGACCTGGGCTACACCATCGTCGAGAAGCGCATCACTCGCGACGAGATCTACATCGCCGACGAGGCCTTCTTTACCGGCACCGCGGCTGAGGTGACGCCAATCCGCGAACTGGACAACCGCCCCATCGGCGGCGGCTCGCGCGGCCCGGTCACCGAGGCGCTGCAGGCACGCTACTTCGATGTCGTCCACGGTCGGGTGGAGAAATACAACCACTGGCTGACGCCGGTGCGCTGACCGGGAGCCTCCATGTCGCCGCCCACGAACGACCGCGAAATCACCGTCACCACCGCCGACCTGCCACTGCACTGTCCACGCGACGACGACCCGGCCCGCTCCCATCCCCGGGTATTCCTCGCCATCGAGCCGGGCGGCTCGGTCGGTTGCCCCTACTGCGGCACGCGCTACCACCTGCCGGCGGACGAGGCGTGATCCTGCCCGACTTCTCCGCCCTGCGCCTGCTGGTGGCCGGCGACGTCATGCTCGACCGCTACTGGCAGGGGGCCACCTCCCGCATCTCCCCGGAGGCACCGGTGCCGGTGGTGCGCATCACCGATTTCGACGACCGCGCCGGCGGCGCCGGCAACGTGGCGCTGAACATCGCCGCCCTCGGCGGCTCGGTCTCACTGCTCGGCGTCACCGGTGACGACGAAGCCGCCGACGCGCTGCAACGCTGCCTCGAAGTCGCCGGAATCGACTGCCACTTCGACCGCCTCGAAGAACGCCAGACGATCACCAAGCTGCGGGTGCTGAGCCGTCACCAGCAACTGATCCGGCTGGACTTCGAGGCACCCTCGCCCGCAGGGGCCGACACGCTGGTCGAACGCTTCCGCCAGCATCTCGACCACTGCGACATCGTCGTGCTCTCCGACTACGCCAAGGGCACGCTGGCCGAGGCGGCGCGACTGATCGGACTGGCCCGCAACGCCGGCCGGCCGGTGGTCGTCGACCCCAAGGGCGACGACTTCTCCCGCTACCGCGGCGCCACCCTCATCACGCCGAACCTGGCCGAGTTCGAGGCGGTCGTCGGCCCCTGCGGCGACGAGGCCACGCTGTGCGAAAAAGGCTACGCGCTATGCCGCGAACTGGCGCTGGAGGCGCTGCTGGTAACCCGCAGCGAACAGGGAATGACGCTGTTGCAACCCGACGGCACCGCCCTGCACCTACCGACCCACGCCCGCGAGGTCTATGACGTCACTGGCGCTGGCGACACCGTCGTCGCCACACTGGCAACCGCGCTGGCGGCCGGGCTGCCGCTGGCCGACGCGGCACGGCTGGCCAACCACGCCGCCGGCATCGCCGTCGGCAAGCTCGGCACCGCCACCGTCACCCCGGCCGAGCTGCGCCGCGCGCTGCGGCCCACCCCCCCGGACAGCACCGGCATCATCGACGAGACATCACTGCTGGACGCGATCCAACAGGCACGCGCCAACGGCGAAACCATCGTCATGACCAACGGCTGCTTCGATATTCTCCACGCCGGCCACGTCGCCTACCTCGAGGAGGCACGCCGCCACGGCGACCGCCTCATCGTCGCCGTCAACAGCGACGACTCGGTACGCCGGCTCAAGGGACAAAACCGCCCCATCAACCCACTACGACAGCGAATGGAGGTGCTTGCCGGCCTGCGCGCGGTGGACTGGGTCGTACCGTTTACCGAGGAGACACCCGAACGGCTGATCTGCAAACTGCTGCCCGACGTGCTCGTCAAGGGGGGCGACTACCGACCCGACGAGGTGGCCGGCGGGGCATGCGTCCGCCGCAATGGTGGCAAGGTGGTGATCGCCGGTTTCACCGACGGATTGTCGACCAGCGCCATTATCGAAACCGTTACATACCATCTCAAATAGCATGGCTATTCGCGAACAATGCCCCACAACCGTCAACCTCAATACATCCCCATCAAGCTGCCCCTCCGTCCATTCTGTGAACAATGGCCTGACGAACCATCTATAACACGATATATTCCCAGGAATCTCAATAACTTTTTAACCGGCGACAGCGGCAACCTTGAAGATATTTCACATCATCCCGACGCTGGCGACTGCCGGCGCGGAAACATTCGTTGTTAGTCTCAGTAACGCTCAATCTGATGACCACGACGTCACCGTCGTGACACTTGCAAATCCCACAAGTGAGATGTTCCTGAAAGACAGACTGGCCCCACGGGTGAGGCTCCTGTCGATGGGGAAGACGCCAGGATTCGATCCTTCAATTCCATGGAAACTATACCGTCTTCTAAAAAACGAACGCCCTGATGTCGTCAACACCCATCTACGGGCAATACTTTACTCTTTTCCGGCCCAGATACGCCTTAAGATCAGGTCGTTCCATACAATCCACAATGTCGCGGATAGGGAGGTGGGCAAGGCATACAAGTATCTTCTACATCTACTACTAAACCACTTTGGATTCACAGCTGTATCCATATCTCCAGCCATAGCCGAATCCACAGTGAAGCTATATGGACCTCAGCACAGATTGGTCATAGAGAACGGGATCGAGCAACCAAAAACCACACCCGCCCTTATCACCGTCCGAAAACAAATTGACAACTTAAAGCCTTCGTCCGACTTCCGCGTACTAATCAACATCGGACGAATATCAAGGCAAAAAAACCAGAAGATGCTGATTGATGCTTATTGCGATCTAGTCAACTCTGGTTACAAAACAATTTTACTGATCCTGGGCCCAGACCACGAACTCGCCGAAGCCGTGAAACGACACGCCAAGGAATCGGGTTGCAACCACATTTATTTTCTCGGAATGCAGAAAAACCCCAATGACTACCTGGCCTGCGCAGATATCTTTTGCCTAAGCTCACTTCATGAAGGCCTACCCTTAACACTACTGGAAGCATTCGCGACTGGAACAATTCCTGTTTGCACACCGGTTGGCGGAATACCGGATGTCATTGAACCAGGAAAAACCGGATTCATATCATCAGACCTGTCAGCAATGAGTTTTTCATCAACACTAAAACAAGTCTTAGACATGCCCACCCAACGGCTGACTGACATACAATCCCGAATGAAGGCCATCTATGAAAAGCGATATTCGATAACAACCTGCGCAAACCGATACATCGCCGCTTACCAACAGCTGACCGACAATGACCTGACATGATCACTGCTCCTCATTATTAACCCGGCACCAAATAACATCTGATATAATTTGTCCACGGACGAGGCGAAAGATGCAACACAACTGCTGAGAGAGGTGGTGGAGGAAAAGTGTCGCCAGGCCCATCGTCTCAGGAAACGGGGAATGTCCCAGGCGGAGATTGGAGAAATCGTGGGTGTTCATGCAGCTATGGTGGGATCCTGGATGAAACTCTCACCTCGGGATCTCAAGGTCAATCGGGGTGGCCGCAAGCAGGGCGACGGTCGTCGTCTGACCAAAGCCCAGGAGGCCCATGTTCGGAAACTGATGACGGACAAGGCTCC
>CAZTOZ010000054.1:0-24819 GCA_964614535.1 uncultured Thiotrichales bacterium | reverse complement strand
AAGCGTCTGCCACGGATTCACAATTCCGGTACGGGGGAAAGAAAACCTCCGTGCCGACCCATATCCTGCATCGGCCATCAGTGTTGGGCACGCTTTGCTTTGCCCAACCTACGGCCTACGGCTACGACATCCCCCGTCATCGTGAGCAAAACACCCTCCGTCATCGCGAGCGAAGCGCGGCGATCTCCTGACGACGGAGCACCGTTCCAGGAGATTGCTTCGCTGGCGCTCGCAATGACGGGGGGTGTTTGGCCCGACCCACGGTCGAGTCGGGCGGGTCAATCCCGTTCCTTGACCTTGTACTCCCCTTCGATGGTGCGACCACCGGCCGGCGGCGACCGGTCGGCGGGTGCACCCGGCTCTGGCCGATCCCAGCCACGCTGCGACATCACCGAAAAGCCACCGATCCGGACGCGCCGCAGCAACCAACGAATCACCGCCTGCCGCGTCACCGGAATCAAGCAGAGAAAACCAATGGCGTCGGTGACGAAACCCGGTGTCAGCAGCAGCGCCCCGCCAAAGACCAGTGCCAATCCTTCGACCATCTCCTGGGCCGGCAACCGGCCACTGGCCACGCTTTGCTGATAACGTCGCAAGGTCGCCAACCCCTGTTGGCGCAGTAAGGCGGTACCGAGTACGGCGGTGGCGATGACGATCAGGATCGTGGGGATCACTCCAATGAGGCTCCCCACCTTGATGAGGAAGTAGATTTCGACGATCGGAACGACGACAAAGAGAACGAGTAAGGGCACGAAACACCAGACATTCGGCAAGGGTTGTCGGGCGAGCATGGCGCCATTGTCACGATTTTTCAATATCGGCCTCTCCGGGCGGAGGGAAAAAGTCGCTTGAAAACGGCCACCGGCTTGTTTCAGTATTGACGACGATCCATGACCGACGAAAGCACTGCCCCATGATCCGACCAGACCTCTTTCCCCGCTGGCTTCTCCTGTTGTCGGCGCTGTTGCTGCCACCCCTGCCGTCGGTGGCGGCCGAACGCGACCCGGCAACCCATTTCTTTCACGACTCCTTCGGTAATCTCCAGGAAGAGCTGGAGACCGCCCGGGAGGAAGGCAAGAAAGGGGTCATGCTCTTCTTCGAGATGGACGACTGCCCGTTCTGCCACCGGATGAAACAGCAGGTTCTCAACCAGCCCGACGTGCAAGACTATTTTCGCAAGCACTTCCGCCTGCTGACGATCGACATCGAAGGGGACGTCGAGCTGGTCGATTTCGATGGCAACGAAACCACCGAAAAAGCCTTCGCCACCAAGAAGCATCGCGTCCGCGCCACGCCGGTCATCGCCTTCTTCGATCTCGATGGCAAACGCATCGCCCGCTACATCGGCGCAACCCGCGATGCCAGGGAGTTCATGCTGCTGGGCCGCTACGTCGCCGAGGAGCACTACAAGAACGGCAGCTTCACCCGATTCAAGCGCGCCCAGCGCGGACAGTGACCACCTTGCGCGGCCTTCCGACACTGCTGGGGCTGCTGCTGACAGGGTGGTCCGCCCTTTGCCTCGCGGACGGGGCACCACCCTCGTTGCCGGAACCATTGACGCTGGAGGCAGCGCTGGCCACCATCGACGAACGCCACCCCGTCATCACCGCCGCCAAGGCCGAAACCGCCCTGTTGAGTGCGGCCGGGGCCGAGGTGTCCGCCGACGACGACCTCACCATCGATCTCGATCTGGAGGCCCACCGCATCGACCCGCCGGCCGGCTCGCCCTACGACGGCCGTGACGATTCCCGCGCCACACTGACGCTCTACAAACGGCTCTACGACTTTGGCCGTACCCGCCACCGCATCGATGCCGCCGCCAAGACGGTGGTCTCAGGCAAGACGGCGGAAACCATCGCCGGAATGACGCTGCGGCGCCAGGTGATGGCCGACTATTTTGCGGTGCTGCTGGCCGATCTGGCCGCCGCCACCGCCAACGAGGCGATGGCGGTGGCCTATGTGCGATTCGATCGCGCCAAGGACCAACACGAGCTCGGCCGGCTCTCCGAGGTCGAACGGTTACGGCTGGAGGACGCATATCAAAAGACGCTGCTCGAACGGCAACGCGCCGAGACCCGTCAGCGTCAGGCCCGCGAGAAGCTGGCGCTGACGCTGAACCGCCCCGGTGAGTTGTCGGCCTCGCTGGCACCACCGGCCCTGCCGGGGCTGACGTCACCGTTGCCGGAATACGATACGCTGCTGGCCGAGGCACTCGACAACAATCCGATGCTGAAACGGCTCCAGGCAAGGCTGGAGGCGCTCGATGCGCAACGCAAGGCCGTTCGCGCCGGACGTCACCCCGATCTCTATCTCCAGCTCGAAGCCAACGAATACCGACAATCGTTCGGCAGCCGCACGCCGTGGCGGGCCATCGTCGGACTGGAGGTTCCGCTCTACCAGGGCGGACGGATCGACGCCGGACTCGCCGCAGTCGAGGCTTCACGGCAGAAGCTGCTGGCGGAGCAGCGGCTCGCCCGCTTCACGCTGCGGGAACGGCTGCTACAAACGCTGCAGGAGATCGAAACCCTCCAGCTACAGTTACGGCAGGCCGCCATCCGCGAAGACTACCGGGAGCTCTACCTCGACCGCAGCCGTGCCCGCTACGAGCTGGAGATCGAAACCGACCTGGGCGACGCCATGGTCGAACAGAGCGCCGCCCGCCAGTTCCATGAAAAAACCCGTTTCGACCTGGCGCTGGCCCGCGAAAGGCTGGTGGAACTGACCGGAAACCCCGACTGGAGCGCCCTGCGGCCCCCATCGGCAAACGAGGAATCCCCATGAAACGCTCGCTCACGCCATTGGCACTGCTCCTGCTGACCACCACCGCCCTTGCCGACGAACTCCCGGCGACGTTGCGCTGGGCCGAGATCACCACCCTCTCCACGCCTCTGAGTGGCCGCATCGGCGTCGTCAAGGTCGAAGCCGGCGACCGTGTCGAAAAGAACCGCCTGCTGGCCGCGCTCGATCCCCGCCCCTTCCAGGCCGAGGTGACCCGGGCGAAAGCCGAGGTCACCCGCCTTCGCGCCCAACTCAAGATCGCGGAGCGGGAGTTGCGGCACGCCGAGGAGCTCTACGACCGCACCGTCCTCTCCACCACGGCGATGGAGGACGCGCAGCTGCGTTTCGAGACGGCACAGGCCGCACTCCAACGGGCCGAAGCGGCGCTGACGCTGGCCCGGCTCGATCTGGAATACAGCCAACTGCGGGCACCGTTCGCCGGCATCGTCACCGAACGCAACATCAACCCCGGCGAGAGCGTCAGCAATCGCTGCGAGATCACCCCGATGATCCGGCTCGCCCGGAGCAACCGCCTCATTGCGGTCAGCCGCATCACGCCCGAGCAGGCCCGGCAGATGGCGCGGGGTCGGAAGATTACCGTCACGGTGGCGGGCCGGCGGTTCCAGGGAGAGGTGCGCGATATCCGGCCGGGCGGCGGCAATCCATCGCTGCTGGAGCTGGTCGTCCATTTTTCCGCCGACGACGTCTCGGCCGGCGACAAGGCGACGCTGGAGATGCCACCGCCCTGAGCCGCGCTCAATCCGGCAGCGAAAACCCTTTGACGAAGACGCTGTTGACGAAGAAGTCACGCAGATAGTGTGGCGGATCGAGATCCGGCTTGTTCTGCAGCCGGCGCCGCAGCCGCCACAGCGCGAAGCCGAGCATATGAGCGGTATCGGCGAGCAGGGTCTTGAACGGCCCGTAGTTCTTCAGAAAAAAGCGGTGCCGTGACTCGAACCAGTAGCGTGCGCGGCGCGGCTTGGCCACCTCTTCCAGCGTAAAACCGGTGGCCGCGCCCTCGATGTGCATCACGTGGCTGCTGGGAACGTACCACAGCTCCCAACCGGCCCGGCCCGCCGCCAGGCAGAGGTCGGTCTCCTCGAAATAGAGAAAGTAGTGTTCATCCATCAGCCCAGTGTCGTCGAACACCTCTCGCCGGATCATCAGCGACGCGCCCGACAACCATACTGCCTGCAACGGCTCGTCGCCCAGGGGAATGACGACGCTCGACGATGCGAACAGGCGTTCCAGCAGGCCGAGCTGGAACATGCCGAGGAACTCGTTGAGCGGCGTGAAATGGCGGTAGGCCACCGTCTGCGTCTGGCCATCGGTGCCGAACGAACGGCCAGTGGCCATGCCGACACGCGGATGCTCGCGCATGAAACGGACCAGCTCCAGCGCCGCGCCAGGTTCGATCTCCGAATCGGGGTTCAGCAGCCAGATGAAGTCCGGCTGCTGATCTCGCGGCCGCTGCAGCGCCGGCCGGATCGCCAGATTGTTGCCGTAGGAAAAACCGCCGTTGCGACCAGCCGGCACCACCGAAACCCAGTCGGACCAGCCATGGGCCTCGACGGCGGCGGAGATTTTCTCCACCGAGCCATCACCCGAGTCGTTGTCGACGACGCACATCGTCAGCCCGGGCATGTTGCGTTCGCGCTCACGCGCCACCGACTCGATGCACTTGATGGTGAGGTCAGGGGTCTTGTAGTTGACCGTGACGGTCAGGATTCGATCCATGAGAACGGCCAGGTCCGGTTGGGGGTGGAGCGCCGAATGCTACGGTCTCGGCGGTGCCTTGTCCGTGTCGGAATCACCCTTTTGCGGTTTCCGGCGCACCTTTGCCGATGAAGCGGCGCCGTCCCCTCAAACCGGGTTGCCGCGACACTGCTTGAGTTCATCCACCAACCAGGCGCCCGTCGTTTCGGCATCGCCCCAGCCGGTATAGAGATAACCACAGTAGAAAAACGCCGGAATCGCAACATTGGATTCGCCGATGGCCTCCGCCATGTTGTACATGGCCACCAGGTTGCGGCGGTTCTCGCTGATCTCCCGCAGATGAACCTTGATCCAGGGATAGTCGCGCGCCATCTTCTTGATGAACGGCATGGCCTTGTGACAGTGGGGGCACTGCAGTCCCCAGTACATGTAGAGGTGGACGACCACCTGCCCGTGCTTGTTTTTCGACGTCCAGACGATGTCCATCGGCCTGGCGGTACTGGTATCGACCACCCGAACCTTGCTGATGACCGCCTGCGGCATCATCACGACAAACAGCGCTATCAGTACACTTCCCAGTAATTTCATCGCGGTTCACTCACTAGCTCAGGCGGCCGCTGCTGGATCGCCTGCTTTGACGACAGCCGAAAAACTCAGTTTTTCAACTAATTACATCGAGTATATAACACGATACCTTAATGTCCAGTCGATGAACCGAAGATTAACTGGCGTTCACTTTGCGGGAAAATGTGTCGATATCGGTCAGCGGCGCCTCGCACTGTAGGCCTTCGCACCAGTAGGCGACAGGGCCTTCGTCACGACTCTCCTTGAGCGCGATGGCCGGTGGCAGGTCGGCCGCGCCACGTTCGATGGCAAAGCCGAGCAGGCGCGGGTCGACACTGGCGCGGAGGTGGGCGGCCCACTCGGACAGCTCGGGCTCCTCTCCCCGCACGACGACGATGCGCGGCGGCTCGAACCGATCCTCCAGCGCCGTCAGCATTGCGCTGTGCACCATCGGTGCCCGGGCGATCGGCCCCGAGGCCGCTTCGATGGCACGGGCGGCAGCATCGAGATAGCGACGCTCGCCAAGCAGCAGGCCGAGCCGGTTGAGGGCACGCACCGCCACGGCATTGCCGGCCGGCATCGCCTCGTCGGCAAAGGGCTTGGGACGCGCCAGCAGCCGTTCGTGGTCGTCGGCGGTGAAGAAGAAGCCACCGCCGTCCCGATCCTCGAAATGGTCGAGCAGGATGTCGGCCAACTGGCAAGCGAACCGCAGCCGGCCGCTGTTCCAGCGCAATTGCAGCAGTTCCAGCACGCCATCGAGCAGAAAGGCATGGTCATCGAGATAGGCGGGCAGGCGAGCGCACCCCTTCTCGCCAGCGGCCAGCAGGCGCCCGTCACGCCACAGCGCACGGCGCACGTAGGCCAGCGCCCGCTCGGCCGAATCGATGAAGTCCTCCCGCCCCAACAGCCGCCCGGCGATGGCCATGCCGCGCACCATCAGGCCGTTCCAGGCGGTGACGATCTTCTCGTCCCGCTGCGGTGGCACCCGCGCCGAGCGGGCGGCCAGCAACCTGTCGCGCGCCATCTCCACGATCCGGCGGATCTCATTCTGCGGCCGCGAGAAACGCCGCTCCAGCGCCTCGTATTCGACATAGACGTGAGGCAACCAGCGGCCATCGAAATTGGCCGGCCGGTCGAAACCGAAACGGTGCGAGAAGTAAAGATACGCCTCCTCCGGGAGCAGCGCCGCCACCTCGTCCGCCGTCCAGAGATAGAACCTCCCCTCCTCGCCCTCGCTGTCGGCGTCGATGGAGGCGAAATACCCACCCTCGGGTGACTGCATTTCACGCATCACCCATTCGCCCGTCTCGGTCGCGACACGGCGGAACAGCGAGCTGCCGGTCGCCACCGCGCCACGGGCGTAAAGTGGCAACAGCTGGGCGTTGTCGTAGAGCATCTTCTCGAAGTGGGGAATCATCCACGCCTTGTCCACCGAATAACGGCAGAAACCACCGCCGAGCTGGTCGTTCATTCCACCCAACGCCATTCGCTTCAACGTGAAAGCCGCCATTTCCAGCGCTTTCAGGTCGGGACCGCCCTCGTCCGTGCGACTGCGCAGCCAGCGTTGCAGCAGAAACTCCAGCGTCGTCGGATGGGGAAACTTGGGCACGTCGCCAAAACCGCCGTGGTCGGGATCGTAGCGCTCGGCCAGCTCGTCCCGAGCCTTCTCCAGCAGGCTTTCATCCAGCCCGGCGGTCGGCTGCGCCGGCCGGAAGGCACCGGCCAGCGCAGTCCGCAATGCCTCGCTCTGGCGCCGCACCTCGTCTCGGCGCTCCCGATACAGCGTCGCCACCCCGTCGAGCAGATCGCGAAAGCCCGGCAGGCCGTGGCGGGGCTCCGGCGGAAAGTAGGTGCCCGCGTAGAATGGCAACAACTCGTCGGGCGTGAGGAACAGCGTCAGCGGCCAGCCTCCGTTGCGCCGGGTCAACAGGTAGTGGGCGGTCTGGTAGATCTTGTCGAGGTCGGGCCGTTCGTCGCGATCGACCTTGATATTGATGAAATGGGCGTTCATCAAGGCCGCCGTCTCTTCATCCTCGAACGACTCGTGGGCCATGACGTGGCACCAGTGGCAGGCGGCATAGCCGATCGACAGCAGGATCGGCTGGTCCCGTTCACGCGCCAGCGCCAGCGCCGCTTCGCCCCAGGGATGCCAGGCCACGGGGTTGTCGGCATGCTGCAACAGATAGGCGCTGGTTTCATTCTTCAGCTGATTCATAAGCGGCGGTTTCTTGACCAATCTCGGGACGTTTCGCGGACAGGGTTATAGAATCTGCTGCCAGCGGCGGAGGATCATTGTCGCGCTCGGGACCGTATGCACCAAGATCCACCGCGACAGGCGATGGATCTTACGCCCGGCACGACACCACGAGGATCACATCCCGCGCTCTCCATCCCTGCTACTCTCTACGAATTCCCAGCAGCAGCCAAAGGAACCGGATATGCACAAGACAACCTTCACGAAAGGCTACGGCACACTGCTTGCGGTCATGCTGACCACGGCCTGCTCCACCTCGATCGACACCGATATCGAGGGTCAGTGGGTCGGCACCGACGCGGCCGGCCACGCGATCACGATGCAGTTCAGCAACGAGGATGTGGCACTGACCCAGGACGACCGCACGCTGGTCGGCACCTGGACCCTCGACAGCAGCCGTGATCCCGCCCATCTGACGTTGAAGATGCACACCCCGTCCGGCCATCTCCAGACCGTTCCCGCCATTGCCGAGATGGTGTCGATGAACAAGCTGCGGCTGCGGGTGGGAAGCAATCTGAAAACCCGGCCGACCCGTTTCGACAAGGACGGCGCGCCCAACCAGATCCTGCTCGAACGGGCGAAGTGACGCCCGGCGCGACAGACCGCGTCAGCGCTGATACATCGCTTCGATCGCATCCTCGAAGCGTTTGACGATCTGTGGCCGCTTCATCTTCAGCGTCGGCGTCAGCAGGCCGTCGTCGACGGTCCACGGCACCAGCAGCAGGTGGGCCTTGCGCACCTGGGCATAGCCGGGAAAGCTGGAGATCCGTTCGCCGATCCGCTGCAACACCGCCTTCTCCACCCGCTTTTCCCGCAGGCTCGCCGGGTCGTCCGCATCGACCCCGAGCCGCTGTGCCAGCCGTTGCCACTCCTGCGGCTCCAGCACGACCAGCGCGGTGAGATAGGAGCGGCCCTCACCGATGATCATCACCTGATCGATCAGCGGATCCATGGCAATGGCCATCTCCATGTCGGCCGGCGGCACCTTCTCGCCGTTGCCGAGGACGATGATCTCCTTGATCCGTCCGGTGATGAAATAGTGGCCGGTGGCATTGACCCGCACCTGATCGCCGGTGTGCAGCCAGCCGTCGGAGTCGATGGTCTCGGCGGTGGCCTGCTCGTTGTTCCAGTAGCCGAGCATCACCGAGCGGCTGCGGGTCTGCAACTCGTCGTTCTCCCCGATGCGCACCTCGACGCCGGGCAGCGCCTGGCCGATGCTCTCCGGGATGTTGTCATCGGGCCGGTTGACGCAGATGACCGGGCTGGTCTCGGTCATGCCGTAACCCTGCACCATCGGCAGCCCCAGACCGATGAACATGCGGGCAATGTCGGGGGGTAGCGCCGCGCCGCCGCAGATGGCATAGCGCAGACGGCCGCCGAGACGCGCCAGAATCTTGTCCGCCACCAGCCTCTTATAGAGCGGCCACAGCAGGATGGACTTATCGAACCGGCCCCGGCCCTGCTGGTATTCGAAACGCTTCCACCCCACCTCGACCGCCTTGTGAAAAATCTTCTGCCGGAACGCCGACTCCTTGCGCAGCTTGCTCATGATCCGGGCATAGACCCGCTCGTAGATCCGTGGCACCGAAACCAGCGTCGTCGGCTTCTGCGTGACCAGATCGTCACCGAGCTGATTGACGCCCCGCGAATAGACCACCTCGGCACCGACCATCATCGGGAAATAGAGCCCCGCCATCCGCTCCAGCATGTGGGAGAGCGGCAGAAACGACAAGAACCGGTCGGCAGGAGTGAACACCCCGCAGTGGGCGGCGCCCCAGGCGTTGTAGAGGATGTTGTCGTGGCTGAGCATCACGCCCTTGGGCTTGCCAGTGGTGCCGGAGGTGTAGACGATGGTGGCCAGCTCGCGCGGATCGCACTCCTCGGCCAGTACCGGGCCCTCGACGCCGAACAGCCACTCCGACATGCTCTGCAAATGGCTGTCGTTGGGGCGGTCGTCCTTCTCGATCGTATTGACGCTGACGATACGCAGCAGCTTCTCCAGCCGTGACGACACCTGCTGCAGCCGCTTCCACTGCTTCTTCCCCTCCACCAGCAGCAGCCTGACCCCGGCGTCCTCCATGATCCAGGCGGCGTTCTCCGGCCGGTCATCGGTATAGAGCGGCACCACCACCAGGCCCAGGCCCAGCGCGGCGATGTCGAAGACGACCCATTCGCGGCAGTTCTTCAGCATCACGGCGACACGGTCCCCGGCCTGCAACCCTTCCCGTTTGAAGGCAGCCTGCCAACGCCCCACTTCGGTGGCCATCTCCTCCCAACTGGTGTCCTGCCAGCGCTTGCCGGCCACGTCGAAATGGCGATAGGCCACTTTGTCGGGGGTGGCCGCCACCCGCGCGCGAAACAGGCCGGGCAGCGTCTTGACATCGTCGGGACGCAGCGTGGTGGGCGCCACCGGGTACTGGATTGGTCTGGTCTTTTTCTTCATGAGACTGGGCCGAACTTGATCGCTGAAGTGGAAGCCTAACATATTGATTTGCATGGAGTGGGGCAAAGCACGGGGCATCCCCGGCAGCCACCATGCGGTGATTTGGCGCAATCCCGCGCGGCCGATCGAACGGTTCAATCGACGAGGCTGGCGAGCCAGAGACGGAGCCTCAGGCCCCAGCTGGTGGTATATCCCGTTTCCCGAAAACGGATCTTCCCCGAACCGTCGATGACGAACGAGGCCGGCACCGCATCGACACCGAACCGTTTGGCAATCGCGCCGGTCTGATCGACGATGGTCTGCCAGTCGAGGCCGTTGGCGCGGAGGTAATCCTCGACGGCAAGGCGGTCCCCCGACTGCATCGCCACCGTCACCACCGGCCAGCGGCGGGCAACGGCGGAGATCGCGCCCTGTTCGGCGCGGCAGATCGGGCACCACTCCGCCCAGAAATGCAGCAGCCAGACCCGACCCTCGAGGTCACGCGGCGAGAACCGTGAACCATCCACCAGATGGGCGGTCAGATCCGGCACCTGTCCGGAGACCATGTCGCGCTGCATCCAGCTCTTGAGCCCCAAATAGAGCAGCAACAACACCAGGGCCTGTATCAGCAGGACGAGCCAACGTCGGCGCGTGGAACCAGGACGGCGAAGCAGCATAAGAGAACCCGATGCAAATAGGGGAGAGTCTAGCATTGGTCGACATCCGGCAGCGCGTTGAAGAACACCACCACCCGACACCCTGCCCGCGACAAAGGAATCCGCCCCCCTTTTCGACGGCCCCAAGGCATTGAAAAATCGAGAAAACGCGAACCGCTTTTTTCTGGCCCCAGCGCAGAAAAAGCCAACGACGGACCTTTTCACCCGACCACCAACACCACCCCAGGTGATTGATTTGCCGCTTGAATTTCGCCGGGCGCGCCGTCATAGTGGTCGTTGGTACCACTGACATTCCGGCCTCATGTCCGCAGAATTCAAGATTGCACCGGTCAGCATTCCGCTGGGCGAGATCCCCACCACCGCATCGATCACCGCCGCCACGCCCGCGCACTCGGCTGCGGAGAAGCGCGCACTGATCGCCGAGATCAAGGCCGAGCTGAAGCGCCAGGACGCGGTGCTGGTGGCCCACTACTACACCAATCCCGATATTCAGCGGGTCGCCGAGGAGACCGGCGGCTATATCTCCGACTCCCTCGACATGGCCCGCTTCGGCAACGAGCATCCCGCCACGACGCTGGTGGTGGCCGGCGTCCGCTTCATGGGGGAGACGGCCAAGATCCTCAATCCCGAGAAACGGGTGCTGATGCCGGAGCTGAAGGCCGAATGCTCGCTCGACCTCGGCTGCCCGGCCGATGAGTTTGCAAGCTTCTGCGACGAAAACCCCGACCGCACCGTCGTCGTCTATGCCAACACCTCGGCCGAGGTCAAGGCACGGGCCGACTACGTCGTCACCTCCAGCATCGCCGTCAAGCTCATCGACCATCTGGCCGGCGAGGGTCACAAGATCCTCTGGGCACCAGACAAACATCTGGGCAGCTATATCGCCAAGGTGACCGACGCCGACATGCTGCTGTGGAACGGCTCGTGCGTGGTCCACGACGAGTTCAAGTCCCGCGCGCTCGGAAACCTGCTGGCGCAGTATCCCGACGCCGCGGTGCTGGTGCACCCGGAATCACCCGACGCGATGCTGGAGCTGGCAACTGTGATCGGCTCCACAACTCAGCTCATCAAAGCGGCGCAAACCCTGCCCAACAAGCATCTGATCGTTGCGACCGACAACGGCATCTTCTATAAGATGCAGAAAGCGGCGCCCGACAAAATCCTGATCGAGGCGCCCACCGGCGGTGCCGGCGCGACCTGCCGCAGCTGCGCCCACTGCCCCTGGATGGCGATGAACAGTCTCGACAATCTGCTGTCGACGCTGAAAAGGGGCGACAACGAGATCCACGTCGACGAGGCGGTGCGCGTCAAGGCGCTGCGCTCCACCCAGCGGATGCTCGATTTTGCCAGGACACTGGAAGCGGAATAAGCGCCAAACCGACAACGCCGGTCGAAGAACAACAAACACTCTACGGAAAGAGTGGGGGAGGTGGACGGGTACATGCCAGGCCCGTCGAACATGGCCTGCCGCCAACGGCGGCCAGGCACAACGACAACGGACTGATTTTCAATGGGTTCCAAAGCTCGGCAGATTCCGCTCGCGGAATTTCGCAAGATCATCACCCGCATTCCGCCCCGGGAACTGGCCAAAGTGCCTCCCGAGACACTGCCGGATCATATTCCCCTCGACCTCATCGAAAGCGCGCCGCCCGATGTTGCCGCCACCATCGAAACGCTGATCTTCCAGCGCCAGTCCAGCGTCATGCAGGATCTCAACCGGCTTCGCGACCGGCTCGGCGCCCAAGGGGTGGCCGCCTACGACATGGCGGCACTGCCACGAATCACGCCAACCATCCGCCAATTGCTGGAGCCGCTGCGCGACATCCAGCGGCGGCTGCGGGCCACGGAGCCGACGGAACAGCCATTGTCACCCCAGGAAGCACTGGAAGCGCTGGAGCGGCTCGGCGGAATCGCCAACGAGGTCGGCGACAACTACCGCAAACTACTGGCGGCGCGAAAATCCCTGCGGGGTGTCAACCGCAGGGACGACAAGGCACTGCTGGCGTTCATGAAGAAAATCGACGGCAAACTGCGCCGCCGCTGCGCACTCCACCGCAACGTGCTGGACCAGTACCACGCACAAAAACTGTTGGTCACGATTCAGGTGATGGGAGACTACCAGGCGCGAGTCTCGGCCCACGCCGAGGAACTGACGCGTCACCATCAGCGGCACGCACGGCTGCAGCAACGTCTCAGCGAGACCGAGCGCAAGATACGGCAGTTTCCACACAACAGCGGCTTTCGCCATCTCGCCGACAAGCTGCGCGACGAACTGGAATCACTCGCCAAGGGCCAGCGCCCGCTGCCGATCCCACTGGGCGAGGAGGAGCTGGAGCTGTGGCTGGACGTGATCGTCGACCACCGACTGCTACGCGGTGACCGCCAGTCGATGCGGCGGCTCCAGGAGCGCGCCGAATCACTCTACCTGTTCCTGCTGCGCCACTACTACAAACTGCAACAGTTGCAGCACGAAGAGACGCCCCGCAAGCGCCAGGCCGACAAGGAATCCGACTACGCCCGTCATGCGCGCCGATTTCTCGTCGAATATTTCCACACCCGACTGCACAACGGCCTGACACCCTACTGGGTGCCCGAGATCTACCGGTTGGAAGAGCTTCGCCGGCTGCAGGCCGAACTGACGAGTGCGTGAGCCGCGGTGGAGGGGCAGCGGCCACGCGTCGGCGTGCCGCCAACACCCTCGTTCTTCACCGCCCCGCTGCCTGCCGCCAGACGAAATAATCTTTCACCTTTACCCACCCCCATCGACCAGCGCGTTGCACTAAGCTCTTGGCTGTAAACCCCGGATCAATCACCAACCACCAGCAGAGAGGATCATTTCCATGTTCAAAGAGTTCAAGGAATTCGCCATGGGGGGCAATGTCGTCGACATGGCGGTCGGCATCGTCATCGGCGCGGCGTTCGGCACCATCGTCACCAGCCTCGTGGCCGACATCATCATGCCGCCGATCGGCCTGCTGATGGGTGGCATCGACTTCTCCAACGTCTTCACCGTATTGCAGGAGGGCAAGGCCCCCGGACCCTACGCCACCCTGGAGGCTGCGCAGAAAGCCGGTGCCATCACCATCAACTGGGGGAATTTCATCAACACCATCATCAGCTTCCTGATCATCGCCTTCGCGATCTTCCTGGTCGTGCGCGGCATCAACAAGATGCGCCGGCAGCAGGAGGAGGCACCGGCCGAGCCACCGGCACAGGAAGTGCTGCTGACCGAACTGCGGGACCTGATGAAACAGCAGACCCAGTTGCAGGCACTCGCCATCAAGGAAGCGCGGGAACAACGCTAGACATCAATGTATCGACCCGGTCCGGTGGCGCATCAGCGCTCGATCGAGTAGATCAGGTCGGCGCTGTTGGCCAGCCCCGAGGCGGCATGCAGCGCCAGCTTGTCGGTCAGGCGGTAGCGCATGTTGAAGGTGTTGATCGCGTTGAACAGGCCAATGCCGTAGCCGACATAGAGATCCGGCGTCAGGTATTTGCCGAGCGTGAAGCTGGCGCCCTTGGTGCCCGGCGGCTGGCCCAGCAGCATATAGGAGAGAATGCTCGAATCGGGCATCGCCGGCTCCGAATAGAGTTGCAGAATCGGCGCCTGCGCGGTGCCGCGTATCCGCGCGCCGGCCAGCACGTCGTAGGCTTCCACCCGTCGTGCCACGTCCATGTCGAGCCGTGGATTGTCCACCGGCCCGCCGCTGAACAGGATCCGGCCTCGCTGGATGTTGAGCTGCTGGCCATAGACGATGTAGTCGCCATCGACCACTTCGATGACGCCGGTGGCCCGGGGCGCCAGCCCCGGCTTCTGCGTCAGCCGCAGATTGCCCTTGAGCTTGCCGGCGAAATCGGCCACCTGCACGCGGACGTCGTCACCGAGCACGACGCGCAGATCGAGATGGAAATTCCCCGCCGGCGTCTTCTCCTCCGCAACCCCTGCCTCATCGACGATGACCACGTCGCCGGACGACCGAACCAGCTTGCCATCACCCCCCCCGCCGGCGCGGACATGCGCGCTGGGGATCAGCAACTCCCCCTCGACCCGCATCCCGTCACTGCCCATGACGATGTGCATCCCGGGACTGACGACCGCGCGCAGCTGCCGCGTGGCCGCCACCTCGAAGCGCTCCCCCCTGATCTCGAGATCCAGCGCACGGGTCGCCGGATCGACCGTGCCGGCGAGTTTCAGCCAACCGTCGCCCGACTTCGCCTCGCCGTCGATCCGCAGCGGCCCTTCTCCATCGCTGGCCAGCACCAGGCGGCCGTCACGGATCTTCAGCGAGGCCGCCGGTACCTCGGCGGCAAAACCGGTCAGTGCCAGCCGACCCAGCACCAGCGGCCGGGTCGGCTGCCCCTTCAGCTTCAGATCGGCGGTCAGGTGCCCCTCCACCGCCTGTAACTGGGGCACGAAGGCGCTGACGATAGCCAGATCACGCAGATCGGCCTCGAGCCGGCCATCGAGCCGGGGACGGTCACCGCCCAGCGCCGCCAGCCCGACCCGACCCGCCACCCGCCCCAGCTCACCCAGATCGAACTGGAGATCGGCGCTGCCGTTCTCCCCGGCGAGACGCGCATCGACCCGGCTGGCGCCGAGACGGACGACCACCGGCTCCAGATCCCCCGGTAACGTCAGCGTGCCCGGCCGCAGCCGCAGCGCGGCCTCGACCCGCGGCTTGCCATCGGCACCGAGACGCAAATCGACATCGCCGTCGAGCGCCGTTTCGAGCATCGTCTCCGGCGGCAGAAAACGGGCAAAACGCCTGGCATCCAGCCCGTCGAGCCGCAACGCCCCTCGGCCGCCACGGCCCGCCTGCCAGTCACCATCGAGACAGAGCTTGGCCGGCGCCGACGCCAGGCAGAGCCCGACAAGACGGGCCGTATCGGCCGCGGCGGTGAGCGGCACCGGCTCGACCAGGCGCCAATCCCCGACCTCACTGTCGAGCGCATCGAGCCGCGTGATCCGCCCCCGCCAGCGGGATTCCGACCAGGCGCCATCGAACGCGAGGGCAAGCTTCACCGGCGCCCCCTCGAGCGCCAGATTCAGGCGATGGCGCTCAGGACGCCCGCCGCCACGGAGCGTCAGCCTCGACCACGACTGCCCGCCCAGCTGCAACTTCTCACCGGCCAGGTCGATGCGGGAACGCTGTCCGCCGCCGACGTCGATCAGCGCCGAGCCGGCCAACCGCCCGACCCGCGCCTGTCCCGCCGCCAGGTTGCGCACGTCGAGATCCAGCGCCAGCAGAGGCCGGGCCGCGTCGCCACCGAGCCGGCCACTGGCGCTGACACGCCCGTCGAGCCGTGACGACAGGGCGGCCAGATCGGGCGCGTCGAGGGACCATTGCAGCGCCCACCGCGCCTCCGCCATCCGCCCATCGGCGCGCAGCCGCGTGCGGCCGCTGGCCAGCTCGAGGTCGTCGATCGCCAACGTCTTGCCCCGCAGGCTCAGCTTGCCGCCACCCGACAGCGGCTGACCCCGCAGCCGACCGCCGAGCGAGCGGATGGTCGCCGTCACCTCCGGCCCGCTATCGGTCAGCCGCCCCTGGGTCTGCAACGCCAGCGACACCCTGCCCGGCAGCTGCGGCCACTGCCGCCCCGGGTCGATCCCGGAGGCATCGAGCGTCACGTCCCACACCGGTCGCGGCTGCCAGGCCGCCGATCCGGCCACCTTCCACTCCCCGTCGAGAAGCCTGCCGACCAGCTCGAAACGCGACAACGCCTGCGTCGAGCCACGCCCGGTCAGGCGCCACGCCCCGGCCGGCATCGCCTTCCCGGCCGTGTCGGCGGTCAGTTCGATCCGATAGTCGTCGAGGCTGCCGGTGACGGCGAAACGCCCCTGCGGGCTGAGGTACTGCGCTTCGCCGGTGAGCGGCCAGCCCAGTGCCGACCACTGCCCGGCCAGATCGAGACGGCGCGAGGCGAGGTCGACATTTCCCCCGGCCTCCAGCATCAGATCGCTGTCGTCGCCCTGCAACGTCAGCGACGACAGCGTCACCGCCTCACCCCGCAGCGCGGCATCGGCTCGCAACCGCAGCCGGCCAAGCTGTGGCCCCTCGAGCGCCGTATCGACCACGGCCCGCAGATCATCGGGGGAGCCCGCCAACGTCAGATGACCCGTCGGCAACCCAACCGACGGCGCCTCGCCCTGCAACGGCCAGCCGAGCGCCTGCCATCGGCCACGGAGATCCAGCCGCAACGGGCTCAACGCCACCTCACCTTGCAGCGACAGCTCACCGGGCCCCTGCCGTGGCCGCAGCCGCAACCGCTCGAGGCCAAGCCGGGCCAAATCACCACTGGCGGCGAGATCGAGCGTCACCGGGCCGGTCTGCGGCAGCGTGGTCTCCACCTGGCCGCCGACCGAGTAGTCTTCGAGATCACCGCGGCTCTGGAGCCTGACATCGAGCGGCGCGCCGGCCACGGCCGGGGAGAACACGCCGAGATCGTCACTGACCGCCGTCAGCAGCAGATCCCAACCGGGCTGGCCCGGCAGTCCCGTCACCGTCCCGCTCAGTTCGGCCTCGACCGCCCCCCGCACCCGCTGGCGCACGGCCAGCCGCCGCAGATCGCCGCTGGCCGTGCCACCGCCGGAGAAGGCCCCGAAACGGGGGTGGTCGATGCGCCAGTCGAGCGACAGATCCAGAGGGTAGTCGGCGACCGGCTCGATGGTGCCCCGAAGAGAGGCCTCCCCTTGCGGCGACGCCACCGCCAGTTCCAGCAGTCGCAGCTGCCGTTCCTCACCGGCGGCGCGCAGCCACACCCGGTCGATGACGATCGGTTCGTCAGCCCCCCAGGGGTAGACCTGGATGGCGCGCAGATCGAGTTCATCGACAGCGATGGCCAGCGGCAGCTCGACCGACGGCAGCGTCACCGGCCGTTGCGGCGCCGGCGCTGCGGCGGCCGGTGGCGGCAGTCGCAGCGTCAGGCCGGAAAGGCGCAGTCTCTCGAGATGCAGCCTGCCCGGCAGCTCACCGGGGCGCCAGGCCAGTTCCAGTGTCTCGATGGCCACGTCGAGCCCGTCCGCCTGCCGGTAGCGAAGGCCGGCCAGCGACAACGGCCCGGCGATGCGCCCTTCGGCCTGCCGCCAGCTCAGTTCACCCGGCGCGAAACGCTGGCCCAGCACCAGCAGCCGTTGCAGTCCGTCCTCGGTGGTGGCGAGGTAGGCCAGCGCGCCAGTGACCGCCAGCACCACCAGCAACAGCAGCCCGAGCAGCCATTTGAGCAACCGCACGATCACAGGTCCGGCCCGATGGTGAGGTGGAACGACAACCGCTTGCCGGGCGGCTCATCGAGCCCTCGCGCGAAATCCAGCCGCACCGGGCCGATCGGTGAACGCCAGTGCAGGCCGATGCCGACACCGCGCTTGTAATCCGGTTGGTCGTCGAAGGCATCGCCGACATCGGCGAACAGCGCGACACTCCACCGCTGGCGGAACGGGATCTCATACTCGATGCTGGCTTCGACCAGGTGTTTGCCACCAACCACGTCGTCGGCCTGCCGCGGCCCGATGACCGCATATTTGTATCCGCGCACGGTGCGATCGCCGCCGGTGAAGAAGCGCAACGACGTGGGCAGCGCGTCGAAATCATCCACCCAGGTGGTGCCGGCGGCGGCCCGGCCGATCAGCCGGTGGTGGTTGGCGAAACTGCGGATCCACTTGGCCGAAACCTGGGGCTGGACGAAGCTGGTGTCCGACAGCAGCGCCTCGGCGCCACCACGGACGAACAGCCGCAGCCAGGCGCCGTTTTCCACATAGATGCGCTTCTCCAGTTCGGCCGGCAGCGTCCGGGTCCACTCGGCGCTGGGCATCAGCAACTGGCTGGTGGGGCGCGCCGCCCCCAGCTCGAAACGCTCGACGCGATTGTCCAGCGCATAGGTCTTGATCCAGTCACCATCCCGGTAGCGGTAGTAACCACCCACCGACCAGGCCTGGTAGTTGCGGGTGTCGGAATGCTCATCGAGCCACGACGCACGCAGCCCCCAGGCATCGCTGCGCGGATCGTTGCCGGGAATGATATATTCACCGGCCACGCCATAGAGAATCTCCGACACCAGCACCTCAGCGGTGTAGTGGTGTCCGTGCCGATTGACCCGCCGCCCGGTGACGCCGGCCTTGGCGCGCACACCGGTATCGGTGCCGTAGCCGATGCCGTAGATGTATTTCCGCGCCTTCTTCGGTTGCAGCAGCACCTCCACCGGCAGCCGATGGTCGCTGGCCTTTTCCGGCGAGACGTCGATCTCCACTTGGCTGAAGTACTCCGATGCCGAAAGATCCCCCTGGAGCTGTTGCAGATCGCCAGCGCTGTAGAACTGGCCGGGCTCGATCTCGACGTAACGCTGCAGCAGCTCGTCGTCGATCCACGGTGTCGGCTGGCGGAAGCGCACTTCGCCCAGGCGGTAGCGGCTTCCGCTGTCGAGATGCAGCGCGATCGTGGCCTGGTACTTTTTCAGATCGACGCGGATTTCGCTCCTGGTCAGGCGAGCGTCGAAATAGCCACGCTCGGAGGCTATGACCTGCAAGCGTTTTTTCAGCGCCTCGTAGGCCTGCTGATCCAGCGGCCGGCCCTCGGCCAGCGTCGTTTGCGCCACTGCCTGGCGGAAGGCATCGTCCCGGGCCGCGTCGCCATCGATGCGGATGTCGAGACGACGAACGACGATGGGTTCACCCGGCTCGATGCGATAACGCGCCCGCCAGCCATCGTCGCCACGGGTCAGCTCACTCGCCACGGCGGCACGGTAGTGGCCGAAGGGTTGAAGGGCGGCGCGGATCTGTTCCGGCGCGATGCGATGGAGATACTTCAGCCGCGCCGAAGATGGCGCCGGCTTGCCATGGAACGACCAGATGTCGAGAAAGCCGCGAACGTTCTCCAGCAGCGGCCCTTCGACACCGTCGATCTCCACCGTGACGGTGGGCGACCCGTCCGCGACGACGACACCGGCCGGCAGCCACGCCATCGACAGCCAGAGGAGGAGATGTCGGCAATACCGGAGGGGGTGCAAGATCCATTTTCCAATGAGAAGGGAACGCAGATTATAGGAAGCCCGGCAGGATACATCCATGAATCATGGGCATGTGCCACCAGCCGCCCCTCTGTCTGGATCGATCGACGGTTGCGGCGGTACACTGGCGCCGCATCCGAACCACTGCACGAAGAAAATGATCCGAAGCCTCGCCCTGTTGTTGTCGCTCGCCCTGCTCCCGCCCGGCCTGATGGCCAGGACCTGGCAGCTGAAAATGGCCGAGACCTGGCCGAAGAACTATCCGATCTTCGGCGAGGCCAACCGGCAACTGGCGGAAAGGGTGGAGCGGATGTCCAACGGCCGGCTGAAAATCCGCATCGACTCGGCCAACAAACACAAGGCGCCTTTCGGCATCTTCGACCTGGTGCGCGCCGGCCAGTACGACATGGGCAGCAGCGCCTCCTATTTCTGGAAGGGCAAGGTGCCGAACACGCTGTACTTCACCACCATGCCCTTTGGCATGATCGCGCCGGAGCAATACGGCTGGTTCTATCACGGCGGCGGCATGGCGCTGATGCAAAAGGTCTACGCGCCCTATGGCCTGTTGTCGTTTCCCGGCGGCAACACCGGCAACCAGATGGGCGGCTGGTTCAAGAAGAGGATCGACAGTGTGGAAGACCTCGAGGGGCTGAAGATGCGCATCCCGGGCTTTGCCGGCGAGATCCTCGCCAAAGTGGGGGCCAGGCCGGTCAACGTGGCACCGGCGGAGCTCTATACTGCACTGGAGCGGGGCACGATCGACGCGCTGGAGTGGGTCGGCCCGTCACTGGATCTGCGAATGGGCTTTCACAAGATCGCGCCGTACTACTACACCGGCTGGCACGAGCCGGCCGGGGAGATGCAGTTCCTCGTCAACAAGCGCAGCTGGGACCGGTTGCCAGCGGATCTGCGAGAGATTCTGAAGACGGCGATGCGAATGACCGCCTACGACACCTGGATCCGCACCTATCACGACAGCGGCATCAATCTGGCGAAAATGCACGCCGAACACCCCGAGATCGAGATTCTCAGCTTTCCACCCGAGGTGATGGCGGCGCTGAAGAAGGCCAACGACGAACTGCTGGCGGAAAAAGCCGCGGCCGATCCGCTGGCAAAGGAGATCATCGAATCACAGCGCCGCTACCTGAAGAAAGCGCGGGCCTGGACCCGCATCTCCGACCAGGCCTATCTGGACAGCCAGGCCGACAGCGCGCGCTGACGGCGCCTCAGGCCGCGCGCCGCTCGGCCCGCTTTTCGGCCGGCACGCCATTCCGGCGGCGGGGGCGTGCCACATTGTCTTCGTCACGACGCTCACTTCGACGCACCTTGAACTGATTCATCAAATCGGTCAGGCGGCCGGCGTGTTCGCCAAGGGTTTTCGCCGATGCGGACGACCGGCGGACCAGGTCGGTGTTCTGCTCGGTGCAGTTGCGCAGTTCCGCCACCGACTGATCGATCTTGCCGATACGCTCCGACTGCTGCTGCGCCGCATCGGCCATGTCATCGACGACACTGACCAACTCCCCCATCGAGGCGAAGATGTCCTGCAACACTTCTCCCGCCTTGTTGACCAGCGTCCCGCCACTGGTGACCTTGCGGTCGCTGTCCTCGAGCAGTCCCTTGATCTCACTGGCGGCCGCGGCGCTGCGCTGGGCCAGATTGCGCACCTCGTTGGCGACGACGGCGAAACCACGTCCCGACTCACCGGCCCGGGCCGCTTCGACCGAGGCATTGAGCGCCAGCAAATTGGTCTGAAACGCGATCTCCTCGATGACGGCGATGATCTCCGTCGCCTTGTGGCTCGATTCGGTGATCTCGCCCATCGCTTCCATCACCTCGCCGACGACGGCCTCGCCATCCTTGGCCTTGCTGTTGACGGTATTGGCCAGCGCCGTCGCGGCGCGGGCATTGTCGGCGCTGGCCTGGACGGTCTCGGCCAGCTTGTTGATGCGCTTGGCAACGCTGTCGAGTTCCGCCGCCTGCTGTTCGATGCGGATATTGAGGCGTTCGCCGATCTCCCCCTGCCGACGGGCCACGTCGTCCACTTCGTTGGCGGTATTCTTCACCCGGGTGACCAGATCACGCAGTGACTCGACCATCTCCGCCAGGGTCGCGTAGACCCCTTCGGGACGCTGTTTGTCGAACCGCAGCTCCAGATTGCCCTGCGCCACGTTGCGGGCGATCTCCGCCAGCTCCTGGGGCTCACCACCGAGGGGACGGCTGATGCCACGCCCGACCCGCCACGCCAGCACCACACCCACCAGCAGGATCAGCAGCGTGACCAGCAGCACGTCCCGGCCAATGGAGTGGGCCAGTGCATCGAGGGCAGAGAGGTCGTGGATCACCTCCAGCACGCCGATGATCCGCCCCGAATAGTCCTTGAGCGGTGAGGCGTAGATGCCCAGCGACACCGCCCCGCCATCGTCGATGTCGATCACCGTCTCGCCACCCAGCACCCTTTCGAGCGTCTGTTGGCTGACGATGTCTTTCTCTATCGTCGACAGCGACGGCTCGAAGCCGCTCCCCTTCTTCAGATGAATGGCCAGATCGACGTTGTAGCGCGAGGAAAGCTGGCGGAAAAAGCCCTCGTCGAGCGCCAGCCCCACTTCGACACTGCCGATGTGGCGGCCCTCGAAGAACATCGGTGCCACCCCCCGCAGACCCAGCCCGGCGACGCCCGACTCGACCCCTTCGATCACCGTGCGGCTCTCGTTGGCCTGCACCACCGTCTGGCGGAAAGCGGAGAGGTCGTCACCATGTTTCTCCGGCTTGTGGGCGCGATAAAAGGAGTGGGCGTCGGTGGTGTGGAACTGGAACTGCCGCACCCCATAGCGGCGCTTCAGCGCCTCATAGGCGGGTCTGGTCAATGCCGCCAGCGCCGCGCGGTCGCCGGCGGCGAAGGCACGCTGCAATTCGGGGGTATTGGCGATCGTGACCGCCAGCGCCGAGGCGAAGCGTGTGCGATTGTCGATCTCCGAATTGACCGAGGCCGCCACCGCGGAGAGCATGTCGGTCTGCATGGTCTCCGTCACCGCCTTCATGCGGGTGAGAAATACGGCGACCAGCGTCACCGCCATGATCGTCAAGGCAAGAATGAGCGAGATGAATATTCTCTGTTTAATCGAGAACCGGTTTTTCATGGTTGTCTTCCTGAACATTTAATTGTTCTCCGCTGGGGCCTGTCGGCCTTGGTATCGACGCAGGCTACTGCAACGACGCCGGGCCTTTTCCACAACGACCCGGCGGACGCAATCATCAGACAGGCGCGTTTTAATGGCGGCCTGCTGATCACCGTTTCGGCCACTGGCAAAAAAACTTCAGTCGTTGCCGACGAATTCCCGGGTTTGCTCGACACAAGGTCTGCTCTCCCCGGCCACCGCGGCCCCGGTGGCTGGACTGCGATGCCGTTTTCACCGACCATGGCCCGATGGCCCTCCACCCGCCCACCACCAGGATTCACAGCCGCGCCCTCGTCTTCACCGTCGCATGGATCGCCATGATCGGCCCGTTCAGCATCGACACCTACCTGCCGGCCTTTCCATCGATCGAGGCGGAGATGGCCGTGGGCCGGCCCATGCTGTCGCTGACCCTCGGCGCCTATCTGGTCGGCTTCGCGACGATGACGCTGTTCTGGGGACCGTTCTCCGACCGTTTCGGCCGGCGGCGGGTGATGCTCGGCGCCATCCTGCTCTACTGCCTTGCATCACTGCTCTGTCAGTTCGCACCGGGATTCGACTGGTTGATGGCGGGGCGGGTGCTGCAAGGCGTGGCCGCCAGCGGTGGATTCGTCGCCAGCCGCGCAACCATCCGCGATGCCTTCGACAGCCTCGAGGCACAGCGAGCAATGTCCCACGTGATGATGCTGTTCTCGCTGGCCCCGGCCGTCGCCCCGATAATCGGCGGCTGGCTCCACGACCACGCCGGCTGGCGCAGCATTTTCGGCTTTCTCTCCAGCTATGGGCTGCTCGCCGCCTGGTTGATATCGACGCGGGTGCCGGAAACCCTGCCGGTGTCGGCACGACGCTCGTTCCATCCCCGTTATGTGTTGACCACCTACCGGCAAATCGTCGGCCGCGCCCGTTTCATGTTGCTGGTATGGTCGTTGGGAATCGGCTTTGGCGGGCTGTTCATCTATATTGCCGGCGCGCCAACCGTCATCTTCGATTTCCTCGGCCTCGGCAGTGGCGATTTCTGGGTGCAGTTCGTTCCAGTCACCATCGGAATACTCACCGGCTCGTTCGTCGCCAGTCGGATCATCTCCCGGCTCGGCCCGGTGCGTACCGTGACCGCCGGATTTTTCATCATTGCACTGGCCTGTCTGATCAACGCCGCGCAGGCCTACTGGCTGCCGCCCGCGCCCGCCGTGGTCATCCTCCCGGTGGTGCTCTACGCAACCGGCCTGACCATCGCGATGCCCGGCATCACAATCGCCGCGCTCGACTGTTTTCCCGAAAACCGGGGCGCCGCCGCGGCCATGCAATCCTTTTTTCAGATGATGATCAATGCCGCCGTCGCCGCCATTCTCGTGCCGTTGCTGAGCCTTTCCCTCGGCTGGTTCGTCACTGGTCAGCTCGGGTGCTTTCTGGCAGCATGGCTGTTCTGGCATCTGGCCCACCACCCGGCGCTGTCATCACCGGCAACATCATGACCCAACCGATACTCTATTCGATCATCGAATCCCCTGCCCATCCCAAAATGTCGGGTCTCTATCGGCAACTCGGTTTCGAAGAAATAAAATTCACCTCACAACGAAAAGCCATCGCCGCATTGAAAAAAACCCCACCCGACGCCATCGTCGCCGAATTTTTCTACGGTTACGGCAACAACTACGCAGGGGTCAACCTCTCCAACCTCGACACCCTGCTGGCCAGCCTGCAACGCTACGCACCACAGGCCCGCGTCATCGTACTCGTCAGCAAAGCAGAGCTGGAATATCTGGAGAAACTGAAAAAACGGTTCACCCTGCACGCGGTACTGGTACATCCGGTGACGGACGATGCAATGCTGTCGGCACTGGATACGAGCATCCGCTAGACCGGAAATTTCAGCAGCGTGTTGGGCACGCTTTGCTCTGCCCAACCTACGGCTACGACATCCCATCATCGTGAGCAAATCACCCTCCGTCATCGCGAGCGGAGCGCGGCGATCTCCTGGCGGCGAAGCGCTGCTTCAGGAGATTGCTTCGCTGGCGCTCGCAATGACGGGGGGTATCGTTGCGAGGAGCGACAGCGACGCGGCAACCTCCTGCTACGAAGAACCCCCTTCACGCGCGCCGTCACCGGGTGCGACTGCAGGGGGCGATCGGCCATGGAGGGCCGATCGAGGTCTGGGCCGCAGGATGCGGCTTCAGACCGACCCCGGAAGGCGGGCCCGGCGGCGGAAGAAAGCGCGTGGGGGGCGTCTTTTTT
>CAZTOZ010000053.1:0-43089 GCA_964614535.1 uncultured Thiotrichales bacterium | reverse complement strand
GAACGGGGGGGCGAACGAGAACGCCAATGGCCTTATTCGGCAGTACTTTCCCAAGTGTCGTGACTTTTCCGATATTACCAATAAGGAGATCAAGGCTGTCATGGATAAACTAAACAATCGTCCCCGGAAATGCCTTGGCATGAAAACACCAAATCAGGTATTTTTCGGGATAAACCCACCGGTTGCACTAGCAAGTTGAATTCGCGGGCTGTTGAAAAAGTCTCCCATATCTGGAAGATTCTATTTGAGGTTCAACGTAAGAAGAATTGCCCATGTGAGGACCAGACATACAGCAGGACGCCTTGTTCAGCACCCTGAGTCCGGAGCAAAGAGTCCCCAAAAGCCACCCGCTGTGACCGATTCCCTGTGTGTCCAAAATGGGGGGAATTGGGAAAAATCACCGAGATTTTATAGGTTGGTTTTCGCTCCGTTTTTTCTTCTTTCAGCAGCGTTGGTGGTGGTGAATTGGGGGTATTTTCAATAGCCTGTTAAGGAGAGGCATGATGGGAGGTTGGCATGATCTCCTTCCAAAATATTGTGCCGCTATGTTCATAGTCGCCATCATCGTTAGCGTCTAGGCGATAGTCAAAATAGCCTGGGTGGAAGTCGATAAGAATTGTCCCAGTAATTCCTCTGGCGTTAACGCTCCCCTCATTGTAGGCGCTGAAGTAGCCATCGTTGCCAATTCGGATATTGTCAAAATCCAAGGGTTTTAGAATATTTATGTCAAAAGAATACCCAGTATAGGAACAAGCGATTTCTCCATTACCGATAAGTGAAGCCCCGGAAGTGTCGGGGGTGTTTCGGAGGGTTCGTGTGAAGTTATAGTTTTTTAATTCACACTCTGATTGTTCGATGATGGTGCCGTCTGGTCTCGCTGCTACTGTTTCTCTAAAAGCATAGCGGCTACCGGTTGTCTGGGCGGTCTTGGGTGTCAGGCGCTCATGTTTGTCGCCATGCATATAGTTTGGGTGGGTCATGGACTTGGTAAGCTGGGTATATTTGTTATAGGTAGAATGAGTCGTTAGATTTTCTGAATAGATCTCTCCAACCAGATCGGTTATTCCCTCGATAACCTCCAATTTTATGCTCCCGTTCGATACTGTAATAGCTGTGTCGTCTCCAAATTGTTGCCCACATTGATAATAGGTCAATTCGTAATAGTCCTTCTCTGATAACACCTTGAGTCCCTCAAAATCAACAAGATGAGAGTTCGAAAGTGTCGTAATTGTCAGGCTTCCCCCATGTTCGCAGTTCTCTGTGCTGGTTTCTTTGCCTGTTGGTGAGGAGGGATCGTTTCTGATACCGTGACTTATTTCAGTATTGGGCCATCTGAATTGCCCGATCAGGGAGGCGTTGATAGTTTTTGCTATGTCCGGAACGGAGTCGAGGCTCAAATTCCCTTTTGAAAAATGCTTAACAAGTGAGGTATTTTTAGGGGTGTCAGGGTTTTCGTCCGAAGGGGCAGGGCGGGATGCATTGTTGTCGCCCCCGCCACAGCCGGTTAATAAAAGCGGGACAATAATCGTGGCTATACTTGAATTTTTCATGGGAGTGTTGTTGATCAATAGGTTCGGAACTGCAGAGAGTCTGTAGGTTGTAAGACGAGCTGTCGACGTGGGGGTGTGGCCTTTTTCACTTTTTTTCATTATGTAACAGTGTGTCGTGTGAGAAGGACAGGTCATGAAACCTAGTAGTCTGTCGGACTAGACCATTTGAAGCGAAAATTGCTGGGGGCGAATTAAATCAGCTTATCGTCATCCAGCGATTTGCAGCCAGATAGCGTTAACTCCGACAGACTACTAGGGTGCGGTGTACGTGTGACCGGGCAAGTCAAGTTCCCTTGTTACCCTCATACCCCTGCTGCCGCCACGCCTCATAGCTCACGATGGCGACGGCGTTTGATAGGTTCAAGCTTCGGTTACCCGCCCGCATTGGAATTTTGACTCGGTAGGTGGTTGTTGGGTGTTGGTGTATCCAGTCGGGCAGGCCGGTGGTTTCGCTGCCGAACAGGAGGATGTCGCCGGGTTGGTAGTCGATCTGGTCGTAGCGGGTGTCGCCATGTCGGGTACAGGCGAGTATGCGTTGGTCCGGCAGGGTATCGAGTAGGGTCTGATAGTTTGGGTGGCGCCGGACGTTGGCGAGGTCGTGGTAGTCGAGCCCGGCGCGGCGCAGTTGTTTGTCTTCCAGTGAAAAGCCCAGTGGTTCGATGAGGTGGAGCTGGCAGCCGTTGTTGGCGACGAGGCGGATGATGTTGCCGGTGTTGGGGGCGATCTTCGGTTCGAACAGGGCGATGTGGAACACGGTGGCCCGTTCAGAATTCGGATTTGAGGCTGCGGTTGAGCAGTGCCTGTACCGCCGATTGCGGGGCCAGCCCTTCGTATAGGATTTTGTAGACGAGCGTGCAGATGGGCATTTCTACGTCGTGGGTGGCCATCAGTTTCATCACGCTCTTGGCGGTGACGGCGCCTTCGACGACTTGGCCGATTTCTTCGATGGCAGTGTCGGCGTTTTTCCCCTGGCCTAGCGCGAGGCCGAAGCGGCGGTTGCGGGACTGGTCGTCGGTGCAGGTGAGGACGAGGTCGCCGAGGCCGGCCAGGCCCATCAGTGTGCCCTGATTGGCGCCCATGGCTTCGCCCAGGCGGATGATTTCGGCGAGTCCCCGGGTGATGAGGGCGGCGCGGGCGTTGGCGCCGAATTGCAGACCGTCGGAGATGCCGGCGGCGATGGCGAGCACGTTCTTGATGGCGCCGCCCAGTTCGACGCCGATGATGTCGTCGCTGGTGTACATTCGCAGATTGAGCCCGTGGAAGAGGGCGGCAACGTCCTGTTGCAGTGCCGGTTCGCTGGCGGCGACGGCCATTGCGGTTGGCATTTCCCGCGCGACTTCGGCGGCGAAAGTGGGGCCGGAGACAATGGCGTAGGCCGTCTCTTCGCCCAACTCTTCCTCGACCACTTCGTGTAGCAGTTGCCCGGTTTTTTGCTCGATGCCCTTGGTGGCCCAGATCAGGCGGAATACTTCCGGCAGTTCGCCTTGCAGGCGAGAGAGAAAACCGCGAAAGAACTCACTGGGTATGACGATGAGGTGGTAGTGGGAGGCTTGTGCCGCCCCGGCCAGATCGTCCTGGGGCTGGAGTCGTTCCGGTAGTTCGATGCCCGGCAGGTAGTGGCGGTTTTCCCGGTCGCGCCGCATGGCCGCGACGTGGTTGGGGTCGCGGTCCCATAGATGGACGCTGTGGCCCAGCCGCGCCAGATGGATGGCCAGGGCCGTTCCCCAGGAGCCGCCGCCATACACCGATATGGGTTGCCCGATCATGCGTGGCCGTCAGTGGGTGGTGGGTTCGTCGCTACCGTCGCCAGCGCCCTCGGCCTGACGTTTTTGCGCCTGCTCTTGCAGGTGTTGGGCGTAGAGCGCATCAAAGTTGATCGGTGCCAGCAGTTGTTGCGGAAAGCCGCCGCGAACAGACAGCTCGCTGACCAGCTCGCGGGCGAATGGGTAGATGATATTGGGGCAGTAGCTGGACAGCAGGTGCGCCAGTTGCTCGTCGGGATAGCCGACGGCGGTAAAGATGCCAGCCTCTTTCACCTCGATCAGATAGGCCACCTGTTCGCCGGACTTGACGGTGACGGTGAGGTTGAGTTCGACCTCGTAGATGTTGTCGGCAAGGGTGCGGTGGGCCGTATTGAGTTCGACATTGACGGCCGGCTGGAATTCCTTGGTGAAGATCTCCGGTGAGTTGGGTGATTCGAAAGAGAGGTCCTTGATATAGATCCGCTGGATCTCGAAGTGTTGTTCGGGTTGCTTTGTCTGTTCTTCAGCCATCGTTTTTCTTGTCCTTCAGATTGTCTTGTTGATCCACTGGCGCAGTCGTTTGCCATCCATCGCGCCGGTGACGCGGTCGAGTTCCCGGCCCTTCCTCATCAGAAGCAGTGTCGGCACGGCGCGGATGCGGTACTTCCTGACCAATGCGGGGTATTCGGCAGAGTTTACCTTGAGTACGCGCAGGGCGGGAGCGTGATGTCTCGCTGCCTGGTCGAGCAGCGGCATCAGCATTTTACAGGGGCGGCAACCGGGCGCCCAGAAATCGATCAGCAGCGGCCCACTTTCCACGCGGACATGGCGCTGCAGCTTGTCGTCGTCCACCGCCAGCGCGCGCTCGGGGAACAGGCGCTTGCCGCATTGGTGGCAGTGGGGGAGATCGTCGTTGCTGGTGGTCAGCCGGTTTCGGCTGCCGCAATGGGGGCAGAGCGTGGCGATGGCTTGGTCAGCCATCGGTGCCGGCCACCTGGGCGAGCAGCGGGTCGAGGCGCCCCTCGCGGTCGAGTGCGGCCATGTCGTCGTAGCCGCCGATGTGGTGGTCACCGATGAAGATCTGCGGCACGGTGAGGCGGCCGCCGCTGCGCTCGACCATGATGTCGGTCTGATCGGGTTCTTGGTCGATGCGGATTTCGTGGTAGCGCACTGCCTTCTGTTCCAGCAGCTGCTTGGCCCAGACGCAGTACGGGCAGAAGGCGGAGGTGTAGATGGTGACCGCCGCCTTGCTCATTTTTTCTTCGTGACGGGCAGGTTGGCCGACTCCCAGGCGATGATGCCACCCTTGAGGTTGGCGACCTCCTCGAAGCCGTGGTTTTTCAGTTGTTTGCAGGCGCTCAGCGAGCGCTGCCCGGATCGGCAATAGACCAGCGCCTTGTGATTGCGGAACTTGTCCAGCTCGTTGATGCGCTTGCTGAAACTGGACAGCGGGATGTGTTTGGCGCCGGGAATCCTGCCGCTGCCGAGCTCATTGGCTTCGCGCACATCGATGACGACAGCGTCGTCGCGATTGATCATCAACACCGCCTCTTGCGGGGAGACATCGGCGAAGTTGCGGGTGAGGCGCTGGATCTCGGTCCAGATGAGCAGGCCGAGGGTGGCGACGAAGGCGCCAACCAGCAGGGGGTGACGCTGGACGAAGTCCAGAATTTCAGACATGGCGTAAGCAGAGTTGAGGTTGACGGGGTTGGGTCCGACGTCAGGAGCAGAAGACTTCCTGCATCATGTCGATCAGACGCAGTGTCCGTGCGTCGCCGACGCGGTAGTAGACCCGATTGGCGTCCTTGCGCGACGCAAGAATACCTTTATCCCTCAGAATCGCCAAGTGTTGGGAGATGTTGCTTTGCGACGTGCCAACGCACTCCACGATCTCCTGTACACTCACCTCCTTTTCCCCAAGGGTGCATAGGATTCTGAGCCGCAGGGGATGGGACATCGCCTTGAGCGAGCGGGAGGCGCGCTCGATGTCCTCCTCCCTTTTCATCAGTTCCGAAGGGGTAACGTTGCCACACAGACCATCCGACATAGACAATGGTATGCCCTCACTTTCGTTAGGAGTTATCGCCCTATACTAACGCTAAATAGGTAGTTAATGAAATACTAAACTGCTGATATACAATATATATTGATCATGTTGCCCCTTATTTCAGCCCATTTTCGTCACTTCCGGGAAAATTTCCCGGTGGTTGCGGCGCTCTGGGTTTTCTGTTGGTTGTCGCCGGTACTGATTATGAATCCGGCGGCGGCCGAAAGTTCACCGGCCTCCGTCACGCAGGAGCTGGAGCGCATCAACAGCAAGATCCAGGCGCTGAACAAGAAGCGGCTGGAGCAGGAGGGCGAGGTCGGCAGGCTGCGGCTCAAGCTCAAGGCGTTGGACAAGCAGGTGGCGAAGAACCTGCGCCAGCTCAAGAAGCTCAACAAGCGCATTGCCACCGCCAACGACAAGCTGAAGGAGCTGCGCGAACGGCTGGCCGCCGAGTCGGCCGAGCTCAAGCACCACCAGGCGCTGCTCGCGCGTCATCTGCGGGCGATGTATGCCAGGGCGGAGCGAGAGCGCGTGCAGGCGCTGATGCGGCCGGGCGCGTTGGCCGAGGCGCAGCGGAACCAGATCTGGTTCCGCTACCTGCAGGAGGCGCGCGCGGCGCGGCTGCGGTTGATCGCCCAGCGGCTCGGCAAGCTCGATGCCACCCAGAAAGACCTGAAGACCGAGCTCGACAAGCTCCGCCGGCTCAAGGCCAAGGCCGAACAGACGCGCAAGGCGCTGAAAAAGGACAAGGCGACGCGCAGCCGGACCATTGCCCGGATCAACCGGCAGCTCAAGACGTCGCAGGAGAAGCTCAAGAGCCTGGCCGCCGACCGGCAACAGCTCAACGAGCTGCTGGAGCGGCTGCGCTTTGCCGCCGCCAATCCGTCGATGCTCGACAAGGACAAGGAGGGGTTTGCGGCGTTGCGTGGCAGCCTCAACTGGCCGCTCAAGGGCATCGTCCGCAAGACCGGCTCGGCGCCCGGGGTGACGATCGTCGCGCCGGCCGGCGAGAAGGTGCACGCGGTGGGCAGCGGTACCGTGGTTTTCGCCGACTGGATGCGTGGCTTCGGGTTGCTGATCATCATCGACCACGGTGGCGGCTACATGAGCCTCTACGGTCGTAACCAGGCGCTGTTCAAGGCGCCGGGCGACAAGGTGGAGCTGGGCAGCGTCATCGCCACCGCCGGTAACAGCGGCGGATTTTCCCAGACCGGTGTCTACTTCGAGATCCGCAAGGACGCCAAGCCGCTCGATCCGCGCAAATGGTGCAAGGGGTCATGAAAATAGGGGCTGCGGTCGGGATTTGGCGGCATTGCTGCCCACGTCGGCACGATTGTCGCTATACTGTCGCACATTGATATATAGGGTTAGGAGTACCGAATGAAGTCCAGGTCTAGAATTGGTTTTGGTTTGATGCTTGGCGTCGCGTTGGGCCTGCCGCTGGGGACGGTCTACAACGTCGTCGCCGACAAGAGCACCCAGATCCAGCCACTTTCTCTGGAAGAGCTGCGCACTTTCTCCGACGTCTATGCGCGCATCAAGAACGACTATGTGGAGACGGTGGACGACAAGACGCTGATCCAGAACGCCATTCGCGGCATGCTGTCCGGCCTCGACCCCCACTCCAGCTATCTCGACCAGGACGAATTCAAGGACCTCCAGATCGGTACTTCCGGCGAGTTCGGTGGCCTCGGTATCGAGGTGGGCATGGAGGATGGCTTCGTCAAGGTCATCGCGCCGATCGACGATACCCCGGCCCAGCGTGCCGGCATCCAGGCCGGTGACCTGATCATCCGCCTCGACGATACCCCGGTCAAAGGCATGACGCTCAACGACGCCGTCAAGATCATGCGCGGCAAGAAGGGTACGCCGATCGTGTTGACCATCATCCGCGAGGGCGAGAGCAAGCCGCTGAAGATCACGGTGGTGCGCGACATCATTCAGGTCAAGAGCGTCAAGAGCAAGATCTTCGACGACAAATACGGCTACTTCCGCATCAGTAACTTCCAGTCCAAGACCACGCAGAATCTGCTGGATGAGGTGCGCAAGGTGAAGAAGAAGCTCGGTGACGACTTCCGTGGCGCGATTCTCGACCTGCGCAACAACCCGGGTGGCGTGCTGACCGGCGCGGTCGGTGTCTCCGACGCCTTCCTCAAGGAAGGGTTGATCGTCTATACCGAAGGGCGCGTCAAGGACTCGCAGCTCCGCTACGACGCCGCGCCCGACGACGTGCTCGACGGCAAGCCGCTGGTGGTGCTGGTCAATGCCGGTTCCGCCTCCGCCTCCGAGATCGTCGCCGGCGCCTTGCAGGATCACAAGCGGGCCATCATCGTCGGGTCCAGCAAGACCTTTGGCAAAGGCTCCGTGCAGACCATCTTGCCGCTCAAGGACGGTGACGCGCTCAAGCTCACCACCGCCCGGTACTACACCCCGTCGGGCCGCTCCATCCAGGCCGATGGCATCACGCCGGACATCATGCTCGAATCGCTGGAGCTGAAGAAGAAAGAGAGCAACGGCATCGATCCGCTCAAGGAAGCCAATCTGTCGCGCCATCTGACCAACGGCAAGAACGCCGACGAGAAGAAGGCCAAGAAGAAAGGCAAGGGAAAAGAGGCGAAGAAGATGACCGACAGCGAATCACTGGCGCAGACCGACTTCGAACTCTATGAGGCGTTGAACCTGCTCAAGGGCATCACCCTGGTTTCACCGGGATCCTGACGCAGTGCCGGGTCTGGCCGTCGCCGCTTGGAGCAATGGCCAGACCCGTTCTAACATCAACGGATTGACGCCGCTCGCGCAGGCGGGCGGAGAGAAACAATAACGAAAAAGCCAGTCATGCCATCGGCTCCGATCCCCGAAGGCAAAGGAAGGCTGGTGGGGATCGCTCGTGAGACGACTCATCCATCTGTTCATCGTCCTGCTGACGATATCGCCGCTGCACGCCGGCACCATTGCGCTGATCATCGATGACATCGGCTACAACTACTCCCGCGGCCTGCAGGCGGCCCGGCTCGATCCGGCCATTACCCTCTCCCTGCTCCCCGATGCGCCCGAGAGTCAACGTCTGGCCGTCGAGTTGCGGCGCATGGGACGTGAGCTGATGCTGCACATCCCGATGCAGGCGGAATACACCGGGTCCGCGCTCGAACCGGTGGTGCTGCGGGCCGACATGGCGCGGCGGGAGTTCCAGCGCAGCCTCATCGATACGCTGGCGCGATACCCCGGGGTCTCGGGCGTCAACAATCACATGGGCAGCCTGCTGACCCGACAGCCCCGGCAGATGGGCTGGCTGATGCAGGTGTTGCGCGCCTACAACAACCTCTATTTCGTCGACAGCCGAACCGACAAACGCACCGTTGCCGAACAGGTGGCGCGCCGGCACCGCCTGGCGGTGACCCGTCGCGACGTCTTTCTCGACAACGGCGAAATCTCCCGCGGTACGGTCTGGGCTGAGGTCGAGCGGCTGGAGCGGCTCGCCCGTCAACGCGGTTTCGCGCTGGCCATCGGCCACCCCCAGCCGGTGACGCTGGCCGTATTGAAGGAGGCTATCCCATGGCTTCGCGCCCGGGGGCATACTATCGTTCCTGTCAGTGAATACATCGCATCCAAGGAGTCGATACCATGCCCAGAGTGCTCGTCCCCCTCGCTCAAGCTTGTGAAGAACTCGAAGCCGTCACCATCATCGACCTGCTGCGCCGCGCCGGTATTGAGGTAGTCAGCGCCGGGTTGGCACCGGGCCCGGTCACCGCCTCGCGTGGCGTCGTCCTCGTGCCCGACGCCGTGCTCGACGATGTGCTCGATCAGGATTTCGACATGATCGCCCTGCCGGGGGGGCTGCCTGGCGCCGACCATCTGCGCGACGATCCGCGCATCATCTCCCTGCTCAAGAAGATGGCCGCGGCGGGCAAGTACACCGCCGCGATCTGCGCCGCGCCCAAGGTGCTCGCCGAAGCGGGGCTGCTGGACGGGCGCCGCCTCACCGCCTATCCCGGCGCGCTCGATGCGGTCCGGATCCCGGCGGCGGAATACACCGGCGACCCGGTGGAGGTGGATGGACGCATCATCACCTCGCGTGGCCCTGGCACGGCGATGGACTTTGCCCTGGCGTTGATCGAAAGGCTCGCCGGACGGGAAAAACGTGACGAAGTCGAAGCCGCGCTGCAGCGATGAGCGTCGCCGGCCGGTGGCTTCGCCAAACGGACCTATTGCCGGAATCGAGGTAATTTCCCATCGAAACTGTGATTGACAATCCGCTTTCGACGACTGACCCGGTCGGTCGTATTGTTCGCTCAGAGTGCATTCATTATGATCGCTGGCCATTCGCAACGCGGTCTGAGGATCGGAGTCGGCGGGTTCGCGCTGCTTCGGGCCACACACCAAACAAGATTCCAATAACAACAAAATCTCTGGTGAGGCACAGATGGAAGGGAGAACTGCATTGACGGCAAAACCAATCAAACAGCAATCGGCCAAAGCGTTCTATGACGACGTCGATTCGATCTGCATCAGCGGTCTGACCCGGTCGCTCAACCCCGAAACCCACGTCTACGATCTCCAGATCATGGACAAGAAGTGGGCCAACACCTATGAGTTCTACCCCACCGAGGATCTCACCAGCACCGCCATCTGCCTGATCGGCATCACCCGCGGCAAGGTCGATCCCGCCACGCTCGGCATGGACCTGCAACAGACGCTGGAAGCGATGTACGAGCTGGCGAAGAAACGCAACTACCCCGGCGGCTTCGGCCTGGTCGTCTGGGCCAATGCCGTCTGTGGCGGTGTCGATTTCGAGACGTTGAAACAGCGTTGCGGCATCGATCTGACCAATTTCGACAAACACCTCGAAGCGTTGACGACGATGGAGACCGCATGGCTGGCCAGCGGTCTGGCCCACGAGCTGCACAACGGCAACGAGGCCGTCGAGCCGTTGCTGCGGGCCGCCGTCCGCGAATTGATCGAGGTGCGCTACCAGCCGAAGCACCAAATCGTCACCCACGCCGGCAATGGCGCCGAGTCCGGGCACGGCATCCGTCGCTGGATCGCCAACTTTGCCGATCAGGTCTATACCATTCAGGCGCTGGCGTTCCATGCCAAGCTCACCGGCGACGAACGGTCGGCCAAGACCTCCGCCGATCTGGCCGCGAAGATGGTCGAAATGCAGGGCGCCAAGGGGCAGTGGTGGTGGCACTACGACGCCAAGCGCGGCGGCTCGCCGCAGCCCTATTCGGTCTACAGCGTCCACCAGCACGGCATGGCGCCGATGGCGCTGCGTGCCTGCGAGCGGGCCAGCGGCAACTCCTTCGAGGAGGCCGTGGTCATGAGCCGTAGCTGGATGGACGACAACGAGCTGGGCGTCAACATGGTCGATCACGACTTTCCGACGTTGTGGCGCAGCATCGAATACGATCAGGGCAAGCTGGGCGACGTTACCCGCAAGGCCAGGTCGCTGCTCGGCATCGCCGGAGACCAGTCACGCAAGAGCCCGCCGGCGCTGCGCGTCAACTACGAGACCCGCCCCTACGAATGGGCCTGGTGTATCTATGCAGGAGCCATCGAGCGTGGAATCGACCCCGATCGCCATATCGTCTGATGCACCTGCCATGACCACGCCGGGCAGCCACCGTATCCGCTTCATGGGTTGCGACATCGATTCGATGACGCGGCAGGAGACCCTGGAGCAGGTGCTGGCCTGGTGTCGCGAGGAGGGAGGCAGGGCCCGCACGCTGATCACGCTCAATGCGGCGCTACTGATGATGATGAAATCCAACCCCGAGCTGGCCCGGGCCTGCAACGCGGGGGACATCATCGTGGCCGACGGCATGCCCATCGTCTGGTCCGCCCGGCTGCTGGGCACGCCGCTGGTGGATCGGGTGGCCGGGGTCGATCTGATGCAGCGGCTGCTGGAGGTCGGCGGCGAGCAGGGGATCAGCGTCTATTTCCTCGGGGCCAGGCAGGAGGTCATCGATACCCTGCTCGAGATCTGTGCCCGCCGCTATCCGGGGTTGAGGATCGCTGGTTCTCGCAATGGCTACTTCAGCGAGGACGACCACGCCGAGGTGATCGCCGAGATCGCCGCCAGCCGGCCGGACATTCTCTTCATCGGCATGCCGACACCGTTCAAGGAGCTGTGGGGCGAGCGGCACCGCGATGCCCTCGGCGCCAAGGTCATCTTCGGTGTCGGCGGCAGCTTCGACGTCATCGGCGGCTATGTCCAGCGCGCGCCCCTGTGGATGCAAAACATCGGCATGGAGTGGTTCTGGCGCCTGATGATGGAGCCGCGCAAGATGTGGAAACGCTACCTCGTCACCAACACCCAGTTTCTGGCGACGCTCGCCGGTGAACTGGTCAGGCGTCGCCTGCTGCGTCGCTGATGCTTCGGGTTCGTCCCGGCGCTGCGGTGCCGGGGCGACTTCCCCACCGCCTCCCAAAGGACTGACAGCAAATGAACATCGCGATTGTAGGCTGTGGTTTCGTTGCCGATTACTATCTTGCCACTCTGCCGCTGCACCCCGAACTGAAGGTGCTCGGCATCTTCGACCGCCAGCCCGACCGGATGCGGTTGCTCTCCGGCGTCCACAAACTGCCCACCTACGACTCGTTGCAGCAGATCCTCGACGATCCGAAGGTGGAGATGATCCTCAACCTCACCAATCCGCGGGATCACTACGAGATCTCCAGGGCGGCGCTGGAGGCGGGCAAACACGTCTATTCGGAAAAGCCGCTGGGGATGAACATGACCGAGGCGGTGGAACTGGTGGAGCTGGCCGAGCGCAACGGCCTGCAGATCACCTCGGCGCCGTGCAGCCTGCTGGGCGAGACCGCGCAGACGCTGTGGAAGGCGCTGCGGGAGGAGGTGGTCGGCAAGGTACGCGTCGTCTACGCGGAGATGGACGATGGCATGGTCCATCTGATGCCCTACGAGAAGTGGGTCAGCGATTCGGGTATTCCGTGGCCCGCCAAGGATGAGTTCGAAGTCGGCTGTACCCTGGAGCATGCCGGCTACTATCTCACCTGGCTGGCGGCCTGGTTCGGCCCCGCCACCAGCGTCACCTCGTTCGCCTCGGTGCAGGTGCCGGACAAGATGCCCGGAGTCGAGCTGAACATGGATTCGCCCGATTTCTCGGTGGCCTGCATCCAGTTCGAATCGGGTGTCGTGGCACGGCTGACCTGTAGCATCCTCGCGCCCCACGACCATCAGCTGAAGATCGTCGGTGACGAGGGTGTGCTCTACACCGACGACAGCTGGCATTACTATTCGCCGGTCTATAGCCGCAAGATGATGCGCATTCGCCGCAAGACCTTCCTCAACCCCATCAAGACCCGCCACCGGTTGCTGAAGGCCGATACTGGCAAAGTACCGGGCAAGGGTTCGCAGCAGATGGATTTTGCCCGTGGCCCGGCCGAGGTGGCAGCCGCGGTGCGGGAGAACCGGCCCAGCCGGCTGTCGCCCCGCTTTGCGCTCCATACCAATGAGATGGCATTGGCCATACACTATGCTCGCGAGCAGGGCGCGACCTACCACATGACGACGACGTTCGATCCGGTCGAGCCGATGGATTGGGCGAAGTAGTCGCCGCCGCTCTATTGTCGGATATCGCCAGAACCTTCTGCGAGACAAGGGAAACACTATGGGAAAGAAGATCCGCTGGGGCATTCTCGGCACCGGTACCGTGGCGCGTGACGTGGCACGGAGCTTTGCCTATGTCAACGACGCGGAGCTGGCCGCGGTCGGCTCCCGCAGCCTCGATACCGCTCGCGCGTTCGCTGCCCGTTTTGGCATCGCCAAGGCCTATGGCAGCTACGACGAGCTGTTGGCCGATGGCGACATCGACGTGGTCTATATCGCCACCCCGCACGATCGTCACCGCGACGACTGTCTCAAGTGTTTCGACGCCGGCAAGGCCGTGCTGTGTGAAAAACCGTTCACCCTCAATGCGGCACAGGCGCTGGAGGTGATCTCCACCGCCCGGGAGAAGAATCTCTTTTGCATGGAAGCGATGTGGATGCGCTTCATTCCACTGATACGCCGGGTGCGTGAGCTGGTCGATGCCGGTGAGATCGGCCACGTGCAGATGATCAAGGCCGATTTCGGCTACCCCACCTGGTACGACCCCGAAAACCGTTTTTTCAGCCTCAACAGGGGGGGCGGCAGCCTGATGGATCGTGGCATCTATACGTTGTCGCTGGCGCGTTTCCTTCTCGGCGACCACGAAAACATGAAGTCCAGTGCCACGATCGGCCCCACCGGGGTGGATCACCAGTCCGCCTGTCTGCTGGAATACCCCAACGGCGCCATCGCCGACCTCTCCTCGACGCTGACCACCTATGGCACCAACGAAGCGGTCGTCATGGGCACCCGGGGCCAGATCCGCATCCACGACCCGTTCTACCGGCCGAGCCGGATCAGCCTCAAACCGTTCGACGAGCCCTGCGCGCCGACGGCGTCGCTCGATGGTGGCGGGCTCAAGCAGAGGCTCAAGGAGAATCCGTTGATCTCGAAACTGCAACGGGCCGCCTCGCCGCTGATCGGGCTGCTGCGCGGATCGAAGGCCATCAGCCAGCCGTTCCCCGGTAGTGGCTACCAGTTCGAGATCGAAGAAGTGACGCAGTGCCTGCAACGGGGCGAGACGGAAAGTAGCATCATGCCTCTGGATGAGACGCTGGCCATCATGGAGACGATGGACGAGATGCGTTTCAGCTGGGGCATGCGCTATCCGCAGGAGTGATGCCGCAGCCCCGCTTTGTGCGCGCGTGGACATTTCGTCCGTCGTGCGATGAACCGGTGCTCGGCAGGGAGGTCTGAGCGGTAACCAGTGATCCAACAGGAAACCGAACTCCCGATGTCTGACCGAACGCCGCCTTCCACAGCCTACCTCGTCAGCCAGTACCCGATGCTGTCGATGATCTTCATCATCCGCGAGGTGGTGCAACTGCGCGCCCGCGGCTTCAATATCGATGTCGCCTCGATCAATGCCGCCGACCGCAGTACCGAAGGACTCACCGCGGTGGAGGCCAACGAGGCGGCGCTGACGCACTACATCAAGCCGCAAGGGGCCAGGGGTGCCCTGATGGCCCACTGGCAGACGCTGCGCCGTGACTGGCGGGGCTATCTGCGCGGTCTGCGGCTGGTGTTCGAGCTGGGCCGGACCGACCTGCGCGATGTCTTCTACAACCTCATGTATTTCACCGAGGCGTTGATGGTGGGCGTCTGGATGCAGCGCCGTGGCCAGCAGCACCTCCATGCCCATCTCGGCGCCCAGGCCGCGACGGTGGCGATGTATGTCAAGGCGGTCTTCGGCTTCGGTTTTTCGATCACCGTCCACGGCCCGGACGAGTTCTATGACGCGCCTGGGCAATACCTCGGCCGCAAGGTGGAGATGGCCGATTTCATCGTCTGCATCAGCCATTTCGCGCGCAGCCAGCTGATGAAGCTGTCGGCCTACGAACACTGGCACAAGCTGGAGGTCTCCCGCCTCGGCGTCGATCCGTCGGTGTTTCTGCCGCGCCCTTTCGAGGCGAACCCCGAGGTGTTCGAAATCATCTGCGTCGGCCGGCTCTGTCCGGCCAAGGGCCAGCACATTCTGGTCGAGGCGGTGGAGCAGCTGTTGCTCGAGGGGCGCAGTGTGCGGCTGCGCATCGTCGGTGATGGCCCGGACCGGGCCTCGCTGGAGCGCCACGTCCACCGGCTCGGCCGCCAGCGCGAGATCATCTTCGAAGGCGCGGTCAATCAGGACCGGATCCGCAATCTCTACGCCCGCGCCCATATCTTTTCGATGCCCAGTTTTGCCGAGGGCATTCCGGTGGTGCTGATGGAGGCGATGTCGATGGAGATTCCCTGCGTCACCACACGGATCACTGGCATCCCCGAGTTGATTCGCGACGGTATCGACGGCCTGCTGGTGGCCCCGTCGTCGGTGGACGAGCTGGCGGCGGCGCTCGGCCGGTTGATGGATGATGCCGAGCTGCGTGAAACGCTGGGCCACAACGGCCGCTTGCGCGTGGTCGAACACTACGACCTGGAAAAGAACGTCGGCCGGCTCGGCGACATCTTCCAGCGCCGCCTGGGCGGTGCCGCAAGCGAGCCGGCACGGGCCTGAGCAATCATCCCACCGCGACGACCAGGCGTCCGCGCAGCTTGCCGTCGAGCAGTTTTGCCGCCATGGCCGGCACCTCATCCAGCCCGATCTCGTGGCCGATCGTCGAGAGCAGCCTTTCCGGCAGCCGTTCGGCCAGCCGCTGCCATGCGTCGTGGCGCCGCGCCATCGGGCAGTAGACCGAATCGATCCCCTGCAGCGTCACGCCACGCAGAATAAAGGGCATCACCGTGGTCTCCAGCCGGTGATCGGCCGCCAGGCCGCAGGCGGCGACGCAGCCCCCGTGGCGTGTCTCCGCCAAGGCCCGTGCGAGAATGGTGCCGCCACAGCTGTCGATGACCCCGGCCCAGCGCTGCGACTCCAGCGGTCGGGCCGGGGTCAGCAGCGCCCGGCGCTCGACGATCTGCGCCGCTCCCAGCCGTTTCAGATAGTCGTGGGCCGACGGTTTCCCGGTGGCGGCATGGACCTCATGGCCGGTCTGGCGCAGCAGTGCCACCGCGATGCTGCCGACGCCGCCAGAGGCGCCGGTGACCAGCACCGGGCCGGCATCGCCATCGATGCCGTGCTGCTCCAGCGCCATCACGCAGAGCGCCGCCGTCAGTCCGGCCGTGCCAAGGCGCATCGCCGTTCGGGTGTCGAGCCCGGCCGGCAGCGGCAGCAGCCAGTCGCCGTTGACCCGGGCCTGTTGCGCCATCCCGCCCCACTGCTTCTCACCGACGCCCCAGCCGGTCAGCAGGACAGGGTCGCCGACCGCAAACCGGGGGGATGCCGATTCCACCACCCGTCCCGCCAGATCGATTCCGGGGACGAACGGGAAGCTGCGCACGATGGGGGCCTTGCCAGTGATGGCCAGGGCGTCCTTGTAGTTGAGGCTGCTGTACTCCACTGCCACCCTGACATCGCCAGCCGGGAGCTGCTCTGGTGACAGCGATTCGATTCGGGCGGTGGTCTTGCCATCCGCCTGCCGCAACAGCAGTGCGTCGAACATGGTGGTGCCCTCCGGTGGGGGGATGCGTCGGGGTCAAACCGGATGTTACCGCAATGACCCTGCGACGGGCTGAATCTTCCGGGTTACACTCTGCCACGGAATCCGCCAACTGATCGGTGAGTGCCAATGTCCAGCATCGTCGTTTCCGAACTCCATGTCTATCCGGTCAAGTCACTGGCTGGCATCTCCCTCCAGTCCAGCCGGATCGATGCCCTGGGGCTGGTGAGCGACCGCCGCTGGATGGTCGTCGATGAGTCGGGCCACATGATGACGCAGCGCGTGCATCCGCGGATGGCGCTGATCCGGCCGACGCTCGACGACGACCGGCTGCGGCTCGACTACCCCGGAAAAGCCCCGATCGAGGTGCCGGCGGCCGAGGGGGGCGAGCGTGTTCCGGTGCGGGTCTGGGACGATACGGTCAATGCCTTGACCACCGATCCCGACGTGGACTGGTGGCTGAGCGAGGTGCTGGGTGAGCCGGCCCGGCTGGTGCGCTTCCCGCGGGATGAGAAGCGCCCGGTGGATCGAAACTACGCGCGCGCCGGTGACCAGACCGCTTTTTCCGACGGCTTTCCCATTCTGCTGATCGGTCAGGGGTCGCTGGACGACCTCAACGGGCGGCTCGACACGCCGCTGCCGATGCGCCGTTTCCGCCCCAATATCGTCGTCTCCGGTGCCGCCCCCTACGCCGAGGACGACTGGCAAGGCATGGAGATCGCCGGTGTCCACTTCCGCATCGTCAAGCCCTGTTCGCGCTGCGTCGTCACCACCGTCGATCCCGACACCGGCGAGGTGGCCGGGGAGGAGCCGCTGCGCACGCTGGCCACCTACCGGCTGCGCGATGGCAAGGTGATGTTCGGGCAGAACGTCATCCCCGACAACGCTGGCATCTTGCGGCTGGGTGACGTGGTGCATATCGACTGAGGCACACGGCGGTCCTTTCCGGCAGGCTGGCCATGCGCTTTTCCCGTCCTCGGCCTATTTCGGCTATATTCGGGCCTTTACCGATGTTCGGAGCTCCGCCATGGCCGTCACCGGCAGCGCCACCGAAACCCCAGCCGATCAGGGCAGACTGCTGACGCACTACCTCAGCGCCACCCGCCAGCGCTTCAAGGCGGAGGTGAACCGCCTCACCGGCGGTGGCATGGCCCGGCTGCTCGACGACCAGCCCGATGTCGCCGACCTCAGCTTTCTGATGAGCTACCTCTACATCTACCACTGGCTCGACCACAACGTGCCGGTGGACTACCGCGCGTTGGTGCTCAAGACCTTCCGCTCTCCGGCCAAGCGCTTCCTGATGGATCTGCTGGAGTTCTCCGCCGATGGCGAAGACTTTGTTCGTGGCTATATCCGCCATTGGCTCGACGCGCCGGCGGACTCGCCGGTACAGCGCGCCCAACTGCTCAACCTGCTGGCGCGGGCCGACGGTTCGGTCGATGCGCTGGTGACCCGGATCATGGCGCTGTGGCGGCAGATCAATCCGTTCACCCGCAGCTACGCCATGGCCTATCGCGACCTCGCCCGGGAGGAGCGCGCCCGCTACGACGGCATGCTCGGCGACGAGGATCGCCAACGGTTGCAACTGGTGGATGCGCTGCCCGACCCCGGGCCGGCAAAGCCGCGTTTCGCCAAGCTCGGGCTGATCCCGGCCATGGGCTGCCCGCAGACCTGCCGCCACTGCATGTTCATCTTCCGCCCGCTGATGAAGGACAGTCGCGACCCCGGTGAGCTCTACCAAATGGTCGACGGCCTCACCGACAGCGTGCTGTTCACCGGCGGGGATCTGACGAACCAGCTCGATGATTTCTACCGCGCCATCCGCGAGATGCGGCACATCACCACCTTCGCCATTCTGCTCAATGGCGACTTCGCCACCACCCGATCGACGACGCGGCAGGTGCTCGACGCGATGGCCGGCGCCATTCGCCGGCGCCCGCCCGGCTGGCCGCGGGCCCGGGTCGTGCTGCAAATCAGCTTCGATGAATTCCACCAGGAGGTGATCGTCGACAAGAAAGGACGGCTCAGGGAGCGCATTCCGGTGGCGAAGATCGCCAATATCGTCGAGGCGGCGCCGCGCTACCCGCATGAAATCCAGCTCTGCCTGCTGCACAAGCAACATGCGCTCAATTTCTCGATGGATCTGTTCAACAAGGGCGTCTTTGCACGGCTTGCCACCGAGCTGGCCGAACGCGGCCACCAGATCCAGATCCTCTCCACCGCGCCGTCGGCCCGTCTCAAGCGCAACCCCCTCGACCCGGGCCGGCTGGCGCCGGTGCTGAAGGATGCCAGCTTCGTGCTGACCCGCTATCCCGGCGTGCCGATCCTGCTCACCAGCTCCACCATCGATGCCTACGGCCGCGCGGTGATGATGGACGAATCGGAGGCGGTGAAGGAGAAGGATCTGCTCGCCGCGGTGCTGCGCGGCGAGCAGACCGGCGAAGCCTTCGATATCGACCTGATGTTCTGGTTCAACGGCTGGGCGACACTGTTCAACGCCGTCCACCTCTGCCTCGGCAATCTCTTCGAGGAGGGGATGGAGACCGTGCTCGCCCGCCAGCGCAAGGATCCGCTGACCCGGGCGCTGCACCGTTTCGACCTGCGCCTGCTCGACTACTATGGCGAATTGCGGGACGACCTCGACGCGCGCATCGCCAACGCCACCGGCCCCCACCAGCTGTTCCACTCGATCACCGAAGAGGGTGCGATGCGGCTGCACATGACCGAGCGGCTGCTCGCGGAGTGAGCCGTTTCCACGCGCGGGTTTCGTCCGGGCCGCCGCGGATATCTCATGAGAATGCGGGATTTCCCAACAACGGCACGGTGAGGCCGGTGATACCTCGTGCCTAGCCAATATTCCGGCAGTGCTTGGAAACCATGGTGTTGCGCTGTTTTTCCCACGCTCTTGTGAAATGGCCGGGTCAGGCCAGCAAGGCCACCGTCTTCACCTGTGCGTGGACCCTTTTTCCCGGTGCCAGCCGCAGCGCCTCGCAGGACTTGCGGGTGATCCGCGACAACAGCGCCGTGCCACCGACGTCGAGGCGCACCAGCATTTGCGAGGCACCCTCCCGGTGGAGGGCGTCGATGCGGGCGTCGAAGATATTGAGAATGCTGGTGTCCCGCTGTCGCTCCAGTGTCAGGCTCACGTCGCGGGCGATGACGCGCAGCCGCGCCCGATGGCCGATGGGAAGGTCTTTGCGCGAAACCAGAAAGCGGCCACCGGAAAATTCCAGCGCCGTCAGCGCAAAGCGGTCGTCATGGGCCACGACCACGGCGTCGATCAGCGCGGCGGCCTTGTCGCCGTGGGCCAGCGGCAGGTCGAGCCGGGTGAAGATCTCGGTGGTCGGCCCGCAGGCGTGGACCCGGCCATTGTCCAGCAGCACCATCTCGTCGGCCAGCCGGGCCACCTCGCCCGGTGAGTGGCTGACGTAGAGGATCGGCAGCGCCAGTTTGCGCGGCAGCGATTCCAGATAGGGCATGATCTCCCGCTTGCGCGCCAGATCGAGCGCGGCCAGCGGTTCGTCCATCAGCAGAATCTTCGGGCTGACCGCCAGCGCGCGGGCGATGGCGACACGCTGGCGCTCGCCGCCGGAGAGCTGGGCCGGCCGGCGCTGCAACAGCTTTTCCAGCCCCAGCAGTGCCACGGCGTCATCGACGGTGACGCGTTGCTGGTCGAGGGGGATTCTTTTCTGTCCGTATTCGATATTCGCCTTGACCGAGAGATGGGGGAAAAGGCTGGCCTCCTGAAAAACGTAGCCGACGGCGCGACGGTGGGGTGGCAGCCTGCGTGCCGCGTCCTGCCACGTCTCGCCGCCGACCCTCAGCTCTCCGGTAACGGCGGGGTCCAGCCCGGCGATGGCGCGCAGCAGCGTGGTCTTGCCGCAACCCGACGGACCGAAGATCGCGGTCACGCCGCGCCCGGGCAGGGTCAGATCCACCTGCAGTGAGAAATCGTCACCGCGGCGGGTTCGAAGGCGTGCCCGGATGTTCATGGCGTCAGCACCGAAAAACGCCGGTTGAATCCTTGCACGGTCAGCAGCAGAACGAATGAAAACAGCAGCAGGCCGGCCGACAGCCAGTGCGCCTGACCGTATTCCAGCGCCTCCACGTGGTCGTAGATGGCAATCGACAACACCTGCGTCTCGCCGGGAATATTGCCACCGATCATCAATACCACACCGAACTCGCCGACGGTGTGGGCGAAACCGAGCACCGTGGCGGTGACGAAGCCGGGACGCGCCAACGGCAGCACCACGGTCACGAAACGATCGAGCGGCGCGGCGCGCAGCGTGGCGGCCACCTCCAGCGGTCGAGGGCCGATGGCGGCAAAGGCGTTTTGCAGCGGCTGCACCACGAAGGGGAGGGAGTAGAGTACCGAGCCGATGACGAGACCGGTGAAGCTGAAGGCCAGCGGTTCGAGGCCGAGTGTATCCATCAGCCGTCCGGCCGGCCCGTGGGCGCCGAGCAGCATCAGCAGATAGAACCCCAGCACCGTCGGCGGCAACACCAGCGGCAACGCAATCGATGCCTCGATCAGCGCCTTGAACCGCCAGCGGCTGTGCGCCAGCCACCAGGCCAGCGGCGTGCCCAGCAGCAACAGGATGGCCGTCGTCAGCGTGGCCAGTTTCAACGTCACGATCAGCGCATCCAGGTCGGCCGGTGTCGGCATCAGGGCACCTCGTAGCCGTGTTCGCGAATCGTGGCGCGGCTGTCGTCACGGCGCAGCCACCGCAGAAACGCGGTGGTCGCCGGGCGCCGGTTCAATGCCACGAGCTGCTGCTCGATGGGGGCATGGAAGGTCGCCGGCACCAGCCAGTGGCCGTCTTGTCCATCCCGCTTGATCTGCGCCAGCGCCACCAGTCCGATGTCGGCGATACGCTCGCGCGCGTAGCGATAGGCCTGGGCGATGTTTTCGCCGCGTACCAGCCGGCCCCGCAGTTGTTCCCACAGCCCGAGTTTCTCCAGCGTCTCTCTCGCCGCTCGTCCATAGGGGGCGAGCCGGGGGTTGGCGATGGCGAGGTGGCGAAAGTGCCGCTGTTCGAGAATCGCCGGCCCGTCGATCTCGATACCGGGTACCGCGCTCCAGAGCACCAGCCGCCCGATGGCGTAGGTGCGGCGGCTGCCGTGCACGGCGATGCCGCTCTCCTCCAGTCTTGCCGGACGTGCGGCATCGGCGGCGAGAAACAGATCGAACGGGGCGCCGTTGTGTATCTGGGCATAGAGCTTGCCGGTGGAGCCGGGGATGACGACGACCCGGTGGCCGCTCTGCCGCTCGAAGGGTTCCGCCAGCGTCTCGAGCGTGGTGACGAAATTGCTGGCCACCGCGATGCGCAGCGTATCGGCCACCCCGGCCGCCGGCAGCACGGCCAGGCAGACGAGAATCAGCCGATCAAAGATCGAGCTTCCGGCTGCGCGCATCGAGGTATTCCTGAAAATCGTCATAGGCGCTCCAGAAGGCGTCGATGACCCGCTCCCCCGCCGCGGTCAACACCGCGCCACCGCCGCCCTTGCCGCCGGTCGATTTTTCCACCACCGGCGTGTGGCTCTGCCGGTTCATCGAATCGACCAGCTTCCAGGCGTGGCGGTAGCTCATCTCCATCGACCGGGCGGCGGCGCTGATGGAGCCGTGCTCGCGGATTCGTTCCAGCAGCACCACCCGGCCATAGCCGACGAAGGTGCCCTCCGGCCCTTCGATCCAGATGCGGCCGCAAAGCCGGTATGGGGGTTTTTTCGACATCCATCTACCGTAATGCATGGCTGAATATAGCGCAAGGCCGCCGGCGGGGACGAATGTATTGACCTTGCTTGCGGGGCGGGGGCCAGGGCATTGCGCCCCGGTACCCGGCGCTCAGTCGTCTCCGCCGAATTCGAACCGCTCCAGGCTGCTCTCCAGCGCGGCGACCCCGGCGGGCAGATCGACATCGACGCCGAGCGCCTTCATCCCGGAGCCGAGGGCATGGATGGTGCGGAAGAGGTTGTGGGCGCGGCTCTGTTCGCCCATCTGTCCGATGCGGATGATCGGCGGGCCAAAGGAGCCGGAGATTTCGACGCGATAGCGGTCGGACATGTATTGGAGCAGGGCGCGGGCGTCGATGCCGTCGGGGAGGTTGATGCCGACGACGGAGTTCAGCCTGGCCTCCGGCGGCGCATACAGCGACAACCCCATCGCCTCGATGCCGGCCTGCAGCGCCACCGAGCAGCGCAGGTGGCGGTCGAAGCGCCTGGGCAGGGTTTCGTGGCAGATCAGCCGCAGCGCCTCATGCATTGCCAGAATCCCGGAGACCGGCGCGGTGTAGTGGTAGGACTTCTTGTACCAGAACTGGTCGGCCAGTTTGGCGTCGAGGCACCAGTGGCGCAGCGGATCGCGGCGCTCGCTGATCACCCGCCAGGCGCGATCGGAGAAGGCGACCAGCGAGACGCCGGGGATCGACGACAGCCCCTTCTGCCCGCCGGTGATGACCGCGTCGACGCCCCAGGCGTCCATCTCCAGCGGCATCGTGCTCAGGGTGCAGACGGCATCGACGACGACCAGGCAATCGTGTTCCCGCGCCAGTTGCGCGATGGTGGCGAGGTGGCGGTTGAAGATGGTGTTGGAGGTCTCGCCCTGGACGATGGTGAGGACACGGGGCCGGTGCCCGGCCAGCGCCCGGGCGATCGCCTCCGGCGATGCGGTCTCGCGGGCCGGCACCTCGAGCCGCAACACGTCGCCCCCGGTGCGTTCGGCCATCTCCGCCAGCCGGCTGCTGAAAAAGCCGTTGCAGACCGACAGCACCCGGTCGCCGGGCGAGACGAGATTGACCACCGCCATCTCCATGGCCGCCGAGCCGGGCCCGGCAACGCCGAGGATATGCCGCGACTCGGTCTGGAAGACGTAGCGCGACATCGCCTTGACCTGCTCGATGACCCCCGCCATCGTGTCGCCCAGGTGGTTGATGACGATGGAGTTGGCCGCCGCCACCCGTGCCGGAATCGGCACCGGGCCGGCCCCCATCATCAACAGCGGTTCATCGGGCAACAGGTCGTCGAGGGGGGAGATCCCCTCGGGCAGTGGAATCGACACGGTGGGTTCCTGGGGTCTGGTTGCGAAAATGGAGCACCTTCAAACCACGGCCTTCGGCGTCGGCAAAGACGGCGGGCGGCGGGATGTCGGCAACGAAACGGTATTGTGGCGCAAGCGCCGCGACAGCGTCGAGCAGAAAATCCCGCCCCAGCCGCGGTGCGTTGAGGCAGAGCAGCAGCTCGCCGCCGGGGGCCATGAATTCGTCGAGGCGCCGCAGGATCCGCGGATAGTCGCGCTCGACATCGACGCTGCCTTTTTGCCGCGTCGGTGGGTCGCAGACCAGCAGGTCGAAAGGGCCGCGCCTGCGCAGCCGGCCGAACGATCGGAAGATATCGAGTTTTTCGAATCGTACCGCCGTCAGCGGCAGTTCGTTGAGGCGGTGATTGTCGCGCCCGATGGCCAGCGCGCGGCCGCTCATGTCCACGTTGACGACGGCGCTGGCGCCGCCGGCCAGCGCCGCCACCGAGAAGCCGCAGGTGTAGGCAAAGAGATTCAATACCCGTTTGCCGGTGGCGTGGCGGCGCACCCAGTCGCGGCCGTTGCGCATGTCCAGAAAAAGCCCGCTGTTGCGATTGCGGCCGGGGTGCACCAGGTAGCGCAGCCCGTTCTCGTCGATGGCGAAAGGTTTTTCCGGCGCGTGACCGAGCAGCGCCGAGACGGGGCCGGCTGGCTCGAAACGGTGTTGCAGCAGCACCGCCTCGCAGCCGTCGATTTGCTGGTGCAGCCACCGGGCCAGCGTGGTCAGCCGGTATCGCGCCACCGGCCGGTAGAGACCGATGACGATCACCGGCGGGAGCCAGTCGATGACCAGATGCTCATGGCCGGGATGGTGCTTGCCACGGCCGTGAAACAGCCGTTGCGCCTCGGTCGCCGGTTGCGGCAGGCGCAGCGGGGGGAACGCCGTTTCAGTCATCGTTGGGCCATGGCCCGAACGGAAACGGCAGCGTGTCGCTGGCAAAGGTGAAGAAACGGATCATCTGGCAGACGTAGCGGCTCAACGCCTTGCCGAAGGTCAGCAGCCGGGGATTGGTCTGCCCGGTGATCAGCACGAAGCCGGCCTGGATCACCGCGATGCCGAATACCACCATCTCCGCGATGCTGTAGAGGAAGGCGAACAGCAGCATGTAGAGAATGCGCATCCAGGTGCCGCGCGCGAGGAGGTTTTGCTGGATATCGGGGGTCATCGCTCTGGTTCCGTCGGCTGGGCGAGCGGCGAGATTGCCATGTCGTCGCCGGGCTGTCACCTTGGTGACAGGCGGGCCGGCGCGAGGCGGGTAGGCTGTCGGGGTGTCGAGAGATACGGTTTTTTCTGCGGCCGGGGAATCCGGGGGAGTACGACGATGACCGTGACCATTACCAGAACCTACGCCTCCGAGGAGGCATTGAAGAACGTCAGGGAAGACCTGATCGCCACCGGCTTCGAACAGGAGCACATCTACATCGACCGCGACAACCGGCAGGTGAAGGTGATCGTGCCCGCCAGCGCCGAGCCGGAGGTGCTCGAAATACTGGGTCGCCACGACCCCGTCGATTGAGCGATGAGCGACGTGACGATGGACGGCTACGACGTGCTCGTCGTCGGCGCGGGGCCGGCCGGTGTCGCCGCGGCCATGACGCTGGCGCGGGGTGGTCGGTCGGTATTGCTGGTGGACGACGCGCCGGACGAGGGGCTCGCCGAGAATGGTGCCGGTGTCGGGGTGTTGCTCGAAGCGGCGCGCCGGCTGCGTGAGTTACGGCGGGCGGCCGATTTCGGGCTGTGCCTGCCGTCGCTGGACGTTCGTATCGACTGGTATGCGATCCAGCGGCAGCGCCAGCGTCTGCTGGCGCATCAGCACGAGGCGCGGATGGAGCGTCTGCGGCAGATTCCCGAGCTGGACTATCTGCGCGGACATGCCGAATTCTCGGCGCCCGATCGGGTGACCGTCACCCTGCCCGATCGCGGCGAGCGGGTGGTGCGTTTCGAGCAGGCCATCGTCGCAACCGGCGCCGTCGCGATACGGCCGGAGATTCCCGGCATCGACCACCATCGCGTGCTACTGCCGGCTGAACTGGCGGCGGTGCAGCAGCCTCCGCAACGGCTGGTGGTGCTTGGAAGCGCACCGGCGGGCATCGAGATGGCGCAGCTCTTTCACGCCTTGGGCAGTGAGGTGTCGTTGCTGGAGAGCCGTCCCACTCTGCTCAGCGGCTGGGATGCGGAGATTGCCGAGATCCTGCGCCGGCGGCTGCTGACCGACGGCATCACCGTCGAGCGGGGTTGCCGGCTGGAGCGCATTTCCAACACCGGCGGCGGGGTGTTCGTCGAATATCGCACCGCCACCGGTGAGGCGTGCCATCGGCTGGCCGGGCAGGTGCTGCTGGCGATGGGGCGGCGCCCCCGTGTCGAGGGCCTGGGGCTGGCGGCGGCCGGGCTGGCCCACGGCCCGGGGGGCATCGAGGTGGATGCGGAGCTGCGCACCAGTCGGCCGCAGATCCATGCCATCGGCGATGCCACCGGGGCCTCGCTCTCCGCCCGTTGCGCGATGCGCCAGGGGGAGGCGCTGGCGCGGCGGTTGCTGGGCGATACCGTCGCGTTACCCGATCCGGCCAAGGGGGCGGCCTTCGTCGCCTCGTTCCCGCAGATCGGCCGTGCCGGGCTGACCGAGGAGCAGGCGGACAACGCGAAGATCGACTATGGCATCGTTCGTTACGACCTCTCCCGCCATCTGCACAGTCGTTTGGCGGATGGGGCCGATGGCTTGCTGAAGCTGCTCTACCGCCATGGCAGCCGCGAGATCATCGGCATCCACGTGCTCGCGGACGATGCCGGTGAACTGATGGCGCTGGCCGCCGTCGCGCTCGAAGCCGGATTGACGTTGGATACCATTGCCCGGGCCATCACGCCACAACGCACGCTGGGCGAGGCATTGGCGCTGGCGGCTGCCATGGTGCCGGAAGGTGTCTGAGGCGCCGGTCAAAAACCGCCGATATAGGCGTAGCCGTCGTTCTGCAACTTGATCAAGCGGGTATAGCCGTCGTGGATGATGGCCACGTCCGGCAGCACGTCCGCCTTCGTCCAGCCTTTGCTCTTCATCGCCGAATGGCAGATTTCGACGCGGACGCCCAGCTCGATCAGATCACCGACGATCTTGGCGTTGGGGTTGATCGCGAATGGATCGTCGATGGCGGCCTGATAGGTCTCGTCGATCAATAGCGCCTTGGCCGAGCGGCCGTGCATGACCACATGGATGTCCAGTTGCTCCGGCTTCACTCCCTGCTTGCGAAACGCCTCGATCAGCCCGCGCACGTAGTAGAGCCCCTTGTTGATTCCGGCGGCCTGTTGGTCCGACCGCATGTCGTAGACGACGCGATAACGGCCGTCGGCGGGCACCTGCACGATCGGCCGGTCGTCGAAGCCGTCGTCGCTTTGTGCGCCCGCGCTGGTGCCGGTGGTGAGAATGCTCAGCAAAAGTGTCAAAAAAATGAGTCTCATGGTGTGGCCCTCCGCCGCTGTCGTTGATTTCGGCTGTGCTGTTGGTCCATGCTACAGCCGCCCGATAGAGGATGATACGCATGAACAGAACGACCGGATCGATTCCCGCCTTGTTGCTGACCTCTGCCCTCGTCACCGGTTGCGCCACCGGCCGCCTGCCGCTCGAAGGGGGGGCGCCATGGCACCTCCACACCATCGACGACGAACTGCTCTATGGTGACAGCCACATCGAACTACGGTTCGATTCGCCCACCCGTTTCAGCGGTTTCGGTGGTTGCAACCCCTACCGTGGTGAATACCGTTACGAAGACGGCGCCATCGACGTGCTGTCGGTGGAACCCGTGGGCCACGATGCCGACTGCCCGCCGGACTACCAGGCGCAGGAGGCCCGTTATCTGTCGATACTGGAAAATGCCACCAACTATCACGAGCAGTGCCAGTTGTTGCGGCTGCGATCGGAAACCGGTGAGCGGATGCTGTTCAAGCGGTAACCATCGGTCCCGGCGGCTTCGTGGCATGGCCGGGGGATCGGTCTCGCGCCTTATCGAACGAGGTGTCCTTTTCGGCCCGCCGAGCCTGGCGTCAGCCGGATTTTTTTCTCGTCGAAAAAATGCGCTGAAAAAAACGTGCCGCAATAAAGGCGCCCCCTATCATCCTCTTCTCTGTCGTCGGTCGCGCGGGTAGGGGGCGCTGGATATTCCCGATGTCCGTTGGTCGAGATCGCCGCTCCGCGATGATCGATATTGACATAGGACAGCTCTCCATCCGTTTTTACAAACGTTGTCGTCGGATCGGCTGACGGGTTTGATATGGTTCCGGCGCCTGACCGGGGCCGGTGGGAGGCGGTGCCGTGTCGTCGAGTTTCTTCAGGAGGCCCGTCATGAAGTTTTTGCTGTCCTTTCTCGTCTTCTCCATGCTGTCGTTGCTCGCTGCCTGTGACCGGGACTCTTCGTCGCAGGAGGCGCCGCCGGGTGACGCCGCCGGTGCGCCGGCTCCGCAAGCGCGGCCCTACGAGAATGTGGAGGGGCTCTACCACAACGCCTATTTCGGTGCGCGGGCGGTGTCATCGACACCGCTGCAACGGGGCACGCTGTTTGCCGCGCCCGACGGCAGCGGGGATCTGTGCAGTGAGGTGGCGCCCTGTGCCATCCGACAGGCCTTCGGCCGGCTGAGCCCCGGGGACGTGCTGTTTCTGCGTGGTGGTGTCTATCCGCTGCGTGCCTCGTTGGGGCCGCCGGAAAATCTCTCCGGAACGCCGGCCGATCCCATCGTCATCGAGAGCTATCCCGGAGAGCTGGCCATTCTCGACGGCGGTATCGACCATGCCGACCAGATCACCGACGAGAACCGGCATACCCAGCTCAAGCTGCGCCACAACGATCATTTCCGGATTCGCCGGATCGAGGTGCGGCGGATGCCGGCGGAGGGTATTGCGGTCTTTTTCAGCAATCACGTCCGTGTCGAGGGCTGCCACGTCCACCACAACATCGGCACCGGCATCGCCGTCAATGGTGGCGAATGGCGCGAGGACAGGCCCAACTACACCATCCCCTACAAGTACGGGTACAACACCATCAGTGACAATGTCGTTCACCACAACTCCGATGTGGAGACGGCGGCCGCCGGTGACAATGCCGATGGCATCTGGATCGGTTCGGGGAGGTACAACGTCGTCGTCCACAATACGTTGTTCGCCAACTCCGACGACGGCATCGACACCTGGCGATCCAACCACAGCCGGGTGGCCTGGAACTTCGCCTACGACAATGGCCGGGGGGATCGCGGCAACGGCAACGGCATCAAGGCTGGGGGCAACCTCAACCCCGATGCCGGCAACGGGGTCGGCAGCCGGGTCGAATACAATATCGCCTACGCCAACCGGCGCCATGGCTTCAACTACAACGCCGGCCGCGACGTGACCTTCACCGGCAACGTCGCCTACGCCAACCGGCGGCGGGGCTACGTCGCTGGCGACGACACCCGGCTGACCGCCAACGTCGCGATGGAGAACGAGCAGAGCCCGATCAATGTCAATGCCACGCCGCAACAGGCGGGCAACAGCTGGCAGCTCGGCAGCATTCCCCAGTTTCGCTCCACCGACCCGCAGGCCGCCGACTTCCTCGTTGCCGGCGTCTCCACGCAGCTCTTTCTCATCGGCGACTCCACCGTTCACAACCACGATTTCCCCGATGGCAACGGTGGCTTCTTCGAGCTGGGGTGGGGCGATGCCCTGGTATCTCTGGCGCGCACGCCCGAAACCATCCACAACATGGCCAGAAGCGGCGCCAGCAGCGTCAGCTTCGACAACGACGGCCGTGGCAACAACTGGGCACGCACCACCGCCCTGATGAGCGATCTGGAACAGCAGGCACAGCGTCGCTTCCACCTCCAGCGGCATGATCTGCTGATCCAGTTCGGTCACAATGACCAGTCGCCCGACGCCTATGAAGCGAAGCTCCGCGACTATATCGCTTATGCACGAGACCACCGCATCACCCCGGTGCTGGTGACCCCGGTCAACCGCCTCCATCCCGGTGTGCGGTATCACCAGGCCTACGTCGCGCGGATGCGGGCGCTCGCCGCCGAACTCGATGTGCCGCTGGTCGATCTCAACGAAAAAAGCTTTCGTGAATTCCGCCAGGCCGCCTCCGACGTCGAGCTGATGGCGCGCTTCGCCTACGACGACCACACCCACTTCAGCCCCGCCGGCGCCCGCATCGTCGCTGGCTGGGTGGTCGGCCTGATCTGCGATGACCCCGATCCCGATCTGCGGGGGTTGTGCGGGTTGTTCGGCGAGGGGTGAGCGGGATTCCGGCCCCGCCGCCGGGACTGATCATGGCGGCGGCGTGATATTCTTGCCGCCTATCGTTTCCTGTTCACGGAGAGACCATTGGCGGAGCGTTCGGATCACGCCTGTGGCATTCACGTCACCCCAAGCAACGATCTCGAGACGCTGGCATCGGTGCTGGCGTCGCTGATCGCCGACGAGGGCGATCCGCTGACGCCGGCGCTGGTGGTGGTGCCCAACCCCGGCACCGGGCGCTGGCTGATGCACCATCTCGCGACGCAGCAGGGCATTGCCGCCCATATCGAACAACCGCTGCCGGCTTCGTTCTTCTGGCGGGTGTTGCGGGCCTGGTTGCCCGAGGTGGAGGCCGATCCGTTCGACAGGGAGACGCTGGCCTGGCGTATTCAGGCCCGGTTGCCGGATTTCCTCGACAAGGATTCGCGGTTCCAATCGCTGACGCGCTATGTGAGCGGCGACGATCGGGAGATGCGTCTGTTCCAGCTCAGCCGGCGCATTGCCGAGGTCTTCGACCAGTATCTGGTCTATCGTCCCGATTGGGTGCTCCAGTGGGAGCGGGACGAACAGGACGACCACTGGCAGGCGGTGCTGTGGCGGGCGGTGGCGGCGGGCGATCCCCGCCACCGCGCGCGACTGGTCGACGATCTGTGCCAGGCGATGTCGTCCGGTGGTCCCGCGGACGACAGCATGTTGCCCCGGCGGATCCACCTGTTCGGCATCAACTCGCTGCCGCCGGTCTATCTGGAGGTGCTGCGGCTGCTCGGTCGCCACCGTCAGGTGCTGTTCTTCCACCTCAACCCCTGCAGGCTGGACTGGCGCGAGATCCGTAGTGAGCGGGCGCTGGCCCGCCACGACGATCCGCAATCGGCCTATCTGGAGCTGGGCAATCCGCTGCTGGCTTCGTTCGGGCATGTGGGGCAGGTCTTCTTCGAGCAGCTCGCCTCGCTGGATGGCGGCGATGCCGCCGACGGAGCCTTTCTGGTACCGCAGGGGGGCGGCGTGCTGCATCGGGTACAGCGGGACATTCTCGAATTGCGCGACGGCCGGGCGGCGCCGCAAGCCGCGCCGGAGGAGCACTGGCCTTCGTTGCAGTTCCACGGTGTCCACACCCGCTTCCGCGAGATCCAGGTGTTGCACGACAACCTGCTGCGCTGTCTGGAGACGCTGGAGGGGTTGACCCCGCGTGACATCCTGGTGATGGCACCCGACATGGCGGCCTATGCGCCCTTCGTCGAAGCGGTCTTCGGCACCGCGGAGGAGGCGCGTTTCATCCCTTTCAGTATCGGCGACCGCAGCACGGCCGACGATCCGCTCGCCGAGGCCGTCTCCTGGCTGCTGGCGTTGCCATCGAGCCGGATCACCGCCAGCGAGGTGCTGGCGCTGCTGGAGACCGACGCGCTGCGGTGCCGTTTCGGCCTCGATGCCGAAGCGGTCGAGGCCATCCGCCGCTGGATCGCCGAAAGCGGCATCCGCTGGGGCATCGATGACGACCACCGTGCCGATCTCGGCCTGCCCGGTGATGCCGGGCTGCACGGCTGGCGTTTCGGCCTGCGCCGCCTTTTTCTCGGTTATGTCACGCCGGCGGACGAGACCGATGCTCTCTACACCGACGGCACCGCGCCCTATCTCGACATCGACAGCGGCGAGCTGCTCTGGGTCGGGGCGCTGCAAACGCTGATCGACCGCCTCGACCACTGGCGCAAGGCGCTGGCGCAAGCCCGCGATCTGGCGCAGTGGCAGGTCACGCTCGCGGCCCTGTTCGAGGATTTCTTTGCCCCCGACAGCGACGACGACCGCAGTCTGCTGCAAGGGCTGCATCAGCGGCTGGACGATCTCGTTGCGCAGACCGCGGCGGCCGGCTTCGTCGGGTCGTTGCCGGTGGCGGTGGTGCAGCGGCTCATCGATGCGAGCCTCGAGGACACCACCCCCGCACGTGGTTTTCTCGACGGCGGCGTCACCTTCAGCAACCTGTTGCCGATGCGAGCCCTGCCGTACCGGGTCATCTGCCTGCTGGGCATGAACGACAGCGACTTTCCCCGCCGTCAACGCCCGGTGTCGTTCGACCTGATGGCGCGGCATCCGTGGCGCGGTGACCGGGATCGTCGCCGTGACGACCGCTATCTCTTTCTCGAAACCCTCGTCTCCGCGCGCGACTGCCTGCTGATCAGCTGGCAGAGCCGCGATGTCCGCAGCAACGACGGGCGGCTGCCCGCCGAGGTGGTCAGTGAATTGACCGCCTATATCGACGATGCCTTTGTCACCACTGACGGCGTGCCGTTGTCGGAAAAATACTTCGTGCAACACCCGCTGCAACCTTTCAGTCCGCGCCACTACGATGGCAGCGATCCCCGCCTGTTCAGCTATGATCCGGCCTGGGCCGTGGCCACGGTGGAGGCGCCCGAACGCCCCTTCATCGAAACGGCCTGCGACGCCGAAGTCCCCGATGTGCTCGACATTGCCGACCTGATCGCTTTTTTTCACAATCCGGCACGGGTCTTCCTCGAACGCAGCCTTGGCATCCGCCTGCCCGCCGACGAAACGGCGGCGGAGGATGTCGAGCCGTTTCGCCTCGATTCGTTGGGTGGCTGGCAGAGCCGCCATCGGCTGCTGCATGGCCTGTTACGGGGTGGTGATGCGGAGACGGTGGTCCAGCGCCTGCGGGGCGAGGGGTGGCTGCCCCACGGCGAACCGGGGCGGTTGGAGCAGGAAAGCATCCGCCAGCAGGCGGAACGGTTTTATTGCGGGCGGCTACAGCCGTTGCTCGAACGCCACCCCTCGCAGCAACCGTTGCTGCTGGACATCCCGCTCGGTGCGACCCGCCTCGTCGGCCGTATCGATCGGTGCAGTGAGCATGGCGTCTTCGACTTTCGCGTCGGTCGGCTGCGTCCACGTGACCGGCTCGGGCTGTGGATCCGTCATCTGGCCGTGGCCGCACAACGGGGTTCGGTGACCACCAGCGATTTCGTCGCCGAAGACGGCAGCCTGCGGCTCGATGCCATCGATGCCGAAAAGGCGCGCGAGCATCTGGCCGACCTGCTGGCGCTCTATCGGCAGGGGCTCGCCGAACCGCTGAAGTTCTATCCGGAAACCGCCTGGGCCTTCGTCGAAGGAGAACGTGGCTGGGAGAGCAAATGGCACGGCGGCTGGAACAATGCGGGTGAAGCTGCCGATCCAGCCTATGCGCTCGCCCTGCGCGGGGTGGATCCGCTGGACGAGGCGTTTGGTGAGACCGCCCGCCGTGTCTATGATCCGCTGCGCGGCCATAGCCGGTCGCTTGTGCCATGAGCGGGGATGCTTCGCGTATTTCGGCAGGCCGGCGCAGCCCCGGCCGATCCGTCGGGAAAGCGTCCGCGCCGCCACCTGCAACCTCGAACGACGACCGATGAACGATCACGACCCCTCCCCGATACAGGATCTCGACCCCCTCTCGATGCCGCTCGATGGCATTTCGCTGATCGAGGCCAGTGCCGGCACCGGCAAGACCTTCAGCATCACCCGCCTCTATCTGCGCCTGCTGCTGGAGCGCGAGCTCCCGGTGGAGAAGATTCTCGTGGTCACCTTCACCAAGGCGGCCACCGAGGAGCTGCGTGGCCGTATTCGCGCGGCCATCGATGCCGCCCGCCGTATCCTCGCCGATTCCGCCGGTGGTGACGCCGATCCCGAGCTGCGCCAGTGGCTGGAAGAGCGAGCCGACGCCGGGGACGAGCAGCGGCTGCGATTGGCGTTGGCGAGCATGGATGGCGCGGCGGTCTTCACCATCCACGGTTTCTGCCAGCGGGTGCTGACCGATCATGCCTTCGACACCCGGATGGCGTTCGATCTGGAGTTTCTCGACGACGAGGTGGCGCTGCGACGACAGGCCGTCGAGGATTTCTGGCGCCGCCGGGTGGCCGACAGCCACTGGACGCCCCCGCTGTTGCAGCGGGTGCTGGCGCAATATCCCGAGCCCGGGGCGATCCTGCAAAGAATCGGCCCGCGCCTGGCCGATCCGCTGGCGTTGCGGCCCGAGGTGCCCGGCGTGGACGAGCTCGCTGAAGAGATCACCGCGCAGTCGTCGGCATGGATGGCGATCCACGAGGAGTTGCGGGGGGTGTGGCGTGAGGAGGGAACCGAGGTTGCCCGGCTGCTGCGTGAAAGCACCGCGCTGAACAGAAGAATTTACAACCGCGGAGCCGTGGACAAGGCCCTCGCTGCCGTCGAGGTGCTCTGTCTCTCCGACTGGCCGCTGTTCGAGCCGGGCGAGAAATTCGAACTGTTGAGCCAGAAGTGGATGCGGGAGAAAACCAAAAAGGGGTGCCACCCGCCGTCCCATCGGCTGTTCTCGCTCTGTGCCGACTATTGCGAAGTGCTGGCAAAGCTCGAGCCGCTGTTGGTGCGTTTCGATGCGGCATTCTTGCAGCAGGCGCGTCAGTGGGTGCGTGAACACCTGGCCGGGGCCAAGCAGCGGGCCAACCAGCTCTATTTCGACGATCTGCTCCAGCGGCTCGACGACGCGCTTGCTGGCGATGGCGGAGAGGTGTTGGCGCAGCGCCTGCGGCAGCAGTACCCGGTGGCGATGATCGACGAGTTCCAGGACACCGATGCGGTGCAGTACCGCATTTTTCGCGCCATCTACGGTCGCCGGGCCGAAGGTTGCGGCCTCTGTCTGATCGGTGATCCCAAACAGGCCATCTACGGTTTTCGTGGTGGTGACGTGTTCACCTATCTGGCGGCGGCCCGTGAGGCCGACCGGCGCTATTCGCTGGCCACCAACTGGCGCGCCTCGACGGCGCTGGTCGAGGCGGTCAACACGCTGTTCACCCGTTCCGCCGATGCCTTTCGTCAGCGCGGGATCGACTATCGGCCGGTCGAGGCCTCCCCCCGGGCCGATGCCGAGCCACTGCGCATCGATGGCGGCGAGCCGGTGCCGATGCAGTTCTGGCGTCTGCCGTCGCCGGAGTCGGGCACCGCGTTGCAGGTCGATGATGCCCGGGCCAATGCGGCGGCGGCCTGCGCCGACCATATCGCCATGCTGCTGCGCCCCGGTGGCGCCACCATCGGCGAGCGCCCGCTGCGCGCGGCGGACATTGCCATTCTGCTGCGCACGCACCGTGATGTCGGCGTCGTTCAGCAGGCGCTGCGGGAGCGGGGTATCGGCAGCGTCAGTCTCGCCGAGACCAGTGTCTTTGCCACCGATGAGGCGCGCGCGCTGCGGGGGTTGCTGCAGGCGGTGATCCATTGTGAGGACGAGGGGCTGTTGCGCTACGCGCTGGCCGATGGTCTGTTGGCCCGCCCGGCTGGCGAGATTGCCGCGCTGCTGGCCGACGACGATGCCTGGGATGCGGTGCAGCGGCGCTTTTTCGACTATCGCGAGATCTGGCGCAACCGGGGATTCATTCAGGCCTTCACGCGACTGTTTCGTGACGAGGGCATCGCCGCCCGTCTGCTGGCGACGGTCGCGGGTGAGCGGCGACTGACCAACCTGTTGCAACTGGTGGAGCTGCTGCAACAGGCCAGCCGTCTGCGTCCGGGGCTGGAGGTGTTGCTGCACTGGCTCGACGAACGGATCGCCGGGGGGGATTCCGCGGACGAGGCCAAGCTGCGGCTGGAGAGCGACGAGGGGCTGGTGAGGATCGTCACCATGCATGCGAGCAAGGGGCTGGAATATCCGGTGGTCTATCTGCCGTTTCCGTGGTCCGGCCGTCCTGCCGATGCCAAGCCGCCGCTGTTCTGTCATGACGATGCCGGCGAGCCCTTGCTGCATTTTGGCGGCGACGGGGTGGAGCAAGCCTGGCGCCGCGTGGTGGCCGAATCGACGGCGGAGGCAATCCGGCTCTTCTACGTGGCCGTTACCCGCGCCGCCAAGCTTTGCGTGATGACCTGGGGCAAGGTCAACCGGATGGAGCACAGTGCGCTCGCCTGGCTGTTGGGGGTGGATGCCAAGGCGGAGGAGGCGGAGATCTTCGCGCCACTGGAGGCCCTTGCCAGCCAGGCTCCCACCGCCATCGCCCTTTGCGATCCGCCCGAATCGGCGCGGCTGGTGACGTCGTCCACCGCCACGGCCGCGCCGTTGCTCGAGCCCCGCGTCTTCGCGGGTTCCATCCAGCGCCACTGGCGGGTGAACAGCTATTCGGGGCTGATCCGCGGCGGTGGGGGCGCCGACCGCCCGGACTACGACCACGGGGTGTCGGGGGCCGCGGCGGTGGCGGCCGACGATCCGGTGCAGGCGTTGCCCGCCGGGGCCGATTTCGGCCTGCTGGTGCATCAGACACTGGAGCGGCTGGATTTCACCGCCGCCTCGCCGGAGGTGATCGGCCAGTGTATCGAACGGCTCTCGTGGCGTTATGGCCTGGCGGCGCTGCGCCAGCCACAGGCCCGCGCGGCGGCGACGGAGATGATCTCCCGGGTGCTCGACACCAGGCTGCCGGTCGCCGGTTTGCGGCTGCGTGATCTTCCCCGTGGCCGGCGAATCGACGAGCTGGAATTCCATTTCGCCACGGACACGTTGTCGCCGGCCCGGCTGCAACGGCTGTTGCAACCCTTCCCGGACTGGCGGGAGGCCGCCGAGGGGCTGCGCTTCAGCGCTTTCGAAGGATTGCTCCACGGCTATATCGATCTGGTGTTCGAGCGCGATGGCCGCTACTGGCTGGCCGACTACAAGTCCAACCGCCTCGACGATTACGGCGGGACGGCGCTGGCGGCGGCAATGGCGGCCCACCACTATCCGTTGCAGGCGCTGATCTATGCGTTGGCGCTGCATCGTCACCTGCGCCAGCGCCTGCCGGACTATGAGCCGGCGCGGCATTTCGGTGGTGTCTTCTATCTCTTCACCCGGGGAATGCGGCCCGGTGGCGAGGCTGGCATCTGGTTCCGTCCCATCGACGGAAAACTGCTCGATGCGCTGGATATCGGGTTTGGCGGGAGGGTCGCCGCATGAGTGACATTTGGCGGATCCTCGAATCGCGTGAGTCGATTGCCGCGGCCGATCGCCATCTCGCCACCCATCTGCTGGCGCTGGACGAGCATGCGCCGCCGATGCTGGGGCCTTTGGTGGCCCTGGCGAGCGCCCAGATCCGTGCCGGCAATGTCTGTCTGCCGTTGGTGGACAATCCGTTGCTCGAACCGCTCGGCCTGGAGGCCGATCCGAGAGCCATCGCCGGCTCCCAGCTCGTCGGCGCCCCTGGTGACCGGGACAAACCCCTGATCCTCGATGGCGACCGCCTCTATCTCGCCCGTTACCACGTCTGGGAGCGTCGGATCGTCGAGGCGATCCAGCGGCTGTTGGCCGCCGCGCCACCGGAGGTCGATCGTGATCGGCTGCGACGGGGGTTGGCCGACGCCTTTCCCGGTGACGAGCGGCCCGACTGGCAGCGGGTGGCGGCAGCGATGGCCGTGCTGCGGCGTTTTTGCATCATCAGCGGCGGCCCCGGCACCGGCAAGACCTGGACGCTGGCGCGCATCCTTGGGCTGCTGCGCGACCAGCCGGGTGGCAAGGATCTGCGCATTGCGCTGGCCGCGCCCACCGGCAAGGCGGCGGCACGGATGAGCGAGGCGATCGCCGAGGCCGGCGTCACCGGGCTGGAGGAGGCGCGCACGCTGCACCGGCTCATCGGCATGCGGCCCGGGCGGGTGCAGCCCCGGTACCGCGCCGATCATCCGCTGCCGGTGGACCTGCTGGTGATCGATGAGGTGTCGATGGTCGATCTGCCGATGATGGCGCGGACGCTCGCGGCGCTGCCCGAATCGGCGCGGTTGATCCTGCTCGGTGACCGTTTCCAGCTCGGCTCGGTGGAGGCCGGGCAGGTGATGGCCGATCTGTGTGGTGAAGGCGGTGGCGCGTATGGTGAAACGTTGGCAACGGCCGTCGAGGACGTGGGCGCCGGCCCGCTGCCACGGGCCGATGTGCCGCAGCCGCCGATGGCCGACCATCTGGTGGTGTTGCGCCGCAGCCGCCGCTTCGACCCCGAGCGTGGCATCGGCCGGCTCGCCCGAGCCGTCAACGAGGGGGATGCCGAGGGGCTGCTGACCGCCTTCGACGATCCCGCCGTCGAACAGCGGGAAGCCACCCCGCCGCGGCTCGCCGAACTGCTGCGCGAGCGGGTCGTGCCGCGGTTCCGGGCGTTGACTGCCCTCGACGACCCGATCGCGGCGCTGGCGATGCTCGCGCGCTGCCGGGTGCTCTGCGCGCTGCGCGAAGGCCCGCAAGGCATGCACCGGATCAATGCCATCGTGGAAGCCGCCCTCGGCGTCGAATCCCGTGGCCTCTACCACGGTCAGCCGGTGATGGTCACCGTCAACGACTATCGCCAACAGCTCTTCAATGGTGACATCGGCCTGGTGCTGCGCCACGGCGATGCCGGTGGTGAAGAGCGCTTGCGGGTCTTCTTCCCCGACGGCCGGGGAGGCGTTCGTGCCGTGTTGCCGTCCCGGCTGCCGCCCCACGAAACCGTCTATGCAATGACCATTCACAAAAGCCAGGGGTCTGAGTTCGATGAAGTGATCCTGGTGCTGCCCGAACAGGAGAGCCCCGTCGTCACCCGGGAGCTGCTCTACACCGGCATCACCCGCGCGCGCAAGCGCCTCGTTCTTTGCGCCGGAGAAAACGCCCTGCGCGATGCCGTCGCCCGCCGCACGCGGCGGGTCAGCGGCATCCAGCGGGCGTTGTGGGGTTAATGCTGCAATCGTATCGGGATGCTGCGAATGAAAGTGCCATCATTGTAGTCTCCAACTTGAATGAGCAAGTACCCTTCCCACGGAAGGTCGCCATTGTTGGAAAAATATTCGGCGAGATGACGTTTATAAAAATTTCCACAGAAAATCTCGTTGAGAGGTGTGAATATGCAGGCCGTATTGTTTCTCTCACTACCAGTTATATAATCGGAAAATATTTCAATATCGTTTGCGGATAGGTGGTCGTCTGATGACAGAAAATATGCTATGTCATATGATGATGAGCCGTTTATTCGCTCGACTGTCAACATGTTGTTTCTCGTATCTGACTCCAGCACCATTCGTCCGTTGGGGTTGAATGCTCCAGTCACCTGTATGTCGTCAATCTGTTTTGGTCCATAATATCCCTGAATCTGTCCTGCGGGGAGTAATATTGCGCGTTGACTGATCGAGCCGATGTTGGAGTTGTTGGTCTGTTTTTTCAATTGGACTGGAAAAGCGCTGCTATAAGCGCAGTCCGTTTTTAGTCTGTAACAAAACTCCATTATCAAATAACCGTTCCATGGCCAATCCCCGGTTTCCCCGAGATACCTATGGATGTAGCGTGCGTCATCGCGGCTATTGTCCAGGCACTGAATCGTATCATCGATATGGTATGAGCAAAGATAACTCTCCCGATAATTGCAATTCTTATAGGAGGTTGTTTCATAGTCGTCATCATAGGTGATGTCGTAACAGGATATCGAAGCAACTTTTAGGTCCGATGGGTCAACATGGCTATTCCTTGACAGAATGAGATTGATGTAGAAATAGTTTGAATAGTTGGTTCCGGAGGGTTTTTTTAGCTCCCATTCGACAGAAAAGGTGGCTGGCTGCTCACTGGCGGTCAGTTGGAGTAGGCCGCTATCGTCCATTGGGGCATCGTAAATTCGAGTATGCAATATGGTTGGCCCATTGTTGCTTGGTAGTCCGTTGGAGTTCGGGCTGGTCGATGTGTCGCGACCTTTTTCAGAGCTCCCACAACTGGCCAATAGTAAGATGGCTATGCTTATAGCTACGGCCCAGATATTTTTCATAATGTTTTCTCGATCTGAAATTGCAATTGGTTTTGGCTTGTAAAAGGGCATATATCTTATTCTAGGTTTTATTTTGTCGTGTGTGGAGTCTTCGAGTTGACCCTTTCAAATCCCCGGCGCACAATGGCCGTATGGCCCCTGCGGAGGTGGTGATGGGTTTTTTCCTTCGGTTTCAGTTGTTTGCATTGCTGTTGCTGGCCCTGCCGGTGGTGGCGGGCAATCGGGTGCTGACGGTGGAGGTGGCGGGTGCGATCGGGCCGGTGACGCAGGATCTGGTGGTGCGGGCGCTGACCGATGCCAATGCCTCGGGTGCGCATCTGGTGGTGCTGGAGATGGATACGCCGGGCGGCCTCGACCATTCGATGCGGGAGATCATCGGCGCCATTCTCGCTTCCGAGGTGCCGGTGGTGACCTGGGTGACACCCCAGGGAGCGCGGGCCGCCAGCGCCGGTACCTATATTCTCTATGCCAGCCATGTGGCGGCGATGTCGCCGGCGACCAATCTCGGTGCGGCGACGCCGGTGTCGATCGGCGCGGTGCCGGGCATGCCCCGGGGTGAGCCGGGCGGTGGCGAAGGCAATGCGATGGCGAAGAAGGTGATCAACGATGCGGTGGCCTATATCACCGGGCTGGCGGCGTTGCGTGGCCGCAATGCCGAGTGGGCCGAGCAGGCGGTTCGCGAGGCGGTCAGTCTCACCGCGGAGGAGGCGCTCGAGGCCAATGTCATCGACCTGATTGCGAGCGATCGCGCCGATCTGTTCCGCCAGCTCGACGGTCGCCGTATCGAGGTGGCCGACGGTGAGGTGACGCTGGCGCTGGCTGATCCGGAGGTGGAGAGGATCTCGCCCGATTGGCGCTCGCGCCTGTTGGCGATCATCTCTGATCCCAACGTTGCCTATCTGTTGTTGCTGGCCGGGATCTACGGGCTGCTGATCGAGTTCACCAATCCCGGTTACATCCTGCCCGGCGTGGTCGGCAGCATTTCGCTGTTGCTGGCGCTCTATGCGTTTCAGATCCTGCCGGTGAACTATGTCGGCCTGTTGTTGCTGGCTTTCGGTCTGGCGTTCATCGTCGGAGAGGTGTTCGTCAGCAGTGGTGGCATTTTGGGCATCGGCGGCGTAATCGCCTTTGTCGTCGGTTCGATCATTCTCTTCGATGACCCCGGCCTTGGGGTTTCGCTGCCGTTGATCGGCGGGGTTGCGCTCGTGGCCGGTGGTTTTCTGCTATGGATGGTGGGACGGCTGGTGCAACTTCGGCGCAAGAAGGTGATGACGGGCCGCGAGTCCATGGTGGGTCTCGAAGGGGTGGCGATGGACGATCTCACGCCCGGGAGCCGTGGCCGTGTCCGGGTGGAGGGGGAGTCGTGGCTGGCCGAAACCTCGGCGCCGGTCGGGGCGGGGGAAAAAGTCCGGATCGATTCGATCGATCATCTCGTATTGCAGGTGAGTCCTTTGGAGGAAACATGATTCTTTTCGATTTTATCGTCCCGCTGTTGGTGTTGGGCGGGATATTGCTGTCCGCGGTCAAGATCCTGCCGGAATACGAGCGCGGCGTGATTTTCTTTCTCGGCCGTTTCCAGAAGGTGAAGGGGCCGGGGATGATTCTGGTGATTCCGGGCATCCAGAAGATGGTACGGGTCGATTTACGGGTCATCACCATGGACGTGCCGCCGCAGGACGTCATCTCCCGCGACAATGTGACGGTCCACGTCAGCGCGGTGCTCTATTTTCGCGTCGTCGATCCCGAGCGGGCCATCATCCAGGTGGAGAATTACTACATGGCCACCAGCCAGCTCGCCCAGACCACGCTGCGGTCGGTGCTCGGCCAGCACGAGCTGGACGAGATGCTGTCGGAGCGGGAAAAGCTCAATCGTGACATCCAGGACATCATCGACGAGCAGACCAGCGCCTGGGGCATCAAAGTGACCAATGTGGAGATCAAGCACATCGACCTCGACGAGAGCATGGTCCGCGCCATTGCCCGTCAGGCCGAGGCCGAGCGGGAGCGGCGCGCCAAGGTGATCCACGCGGAGGGGGAATTGCAGGCGTCGCAGAAGCTGCGTGAGGCGGCCGATGTCATCGCCGGCAATCCGCAGGCGTTGCAACTGCGCTATCTGCAGACCCTGAGCGACATCTCCACCGAGAACAGCTCCACCGTGATCTTTCCGATACCGATCGACCTGGTGGAGGCCTTCCAGAAGAGGGCGGGCGGCAACTGAACGCCATGGCGGCCGGTGCCAGACGGCATCGGCAGTGCGCATTCACGGCCTGTTGCCGGGCCGTAGCGGCTTCCACCAACGATGGGGATAGTCCCGTGCGGGGTCTTCGACGGGCAGCCGCGAAAAACCCTGCGACGCAAAAAACGGGTTGGCATCGGCCTGCGCCTTGACCAGCAGCCCGTCGGCATGCCGCCGCCGCACCCGCTCCATCGCTTGTGCCAGTAGCGTTTGGCCGATGCCCTGGCGCTGCCTGTCGGGATCGACATAGAGCCCGTGCAGCAGCAATCCGTGTTGCCCCACTGGCAGATCCCGCGGGTTGGCCGGCTCCAGAGCCGCCACCCCGGCGATCGGGCCGTCCGTCACTTCGGCAACGATGAGATCGAGATGCGCCAGATCTTCGGGCCGGTAGCGATAGCTCTCCAGCGACAGTCGTTTGACCCGTGGTGGCAGATCCCATCCCATGACGCACCGTTCGATGATGGCATCGATCGCCGGCAGGTCGGCCGTGCTGGCTTGGCGGATGATGAGTCGGTCTGACATGGGAGGATGGTGATGATCGTCGGAAAAATATCATCGCTGTCGGCAGCCGCCGATGCAAACGAGCTGCCGACCGGTGGCATGGCCCGGCAACAAGGGCGAAAACGAATGGGTTTCAGATGCTACCGGCCGAGTCTTCCGCAACAGGCTGTTCGATTCCCACGTCCCCCACCGGGGTCGTGTTCGCATCGTCGATCAGCTCAGCCACATGGGGACTGGTCAGGCTTTCGAGAAAAGCGACCAGCTCTCGTTGCTCCGCCGGGCTGAGGTGCAGGGGCCTGATCAGAGGGTCGAGATTCTCGTTGGGGATGCCGCCGCGATTGTAGAATGCGACCACCTCGGTAAGGGTGGCGAGGCTGCCGTCGTGCATATACGGCGGCGTGAGGGCGATATTGCGCAGTGACGGGACCTTGTATTTCCACCGGTCGGCTGGATTCTGCGTGATTTCATAGTAGCCCAGATCGGCCGGGGGTGGTTCGCCGACGCTGGCGATGGCGCGATCGTCCACGTCGACGAATACGCCGGGCGCGAGCTGGACGCGCGTGGTGCCGTGCCCGATCCCCATGGCGCCGCGGTAGCCGATACCGGTATTGCGCAGGGAGTCGTCGGTGAACAGGGCGAAGTCGCGGCCGATCGGGTGACAGGCGCTACAGCCGGCCTTGCCGGTGAAGTGTTCGAAGCCACGACGGGCGGCCGCATCGATGGCATCCTCGTCGTGACCGTAGTACCAGTGGTCGAAAGGGCTGTCGGCCGCGATCAGTGCGCGCTGATAGCTGGCCAGCGCCATTCCCAGCGTCTCCATCGTCAGGCCCCGGCCGGGGAAGGCGGCGGCAAAGGCCTGCTCATAGTCCGATGT
>CAZTOZ010000052.1:0-16264 GCA_964614535.1 uncultured Thiotrichales bacterium | reverse complement strand
CTCAAGAACCAGTTCAATCAAAGGAACGGAAAGCGGTTCCCTGGCAACCATACCACGTAATAGTCGTGGAGCCATCCAGTGCAAAATTCCCCCTCTTTTCAGGTCAGGTGCGTTGAAAGGCAAGGCTGCACGAGAACCTGTTCCAACAGACAGCAAAACAATATCATCAAAGCGGACAGGAGGAGCCGTATGCCGACTAAGGCTGGCACGTTCAAAATGAAAAGCGTCTACCAATCCAATGAGCGACGGATTGTTCGCGCATACCCCCCCATCGACCAGCAAACCAGAATAATCCATGTTACCCTTGGGTGGGAAAAAGGTAGGCGCAGCTGCACTGGCCAAAACAGCGTCGACCAACTTTTCATCCATTCTGGGCGCATTGCGATCAAAGTATCCTGATTTATAAAGACGAGGCTGCCCATTCTGCAAAGCGACTGATACAAGACACAAATCCGTCTTCACATCTTCAAGCGACTTGGAACCAAACAAGCTTTCCTTCGACAGGACTTCTCGTAGGCGCGCCGACGAATACTTTGAGCGAAAAAATCCAAACGGACGATATCTCGGCTTCGAAAAAATATACGGGAGATTTTCTCTATAGAGCTCGTACAACTCACTGGCATGAAGACCAATAGACAAACCAGCGGCCAATATTGCTCCTGTCGATGTACCTACGATCAGATCGAAGTGATTTCCAAGCGGAAGGTCTTGGTCATCAGACTTGGCGATGAGCTTTTCAACATTAGCCAAGATAGCAGCGGATAAGAACCCCCGCGCACCTCCACCGTCCAGGCTGAGTATGCGAAATGTTTTATTCATGGCTACCAGAACCCAAATAACAGACTGACGCAAAGAGGTCTTTGCAACCCCTGCATATTAGAAGACATTAATATTGTTGTATTTGGACGCTCCTGAGCCGCAATGCAATATATCACAGCCAGACAATGTCGTCTTATCGGGTTTGACTCTTCACACCTGACGCCACCAGCCCCAATCATCAGCACCAGGATTCGGTGTACTCTGGATCAAGCTTTCCGTTGCCATTTCGTTACCCCCGCATCAAGGTATGAAACTTCATCCGGCGAGACGGCTTTTCCGACCGGAAAGGGCAAGCAGCCAGGATGCGTACATCATACGTTTTCGGGATATTGGCGATGAGGCTTTGATCTTTCTCTCGTCGATCCGGTAATAGTGCCATCCAGGCTACTTTCCGGCCGTGGACACGTTACACTCTACCCATCGACCGAAAGGGGGTGGCAGCATGAACAGAGCGACAATCACCGGCGGTGTCATGGCCGGCGGGCGGGGTAGCCGAATGGGTGGCATCGACAAGGGGCTGGTGACGTTTCAGGGCAAGCCACTGGTGGCACAGGTCATCGATGCGCTGGCCCCTCAGGTCGATCGCCTGCTGATCAGCGCCAACCGCCACCTCGACCGCTATCGCGCATTCGGCCATCCGGTCATCGAGGACGAACTCGACGGCTATCAGGGGCCACTGGCCGGTTTCGCGACGCTGCTGCAACACTGTACGGATGACTGGCTGGTCACCGCGCCCTGCGATGCGCCCCGGCTGCCCCCCGATTTCGTTGCACGCCTGTGGGCGGCGCAACGGCGGAGCGGCGCCCTGATCGCCGTCGCCCATGACGGCGCGCGGCTGCATCCGGTGCACGTACTACTGTCGCGCGAGCTCTTGCCCGACCTGGAGGCGTGGCTGGCCCGGGGCGAGCGAAAAATCCGCCGCTGGTACGAACGCCATCCGATGACGCAGGTCGATTTCAGTGACATCCCCGACGCCTTCGCCAACCTCAACACGCCGGAAGACCACCTGGCGATGACGCAAGAATCCTGAATTGTCCGAACGCTCGTTGCCCCCAGGGCCGGGCTTTCCCCACGCGCAGGTCAGTAGTCCTTGTATTCCGCCATGCCGGCGTCGACGAGCGCATCGTTGATGTTTTCGCCATCGAGAAAAATCTCGACCAGATAGCGCCCGTATTTTCCTTTTCTGTCCTTGATGGTGTGGATCAGCACCTCCCTGCCGAGCAATTTGTCGCGCAGCCAGTCGCGCGAGACCAGCCCCTGGGGCCGCTCCGCGCCCCGGATCTCCGGCGCGTTGATTCGATAGAGGCGCAGCTTCTCCCCTTTCAGCCAGGTGTGAAATCCGAGGTCGATTTCGGCGGTGACGGTATCACCGTCATACACCTTGGTGATGATGGCCTTGTAGGTGAAAAGCTCATCGTCGGTAAGTCGTCTGACGTCATTGGCGGACATGGCTTGCTCCTTGGCATGGCGGGCGTCGGCCAATGGCGGCGGCAACCGATGCCACGGCGACAGGCCAATAGAAATGGCCCGGTATCTCCTACGAATACCGGCAATGTACCCTACCAGTGTAGCCAACCGGGACGTGGTGTAACGCGATGGGAGCGGTATGACCATACCGGCTATACTCACCACCATGAAAAGGAAAAGACCTCCGCGCGGCCGGCGGCCCGATGCCGCGGCCGCCACGGAACTGTCCGGCCTGCTCGGAGAGATGCCCCGACGCCCCGACCTGTTGATCGAGGCTCTGCACCGGATCAACGATGCCCACCACGCCATCCCCGAGGCGCTGTTGGTGGCACTGGCCGAGGAATTCCAGCTCTCGGTGGCCCAGGTTTTCGAGGTGGCCAGCTTCTATCACCATTTTCATATCACGCCACAGCCCGACGGGCGTACCGTGCTGCGGGTCTGCGATTCCATGGTCTGCCAGATGGCGGGGTCCGGGGCGTTGCTGGAAGCCGCCCGCCAGGCACTGGGAGACTCGTTGCGCATCGAGCGGGTGCCCTGCGTCGGGCGTTGCGCCGATGCGCCGGTGGCGGTGCTGGGCCAGCACCCACTGGGCCGGGCCACGGTGGAGACGCTAAAATCGGCGGTACGACGCGGCGACACGAGCGCGCCGGAGCCGGTTCCCACACCACCGAAAACCCCTTACGCAACGCTGCAACGGTGGCGGCAACGGGAACAGCCCGAGACGCTGCTCGAACGTCTCGATCAGGCGGGGCTTCGCGGGCTGGGTGGCGCCGGATTTCCGGCGGCACGCAAGTGGCATGCGGTGCGTCGGCAGCCCACGCCACGCTACCTGGTGGTCAACATCGACGAAGGCGAACCGGGAACGTTCAAGGACCGCCATCTGCTGGAGACGGCGGTGCAGCGCTGCATCGAAGGCGCGTTGCTGGCGGCCTGGGCGGTGGAGGCCGAGGCGGTCTATTTCTATCTGCGCGATGAATACGCCGGTTGCCGTGCCCTGTTGCTCCGCGAACTGGCCGCGCTACGCGCCGATCCACCCTGTCCGCTGCCAGCACTGCATCTGCGCCGGGGCGCCGGCGCCTATGTCTGTGGCGAAGAGTCGGCATTGATCGAATCGCTCGAAGGCAAACGCGGCATGCCCCGGCTGCGACCACCCTATGTGGCGGCACGCGGACTGTTCGGCCGCCCGACGCTGACCCACAACCTGGAAACGCTCTACTTCGTTGCCGAGATCGCGGCACGGGGCGCCGACTTTTTCCGCGGCGCGGGCCGGCACGGGCGTAGCGGGCTGCGGCACTACTCACTGAGCGGCCGGGTACGTCGGCCCGGCGTCTATCGGGCGCCGGCAGGCATCACGCTACGGGAGCTGATCGACGAATACGGTGGCGGCATGGCGGCGGGACATCGGCTCCACGCCTACTTTCCCGGCGGCGCCGCCGGCGGGGTGCTCCCGGCGAGTCTGGCCGATCTGCCGCTCGATTTCGACACCCTCCAACCCCACGGCGCGTTCATCGGCTCGGCGGCCGTGATGGTGCTGTCCGACCATGACGACGTCAAAGCCGCGGTGTGCCAAGCGCTGCAATTCTTCGCCGCGGAATCCTGCGGCCAATGCACCCCGTGCCGTGGCGGCACGGTACAGGCGCTGCGGCTGCTGCGCCAGCCACGGCCCGACGTCGCCCAGCTCCAGGCGCTCGCCATGGTGATGCAGGACGCCTCCATCTGCGGGCTCGGTCAGGCCGCGCCCAACCCGTTTCTCTGTCTGTTGCGCCATTTCCCCGAGGAGGTAACCCGATGACCCGCTTCATCCTCGACGGCCGCTCCATCGACGCGCGGCCGGGCGAATCGATCCTCCAGGCGGCCTTGCGCGCGGGCATCGAAATCCCCCATCTGTGCTGGCACGAAGGCTTGCCGGTGGCCGGCAACTGTCGTGCCTGCATGGTGGAGATCGAAGGCGAACGCACGTTGGCGGCAGCCTGCGCCCGCCAGCCCACCGACGGCATGGTGGTGCACAGCGCCAATCCCCGGGCCCGGCAGGCACAGCGCGGCGTGCTGCAACTGCTACTGGCCGACGTCGGCGGCACACCGGCGCGAGCAGATGGCGAACTGGCCCACTGGTGTGAGGTGCTGAAGGTCGTCGACACCCCCTACCCCACCCGCCAACCCGGCGAGCCCGACACCAGCCATGTGGCCATCCACTTCGATCCCGGCGCCTGCATACGGTGCAGTCGTTGCCTGCGTGCCTGCCACGAGTTGCAGGGCAACGACGTCATCGGCCTCGCACGGCGGGGGGACGACACCCGCATCGTCTTCGACCTGGCCGATCCGCTGGGCCGATCCTCCTGCGTGGCCTGCGGTGAATGCATCGCCGCCTGCCCCACCACCGCGCTACGGCCCGCGGCAGCCGAAGCACGCCAGAGCGCCGATAAGATCGTACCGTCGCTGTGTCCCTACTGTGGCGTCGGATGCCAGGTGAACTACCATGTCCGCGACGAGCGCATCGTCGCGGTCAGCGGCCGCGACGGGCCGGCCAACCACGGCAGGCTCTGCGTCAAGGGGCGCTTCGGCTTCGACTACGCCCACCATCATGAACGGCTCACCCGGCCACTGATCCGCCGTGCCGACGCCCCCAAGTCACTGGCGCTGGGCGAAGGCGATCCACGCGACTGGTTTCGCGAAGCCGGCTGGGACGAGGCGCTGGATCTCGCCGCCAGCGGCCTGCGCCGGATACGCGACCACCATGGACCCCGCGCGCTGGCCGGCTTCGGCTCGGCCAAGGGCAGCAACGAGGAGGCCTATCTCTTCCAGAAACTGGTGCGCTGCGGTTTCGGCAGCAACAACGTCGATCACTGTACCCGCCTCTGTCACGCCTCGTCGGTGGCCGCATTGCTGGAGATGATCGGTTCCGGCGCGGTCTCCAACCCGGTCACCGACGTGGCGCTGGCCGACGTCGTCATCGTCATCGGCTCCAACACCACCGAAAACCACCCGGTGGCCGCCACCTTCATCAAACAGGCGGCCCGCAACGGCACCCGGCTGATCGTCATGGATCCGCGCCGGCACGCGCTGGCCCGCCACGCCTGGCGCTTTCTGCAGTTCCGTCCCGACACCGACGTGGCGATGCTCAATGCGCTGATGCACGTCATCGTCGAGGAAGAGCTCATCGACCACGACTTCATCGCCCGGCGCACCGACGGCTTCGAGCGGCTTCGCCACCATCTGCGCGACTACAGCCCCGAGAAAATGGCGCCGATCTGCGGCATCCCCGCCGCGACACTGCGCGAGGTGGCCCGCGCCTACGGCGGCGCCCAGCGGGCGATGATCTTCTGGGGCATGGGTGTCTCCCAGCACGTCCACGGCACCGACAACGCCCGCTGCCTGATCGACCTGGCGTTGATCACCGGGCAGATCGGCCGCCCCGGCACCGGCCTGCACCCGCTGCGCGGACAGAACAACGTCCAGGGCGCGTCGGATGCCGGCCTGATCCCGATGGTCTTTCCCGACTATCAGCGGGTGGACGACGACGCGGCCCGGCAACGCTTCGAAACGCTGTGGAACGCCCGGCTCGACCCCGAACCGGGATTGACCGTCGTCGAGATCATCCGCGCCGCCGACGCCGGCCTGATCCGCGGCCTGTACGTCATGGGCGAGAACCCCGCCATGTCCGATCCCAATCTCCACCACACCCGGCGGGCGTTGTCACGACTCGACCACCTGGTGGTGCAGGACATCTTTCTCACCGAAACCGCCGCCTTCGCCGATGTCGTCCTCCCGGCCACGGCACTGGCCGAAAAAAGCGGCAGCTTCACCAACACCGACCGCACCGTGCAGCTTGCACGCCCGGCCGTGCCGCCCCCCGGCGACGCGCGAGCCGACCTCGATCTCATCATCGAACTGGCGCGGCGCATGGGGCTGGCGTGGCAATACGACGGCCCGGCCGAGGTGTTCGAGGAGATGCGCCGGGCCATGCCCAGCATCGCCGGCATCAGCTGGCCGCGGCTGACGCGGGAACAGGCCATCACCCACCCCTGCCGCGGCACCGACGACCCCGGCCAGCCGGTGATCTTCACCGACCGCTTTCCCATCGACGGCGGTCGCGGCCGGTTGCGCGCGGTGCCGCTGCGCAGCGCCGACGAGCTGCCGGACGACGACTACCCGCTGGTGCTGATCACCGGCCGCCTGCTGGAACACTGGCACACCGGCGCCATGACCCGCCGCGCCGGCGTTCTCGATGCGCTGGAACCGGAAGCAGTGGCCGCATTGCACCCCGACACCCTCACCGGCCTGGGGCTGGACGACGGCGACACCGCCACCCTATCCACCCGCCGGGGCGCGGTGCGAATCGTCGTCGCCGCCGACCAGCGGCTGCAACGCAACCAGGTCTTCCTCCCTTTCTGCTACCGCGAGGCAGCCGCCAACCTCCTCACCAACGAAGCCCTCGACCCGGACGGCAAGATCCCGGAATACAAGTTCTGCGGCGCCAGACTCAGCAACACCTGAAAAAACATCCAGCACGGCGATATCGTGGCAGCCCCCATCGTGCGACGGGCGGGGCATCCTCATTGCCCCCCCCTTCGGCGGGGAAAAATGCCACTTGCGCCGAGGTCACACCGCGCCTCCCCCAGCCGATGCCCGAATCCCCCCCTTGAGACGCAGCAGATATTCGAAATTGGACCCCGGCAACGCCTCGCCCCGGTCCTGCCGCCAGTTGAGCTTGTAGACCGGCGCGGCGCCCCGCTCGAGAAAGGCTTTCGATGCCGCCGTCACCGGTTGGTGGATGCCGAGCGGATGTTGCAGATACTCACAGTCGCGGTCGCTGTGATGGCGCCGATGCCGCCACAGACGCGCCAGCCCGGGATCATCGTCCACCACCTTGTCGAACAGATACATATTGACCGGATAGGGGCAGGCCCGTGCCCGACGCAGCAGAAAATCGCTGAACCACACCCCATTGGTGACCAGGCCACGCTTGCGCAGGCTCAGCAGCTTGCGCGTCAACTGCCGGCGCCAGTAGCCCTGGGGCGGGAAGCGATGCTGCCGCCAGAAGGCGACCACCGCCGCGTGCCAGGCCTTCAACAACCGGCTGTCGGGGCCGCCGGCCAGAAACCAGTTGTTGATCCGCCGGTCGCGCTTGATGCTGGCAAAGGCGAAGAAATCGTCGTCGAGCCAGGCGGCCAGCCAGTCGTCGAGCGGGCGGTTGCAGAACAGCGTCGCATCGGCCCAGACACCGCCGTGGGTGGCGAGCAATTCCAGCCGCAACAGGTCGGCGCGGTGCTGCAATCCGATGTCGTTCCTCGATCGCAGCCACTCCAGAGCGGGCAGCGTCTCCCAGACGCCATCGTCGAGCAGGCGCAACGCCCAGCCGGGGTTGTCGCGCCGCCACGACTCGATGCAGCGCTGCACCAGATACGGCGCCGCCGCCTCGCCCTGCGCCCAATAGATCCAGATCGTCTTCGGCAACGTCCCGGCGGTCATCGATTTCGGCTCCTGTTGAGAAACAGCGCAATATATCAGCAGTTCACGCCATGATCGCGGCGCCACCCTGATATAGTCGGCACGCCATGGACAGACTACCGCAAACGACGGAGAGACCGCTGCTGATCACGGCCAGCACCGGGCTTTTGCTGATCTTCTTCGCACTGGCGCCAGTGCAGGCGAGCCTGCTGACCGGGCTTGCCGGCGTGGTGGCCCTGATGGCGCTGGCCACCGGCTGGCGTGGCCTGGCGATGCTGCCGGCCGAGTCGCGGCTGCTGTGGGCCGCGTTCGCCCTCTACGTCGCCGCCGCGCTGTTGAGCCTGCTGAACAATGAAAACTGGACGATGGCCGGCCGGCGCTTCGAAAAATACCACCCGTTTCTGCTGGCCATTCCAATCATGGGCTGGCTGGCGCTGTTGCGCGACCGGCTGGCGTGGATCCTGCGGATCGGCATGGCCGGGGCGGCGATCACCATATTCGCCGTGGCGGTGTACGAGCAGCACTGGCTGGGCGCGGAGCGGACGGGCTATCTCGGCGGACTACAGCCCAATACCTTCGGCCATCTCGGCACGCTGGCGGCGCTGGTGCTGCTCGGCCACGGCCTGACGGCCGACTGGCGGCAACGCGCGCTGTCGGTACTGCTGGCCGTTGGTGCGCTCTACGGTGTCGTCACCACCGGTTCGCGGGGGGCACTGCTGGCCTTCCTCGCCAGCCTGCCGGTGCTGCTGCTGGCCTGGACGCTGCGCAACGGCTTCTCCCGGCGGGGGCTGGTGCTCTTCTGCGGTGGCCTGCTGGCCGCCACGCTCCTGCTGACAGCGACCTTCTGGCTGTCGGAGTTCTGGCACGCCCACTGGCTGCGGCTGGTGGAGGAGCCCAAACGCTTCCTGGCTGGCGATACGCAATACACCTCGATCGCCGCGCGGGCGACGATGTTGATCTCCGGCTGGAAGACCGGCATGGCCCACTTCTGGCTCGGCACCGGCCTCGGCGACGTGCAGATCGACTACGACCGCCTGATGGCGGCGGGCGAGTTGCCGCCGGTGCCGGACAATTCCAACTTCCATCTGCACAACATCTTCGTCGATGCCTTCGCCTCCACGGGCGTGATCGGCCTGGCGACGATGCTGCTGGCGGTCTTCGCGCTGCCGCTGCGCCTCTTCATCCACCGGCTGCGCCATGCCGGCGCCACGGTGGCGCAGCAGCAGGCCGCCGCCACCGGCATCGCGCTGCTGGCCAACGGCTTCGTCTTCGGCCTGACCCACTCCTGGCTCTATATTCGCGGGCTGCACGTCTTTCTGTTGCTGCTGCTGGCGCTGCTGGTGCTGGCGCTGCACCCGCCACGCGCGGAAGAGTCGCCACGTTGAGAACTGCGTCATCCCGGTTTTCCGCGCTTCTGGTATCTTCGTCACACTCGACGAACGCCCAATCGAAGGAAGAGAGATGCCGGTACTCAAGGAAGCAGAGCCGCTACGAATCATTCAGATCACCGACCTCCACCTGCACGCCAGCGAGGAGGAGCGACTCGACTGGTGCGCCGGCGGCCGCGAACTCAACACCACCGAGACGCTGTCGACGGTGCTGGACGACATTCAGGTCAACGAGCCGTGGTTCGATGCGCTCGTGGTCACCGGCGATATCGCCCAGGACGGCGAGACCGCGGCCTACCGCCGTTTCGCGCGGCTGCTCGGCGGCGAGGGCGCACCGGTCTATTGCCTGCCCGGCAACCACGACGACCGGCGGCGGCTGGCGGCCGCGCTGGGCGACGGCACGGTGTCGATGCCCCGCCAGGTGGTGATGCGGGACTGGCTGCTGCTGTTCGTCGATTCGGCCTGCCGCAGCGACAACCGCGGTGAGATCTCCACCATCCAGCTCGCATGGATCGAGGCGATGGCGGCCCGCCACCCCGAGCATCACATCGTGGTATTCACCCATCACCACCCGGTTCCGGTCGGCAGCAAGTGGCTGGACGGTGAATACGGCATGGTCAACGGGGAGGCGATGCTGGCGCATCTCGGCGGCATCGGGCGGGTTCGCGCCATCGTCTGCGGACATATCCACCAGCAGCTCGACCGCATGGTCGATGGCATCCGCATTCTCGGTACGCCATCCACCTGCCTGCAGTTCGAGCCGCAGAGCGATTTGCTGGCGTTCACATCGCAGGCACCAGCCTACCGCCGGCTGGCGCTGTACCCCGATGGCCGTATCGATACGGCGGTGGTGTTCTCCCATCAACCGGCGGGCCCTGGTTTCACCGGCGCCCCCGACCGCTACCGCAACGGGGTGCCCGGCCGGGCATTCTGACACGCTTCAGAGGTTGGGCAGTTTGCAGGAGGCGCCACCCTCGCGCGCATCGTAGACGGCCATCACGCTACGCAGCTCGACCAGCACCCGCGCCCGCAGATCCCCGTCGATGCCCGCCAGCGCCTCCGGCTGTTCGCCCCGGTCCACCGCCTCCAGCAGACGATAGACGGCGGCGCACCCGAGTGCACAGACCCGTTCGACGACGGCATCGACCCGCTCCTGTTCCGCTGTTGGTGAGTGGTTGGCCATGGGCCGATCTTATCCCGATGCCACCCCCGGTAACAGTGCCGGTGCGCACACCGCCGGCGGCACGAGGCTCGACCCGGTCACCGTCACGCGGCCCCGCCCTTGATCTGGCTCAGGGCGAAACCATCACCAGCGGCTACAATCGAAACACCGTCTGCCACAGAACCGGACCCTGCCGCCATGAAAGAAATGCACGAACTCTATCCCGAGCAACCCTGTATCGCGCTGCACGACCCGCTGGCCGAGTTGCTGGGGGCCGGAGAAGGCTATTTCGTCTATCGCTTCTGGGATGCCGTCAAGCTCTCGGGGCACGCCTGCCCCACCGTCGCGGGCGCCTTTCTGATGACGATCCACGCACTCAAGGCACTCTACGAGGAGTGCACGCCGATCCGGGGCCAGGTCCGCATCACCGTGCCCGGCCCGGCCAGCGCCGGCGTCAACGGCCCCATCAGCCAGGTGATGACGCTGATCACCGGCGCGGCGGCCGACAACGGCTTCCACGGCCTCAACGGCCAATTCGCCCGCAGCGGCCTGATGACCTTCGCCGACGGCGATGGCGGCGTGTTCGTCTTCGAGCGCTGCGACAACGGCCAGAAAGTGGGCGTCAGCTACGACCCGTCGGCCATTCCGCCCGATCCGCAGACCAAGCCGCTGATGGCGCAAATCATGAGCGGCCAGGCCGATTGCGAGGCACGTCGGACCTTCGGCCGCCTCTGGCGCGAGCGCGTCGTGGCCATTCTCGAAGACGACGGCAAGGCGACCATCACCCTCTCCCACGTCGATTGACGGCGGCCACCGCATCCCTCCCCCCGCTCCCGCTGGCCGCCTTCCACCACCGGCGGCCAGCCTTACCAAACCGTAACCCCGCCAACCCGGCCGTTCTGGCAAATTCGCTTGATTTCCCCCATCCCCACCCCAAAGATCAGCCACAGTCCACATCAGCGGTGACGCCATGACCAACGAACCCACCGAAGCGGTACAACAGAGCGACGCGCTCAACGAACACCTGCCCGCGTTCCAGGCGGTGCGCGCCCATCTGCGCGAGCGCATCATTGGCCAGGAGGCATTGATCGACCGGTTGCTGATCGCGCTGCTGGCCGACGGCCACCTGCTGGTCGAAGGTGCGCCGGGGCTGGCCAAGACCACCGCCATCAAGGCGCTGGCGGAGATGATCGAAGGGGACTTCCACCGTCTCCAGTTCACCCCCGACCTGCTGCCCGGCGACCTGACCGGCACCGACGTCTACCGCCCCGAGACCGGCGAGTTCGTCTTCCAGCCGGGGCCGCTGTTCCACAACCTGATCCTCGCCGACGAGATCAACCGCGCCCCGGCCAAGGTGCAATCGGCGCTGCTGGAGGCGATGGGGGAGCGGCAGATCACCGTCGGCCGCACCACCTACAAACTGCCACGGCCGTTCCTGGTCATGGCGACGCAGAACCCGATCGAGCAGGAGGGAACCTACCCGTTGCCGGAGGCCCAGCTCGACCGGTTCCTGATGCACGTGCTGATCGACTACCCCTCCGCCAGCCACGAACACCGGATCCTCGAACTGGCGCGCCGCCAGGCCAGCGCCCAGTACGCCGTCATCACCGAGGATCTGCCGCAGCTCTCCAAGACCCAGGTGGAAGAGGTCCAACAGGCGCTGCTGGGGATGCACATGGCGGCGCCGGTGCAGGAGTACCTGGTGCAACTGGTGCTGGCCAGCCGCGACCCCTCTCCCTACAGCGCCGAGCTGGCCCGCTGGATCAGCTATGGCGCCAGCCCGCGCGGCACCATCGCACTGGACCGTTGCGCCCGCGCCCACGCCTGGCTGCAGGAGCGGGACTACGTCTCGCCCGAGGACGTGCAGGCCATCGCCCACGACGTGCTGCGCCATCGCATTCTGCTCTCCTACGAAGCGGAGGCCGAAGGCGTCACCCCGGACCGGGTGATCGACGCGCTGATCCGCCATACGCCGGTGGCCTGATGCCGGGCGGGCTCACCAGCTGGCTGCGACGCGCGCGGCACCAGCCCGCCGGCGACGCCGGCGCCGGGGTGCTGAACTCGGCCACCCACGTCACCACCGCCGAGCTGATCGGCCTGCAACAGCCGGCGCGCAAGCTCAAGCTGGCGCGCCGCCTGCCAGCCACCGCCTCGATCACCGGCAACCACCGCTCGCGCTTTCGCGGACGCGGCATGGACTATGCCGAATCACGCATCTACCAGCCCGGCGACGACATTCGCGGCATGGACTGGCGCGTCACCGCCCGCGCCGGCAGACCCCATGTGAAAGTCTATGAGGAGGAGCGCGAACGGCCGGTGGCGCTGCTGCTGGACTTCGGCCCCAGCCTCTTCTTCGGCTCGCGCAAGGCGCTCAAGTCGGTGGTGGCGGCACGCATCGCCACGCTGCTGGCTTGGGCCGCCGCACGCAACGGCGACCGCGTCGGCGCGCTGTTGTTCAATGGCGATCACAGCGAGTTGCCTCCCCGTCGCGGCCAACGTGGCGTGCTGACGCTGATCCGCAACATCGTCACCTACGCCGATCCGCTGCGCGGCCTGGCGGCCCGACCGGAACCGGGCCATCTGACCACCGCCCTCGAGCGCCTGCGCCGTACCGTGCGCCCCGGCTCGCTGATCTTCCTGATCGGCGACTTCTACGACATCGACGACGACACCGGCCACCAGCTCCAGCGGCTGCGGCAGCACAACGACGTGGTGGCCATCCAGATCGTCGATCCACTGGAGCGACAGGCGCCGCCGCCCGGGCTCTACGCCGTCACCGACGGCCAGCGGACCGGCTTTCTCGATACCCGTGACGCCGGGGTCCGGCGGCAGTACGACGCCTTCTTCGAGCAGCACCACCACCGCATCGCCGAGTCGATGCGCCAGCACCAGATCCCGCTGTTGCGGATCGACACCGGCGACGACGAGGTCAAGGCCCTGCAATCGTGGTTCGGCAGCAACCGGCGCAAGCCGCAACCGACGGACTCGGAGGCAGCCTGATGGCCGCCCCCTCGCCCAGTACCCAGACCCTGCAACTGGAGGCGATCCACCTGCCGCCGCAACCCGGCTTCTGGCCGCCGGCGCCGGGCTGGTGGCTCACGGCCGCGCTGCTGCTGGTGCTCTCGGGCCTGGCCACCAGACAGTGGTGGCGCTGGCGGCGCCAACGCCGCGAACGGGCGCGCATCGAGGCGACGCTGCAACGGCTGGCGCGCGAACTGCGCGAGGACCCGCAACACGCCGTCATCGATATCAATGTCTTTTTGCGCAAAATGGCCCTGACCCACTTTCCCGACGCCGACGTCGCCTCATTGACCGGCGACGACTGGCTGGCGTTTCTCGACCGCAGCGGCGAGACCACCGATTTCACCCACGGCCCAGGCAGGGTGCTGGCCGAGGGCCCCTACCGCGCCAGATTGCCAGCCCCGTTCGACGGCGACGCCCTGCTGGAGGCGGTGCGGCGCTGGACGCAGCGAGTCACCGCGACGGAGGCACGGCGATGACGCTCAGTCTGCAATGGCCCTGGGCCTTTCTGGCGCTGCCGCTGCCGCTGCTGGTGGCCTGGCTTCTGCCACGCGCGCCGGAGGCCACGCCGGCGGCATTGCGCATTCCGTTTTTCGGCGCGCTGGCGACCAGCATCGGATTGCGCGCGCAGCCGCACCGCCGGATCTGGACGATTCTGGCGGCGGCCGCCTGGTTGGCGCTGGTGACGGCGGCGACGCGGCCCCAGCTGATCGGCGAGAGCATCGAACTGCCGGTCACCGGGCGCAGCCTGATGCTGGCGGTGGACATCTCCGGCTCGATGCTGACCGAGGACATGGCGATCGGCGGCCGCGCCATCACCCGGCTGGCGGCGGTCAAGGCGGTGGCGGGCGAATTCATCGAGCGCCGCAAGGGGGACCGCATCGGCCTGATCCTGTTCGGCACCCAGGCCTACCTGCAAGCACCGCTGACCTTCGACCGCAAGACGGTCAAGGCCCTGCTCGACGAAGCCGCCATGGGACTGGCCGGACAGCAGACCGCCATCGGCGACGCCATCGGCCTGGCGATCAAGCGGCTGCAACGGCAGCCGGAGAAAAACCGCGTGCTGATCCTGCTCACCGACGGCGCCAACACCGCCGGCCACGTGGATCCGCTCAAGGCGGCCGATCTGGCCGCCGCCGAGGGTATTCGCATTTACACCATCGGCATCGGCGCCAGAACCCAACAGCTGCACACGCCATTCGGCCTACAGCAGGTGCCCGGCTCCGACCTGGACGAACCGCTGATGCAGGCGATCGCCAAGAAGACCGGCGGGGAGTATTTCCGCGCCACCGACCTCGAGAGTCTGCAACGCATCTACGCCCTGCTCGACGAGATCGAACCGCTGTCCGAGGACAGCCTCAGCTACCGCCCGGTGGACGAGCTCTACCAGTGGCCGCTGGCGCTGGCTCTGCTGCTGTCGGTGACGATCGCCATCGGCAAGGGGCGGCTGTTGCGGCTGCCGGCGCGTACCCAAGGAGGCGATCATGGCTGATTTCCATTTCGCCAGCCCCGTCTGGCTGCTGGCACTGCTGCCGCTGGCGTTGCTGCTCTGGGCCGTGGCCCGGCGGCACGGCCAGGGCAGCGGCTGGCGCGCCATCATCGACGCGCCGCTGCAACCGCTGTTGCTCTCTGGCGGCGACGACGGCGGCCCACGGCGCTGGCCCTGGCTGCTGGCCGCCGGCTGGCTGCTGAGCGTCATCGCCCTGGCCAACCCGGTCTGGGAGCGCCAGCCACAACCGCTGTTCCAGACCGATGCCGCCCGCGTCATCGTGCTCGATCTCTCCCGCTCGATGGCGATCACCGATGTCCGCCCGTCACGGCTGGCGCGCGCCAAGTTCAAGATCCGCGACCTGCTGGCCAGCGGCGGCGAGGGACAGACGGGACTCGTCGTCTTCGCCGGCGACGCCTTTGCCGTCACCCCGCTGACCCGGGACAGCGACACCATCGAAGCGCTGCTCGGCGCGCTGGAGCCGGCCATCATGCCGGTCCAGGGCAGCCGCGCCGACCTGGGGCTGCTGCAGGCCCGCGACCTGCTGCGCCAGGCCGGCGTCGGCCGCGGCGAGATACTCCTCATCGCCGACGGCGCCGAACGCAACGCGGCCATCGCCGCGGCGAAGACACTGCGCCGTGACGGTCATCGGGTCTCGGTACTGGGTGTCGGCACCCCCACCGGCGGCCCGCTGCCCGGGCTCCGCGACCGCAGTGGCAAACCAATCGTCGTCCCGCTGCAACGCGAGGTGCTGACCGCCATCGCCGAGGCCGGTGGCGGCATCTACCATGACCTGAGCGGCGACGACAGCGACCTGCGCGCCCTGCTCGCCGCCTCACCCACGCGGATCGATGATCCCACCCGCCGCAGCGACGACCTGACCCAGCAGCAGTGGCAGGCCGAGGGGCCGTGGTTCGTGCTCGCGCTGCTGCCGCTGGCGGCACTGGCCTTCCGGCGCGGCTGGCTGTTGTCGTTGGCCGTCGTCACCGCCGTCGCCACCCCAACCGCCCCCTTGCAGGCGGCACCGCTGGAGAATCTCTTTCAGCGTCAGGACCAGCGCGCCGCCAGGGCGCTGCGCGAAGGCGACTATGACACCGCCGCCCGACTCGCCACCGATCCAATGACTCGTGGCGCCGCCGCCTACCAGGCGGGTGACTACGCCGCCGCCCTCGCCGCCTTCAGCCAAGCCCAGGGCGCCGATGCCGCCTACAACCGCGGCAATGCACTGGCACGACTGGGAAGGTACGAGGCGGCGATCGAAGCCTATGAAGAGGCGTTGCGACTCAACCCCGAGCTGGCCGATGCCAAGACCAACAAGGCCCGGGTCGAGGCGTTGCTGAAAAAGATGCACGAACAGCAACAGCAACAGCAACAGCAACAGCAACAGCAACAGCAACAGCAACAGCAACAGCAACAGCAACAGCAACAGCAACAGCAACAGCAACAGCAACAGCAACAGCAACAGCAACA
>CAZTOZ010000051.1:0-16490 GCA_964614535.1 uncultured Thiotrichales bacterium | reverse complement strand
AGTGGCGCTCGCGCCCATGGTGGTCTCACGCTGGCCGCATATGTGGAAACAGCAGCACGTCGCGGATCGATGGCGAGTCGGTGAGCAGCATCACCAGCCGGTCGATGCCGATGCCTTCGCCGGCGGTGGGGGGCATGCCGTGCTCCAGCGCGCGGATGTAGTCGGCGTCGAAGTGCATCGCTTCGTCGTCGCCGGCCTCTTTTTCGGCCACCTGGGCGCGGAAGCGTTCGGCCTGGTCTTCGTAGTCGTTCAGCTCGGAGAAGCCGTTGGCGATTTCGCGGCCGCCGACGAAGAACTCGAAGCGGTCGGTAACGAAGGGGTCGTCGTCGTTACGGCGGGCCAGCGGCGAGACCTCGGCCGGGTAGGCGGTGATGAAGGTTGGATCCATCAGCCGGTGCTCGACGGTCTTTTCAAAGATCTCGATCTGGATCTTGCCCAGGCCGTAGCTGGGCTTCAGCGCAATACCGAGCCGTTCGGCGATGGCCCGCGCCTGGTCGATGTCCCCAAGGGCGTCGGCGGTGATGTCGTCATTGAAGTGGAGAATCGACTCGACGACGCTCATCCGGGCAAAGGGCTTACCGAAGTCGTAGGTCTGCCCCTGGTAGTGCACTTCCGTGCCGCCGAGTACCTGCCGGGTGAGCTGGCGCAGCATCTCCTCGGTCAGATCCATCAGGTCGAGGTAGGTGGCATAGGCCTCGTAGAACTCGACCATCGTGAATTCCGGGTTGTGCCGGGTCGACAGCCCCTCGTTGCGGAAATTGCGGTTGATCTCGTAGACCTTCTCGAAGCCGCCGACGACGAGACGCTTCAGGTAGAGCTCTGGTGCGATGCGCAGATACAGCGCCATATCGAGCGCATTGTGGTAGGTGGTGAACGGGCGCGCGGTCGCGCCACCGGGGATGACCTGCATCATCGGTGTCTCCACCTCCAGAAACCCCCGCTCGTTCAGATAGTTGCGAATGAAATTGATGATCTCGGTGCGCATCCGGAAGGTTCGCCGCACCGGCTCGTTCATGATCAGATCCACATAGCGCTGGCGGTAGCGCTGCTCCTGGTCGGTCAGACCGTGGAACTTCTCCGGCAGTGGGCGCAGTGACTTGGTCAGCAGCCGGATGCTGTCCACCTTGATGCTGAGCTCGCCCTTCTGCGTCTTGAACAGCCGGCCCTCCGCGCCGACGATGTCCCCCACGTCCCAGCCCTTGAAGTCGGCATAGACGCCGTCGGGCAGCGCATCGCGCTGGACGTAGAGCTGGATCCGCCCCGACATATCCTGAATCGATGCAAAGCTGGCCTTGCCCATCAGCCGCTTGGCCATCATCCGCCCCGCCACCGCCGCGCGGATCTCGTTCTCGTCGAAGAACTCACGCGGCTTCTCGTCGTACTCCGCGTGCAGCTCCCCCGCCACCACGTTCCGGCGGAAGTCGTTGGGAAAGGCGTTGCCCTGTTCCCGCAGTTGCTTCAGCTTTTCCCGCCGTTCGGCAATCAGTTTGTTGTCGTCGCGTGCTGGCTGCGTGTCAGACATGGTATGGCGTCCGTCCTGAGTGTGATGGGGCAGAAGTGCAAGGGGCGCATTATATGTGATCTGCGCCGAAGATTTCACAACAAACCGGCGGGGCGAAACGAAGGCGCTGCCCGTCGCGGGTGGCGCCCCGCATTGCCTGTCGTGAAAGCAGCCCCGTGCCCCGGTTCCGGTGTCGGCCTGCTCCGCGCCGGCCGTGGGGTTGCTCAGGTGGATGAAGCGGGCATCGTGGCGATCCGGGTCGTCAGTCGCCCGCTGCTCAGCGGAATGACGACGCGGCGGGTGGGCAGTGCCACGCCGAACTCGGGGTGGTAGCTGGCCTCGGCCAGGTGCGCTGGCCCGTCGGTGGTCAGCGCCAGCCGGGCGCCGCTGCCAGTGGTGATCCGGCTGCGGGCATCGTCCACCGCCCGGGCGGTGGACGTCGGGTGCAGCAACAGCCGCGCCGTCGCCTGGGCGTAGCGGCCGGGCAGGGTATCGACGATCGTCACCGCCGTCTCGCTCACCTCCCAGCGCCGGTGGTGCAGCGTCTTGCCCGCAATCCGCTGGAAGCCGTCGTGCTGCGCTTCCACGACGACCGTCTCGCCGTCCTCGAGCCGCGTGACGGTTGTCGTCGCCCGCCGCGCCACCCGAAAGCCGCCCCACACCTCCGACGACGAGAGGCCGTCCACCTCCACCGTGTTGTGGGCGGCGGTGCCGCGCTGGCGCAGCCGTTCGGCGCCGGTGCCATAGACCGAGGTGCCGCTGTCGACGATCACCGGCGCCCCGTCCAGATGCAGCTCGAAATTCAGCGAATCGGCATGAGCGTGGCCGGGGAGATAGTCCGGGCCGATCGGCCCGATATCGAGGAACAGCGTGAACGGCCCCTTCTGGACGCGGACATAGCCGGTGTCTGCCAGATGAATCAGCGGGCGGTCCGGCAGCCGGTTCCACACCAGCCCCAGCCCGGCGGCGCAGCGGAACAGCTCGGCCGGTGGCGGGGCAATGCCCTGGGCGGCGTCGTTGAACTGCACGATCTCGCCGTTGGGGCGGGTCATCACCGCCAGCCAGCCGAGCATGCGAACGGTGCAGTCGCGGATCTGCCGCATCAGCGCGGCGCCGAGCCTGCCCCCATAGGCCGCATCGAAATGGATCAGGTCGAGCAGATCCTCGATCATGATGCTCTGATACATCGGCGACAGCTCGAACTGGCCGCCGTCCGGCAGGATCTGCTCGTCCAGCTGTTCGGCCATGATGGCGCCGCCGGTCCGCAGCCACTCGTCGGCTTCGGGGCCGTCGAAGAGGCAGCCGGCCACCAGCAGCGCCTTGGCATTGGCGAACAGGTGGTTGCCCAGCAGATGCCACTCCAGATTGCGGCGCAGGGCGCGAACCTGGGTGGCGAGGCTGGCGACGATCTCCGGATCGGTCGCCGCCTGGCGCAGCAGGTACTTGCTCCAGTTGACGATTCGCAGCGAAGTGGGGTACGGATCCCAGGCGATGGCCGTGCCCGGCGGACACTCGTCGATCCAGCGGTGGATCAGCGCATGGTGCCAGGCGGCACGTTGCCCGGCGTCGGCGGCGGCCAGATCGTCGAAATAGTGGAGGTTGTACATCCACAGCTTGTCCTCGTGCAGCATGCGCCAGTCGTCGGCGGTCCGCAGCCTCTCTTCGTGATTGAGAAAGCGGAAGGTCGTCGGTCCCAGCAGCGACGGCTCGCGCCGGCACCACCGCGGCGGGGCCAGGTCCGGCCGGGGGCGCAGCGGTGGGGCCGGCCTCAGCGGAATGCGGGGGTGGTGGAGGCGCTTCCAGATCCGGCTCGTGATCTGAACCGGTTTGAGATACTTCACCGTGTGATAGAGCCGGATGAGATCCATGGGCGGACGTGGATTTCTTGGTCGGGCACGGCAATGTAGCAGGTTGGCCGGGTTTTGACTGCGCCATGCGGCACGCAATCGAACGTCAGGTCACCTCCAGCCGTGCGACGATCAGCAGTTGCAACGACATCGTTCCCTGGTAGTGATTGACATCGAGGCGATAGGCGATCGGCAGCTCGCCGCTCTCCGGCCACTCGGCGGGCTCGACGTTGAAGGCAATCGCCTCCACGGACTGGCGGCCGCCGGCCGGGAGCAGCCGGTACTTCAGGTGCCGCTCCTTGAGGATGCGCCGCTCCTCGATCTGGAAACGGCCGTCGAAGACCGGCTCCGGAAAGGCCTGCCCCCACGGGCCGCTGTTCTGCAGCCGGATCGCGGTGTCGAGGTCGAGCGTGGCGGCATCCAGTTCGCCGTCGCTGACGACCACGGGCTCCAGCGCTTCCGGCGGCAACATCTCGCGGACAACGGCGTCGAACGTGTCGCGAAAGGCGTCGAAACCGGCCCTTGGCAACGTCAGCCCGGCCGCCATCGCATGGCCGCCGAAGCGGGTGATCAACCCGGGCCGCCGGCTCGCCACCCGCTCCAATGCATCGCGCAGGTGCAGCCCCGGAATCGAGCGCCCGGAGCCTTTCAGTGTGGTCTCGTCGCTGCCGGCAAAGGCGATCACCGGCCGGTGGTAGCGTTCCTTGATCCTCGACGCCACCAGCCCGACGACCCCCTGATGCCAGTCGTCGTGATGCAGTACCACACCCCACGGCAGCGATGCCGGGCGCAGCCGCAGCGCGTCGCAGATGGCCACGGCCTGCTGCTGCATCTCCGCCTCGATCTGCCGGCGCGCCCGGTTGAGCCGGTCCAGCTCGTCGGCATGTCGTCGGGCCTGGGCCGGGTCGTCGGTGAGCAGGCATTCGATGCCCATGGCCATGTCCTCCAGTCGCCCGGCGGCGTTGAGCCGGGGGCCGACGATGAAGCCCAGGTCGCTGGCGCGGGTGGTCGCCGGCATCTTGCCGGCGCTCTGCAGCAATGCGGTGATGCCGGGGCAACACTTGCCGGCGCGAATCCGCCGCAGCCCCTGTTCCACCAGAATCCGGTTGATCCGGTCCAGCGGCACCACGTCGGCCACGGTGCCCAGCGCCACCAGGTCCAGCCAGTCGGCCAGATTCGGTTCCGGCAGGCTGCGGGCGTCGAACCAGCCGCGCTGGCGCAGCCGCTGCCGCAGCGCGATCAGCAGATGGAACATCACCCCGACCCCCGCCAGCGCCTTGCCCGGAAACGGGTCGCCCGGCTGGTTGGGGTTGACGATGGCCACTGCCGGCGGCAGCGTCTCCCCCGGCAGGTGGTGGTCGGTGACGATGACGTCGATGCCGTGCTCGCCGGCGCGGCGCACGCCGTCGATGCTGGAGATGCCGTTGTCCACGGTGACGATGAGATCGGGCGCCGCCCGAGCCGCCACATCGACGATCTCGGGCGACAGCCCGTAGCCGAAATCGAAACGGTTAGGGATCAAATAATCGAGCCGGGAAGCCCCCATGGCCCGCAACGCGCGCAGCGCCAGGGCGGTGCTGGTGGCGCCGTCGGCGTCATAGTCGCCGACGATGGTGATCCGCTCGCCGTTCTCCAAAGCCTGCTGCAGCCGCTCCACGGCGGCCGGCATGGCCTTGAGCTGCCAGACATCCTCCAGCCGTTGCAGGCGGTAGTCCACCTCGTCGGTGGACTGCACGCCGCGCGCCGCGTAGAGCCGCGCCAGCAGCGGATCGAGCGTGGCCAGCGCCGGCTGCCCGGTGGGGGCGCGGCGGATCAGGCGGCGGGGCGTCACGATACCGCTGCCAGTGGTTTGGGACGACGCCAGAACTTCCAGCGCCCGGCGCGGCTCAGGTGGTAGCGGCGGCCGTGGCAGGGGTCGAGTACCAGTTGCCGGATTTCGCCCCGCGCCAGCGCCGTCCGCAGCGGTTGCAGCCATTGCTGTTCCAGCCGCACCAGCGCCTCGTGCCAGCCGTGCAGGTCGTCCTCTTCGGCCGCGCGCCGCAGGCCGTCGTGGACGATCAGGACGCTGTCGGCGCCGCCGAGCGCCGCGATGTCGAATGTGGCCGGCACCGCGATCCGGCGTTGCCCCGCCGCGGCGGCGCAGGCGTGGGCGAAGGGCAGATCGCTCACCAGCAGCTCGTGGGGCGGTGCCGGTTCGTTGCCGCCGTGGCCGGCGCCCCAGAGCCACAGGCCATTGATGGTGGGCTGACGGCGCTGTTCGCGTGCCACGTTGAACGGCGCCGCATGGAGCAGCATTTGCAGCTCGTTGCCGAGCTGGTGCAGCCGAGGGGCGTCGGGCCCGCGTGGCAGATGCTCGAAGATTCCGCCGCCGGCCGCCTGGGACGGTGGCGTGGTCCGCACCTCGAGGGCGTCGTCGAAAGCCAGATAGCCGTTGCCGAGCGGGTCGAGGTGGTGCCGCAGGCCGTTGCCGCCGAAGTGGGTGTTCAGCAGATCGTCGATCTGCGCCATGTCGGCCGGTGTCACTTCTCCCGGTGAGGTCAGGATGACATCCTGCATGCCCACCGTCAGATGGACTGGCGTTGCATGCAGTACCGTCGGCTCCCCGAGGCCGCTGAGCACGGCGGCGCTGGGCAGTTCGCCGTCTGCTGGCCAGCGGGGGTCGTAGCGTCGCCACAATGCCGCCTCGAGGCCGGCCGTCGCCCTCTTTCGCCGAGCCGTGGCGAGCATCCCCTCCAGCAGCGTAAAACGGGGCAGGGGGGCGTAGCTGGCCGCCCAGGCCGCCAGCCGGTCGAACAGGCCGGGGAGCATCAATTCTATCTGCATGACGAGAGAGTCAACGGCCGCCGGCAGGGGGCTCGTGCCACAGGGACAACGTGCGCCATTTCCCTACCGGACGGTTGAAAATGGGTTGGTGAATTCCATGAAAACAGAAAATCTGTGACCGGTTTCCTGTAGGCTGTGATGAACGGTACGTTTTCCCGGATCAAGATCAGGGACAGCATATCGTGACGGTATTACACTGTACGCGTACATTCATTGGATGTGACTCCTCCTGAGTTATTTGCCGCCTTCCCAGGCGGCTTCTTTTTGCCCGCGACAAAAGTCCTGCCGTGACGGGCGATTATTTCAGCGATGCCAGCCGCTGCTCAAGTTCCCCGAATCGTGCCGGGTTGACGTACTGGAAGATCTCCTTGCCGTTCTCGTCGAGAATGATGGCCAGCCCTCGGTCGGGGTAGAGCCACAGCGACCGCTCGTCCTCCAGCGCGCGAAATCCGGCCGGTTTGCCGAAGCGCCGGGTCAGCAGTTCGGCGTCGCTCGACGGCGTGGGGATGTAGGTGATCTCGGCGATCGGCAGCGCGTGGGCGGCCTCGAGCTGCGGGTCGGCCAGTTCGAACTTCCAACTGCCGCTGGGCTGCGGCTCGCGGTTGTAGCGGCCGGCCCACAGCGCTTGCAGCTGCGCCGGCGAGGTCTCCAGGCGGACGATCATTCTTGCCGTGATCGGGCCGAGCCGGACCTTGTCGAAATAGGCCTCCACCGCCTCGGGGGCGGTGCCGTCGGCATTGCTGAAGATGCCGACGGCGGGGTGGGCGCGCCAGGTCTTGACCGCGTCCCAGAGGGTCGTCTCCCCCAGGGTCACGTCGAAGACGTGGAGGCGCCCGGCCTCGTCCACGGTGATCTGCCACGGCAGATTGTGCACCTGGATCTCGCGTTGCTCGCAGCCGAAGAGCAGCACGGCCCAGGTCAGCAGCAAGGCTGGCAGCATCAGCCTGTTGATTTGCAGTGTAGGCATTTTGATCGGGGGTCTCAGACGACCTTGTAGAAGATATTGAGCGCCGGCCGGTCGTCCACCAGCTTGCCGAGGCTGATCTCGCCTTCGGCGGTCAGCGGCGTCTCCTCGCGGCGGATGTAGTAGGCCAGCCCCTGTTGCAGACGGATGTAGATGCCGTTGGTGGACTGGTCGCGCAGCACGAATTTGTTGCGCCGGTATTCGATGACCGCGTGCTGCCGCGACACCATCGTGCCGTTGATGGTCAGGTCGCATTCCAGATCGCGACCGATCACGAATGGCGTGTCCTCCGGCTTGAGCTTGAACTCCTGTCCGCAGTGGCGTAGCTGGAGCATGGTGTCACCGATGGCCAGCTTGTCGATCGGCATGACGCCGGTGAGATCGTCGGTGTTGCCCTTCCACAGCACCTCGTAGATCTCCACCGGCTCGGCCCGCCCCTTCACCTGCACCTTGTCGTAGGGGCGGTAGGCCAGCTCCACGTCGGAGGGAAGGCGGTCGATCGTGTCCTTCGTCGTGAGGATCTGCTCGGCCTTGGCGGCGGAGGTGACGCGGGCGGCGACATTGACGGTGTCGCCGAAGACGTCGCCCTCGGTGATCAGGCCGATGCCGGAATGGACGCCGATGTGCATGGCGATCTTCAGCTCGTCGAAGACCATCTCCTCGGAGAGCGACTCCTGCACCGAGACGGCGGTGGCCAGCGCATCCTGCGCCTTGTCGAACATGCACATGATGTCGTCGCCCGCCGTCTTGATGACGGTGCCCCGGTTGCGTTCCACCAGATCGCGCACCAGCCCCAGACATTGCGAAATGGTGAACTGGGCTTCGATGTCGCCCAAGCGCTCGTATAGCCCTGTGCTGTCCGCGACGTCCGCGAACATGATGGTATATTCTTCTCTTTGTGGTGCTTTCATTGTGACCTGATTGACCAGGGAAGAGTGGTGTCGCCGACACGCCCCCTGCTGGACCCCCGTGCTGAGTTGTCGGGCCGTCGGTGAGTGCCCTGGCGGTGATACGGCATCGAAGGCTGACCCGGCTGTCGGTCTGCCCGCGGCAAACCGCCTGCCAACGCCACTTTCCTCCGTCTCATGCGCCCGCCGAAACCTTTCCGACAGCCTGTTATGACCCAAACTGTTATTGTTAAGCGCGTCACAGAATATCATATAAGGAAATCCCCTTCCTACCACCGCATTCGGATCAGCCGCCGCGAATTGCCGGTGGATGGCATCCCTCGACCGATGAAGAGATAAGCGCTTGAACGACAAACCGATTTTGGCCGTGTTGCTGCTGTCCGGCATGTTCTCCGGCGCGGTGACGGGCGACTGGAAAAGCACCCTGGACGATGCCCTCGACAACGCCCGCGAATATGGTGAAAAGGTGCTCGACGCCACCCGTGAATACGGCAGCCGCGAAAGCTGGTTCCGGGCCGGGCCGCGGCCGCTCACCGAAGCCGAGATCGAGGCGCAGCGCCAGGCGCAGCTGCGGCAGATCTGGGGCAAGACACTGCGGCGGCTCGACGAGGTACGGACGCTGGATGCGCGGATCGAGACGGCCCCCGAGTCGCGCTGGTTCGGCGAGGACCGGCAGTCGTTGCGAGCCGAGCGCAACGACGTGTTCGCCGTCTTGGCCGAACTGCTGGAGGACCCCCATATCCTCGAGCACCGCCAGCGTATCGACCGGCTGCGGCAAAAGATCGACACCCTCGGCGACCAGATCACCGCACTTCGGGAGCGGCGTGTCACCGCGCTGGGCGACGAGTTGGAAGCGATCGACGCCGACATCGCCGGGATCGAGTCCGACATCGCCCGCTACCGCCGCGCCATCGGCGTCGAGCGGGCCAATCTGCTGAAACGCTTCCGGGCGGCGGGGCTGGTGCTCGACGACGCCCAGCTGACCGCGCTGCTGGCCCGCGTCGATGCCGACGATCTGATCGGCATGGCCACCACGCTCGAAACGCTCAAGGCCATCACCGCGCGCCTGATGACCCTGATGGAGGCCTCCGGCGAGGATCTGCGCCAGGCCCGGCGCTACTACGGCATGTACGTGGCGATGCTGGAATTCGTGTTGCACCTGCAGGACAGCTACCTCGCCCGGCTGGAGCAGCGTTATCTGCCCCGCATCGCCAAGGTGCTGGCGGAGACCCGGCGGGTGCAGGCCGACTCGTTGCGGCTGTTGTCGTCGGAACGTGCCGAAGCGCGCAAGTCGATCGTGCGGCGCAACCTGGAGGCGCAGCAGCTCACCCTCAAGGTCGCCCGCCTCTACCGGCGCGAGCTGGAGAGACAGAAACAGCGTGTCGAACAGGCCCGCGAGGTGGTGCGGCGTGATTGGCAGGTGGCCAAGAACACCTACGACACCGTCCGCGTCGGCGCCGACCTGGTGCGGTTGATGCAGGTGAGCCAAGAGGCCTTTGCCGCCGTCATGGCGATCCAGATCCCCGAGATCCGGCCATTCGAAAATCTGCAGATGCAGCGCAAGTTCGAAGAGTTGTCGCGGCTGATCGACGAACGCTGAGCCCCCGGCATCGGCCGCGGCCCGGCCTGCTATTCTTGGCATGTGCCGGCATCTTGCGCGGGCGGCTCCGTCACCGCGACGTATCGGCGCACACCAACCACCAACCACAGAGAGGAACGAACGATGAACCATTCTACGTTGACGGCAATCGTGCTGCTGACCGCCACTGGCTTGCTGGCCGTTGGATGCGGCAGCGGAACCGAGCCGGCCGGTGAAGATGGTGATCGGCCCAGGGCCGAGGCACCGTCCGCGGCGGACAAGGCGCTGTTGCAACAGCAGGTGGCCGAGGCCAAGAAGATCACGAAGGATTTCGTCGGCAGCCTCAAGGGCGAGCTGAAGAAGGCGATGCAGGCCGGCGGGCCGGTCAATGCGCTGTCGGTCTGCCACACCAAGGCCATCCCCATCACCAACGAGGTGGCATCGCGCCACGGCGTCCAGCTCAGTCGCGTCAGTCTGAAGAACCGCAACCCCAACAATGCGCCCACCGACTGGCAGAAGCCGGTGCTCGGCGAGTTCGACGCCCGCGCCGCCAACGGCGAGGATCCCAAGACCATGGCGTTCGCCACCCTCGTCGAGGTCGATGGCAAAAAGCAGTTCCGCTTCATGAAAGCGATGCCGGTGGGCAAGGTCTGCCTCAACTGTCATGGCGCCGAACTCGAGCCCGAGGTGCGGGCCAAGCTCGACGAGCTCTACCCGGACGACAAGGCCACCGGCTACTCGCTGGGGCAGGTGCGCGGCGCGGTGGTGATCGTCAAGGATCTTTGACCCCGGGGCAGGGGGCGGCCCTCGGGTCGCCGCCAGGCTCCGGTCGCCCCCGTCGGGCGGCCATGCGCTTGTGATTCCAGTGGATGGACACCATATCGACTGGCAGGCAGAAGACAACGGACCCCATCCAATGAAACAGAATCAATTCAAGAAACCGTCGGACGAACCGGAAATCGAGATCAACAACACTTCCAAGCCATCGTTCTGGCAGAACCCGCAATTCAACCTCATTCTCTATCTCATCCTGCTGTTCGTCCTGTTCCAGTTCTTTCAGGGCATGCAAGAGGCGCGGCGCGCCGAAATCCCCTACAGCGAGTTTCTCGAGCTGGTCGAACAGCAGCAGGTGGCCGAGGCGCTGGTCACCGACAAGGCCATCGTCGGGACACTGAAGGAGACCGACCCGAAGACCGGCCAGCCCAAACGTTTCATCACCGTGCCGTTGTGGAATCAGGAGCTCGCGGAGAAGCTGGCCAGCCAGGGCGTCAAGTACACGGTGCGCCAGTCCAACGACTGGCTCGGCAATTTCCTCTTCAACTGGGTGCTGCCGTTCAGCTTTCTCTTTCTGCTGTGGAGCTGGATGGCCAAGCGCATGGGGACGATGGGCAAGGGCTTTCTCAACATCGGCAACCGCGTGCGCGTGCATCCCGATTCGCGGCCCAAGGTGACCTTCGACGACATCGCCGGTTACGACGACGTCAAGCAGGAGCTGCGCGAGACGGTCGAATTCCTGAAGAATCCCACCCGTATCCGGGAGATGGGCGCGCGGGCGCCCAAGGGCGTGCTGCTGGTGGGGCCGCCGGGCACCGGCAAGACGCTGTTCGCCCGCGCCGTGGCGGGGGAGGCCGACGTGCCGTTCTTCAATATCAGCGGATCGGAATTCATCGAGATGTTCGTCGGCGTCGGTGCCGCCCGGGTGCGGGAGATGTTCGACGAGGCGCGCAAGAAGGCCCCCTGTATCATCTTCATCGACGAGATCGATGCCATCGGGCGCTCCCGCTCCGCTGGCCCCGTCATGGGAGGGCACGACGAGCGCGAGCAGACGCTCAATCAATTGTTGACCGAGATGGACGGCTTCGACTCCTCCACCGGCGTCGTCGTCATGGCCGCCACCAACCGGCCGGAGATCCTCGACCCGGCGCTGCTGCGCTCCGGCCGTTTCGACCGCCGCATACCGGTGGACAAGCCGGATCTGACGGCCCGCGAGGGCATTCTCCGGCTCTACGCCAGGAAGATGAAGCTGGCCTCCGACGTCGATCTCAAGGTGGTGGCCCAGCGCACGCCCGGTTTCGTCGGCGCCGATCTGGAGAACATCTGCAACGAAGCGGCGATCCATGCGCTGCGGGAGAGTCGCGACGCCATCACGATGGACGACTTCGAGGCGGCCATCGATCGTGTCATCGCCGGCCCGGAGGCCAAGCAGCGTGTGCTCAACGAGGAGGAGAAACACCGCGTCGCCGTCCACGAATCGGGGCATACGCTGGTGGCCCTGGCCGTGCCCACCGGCGAGCCGGTGCATCGGGTGACGATCATCCCGCGAGCCATCGGCGCCCTGGGCTTTACCCTGCAACTGCCGGTGGAGGAGCGGTTTCTCTCCACCACCGAGGAGATGAAGGATCAGATCGCCATCCTGCTCGGTGGCCGCGCCGCCGAGGAGATCGCGCTCGGGAGTATCTCGTCGGGGGCCTCCAACGATCTGGAGAAAGCCACCGAGATCGCCCGCAGCATGGTGGCCCGCCTCGGCATGAGCGATCAGCTCGGCCCGGTCGTCTATGGTCGTCAGCAGCAGCTCCAGTATCTGGAGAACGCGCCGACGATGGAGGAGCGCAACTACAGCGAGGAGACGGCCCGCGCCATCGACGCCGAGGTGCGTGCGCTGCTGGAGGAAGGGCGGGAGCGGGCGCGCGCCATCCTCCGCGATTGTCGGGAGGTACTGGACCAGCTGGCGGCCGAACTGGAGAAGCGTGAGACACTGACCGGGGAGGACGTCCGCGAGATCGCCGGGCGCTGCGAAAAGCGCGACAGCGGAGCGGCCGCCGGGCCGGCGTAAGCCACCACAGGCCTGTTCAGCACCCATTCAGCCTTGTAAAAGGTCATGAACCGTGGATGGGGTCGATATACAAATATTTGCCAAAAATGTATATTGCGGCCCGATCGTCTGCCGTCGGCAGAACATTGTATCGCGCGTAGCAAGGGGAGTCGCGGCACCCGTCCCTCGCGCCGCCAGGGAGTGGCCCGAGGCGTGGGGGCAGCGGCCCGCGAACCCTCTGCAACGACCCATACCAACGACTGGATTGAGGATTAGAGAATGACTGAAATCAAGAGACTGGCCGCCATTGCGGGCCTGGCCGTGATGGTTGCGATGCCGGCCGCATCGTTCGCCGATGGTGCCGCCATCGCCAAGGACAAATGTGGCGCCTGCCATGGTGACGACGGCAACAGCAGCGATCCGAAAGTGCCGAGCATCGCCGGTTTTTCGGCCGTCACCATCACCGACATGCTGGAAGCCTATCGCAGCGGCGATCGCAAGGGTGACAAGTACAAGCCGAAAAATGGCGACGAGACCGACATGAACGAAGTCGCCAAGAACCTTGGCGAGGCCGATGCCCAGGCGGTTGCCGAGTTCTTCGCCAAGCAGACCTTCAAGAAGGCGCCCAACCAGTTCGACGCCGCGCTGGCGAAGAAAGGTGCCAAGATTCACGACAAGCGTTGCGAGAAGTGTCACTCCGAGGGGGGCACCCTCGCCGATGACGACGCCGCCATCCTTGGTGGTCAGTGGAAGGAATATCTCGAAGAGGAATTCCGCAAGCTCAGCGCTGGTGAGCGACCGATGCCGAAGAAAATGAAGAAAAAATTCAAGAAGCTCAACGACGAGCAGAAAAAGGCATTGATCGAGTACTACGCCAGCGGCGGCGGCAAGTAAGCGGCCGCGGCAACCGGCGCGAAGAGAAAAGCCCCGCCCGCGGGGCTTTTCTCGTTTCGGCGGTGAGAATTGTCATCGCCGCCCGCTGCGGGAAACGTCATTCTTCCGCGGCCGGGGCAGCCACTGGATTGAAAAAAGGAAATCGGCCAACGCCGAATATTCGGTATCGACAGCAGGAGACGAACCATGACCCACTACGTTTTTTCGACCACCATCGACCAGCCCATCGACGAGGCGGTCGAAACACTCAAGGCCGCCCTGATGGCGCAGCATCTCGGCATCGTCAGCGAGGTGAACGTCGCCGGCATCGTCAGGAACAAGTTGGGGGAGGAGATGGCGCCATACCGTATTCTTGGCGCCTGCAACCCGAAGATGGCCAAATCGATGATCGACGAGACGCCGCAGATCGGCGTGTTGCTGCCGTGCACCATCGTTGCGCGGGAGGTCGATGGCAAGACCGTCGTCGATTTCATGGATCCGGCCAGCGTACTCGGCCTGGCCGGCAGCGAAGCGGCCGATGCCGTGGCCGCCGAGGCCACCGAAAAGCTCAAGGCGGCCATCGCCACGCTGGAGAAATGAATCGTCGTGCCGCCCGGGCGGCATGATGCCGCTCAGCGGCGTCGCGGGTAGAGCGTGCCGATGTCGTTCCCGCTGTCCGTGGCGGACGGCCGGGGTTTGTCGCGCAGTCCCGATTGGACGGCATTCCAGAGGGCGGTGCCGTCCCAGGGTGAGTCGCCGGCGCCATAGAGGTGGCGGTCCAACGCGGCCACGGCTTCGCTGCCTTCGGCCAGTCGTCCGGCCAGCTCGCCGAGGCTGGTCGGCGGATCGTCGGGCCACTGCGCCCGTGCCAGTTCCAGCAGTTGCCGGGCCGCCTCGTTGGCATCGCCTTGCTCACAGGCGCGTCTCAATGCGTCGCGGGTGGCTCGCAGGTTGGGTGCCGGCGACTTGGCGGGCGCCGGCTCCGTCGTGTTGGCGGTCGGACGGTCGTCGCGCTTGCGTGTCAGGTCGATCCAGCGCCACGCGATGCCGGCCGCCGCCAGCAGGCCGAGCAGCGCCAGCCAGGGCCAGAGCCCATGGTCGGGGCGGGATGCCTTCTCCGTGTCCGCAGGCGGTGCCGGTGTCGTCGGCTTGCTGCTGGCCGCCGGCGCCGGGCTGGGGGGCGCCGCTTGGCGTTGGCCGCCGGCGCCGGGTTCTACCTCCACCGTCATCGCCGGCAGCGTCGTCGTCTCCTGCCGGCCGGTGCGGGTGTTCCACCAGTCGATCCGGATTTCGGGGATGGTGATCCTACCCGCCTGATGGGGGATATAGGTGATGGTCTGTTCGCTGACGCCATAGACCGTCTCGCCGTCGGTCAGCGTGTCGGTCTTGGGCGGATCGGGATAGAGCCGCATGCCGGCCGGCGCGGGAATCTCCAGCGGCGGCACCTGGGAGCCGGCCAGTCCCTTGATCTGGAAGCGCAGCGAGCGCACCACCGGTTCCCCCACCTTGAAGGTCGGCAGGTGGCTGCGCCAGCTGTCCTGGATCTTCACCTCCTCTGCCGGCAGCCAGTGCTTGCCCTTGAAGTCGTCCGGCACCGGCAGCACGTCGATCGACAGCGCATTGCTGCTGGTGCGGATCGGCTCCCCTCTTGGTCCAAACGGCGTGCCGGCGAAGAAATCGTCGTCGAAGAAATCGTCGCCAAACGGATCACGGAAGAAGTCGTCGCGGCCAAAGAACTCCTCGAAGGGGTCGCGGCGCTGCGGTCGCGCCTTGCGGGGCTTCTTCAGCCGACCGCGAAACTGGGCCGGTGGAATCTCCAGCTTGCCGCTGCGTTCCGGCGAGATCACATAGCGGCGCTCCAGCAGATGGTAACGCTTGCCGTTGCGCACCACCGTCTCGCGCCGGTCGGGTGCGATCTGCTCGACCACGGCATCGGCGATCTGCGGCGCGATCAGTTCGCCGGAGATCACCTCATCGTCGGTCAGCAGCCGCAGGGTGTAGGTGATCTGTTGCTGCACGTGCACCGGCCCGTCGCCACCATCGATGCTCGCCTCCAGCATCACATGGTCGCGCAGTTTCGCCTTTACCTCCTCCGGCACGTCGGTGACGGTGACCGTCAGCGCCGGGGTCTGGTCGTTGCCGACCGTGATCGACGGGATCGTGAGCGCCCCCTGGCCCAGCGGCTGCAGCGTGATCCGCCAGCGTTTGGTCGATGAGCTGCGGCCGTTGACGATACGGACACTGGTACTCGTGCCGGTACCGAGAATGCGAAACGATTTTTCCAGCGGCTTCAGGTCGGGGCGGGGCGCGGACTGGCTGTCCGCCTCGATCGTCAGCGTGACCGGATCGCCCACATAGACCGTCGGCTGGTCGAGCCAGGCGCGCACGGCGGCGCCGGCCTGGGTCGAGACCAGCAGCAGGGGGATGAAGAGAATCGAAACCAGCTTTTTCATGGAAATGGCCAAAAGAGTATGGGTCGTTGCCTGGGTCGTCTTGGGGAATCGCGGGCTCGTGATGACGGGGCGAGCCTCGGCTACCACGGGTTCCCCGTCACCCCGTGTCGCGGCCGTTCCCGGTATTGCAGCTCGAACTTGCGCCGCAGCAGGCCGCCGGGGTCGTCGGGAATGCGCCGCAGCCACTGCTCGGCGGCGAGTCTCTCCTCGTCGCTGAGATCGTCCGGCAATGCGTCGACCGCCGCCTTTCCGTCCGTCTGGTGGGCGTCCTCCTTTTCGCCTTCTTCCGTGGCCTGGGGTGGCGCCGGATTCCGTTTCGTTTCCTCCCGTTCGCCTTCCGGCTCCGGTCGCTCTCCTGCCGCGGTCGGGGCGGAATGGCTGGCGGTATCGTCGGCCGCTTCCTTCTTTTGTTGCGTCTGCGCCGATTTTTTCAATGCCTCGGCGGCCTTGGCAAAGGCATTTTCCTCCTTTTCCGGCCGCTCCGCGCCCGATTTTTCGTTTTGCGCCTTCTGTTGTTGCGCCGTCTCCCGGGGTGGCTGTTCGCTGGACCGGCCCGATCCGTCCCGGTCCGCCTCCGTCGCCGCCGATTGCGCCTGTTGCGGCTGATCCTCCTGGCCGGAACCATCCTGCTGTTGCTGTTGCTGTTGCTGTTGCTGTTGCTGTTGCTGTTGCTGTTGCTGTTGCTGTTGCTGTTGCTGTTGCTGTTGCTGTTGCTGTTGCTGTTGCTGTT
>CAZTOZ010000050.1:0-65041 GCA_964614535.1 uncultured Thiotrichales bacterium | reverse complement strand
CTGCCGCAGAGAAAGCTGCCGCAGAGAAAGCTGCCGCAGAGAAAGCTGCCGCAGAGAAAGCTGCCGCAGAGAAAGCTGCCGCAGAGAAAGCTGCCGCAGAGAAGGCCGCGCCGAAGAAAGCGGCAGTGAAAAAGAAGGCCGCCGCGAAAAAGAAGGTCGGTCCAAAGAAAAAGGCGACCACCCGTAAGAAGGCCGTGACCAAGAAGAAGGTCGCGCCGTCCGCGCCCGCCGCGAGAACGGGCGACGATGCCGCACCGCCGATGCCGCCTCGGCGAAAAAGCGGGCGTCGGGGCATTCGTTTGAAGAAGGGTTGATTCAGGTGAGATCGACGAGATTGGTGTCGTTTTCCGGGATGAAACGTTTCGGCCTCGTCATGCTGGCAACGGCTTCCGTGCTCACCGGTCCGCTGGCCTCTGCCGACGGTCGAGGGGTGACGGATACCAGCCCGGGCTGGGCGGGGGAGTTTCCGCCGGAAGACTACAATCCCTATCTGCCCGAGAGTCGGCGGCCGGTGCAGCAGCTCTTTTCGCCGTTGCAGCCCCCTCTCTATTCGCGCCCGCCGGTTGCCTCCCGTCCGGTGGCGCCGCTGCCCGTGTCGCCCGTGCTACCGCGCCCGGGGTACTATGGCCCCGGCATGGCTCCGTATCCGCCATCGCTCTATACCCCCGATCCGGGCCTCTATCCGGGATATCTCTATCCATTTAACAATGGTCAATTTTTCGCCCCTTTCTTCTGATAGACTCGGACGGGTCTGATCGTTACCGGTCGGGCCGGTCGCCGCCGCGCGGCTGTCTGATCCGACGGAGAGAGGGCCGGCAGGTCAACGGCGATAAACCTGCCGGCGGTTGGAAAGGCTGGTAGAATCGGCCGCAACGCCTTCATTTCCTGGTGTATTGCCAGGCCTCGGACAACAAGCAACCAAGTTCTATGATTACAGTCGTTGGCACACTCAAGGGTGGTACGGGCAAGAGTACGCTCAGCTTCAACCTTGCGATCTGGCTGGCAAGCAACGGATTCAAAGTAGAGGCCTTCGACCTCGATCTGCAACAGACGCTGGTCGATGTCATGGAGATCCGAGAGGAAGAGGGTTTCGAGCCGCTGGTTCCCGTCCATACCGATGTCTCCCTGTTGGAGAACAAGCCCGGTGTGCAGACGATCGTCGACGTCGGTACCGCCAAGATGAACGACCTCAGGGAGGCCATTCGCAAGGCTGACCGCATCATCATGCCGGTACCTCCGAGTCAGGCCGATGTCTGGTCCACCCAGCGCTTCCTCGATATCGTCCAGGAGGAGTCCGACAAGGCGGGCCGCAAGCCGCCGCAGGTGTTTGCCTTCGTCAACAAATCGGATACCAATCCCGCCATCCGCGAGACACACGAAACCCAGGAAGCATTGAAGATGCTGGAGAACGTTCGGGTCGTGGTGGCGCGGCTGGGATTGCGTACCGGGTTCAGACGCTCTTTCAGTGAAGGGCTGGCGGTATTCGAGCTCGAACCGAGGAGCAAGGCGGCCATCGAGATGAATGCCCTGGCCATGGTGCTCTTCTCCGCCTTGTTCATCGAATAGTGGGGTGTTCCTGGGCCGTGATAACGGTCAACGGCCTGTCAATAACCGGACTGCGGTGTCCACAGTAATAAAATGTAGAGGTGCAATCATGAAAATGCTTCGTTGGATCACGGGTCATCCGATTCTGTCCCTGGTGATCATTACCGTCATCTATGGATTGATCAATCTGAGCAATCTGGGACGTTGGCTCGGTACCGAGGGTGAGAATGCCGTGCAGGAGGCCCCGGCCGAGCATGCCGCTGCCGCCGAGGGTGAGCAGCAGGCTGCGGCAACGGAGGCGCCCGCGGCCGAACAGGGTGCCGCTGAAGCGAAGGAAGCGCCCGTGGAGGAACAGCAGGCGGCCGCCGAGCCGGCCGAGGCGCCGGAAGCTCAGGCGACCGAAGCCGCGACGGCGGCTCCGGCCGAACAGGCCAGCGAAGGACAAACGCCGGCTGCCGCCGAACAGACCGCTGCGGCGGCTGAAGCGCAGGCCGGCACGCCCGCCGAGAGCGAGCAGGCAGCCGCGCCGGCACAAGAGCAGGACCAGCAGGAAGGAGAGAAGGCCTCCGGCGGACTCTTCAACAAGCTCTTTGCAGGCAAGTCGGCCGAGGTGGCGGCCGGAGCCGCGGGTACCGCCGCGGCCGTGGCAGACAAAGCGGCCGAGACGGCCGGACAGGGTGCTGCCGCCGTTGCCGAAGCTGCCGAGGAGGCAGCCGAGGTGGCGAAGAAGGAAGAGAAGGGTTCCATGTTCGATTTCTTCAAACGCAAGAAGTCCGAGGCACCGAGCGAGGCAAAAGCCGAGGCGGAGGAAGCCGCCGCACCCCCGGCCGAAGCCGAGGCGAAAGCGGAGGCCGCCACGCCGGCCGAGGCTGAGGCAGAGAAGAAGCCGGCGGCCACTGCTGCCCCCGAGCAAGCGGCACCGGCCAAGGCCGCGGCCACGGAAGTGACGATCACGATGGCGCGGCAGGCTTTCTGGAACAAGGATTTCGCCGCTGCGACGACGATGTATGAGGCGTTGATCGCCAAGGATGCGAAGAATCCCGATCTCCACGGAGAGTTCGGGAATATGCTGATCCAGAGCGGCAGCGTGATCAAAGGCGTCCAGGCCTATGAGACGGCTGCGGAACTGCTGATCGAGCAGGGCCGTTACGGCGAAGTGATGCCGCTCATCCGCTTCATCGGAAACTATGATCGCCCCAAGGCGGACGCGCTCTTCGCAAAATTGCCGCGTCGCTGATCGAGGCGGGTCGGCAAGCGCGAAACAGGGAGCCTAGGGCTCCCTGTTTCGTCTGGCCATCGACAACGAAGCAACCGCCGCGACTGCACGAGTGCGGGCGGTGATATCAAAACGACCGGGTAACTCGTCATGGCAAAACCTGCAAAAGCGCTCGCAAAGCGAATCGAGAAACTGAAGCACCACCTGGAACGGGAGAATCCGTTGCTGGTCGAGACCGTCGGCCACTTCGAGAAGCTGGATCAGGTGGCCTACCGCACGGGCCTGCTCGACAAGACGGAGTCGTTCGCCAACCATATTTCATGGTGGCCCCTGGTTTCGGTGCTGGGGACCTTTTCGGCCGGCAAGTCCACCTTCATCAACAACTATGTGGGCATCGAGCTGCAACGAACCGGCAACCAGGCGGTAGACGACAAGTTCACGGTGCTGACCTTCTCCGGCGACGATGAGGTTCGGGTACTGCCTGGCCTGGCGCTCGACGCCGACCCCCGTTTTCCGTTCTACCAGGTGAGTGAAAAGATCGAGGAAGTGGCCGCGGGTGAGGGCGGCCGCATCGACAGCTATCTGCAACTCAAGACCTGCCATTCCGAGAATCTGCGTGGCCGGATCCTGATCGACTCCCCGGGGTTCGATGCCGACGAGCAGCGTAATACGATCCTGCGGATCACCGATCACATCGTCGATCTCTCCGATCTGGTGCTGGTGTTCTTCGATGCCCGCCATCCCGAGCCTGGTGCGATGCAGGACACCCTGGAACATCTGGTGCGTGGCACCATCGAACGCAACGATGCCAACAAGTTCATCTTCGTGCTCAATCAGATCGACACCACCGCCAAGGAAGACAATCTCGAAGAGGTGGTTGCCGCTTGGCAGAAGGCCATCGTGCAGACCGGGATGACGGCCGGCACGTTCTACTGCATCTACAACGAATCGGCGGCGGTGCCGATCGAGGACGAGACGGTCCGCGAACGCTACGAACGCCGCCGCGACAAGGACCTCGCCGAAATCTACGATCGTATCTCGCAGGTCGGTGTCGAACGCGCCTATCGCATCATCGGCGCGCTGGAGAACACCGCCAACAACATCGAGCAACACTGGATACCGAAGGTGGCGACGATGCTCAAGAAGTGGCGGCGGGCCGTGCTGACCACCGACCTCATCGTCTTTGGCACCCTGTTCGCCGTCCTCGGCGGGCTCGGGCTGATGGCCGGTGTCTTCTCCTCCGGTTTCAGCCTCGCGGGAATGGGGGGGGCGCTGGGCCTGCCGTCGTGGCTCTTCGGCCTGCTCGTGATTGCTTTGCTCGGCGCGGTCGTCTGGGGCCACTTCAAGATCCGCAAATGGCATGCGAATCGCCTGATTCGGTCAATGGAGCGTAGTGGTACCGTCGAGGAGGTCGTCAACGCCTTCCGTTACAACACCCGTTTCTATCGTCCGGTGGTGTTGGCCCGCCCCGCCGGCTGGAGTGCCGGCGCGAGGAAGAAACTCGCGGCGATTCGGGAGGTGGCCGACGACTTCGTACAGGCGCTCAACGACCGTTTCACCAATCCGTCGGGTACCCCGCCCCAGGTGCAGAACGAGCGGCAGAGCTGATCTGGCGAAACCGAGCGGATGGATTCGCGCCATCCCTGGCGCTCACCCCTAGGGGGCGCCGGCGTTGCCGGCGTCCAAATCGGCAGTCCTGCCGATTTGTCGAACCTGAGAGGTTCGCCTCGGCCCTCGGGCGGGCCATACCCACAAAAAGCACGTTGTCGCGGGTTCCAGCGCGGATGGCGGAGCGCCCGAGAGGATGGATTCGCGCCATCCCTGGCGCTCACCCCTGCGGGGCGCCGGCGTTGCCGGCGTCCAAATCGGCAGTCCTGCCGATTTGTCGAACCTGAGAGGTTCGCCTCGGCCCTCGGGCGGGCCATACCCACAAAAAAACCCGCTGTCGCGGGTTCCTTTGTGGGTATGGCCCGCCCGAGAGGATTCGAACCTCTGACCTCTGCCTCCGGAGGGCAGCGCTCTATCCAGCTGAGCTACGGGCGGTCGAGAGGTGGCGATTGTACACGATTTTGTTGGTCTGACCACTGATCGATGGCCTGTGGATGAACCACCCTGGTTGGTGTCGGCGCCGTTTCTCCGGTCGCGCGGGGGCGGCTGGTGGGGGTGGTGGGCCTGGCCGGTCCCTGTAAGTGAGCGCCAAATTCCCCTATAATCCCCACCCTTTGAATTTTTCGGGCGTCCGGGCGAAGGGTTCATGGGCCTGAGGTCAGACGCGCTAGGCGTTCATAGTCTCTGTAACGGAGCTGATGCTGGAGAGTAAGTTGTGAATAGTGATGAGAAAAAGGACCCGATGGGGATAGTGGTGCTGTTGGGTGGCTTGGTCGTTCTGGGGCTGGCCGTCTGGTTTTTGGTGACCAGTCTGTTCAATACCATCCAGCGGAACAGCACGCGCGGACTGGACAGCGAAGAGAATCTCCAGATGCAACAGGCGTTGGTCGCGGAGCGTCTGAAAAAAATCGGCATGGTCAAGGCCGGTTATGTCCCCAAGGTGCCGCCCGTGCGCACCGGCAAGGAGATTGTCGTCGATGTCTGCGGTGAGTGCCACGTCGAGGGTTCGATGGGGGCGCCAGTCATTGGATCCAAGGATTGGGCCAAGCGCTACGAGCGTGGCTTCGACGCGCTGCTCAAGACGGCGCAGGAAGGCAAGGGTGACATGCCACCGCGGGGGGATGACCCAAGCCTGACGGACAAGGATCTGATGCGTGCCATCGCCTACATGCTCAAGGAGTCGGGTCTGACCCCGCCGGTGATCGATCCGCCGAAGAAGGAGGGTGAGAAGAAAGGCGGTGAGCCGATGAAAGGTGCCCCGGCCGCTGCGCCCGGCGATGCCGCGCCCGCACAGGCGCCGGCCGCCGCCGACCAGTCGGCTGCCACTGGAGCCACTGGCTCCAGCGCGGCGGGGCTGTCGGAACGGATGGCCGCACGGGAGTTCAACCCTTTCGATCTCGACAGTGTGCCGGTGGCGCGCCGTGGCGAGGCGGTGTTCGAGATCGCCTGCAAGGGTTGTCACGAGTTCATGCCGCCGCGGACCGGTAGCAAGGAGGATTGGCAGCACGTCGCCGTCAAGGGAATGGACCGGCTCTACCGCAGTGTTCTGATGGGCACCTTCGGCATGCCGCCCAAGGGTGGTCGTCTCGATCTCTCCGACGAAGACATCAAGGCTTCCGTCGACTACATGGCCTCCCTGGCCGACTGATCTTCTCTATCTGCCGGTCATCCACCGGTCCATTGCCCGGTAGCCCAGCGCCTCCGTCAGGTGTTGCGCCGAAATCTCCCTCTCTCCTCCCAGATCGGCGATCGTTCTCGCCACCTTCAGAATCCGATGATAGGCCCGCGCGGAGAGGTTGAAGCGCGTCATTGCCGTGTCCATCAACTGCTGTGCGTCCCTTTCCAGTTGGCACCAGTGTTCCACCTCACGGGTGTTCATCGCGCCGTTGGGCTTGCCGCAGCGTTCGAGCTGCCTTTGGCGCGCGGCGGTGACTCGGGCGCGGATTGTGGCGCTGTCCTCGGTGTCGGCGGCGGTCTGCCGTAGCGCCTCGCGTGGTAGCTTGGGAACCTCGATCTGCAGGTCGATCCGGTCGAGGATCGGTGCCGAGATACGGTTGCGGTGGCGTTGCTGCTGCTCGGGGGTGCAGCGGCAGTTGTTGCGCAGATCGCAATCGTATCCCTGTGGACAGGGGTTCATCGCAGCGATCAGCTGAAAGTTGGCTGGAAACTCTGCCTGCCGCGCTGCCCGGGAGATGGTGATCGTTCCCGTCTCCAGTGGCTCCCGCAATACCTCCAGCACACGTTTGTCGAACTCGGTGAATTCATCCAGGAACAGAATGCCCCGGGTCGCCAGGGAGATTTCGCCGGGTTTCGGGATCGAGCCCCCGCCCACCAGGGCGACGCCGGAAGCGGTGTGATGGGGGCTGCGGGTGGGGCGTTGGCGGTATTTGCGGCTGTCGAAGCCGCCCTGGCTGACCGACAGAATGGTGGCGCTCTCGAGCGCTTCCTCGTTCGTCATCGGTGGCATGATGGTGGCCAGCCGCATTGCAAGCATGGTCTTGCCGGTGCCGGGTGGGCCCACCATCAGCATGTGGTGTTGGCCGGCGGCGGCGATCTCCAGCGCCCGCCGCGCTTTCGGCTGGCCGCGGACGTCGGCCATGTCGATGCCGTAGTCCGGCTCGGTGGCCGAGGGTGGTGCGGCAAAGCGGGGCAGTGCCTCTGCTTCGCTCAAGTGGCGGGTGACGTCGAGCAGATGGCGTGCCGGCCGCAGATCGAGGTGTTCGACCAGTGCCGCTTCGCTGGCGTTGTCTTGGGGCAGTACCAGCCGATGGCCGGCCTGGGCAGTGGCCACGGCGGAGGGCAGGGCGCCAGGAACGGGGCGCAGCGCGCCCGCCAGTGAGAGTTCGCCGATGAACTCGTGTGCCGGAAAAAGGTCGGCGGGAATCTGTCCCGAGGCCGCGAGAATGCCGAGGGCGATGGGCAGGTCGAAGCGCCCGCCCTCCTTCGGCAGATCGGCGGGCGCCAGGTTGATCGTGATGCGCCGGTCGGGAAAGTCGAAGCCGGCGTTGGTGATGGCGGCGCGCACGCGATCCTTGCTCTCTTTTACGGCGGTTTCCGGCAGGCCGACGATGGAGATGCCCGGCAGTCCGTTGGCGAGATTGACCTCCACATGCACCAGCGGTGCCTCGATGCCCACCAGTGCACGGGTCAGAACGATGGCAAGCGGCATGGGCTTACTCGAGCTTCTGCTCCAGTGCCGCTATCCGCTCCTCCAGTTGCGCCAGTTTTTCCCGGCTGCGTTCGAGAACGGCTGTTTGTACGTCGTATTCCTCCCGCGTCACCAGGTCCATCTTCTGTAGCACGCCCTTCAGTCCGGCCTTGAGGTTCTTCTCGATCTCTTCCTGAAAGCGGGTGGCCGATGCCGGCATCAGGCCGGCGATGCGGCGAGCGAATTCGTCGATGCTCTTTGGTTCCATCGTGGTTGGGCTCCAGGGTTGTTCGCGAGGAAGGCATTATGCCAGCTCAAGGGAGCAATGCCGTGTCGCACGCCGCTTTTGCATCGAGGGCGGTCTGCACCATTTCGGTGCGCCCAATCGAGAGCACGCACCGAAATGGTGCGTTGTGCCGGTTGGTCCATGGGGTAGTCACGCAGTTTGATATTTGTTGAATGAAATTTTCGCCAGATTTTGGAACTTGGCACGGTCGTTGCAGGAACTGGGTCACAAGGCGATTTGCAGTCCTTTTTTTCAACGATACTGGAGAAGTCCAAATGAAGATGATCAAAGCAACCGTTCTCTCGCTGGCTGTGACGACTGCATTGGCGGGTGGTCAGGCGCTCGCTGGCGTGGAAGCCAATATCGGCGCGACCAGCAACTACATCTGGCGTGGCGTCAGCCAGACCGGTGACGGCGCGGCCGTATCCGGTGGTCTCGACTGGAGCGATGAGTCGGGCTTTTACCTGGGCACCTGGGCATCCAACGTGACGTGGACGGCCGTTCCCGGTTACGAGCTGGATGTCTATGCGGGCTATGCCGGTGAGATCGAAGGTGGTTTCGGCTACGACGTGGGTGTCATCGCCTATCTCTATCCCATCGGGGATGGCGAGGATGACTTCACCGAGGTCTATCTGAACGGCAGCTTTGGCATGTTCAATGTTGGCGTCTCCTATGAGATCGATGCCGAGGACGGCAACGACAAAGACCTCTATGCCAGTGCCGGTCTCTCGTTCGACCTGGGCAACGACTACGGTCTCGGCCTGACGTTCGGTAGTTACAGTTTCGATGCCGACTCCAGCGCCGACTATACCCATGTGAACGCCTCCATCAGCAAGGGGGATTTCACCTTCGCCATCGACAAGACCGACATGGACGATGCGGATGGTGATCCCCGCGTCAGCGTGTCCTGGGGTACCACGTTCTAAATCCGTTCCAATCTGCCATCAGGCGGGTCGGGGCACGCGTCGGCCCGCCAATACCGAGGAGTTGTTATGAAGCTGATTACAGCAGTCATCAAGCCCTTCAAGCTCGACGATGTGCGCGAAGCACTCTCCGAGATTGGCGTACAGGGCATCACCGTTACCGAGGTCAAAGGGTTTGGCCGTCAGAAGGGCCACACCGAGCTCTACCGGGGCGCGGAATACGTCGTCGATTTTCTTCCCAAGGTGAAGCTGGAGACCGTCGTCGACGATTCGCTGGCCGAGCAGGTGGTCGAAGTCATCGCCAAGGCGGCCAATACCGGCAAGATCGGTGATGGCAAGATCTTCGTGTCTCCCGTCGAGCAGGCTGTGCGGATTCGTACTGGCGAGACTGGCGCCGAAGCCCTGTAGTCGTTCCGGACGGCACACTACCCCACCCAATCTATCCGAGGAGAGTCGAAGTGGAAGAGTTGAAAGCAGTTGCGGGCGACGTGACCCAGGTCAAGTACGCGCTCGACACATTCTATTTTCTGGTATCCGGCGCGCTGGTCATGTGGATGGCCGCCGGATTTGCAATGCTCGAGGCGGGCCTGGTCCGCGCCAAGAGTACGGTCGAAATTCTGACCAAGAACGTCGTGCTGTTTGCCATTGCCTGCATCATGTACATGCTGGTGGGCTACAGCATCATGTACCCGGGTGACGGTGTCTCGGCCTGGTGGCCGGGTATCGGCGGCCTGCTGGGCAAGGCTGACAATGACGTGGCCGCAGTACTGGCCGGTGGGGACGACGCCCCCTACTACTCCAACCTGTCGGATTTCTTCTTTCAGGTCGTCTTCGTCGCCACCGCCATGTCCGTGGTCTCCGGCGCGGTCGCCGAGCGGATGAAGCTTTGGGCATTCTTTGTATTCGCCATCATCTTCACCGCGTTCATCTACCCGCTGGAGGGGTACTGGAAGTGGGGTGGCGGCTATCTCGATCAGGCCGGCTTCCTCGACTTCGCCGGTTCCGGCATCGTCCACATGGCCGGCGGGGCCGCTGCGCTGGCGGGGGTTCTGCTGCTCGGGCCGCGTAAAGGCAAGTACGGCAAGGATGGCAGCATCCACCCCATTCCGGGCGCCAACCTGCCGTTGGCCACGCTCGGCACCTTCATTCTGTGGCTGGGCTGGTTTGGTTTCAACGGCGGTTCCGAGCTCAAAGTCTCCGACGTCGGTGAAGCGAACGCCGTTGCGCTGGTCTTCGTCAACACCAACATGGCGGCCGCCGGCGGTGCCGTTGCCGCGCTGATCACCGCCCGGCTGCTGTTCGGCAAGGCCGATTTGTCGATGGTTCTCAACGGCGTGCTGGCCGGACTGGTCGCCATCACCGCCGAGCCGCTGACACCGGCACCCGGTGTTGCCACGTTGATCGGTGCCGCAGGTGGCGTTCTGGTGGTCTTCTCCATCATCACCCTGGACAAGCTGCGGATCGACGATCCGGTCGGTGCCATCTCCGTTCACGGCGTCGTCGGCATGTGGGGGCTGCTCGCCGTCACCCTGACCAACCCGGACGCGACCATCTCGGCGCAGCTGCTGGGGCTCGGCGTGATCTTCGCCTGGGTTTTCGTCGCCTCTTTCGTGGTCTGGCTCGTCCTGAAGATCGTCATGGGCATCCGTGTCTCCGAAGAGGAAGAGTACGAAGGTGTCGATATCGGCGAGTGTGGTATGGAAGCCTACCCCGAGTTCACCACCAAATAACCATCTTTCAGCGAATCATCGCAGTTGGGGCGCCCATGGCGCCCCTTTTTTTTGTGTGTTTTGGCCGTACGCCGTTGTGGCGAGAAGCTCCGTCCGGGGTATGAACCGGTGGTGGCTGCAAAGGGCGTGGTGGCGAAGCGCGAGCCGATGGTTTTCTGCGTTATGATGCGCGAATGCGAAAAAAGCCAGAAATCATCGGTCGAACCGAGGTGGCACGATCCCGGCTGTTTTCGATCGAGCAGGTGGATCTGCGTTTCGCCAACGGCGTCGAGGCCTGCTATGAGCGGCTTGCTCCGTCGCAGGGCCATGGCGCGGTGATCGTCGCCGCCATGCCGGATCCCGAGACGGTGTTGTTGGTGGAAGAGTATTCGGTGGGTACCGAGCGGTATGAGCTGGTGCTGCCAAAGGGACGGATGGAGGCGGGGGAGACGCCGCTGCAGGCGGCAAATCGGGAGTTGGCCGAGGAGACGGGGTACGCCGCGGACCGTCTCACCCATATCAGCGATATCGCGCTGGCGCCCGGTTATATGCGACACCGGACTTCGCTGGTGCTGGCCGAGGCGTTGCGCCCGGAGCAGGCCGAGGGCGATGAGCCCGAGCCGCTGGTGGTGGTGCCATGGCCCATCGGTCGAATTTATGAGCTCTGCCACGACGAGGGATGTTCGGAAGGGCGTACCATTGCCGCGCTCTATATGGTGCGGGAGTACCTGTCCCGCCGGGGCTGAGGCAAGGCAATGCTACATCACGGAAACCATCATGACTGAATTATCGACTGACCTGGGCCGGCTGATGCGTCGGGTGCGAGACGTCGCGCGCGAGGCTGGCGCCGCCATCATGAAGATCTACGATTCCGATTTCGCCGTCGAGCACAAGGCGGACGACTCTCCGCTGACGGCGGCGGACATGGCGTCGCACCACCTCATCGTCGAGCGGTTGGCTGCGATATCGCAGTGGCCGATTCTTTCCGAGGAGTCGAAGCAGATTCCCTTCTCCGAGCGAGCCAAGTGGCGGACCTACTGGCTCGTCGATCCATTGGACGGGACCAAGGAGTTCGTCAGGCGCAACGACGAGTTCACCGTCAACATCGCGCTGATCCATGATCATCGACCGGTTCTGGGCGTGGTCTATGCGCCCGCACTCGATCGGATGTACTACGCGGCGCAAGGGGAGGGTGCCTGGCGTGAAACTGCCGGTGGCGAGGTGGAGCCGATTGCCTGTCGAGAGCTGGACCCGAACGATCTCACGCTTTCCAGCTCGAAATCCCATCGCAACGATGATCTGGAAGCGTTTCTGCAACGGCTCGGCCCGCATCGGGAGGCGCCGATGGGGAGCTCGCTGAAGTTTTGCATCGTGGCCGAGGGCAAGGCTGACCTCTACCCCCGTATCGGCCTGACGTCGGAGTGGGACACGGCAGCCGCCCAGGCCGTTGTCGAACAGGCTGGCGGGCATGTGACGACCACCGATATGCAGCCTCTTGCCTACAATACCAAGGACGATCTGCTCAATCCCTGGTTCTTCGTTTTCGGCAAGACCTGGACGGATTGGTCCAAATATCTCTGATCCACAACATCTTGCGTTTTGACGCTGCTGACCCGCAACCTGTGGCGGGTCAGCCCGCTCTTTTTGTCGTTGCCAGAAAATAAGAGAATTCTAATAATCAAGTGAAATCAGTGGGTTGTCTGTTTATTTTCGATGGCCGCTAACATCTCCGAGCTATATCCCTGTTTTGCGTCAAAGAATCTGTGCTAGATTACGCGTATCTGAACGTGGTTTTTGGGGTATATCGTCATGAAGAAGTGGGTACAGATTTCGGCATTGCTCTTTTCGAGCCAGCTCGTGCTGATGGGGCAGGTCACGGCGGCGGAAGATGCCGGCAGCAGTGATGGCCAGGCGGATGCCGGCTCGACCGGCGGAGGGCAGCCCGCCGCCGCGCCGGTCGATGCTTGTCCGGACGACAAGACGGCGCTGATCGCGTTGTACGACAGCCTGGGCGGGGAGGGCTGGAAGAAAGGAGGGCCGGCCGACAACGATGTCGCCCTGCGTTGGAAGACAGGTCCAAACCACTGCGACTGGTTCGGGGTCGAATGCAATGCGGACGGCAAGGTCATCGCCGTCGACCTCAACGCCAACAAGCTCTCCGGCAGCATCCCGGCCGAGATCGGTGATCTGGGTTGCGTCACCACGCTCAACTTCGACGACAACCGCATCGGCGGAACGATACCGGCGCAGATCACCAAACTGGCGTCGCTCGAACGTCTTTCGCTCGATGCCAACATGATTCAGGGCGATATCCCCTCCCAGCTCGCCGACATGACGTCGTTGGCCAGCATCGACTTGGACTACAATGCCCTCCACGTGGCGAAGAATGCACCCGCCGGTACCGGCACGTCGCTGGAGCAGAAGCACGGCAGCAACTTCGTCGAGACGCAGACACTCGATGCCAAGGGCCTGAGGGTGACCGCGCGTACCCGTACCTCGCTGACGCTGGCGTGGGATCAGGTCGCGTTCACCAAGGAGGGGGGGTATCGCGTCTACATCTCCGACAAGTTCGACGGGCCCTTCACCTGGCACAAGAGCATCAGTGGCACCGGGGTCGATGCGGCCAAGGGTCAGATCGACGGCAAGGCCAACACCAAGGTGGAGGTCGATGGGCTCGAGCCCGGCAAGCGTTACTATTTTGTCGTCCACTCGTTCACCAACCCCCATGAAGACAATCGCAACGAAGTCGAAAGTGATGGGTTGACCGGTGATATCGCCGCCGGCATCACCGACAGCGACGACTCCGACCTCGACGGCATCCTGAATGTCGATGAGAAGAAGATCGGTACCGATCCGAACAATCCCGATTCCGACGGCGACGGCATCTTCGACGAGCGCGAGGTATTGAATCCCGATTTTCCGGTCAACACCGACAAGGACGCCAAGATCGACGCGCTCGACCCCGATGACGACAACGACGAGGTGCCGACGCGGATGGAAGTGATTCTCCCCGAGGATCCGGCCCAAAGCGCCGAGTTCAAGGATTCGGATGGTGACAAGACACCGGATCACCTCGACGCCGACGACGACAACGATGGCGTGCCGACTGCGACCGAGGTCGACAATGGCACCAATCTGACCAAGGACACCGATGGGGACGGGACCCCGGACTATCTCGATACCGACGATGACGGGGACGGCATCTCCACCTTCGACGAAACCAATGGTGGCGCCGACATCGACAAGGATTCGGACGGCGATGGCATACCGGACTATCTCGACAACAAGAACGACAAGGTGGCCGTGCTGGAGGATACCGAGACCCGGGTCGATACCTCGATCGGCTCCGGTTCGGCTGGCATCGGGATTGCGTTGGCCGGGCTGCTCGGCGCTTTCAGAAGAAGGCGCCGCCTGATTGCGACGGCAGCGGCGGTCGCTCCGTTGCTGGTGGCCAGCGGCATGGCCGGCGCGGCCGACGTCGATGCGGCGGAAAAGGCGGCAAAGGACGCCGCCCGCCAGGAGTTGGAAAAGGCGAAAGCCAAATCCAACGCCACGGCGAAAGAGGCCACCACGGAAAAAAAGGGTGGTCTCAGGGATGAGAAGATCGATTTCAAGGTGACCCAGGCAAAACCCGAGCGTGGCGGCCGTATCTATCTGGGGCTCGGCGCCGGCCTGACCACACTCGACCCCGAGCCGAGAGACAGCGGCACGAGGGTGAGTGATGACAACGACGCCGGTTACAAGTTTCTGTTCGGCTACGAAGCGACCGACCACCTCGCCATCGAGGCGATGGTCGGTGTACTGGGCAAGGCGACATTGAGTGGCGACAACAGTGGCGAGATCGACTACAAGGTCGGCTCCATCTTCGCCGTCTACAATGTGTTCGACTACCGTGTCGGTCTCAATCCGATCCTCAAGGTCGGCGTCTCGGCCATCGAAACCGACGACGACAAGAACCTCAGGGCCATCGATATCGATGATACGACCCTCTCCGGCGGGGTCGGCCTGGAATATGAATTCGGCAATGGCTTCGTGGTGCGTGGCGAGTACGAGTACTACGCCAAGGACGCGCAGATGGCCTCGATCAATGTCATCAAGCGCATGGGCGGGGAGCCGCCGATCGTGATTCCGGCGCCGGCGCCCGAGCCGGTCGTCGTGCCGCCGGCGCCAGCGCCGGTCAATGTTGCGCCGCCGAGCGTGAAAGTGGAGTTCAAGATTCCGGACACCGACGGTGATGGCGTCAACGACATTCGCGATGCCTGCCCCAACACGCCGGCCGGCGCCCAGGTCGACGAAGTCGGCTGCGCCAAGTTCCAGGGTGTGCTCAAGGGGGTGAACTTCGAATACAACTCCTCACGGCTGACGCCGCGGGCGAGGGCGATCCTCGACGAGGTGGCCGCGGAGCTGAAGAACTACCCCAATGTGAAGGTTCAGGTGGAGGCGCATACCGATAGCAAGGGCTCGTCCAGTTACAACCTCTGGCTGTCGAAGGCACGGGCGCAGAGCGTCATCGACTATCTGGTCCGCCAGGGCATTTCGGCCCGGCGCCTGATTCCGATCGGCTTTGGCGAGACCAAGCCGATTGCATCCAACGCAACGGAGCAGGGTCGCGCGCTGAACCGCCGGGTGGAGTTCAAGGTCTTGTCCGCCCGTTAACGGCTTGGCCACCGGCACAAAAAAGGCGGAGCTTGGCTCCGCCTTTTTTGTGCCTGCTCAATACGTCTGGTGGGCGTTGACGAAAGAGCGGGTGTCGCTGGTGCGGGTGGCAACCGAAATATCGTTGCGTCTGACCAATTTGCCTCCGCGCTTTTCGGCACCGAAGGCGCGGATGATCCCCGTCAATACCAGCCGCCCGTTCTCGCAGCTGAGCAGCCCCCCGCCGGACTGGCCGAAATCGACCGGTGCCGAGGTGTAGAGCAGCCGGTTGGCCTCGGTCCGGAATCGTCCCTGTCCCGTTTTCAGTCGTTTGCCGAAGGCATAGCCGACAGCCCAGACGGGCGCCTTCTCGTCGAGGGGGCTGCGCCGCAGCGGTAGCGGGGTGGTGCCGGTGGTGTCGACGGCGAGCAGCGCCAGGTCGATCCGGTGGTTGCGACTGACGATGCGGGCGTCGCGACGTTTGCGACCGATGGCGACGTCCACCTCCGCCATGCCCTCGAGAACATGGGCCGCCGTCAGCACCATGCCTGGCGCGATGACGACGCCGCTGCCGACGGCCCCTTTGCCGACGATCTTGACGATACCTGTCTTCAGCCGACGATCGGGCGCGGGACAGTCGGCGGCGAAGGCCGGAAAGGCGAGGGAGATGGCGGCAAGCAGCCAGAAGATCCGTTGGAATGACATGGAGGCCCGTTTGTTGTTTTTGTTATCGACCCGGCAGGACGCTGGGGAGGTGGTCCCTGCCCTCCTCGGTGAGGGAGGCGGCGAAGGTGACGAACCGCCGCGCCACCCCATCCGATGATCTTGTTGTCATACGAGCGGGTGGCACGTCCTGTGTGGCGCCGACTATGGCAGAGGCGGTCTCTGTGATCAGGGATCAGGTTCAACTGACCGTATAGGCGCCCGATGACTGGCATGGTCGCGCCGATGACCGGCCATCGCTGGTACACTACGCCGATGACCGACATCACACCGATTCTCGATCCCCTCAATGCGCAGCAGCGTGAAGCCGTCTGCAAACCCGCCATTCCCGTGCTGGTGCTGGCCGGTGCCGGCAGCGGCAAGACCCGGGTGCTGGTGCACCGCATCGCCTGGCTGATCACCGTCGAGCACGTCTCGCCGTTTTCGGTGCTGGCGGTCACCTTCACCAACAAGGCGGCCGCCGAGATGCGCGGGCGGATCGAGTCGCTGCTGGAGATTCCGGCGTCCGGCATGTGGGTGGGCACCTTCCATGGCATCGCCCACCGCCTGTTGCGCCTCCATTGGAGCGAGGCGGGCCTGCCGCGCAGCTTCCAGATCATCGACAGCGACGATCAGCTGCGGCTGGTCAAGCGGGTGATTCGCGGGTTGGAACTGGATGAGGCCAAATGGCCGCCGAAGCAGGCGGTCTGGTTCATCAATTCGCGCAAGGACGAGGGCATTCGTCCCGCCAGCATGGAGGACAAGGGCGATCCGTTCGAGCGGCAGATGATCCGTATCTACAGCGCCTACGACGAAGCTTGCCGTCGCGCCGGTCTGGTGGATTTCGCCGAGCTGCTGCTGCGGTCGCTGGAGCTGCTGCGGGACAACCCGCGCCTGCTCGATCACTACCGCCAGCGCTTCACCCATATTCTCGTCGATGAGTTCCAGGACACCAACGCCTTGCAGTATGCCTGGCTGCGGCTGTTGGCCGGGGACCGCCTTCCGGTCTTCGCCGTCGGGGATGACGACCAGTCGATCTATGGTTGGCGTGGCGCGCGCATCGAGCACATCCAGCAGTTCGCCAGTGATTTCCCGGGGACGGAGGTGGTCCGCCTGGAGCAGAACTACCGCTCCACCGGCAATATTCTGGCGGCGGCCAATGCCCTGATCGCCAACAACCAGGGGCGGCTGGGAAAGAACCTCTGGACCGATGGGGGGGACGGTGACCCGATCCAGCTGTTCACGGCGCGAGACGAATACGAGGAGGCACGCTACGTGGCCCAGCGGATTGCCGACTGGGTGGCCCAAGGCAACCGGCGCTCGGAGGTGGCGGTGCTGTATCGCTCCAATGCCCAGTCGCGGGTGTTCGAAGAGGTGTTCATCGGTCAGCAGATACCGTATCGGGTCTATGGCGGCCTGCGGTTCTTCGAGCGCGCCGAGATCAAGGATGCGCTGGCCTATCTGCGGTTGACGGTGAATCGGGACGATGACGCCAGCTTCGAGCGCGTCGTCAATCAGCCAGCCCGCGGGATTGGCGAGAAGACGGTGGCGCGGATCCGGGAGGAGGCGCGCCGTCAGGAGGCCAGCCTCTTTGCCACCGCCCGGTTGCTGGCCGACAACGGCGGCTTGCCCGGGCGGGCCGCGACGGCTGTGCGGCGCTTTCTGCAGCTGATCGATGAGATGGCCGCCGCGACCTCCGAACTGGCGTTGCACGAGCGGGTCGAGCAGGTGATCGAATATTCGGGGCTGATCGAGCACTTCAAGAAGGACAAGGGCGAGCAGGGGCAGTCGCGAGTCGAGAACCTGGCCGAATTGGTCAATGCCGCGCGGGGATTCGTCTACAGCGAGGACGAACACGGCGAGATGTCCCCGCTCGATGCCTTCCTCGCCCACGCGGTGCTGGAGTCGGGAGAAGGTCAGGGCGCCGCTTGGGAAGACTGTGTGCAGATGATGACGCTGCATTCGGCCAAGGGGCTGGAGTTCCCGCTGGTTTTTCTCTGCGGCATGGAGGAAGGCCTCTTCCCGCATCAGATGTCGCTGGAGGAGCCGGGTCGGCTGGAGGAGGAGCGTCGTCTCTGCTATGTCGGCATCACCCGGGCCCGGCAGCAGCTGGTACTGACCTGTGCCGAACGACGCCGCATGTTCGGCACCGACCGCTACAATCTGCCGTCGCAATTTCTTGGTGAACTGCCCGACGACCTGGTGGAGGAGGTGCGGGTGACCACGGCACCTCGCCATCCGCGGCAGATGTACCGGCAGGGTGGGCGCCGTAGCGGTAGTGCGGTGGCCGGCGCCGCTGATGCGTGGCCCATCCGTCTCGGTGCCCGGGTGCGGCATGGAAAGTTCGGCGAGGGGATCGTCACCAGCTACGAAGGGGAGGGCAGTTCGGCGCGGGTGGAGGTGTCGTTCCAGGAGGCCGGTAACAAATGGCTGGTGTTGGCCTATGCCAATCTCGACGTGCTCTGAGCCGCCAGGGAAGCGTCAGCGCCGGGTGTAATGGCAGAGCAGATCCTCCCAGGTGACGATGCCGACGAGCCTGCTCCCCTCCTCGGTCACCGGAATGGCCGACACGCCATTGAACAGCATCAGCCGCGCGGCGTAGTCCACCTCGTCATCGGCGCTGGCGGTGATCGGGTTCCGGCTCATGATCTGGTGGGCACGGCGGTGCAGCAGCGCCGCGTCCCGTCGCGTCTCGGCGGGTGTGTGAACGAATGGTGAGAGCTGATCGCAGATGTCCCGGTCGGAGACGATGCCGACCAGTCCGCCTTCCTCGTCCACCACGGGGAAGTGTTTGAAGCCGTGGGTTTCCCGCAGCGTCTCCAGCAGGCTGATTTCGTCGTCCATCTCCACGCTGATGACGTGTCGAGTCATGATCTCTGCCAGCTTGGTCATATTTGCCATCCCTGTTCGTCGTGTCGTTCTCAGTGTCCGACCGCGGGGTGGCGGTGGCAAGGACCGGTGTCTGCCGTGGGTGTAGGACAAGCGGTATCGCCGGTTCTGGTGGAGCATCCCCGCCGGTCTGTGGTCGCTGGAACAGGGTCGTTTTACCTCAATTAACAATGCTCCTGTGTTTTCAGTCGGTTATCGCAATATCTTTTCAATAAACATTGCAAAACCCTTCTAACCTGCTACATTACGATCCAGGATGTTAGGTCACCGCCCGCGCCAGTGAAGGCTGCGGGGGGCGCCTCTTTTTTCAATCAAGAAACCGGTCGTCAGGGAAAGTGCATCTGCGGACTCTTCATGTGGGAAGTGAAGAGGGATCCGTCCGCGGATCGGCGGCTGCCGCAAGAGCTTACGAACAGCTTGAGGAGTACGTAACAATGACGAATCAATCGTCTACGACGACACTGTCGTCAGAAGGGTCTGGAAGAGCTTTACTACTGACGGGAAGGCGGTCGGCGCTGGCACTTGCGCTGACGGGCTTCTTCTATGCGACGCAGGGTGGCGCGGCCGTTTGCCCGGCCAATACGGTGCCGGACGGCAACAATCTGATCGTCAACGGGGATTTCAAGAAACAGCCGCCCGGACCCTATCCGATACCGGCAAAGACCGATCTGGGTGGATGGGATGCCGATGTCCCGTTCAATGGCATCGGTTATGCACCGGATACGACGATTGCGATCGCCATTGGTGACCTCAGCGACGGCCCGGCCGGTGCCGTTTCGCAGGTGGCATTTCCAGGTGACCCGGCCAACAAGGTGCCGGCCACGCCGACCTGGCTCTACTCCAACGGCAACGACAAGCCGACCTCGCGGGTCATCTGGCGCCAGACGGTCAAGGGGCTGACGGCGGGCAAGGACTACGTCTTCTATGGCTACTATTCCAATGTGATCCGTCCCGACTCCAAGGATGCCTATGCCGAGCCGATCATGAACATCGCCGTCGATGGCAAGAGCCTGGGGACGATCAAGGTTCTCAACCACAGCGATCCCCTTTCCGGCGACAACGGCAAGGATGTCTGGAAGCGCTTCGAATTCAAGGTGACGCCCACCAAGGATACCGTGGAGCTCTCCATCGCCGACGATCTGGTCAATTTGATCGGCGGTGACGATCTGGCCATCACCGCGCTCGGTATCGAGTCCTGCAAGACCACGCTCTCCGGCCCCGATATCGCGTCCGACAAGACCAGCCTGAATTTCACTGGTGTCGTTGCCGCCACCAGCAAGCCGCAACTGATCACCATCAGCAACAAAGGGGAGCTCGATCTCAATATCACCAAGGTGGCGCTGGCCGGCCTCAACCCCGATGACTTCGAGATCACCAAGAATGGCTGTACCGCGGCGGTCAAACCGAAAGGCAGCTGCGAGATCGAAGTGGTCTTCAAGCCGACCGTGCTGGGCAGCCGGGTGGCCGAAGTGCAGATCAGCTCCAACGATGCCGACACGCCGACGTTGAGAATTCCGGTCTCGGGCGTCGCGTCGGCGGTGCCGCTGGCGGACATCGATGTGAAACCGGCCTCGGTGGCCTTTCCGACCACCGAGGCTGGCAAGGAGAGCAAGGCGGAGGTGATCACCGTCACCAACGCCGGCTCGGCCGATTTGACCATCAACGACGTCAAACTGGCATCGGCCGCGGCCGAGTTCACCGTCGATCCGGGTACCTGCGCCAAGGGCACCAAGCTGAAGCCGAAGGCCAGTTGTGAGATCGAGGTGACGTTCAAGCCGACGACCGCGGGCTCGAAGAGCACCACCGTCAGCATCCTCTCCGACGACAAGGACGAACCGGCCGTCAATGTGGCGCTGACCGGTCTGGCCGCGCCGTCGGCGATCGGCGACATCGCCTTCCCGGACAAGGATCTGCTGGCCAAGGGGCTGGCCTTTGGTGAGCTGCTGGTGCAGACGACCAGTCAGCCCAAGACCTTCAAGGTCAAGAACGCCGGTGGCGCGCCGCTGACCATCTCCGACATCAGCGTCTCCGATCCGCAGTTCAAGGTCGATGCGACCGCCTGCACCGCGGCGCCGCTGGCGGCTGGCAAGGCGTGCGAGGTCGAGGTGACGTTCGCGCCCACCCGCGTTGGTCCGCAGACAGCCATTCTCAGCATCGTGTCGGACGACCCGGATGAAAGCCCGATCTCGGTGGGACTCACCGGTACCGGTCTGAAGGACGACAAGGACAGCGACGGTGACGGCCTCACCGATGAGACGGAGGCCCGGATGTGTACCGATCCCAACGTTGCCGACACGGATGCCGACGGCCTGCCCGATGGCGTCGAGGACGAGAACAAGAACGGGATCGTGGATCGCGATCCGGTGACCGGCGCGTTTCTCGAAACCGACCCCTGTGTCGCCGATACCGACGGTGACGGCATTCTCGATGGTACCGAGGACGCCGATCACGACGGCAAGGTGCTGAAGGATGGTGCGGCCTTCCTCGAAACCGATCCGCGCATCCCGGACACCGATGGCGACGGCCTTTCCGACGGCATCGAGGACATCAACAAGAACGGTGTCTACGACAAGCCGGCCGAGACCGATCCGCGGGTCGTCGATACCGACGGTGACGGTACACCCGATGGTGTCGAGGACGTCAACCGCAACGGCAAGGTGGATGCGGGCGAGACCGATCCCCGTAAGCCGGAACCGAAAGTGGTGGCGGGGGACACCGGAGCCGCTGGTCCGGTTCTGACCGACCTCGAAGGTGGGGTTGGTGGCGGGGCCGCTGGCCTGCCGTTCCTCGGCCTGCTCGGCGCCGGCCTGCTGTTCCGCCGCCGCAAGGTTGCCGCCGCCGTGGCGGCAACCGTCGCCGGTGCCGCCCTGGTGGCGGCGCCGGTTCAGGCGAAGGAAGGCCAGTTCTACATCGGTATCGGCGTCGGCCAGTCGTTCATCGATCCCGACCCGGATACCAACAACACTGGTTACAAGGTCGAGGACGACACCGACTTCGGCGGCAAGATCTTCCTCGGCTATGACCTGATGGACTTCTGGTCGATCGAGGGCTTCTATGCCGATCTCGGTGCCGCGGCGATGGCCCATCCGACCAAGACCGACGGCGACATCGACTACAAGGCCTACGGCCTGGAGACGCTGCTGCACTTTCCGAACAACAAGCCCGGTTTCTCTGGCTTCCTGAAGCTGGGGGTGGGCAAGGTCAAGACCGACAGTGACACCATCCCGTTCGAGGATGTCGAGGACAGCCAGCTGTTCGGTGGTCTCGGTCTGGAGTACCAGTTCGAGTCGAACGTCTCGCTGCGGGGCGAGTACCAGTATTTCGACGAGGATGCCCAGCTCGTCACGCTGAACCTCCTGAAGCGTTTCGGCGGCGCCGAACCCGCGCCGGCCGTGGTCGAAGAGCCGGCCGATACCGATGGTGACGGCGTGCTCGATGACAAGGACCAGTGCCCCGGCACGCCAGCGGGCACCCGTGTCGATGTCCACGGTTGTGCCATCGACAGCGACAACGACGGCATTGTCGATTCGCGTGACAAGTGTCCGAACACGCCGGAAGGTGTGCGCGTCGATTCCACCGGTTGCCAGTTCGTGGTCGAGGTGGAGATCGATTCCGATTCCGACGGCGTCATCGACAAGCATGATCGTTGCCCGGAGACGCCACAGGGCACCCAGGTCGATGCCAACGGCTGTCCGTTCGTCGAGCAGCGCATTATCGACAAGTTCACCGGCGTGCTCGAAGGCGTCAACTTCCACACCAACTCGGCGCGGCTGACCGGCGAGGCGATGAGCATTCTCAACGGCGTCGCCGAGGAACTGAAGGCGCATCCCGAGGTGAATGTGATCATCGTGGGGCACACTGACAGTATCGGCCGTGCCGATCGCAACAAGGTGTTGTCGCTGGAGCGTGCCAAGTCGGTGGCCCGATACCTGGTCAGCCGTGGCGTCGATCGCAACCGCCTGAAGTACGCCGGCCGTGGTGAGGAAGAGCCGATCGCTTCCAATGCCACCGCCGCCGGACGGGCCAAGAACCGCCGTGTCGAGTTCATCGTCGAGCACGATGGCTACGATGGCGGTTACGGCAGCGCCAGCCGGTACTACTGACCGGGCCGGTCGGTACCCCGCATCGGTCGGTGGCGCAGGGAGGCACCACCGAAGATGCGGTGGGCACAATGGCAAGCCGTCCTCCGGGACGGCTTTTTTGTGCGCGTGACGACGGGTTGCGACGCAACCGGCCTGATATACTTGCGCGCCTCGACAAACCCCACGGCTTTGAGCGGTTTCGACAATGATGAGCGAATATGATGTTTCCACCTTTCAGGGTCTGATCCATGCCCTGCAGGACTACTGGGGCCGGCAGGGCTGCGTCCTGGTCCAGCCCTACGACATGGAGATGGGCGCGGGCACCTTCCACCCGGCCACCTTTTTGCGGGCCATCGGGCCGGAGCCGTGGCGCAGCGCCTATGTGCAGCCTTCGCGCCGTCCCACCGACGGACGCTACGGGGAGAACCCCAACCGCCTGCAGCACTACTACCAGTTCCAGGTGGTGCTCAAGCCGTCGCCGCTGGAGATCCAGGATCTCTATCTGGGCTCGCTCGAGGCGCTGGGCATCGACCCGCTGGTGCACGACATCCGCTTCGTCGAGGACAACTGGGAATCTCCGACCCTGGGGGCGTGGGGCCTCGGTTGGGAGGTGTGGCTCAATGGCATGGAGGTCACCCAGTTCACCTACTTTCAGCAGGTGGGCGGGCTCGACTGCCGGCCGGTGACTGGCGAGATCACCTACGGGCTGGAGCGTATCGCCATGTATCTGCAAGGGGTGCAAAGCGTTTACGACCTGATCTGGAACAAGGGCCCGCAAGGCACCGTCACCTATGGCGATGTCTTCCATCAGAACGAGGTGGAGCAGTCGGCCTACAACTTCGAACAGGCCGACACCGCATTGCTGTTCGAGGCCTTCGACAATATGGAGCGGGAGAGTCAGCGGCTCATCGAGGCCGGGTTGCCCCTGCCGGCCTACGAACAGATGCTACGGGCGTCCCACACCTTCAACCTGCTCGATGCGCGGCATGCCATCTCGGTGACCGAGCGTCAGCGCTACATTCTGCGGATTCGTGCCCTTTCGCGGGCCGTGGCCGAGGCCTATTACGCGTCCCGTGAAAAACTCGGCTTTCCGATGCTGGAGGAAAGAAAGGAGGTGGCCAATGGCTGACAGAAAGGATCTGCTGATCGAAATCGGCACCGAGGAGCTGCCGCCGAAAGCGCTGCCGACATTGTCGCGGAGCTTTACCGATGGCATCGTCGCCGGCTTGCGTGACAAGGGACTCGCCTTCGAGGGTGTTCAGCCGTTTGCATCGCCGCGCCGGTTGGCGCTACTGGTTTCGGCGTTGCAGGTGCGCCAGCCGGACAAGACGGTCGAGCGGCGTGGCCCCGCGCTGCAGGCCGCCTTCGATGCCGATGGCAACCCCACCAAGGCCGCCGAAGGATTTGCCCGCTCCTGCGGTGTCGGTGTCGATGAGCTGGAGAAGCTCGAAACCGAAAAGGGGGCGTGGCTCTATTACCGCAGCGTCCAGGCTGGCGAGGAGACCGCCACGCTGATCCCGGGTATCGTCGAAGCGGCGCTGGCGGCGCTGCCGATTCCGAAGCGGATGCGTTGGGGCGCGGGCGAGGAACAGTTCGTCCGTCCGGTGCATTGGCTGGTGCTGCTGTTCGGCGGTGACGTGGTACCGGCGACCATTCTCGGCGCCCCGTCGGGCCGCGCCACGCGTGGACACCGTTTTCACCACCCTGGTACCTTCGATATCCCGAATCCCTCCGACTATGCCGATCTGCTCGAAGCGCGTGGCCGCGTCATTGCCGACTTTTCGCGCCGGCGCGAGCTGATCCGCGAGCAGGTGCAGGCCACCGCGGCCGGTCTCGGGGGCAGGGCATTGATCGAAGAGGATCTGCTCGACGAGGTGACCGCGCTGGTGGAGTGGCCGGTGGCCCTGGCCGGTGGTTTCGAGGAGAAGTTCCTCGAGGTGCCGCACGAAACCCTGATCACCACGATGCAGGACAATCAGAAGTACTTTGCGGTGTTCGACGACGAGGGGCGGCTGCTGCCCCATTTCATCACCATTGCCAATATCGAAAGCCGTGATCCGGCGTTGGTGATCGAAGGCAACGAACGGGTCATCCGCCCGCGCTTCGCCGATGCCGTCTTCTTTTGGGAACAGGACCGCAAACAGAAGTTGGCCGATCGCATCGACGCGCTCAAGAGCATTCTGTTTCAGCAAAAGTTGGGGACGCTCTACGACAAGAGTCAGCGCGTCCGGCAGCTGGCCGCCCGGATCGCCGCCGACATCGGTGCCGATGTCGCCAGGGCCGAGCGTGCGGCCGAGCTGGCCAAATGCGATCTGATGACAGCGATGGTCGGTGAATTCCCGAAACTGCAGGGTATCGCTGGCCGCTACTACGCCCGGCTCGACGGTGAGGATCCCGAAGTGGCCGCGGCGATGGAGGAACAGTATATGCCGCGCCACGCTGGTGATGCGCTGCCGGCCACCGCCACGGGGCGGGTGCTGGCGCTGGCCGACAAGATCGACACCCTGGTCGGTATCTTCGGTATCGGTCAGAAGCCGACCGGCGCCAAAGACCCGTTCGCGCTGCGCCGGGCGGCGCTGGGCGTGTTGCGGATCATCATCGAAGCCGAGCTGCCGCTGGATCTGCGTGCGCTCTATCAGGCGTCGGCGGCGTTGCTCGGCGACCGGATCGAAGACCCCGAAGCGGTGCAAAGCTGCCTGGAATACACGCTGGAACGCCTCAAGTCCTACTATCAGGAGCAGGGCATCGAAGGGGATGCCATCGACGCGGTACTGGCCCAGATGCCCACCAGCCCGCTGGACTTCGATCGTCGCGTCAGGGCCGTGGCGGCCTTTCGCAAGCTCGACCAGGCCGAGAGCCTGGCGGCTGCCAACAAACGGATCGGCAATCTGTTGAAGAAAGTCGAGCAGCCGTTGCCGGAGCGTGTCGATGCCACCCGCCTGGTCGAGGATGCCGAGAAGCTGTTGCACGAACAGCTGGAGCGGTTGCGGCCCGAGGTGCTGGCCAAGTTCGAGCAGGGGGACTACGAGCCGGCGCTGATGCAGTTGGCGGGCCTGCGTGAAGCGGTCGATCGTTTCTTCGACGATGTCATGGTGATGGTCGAGGACGAAACGCTCCGCCGGAATCGTCTGGCATTGCTGAACCAGTTGCGGAGCCTGTTTCTGCGGGTGGCCGATTTGTCGCGGTTGCAATATTGACCCATCGCGCCTTGGCCCCGAAACCGGGCCGTGGACGATCGAAACGGGGGCATTGCCCCCGTTTTCGTTACTGCTGGACCTCGAATTCGACCCGTCGGTTCAACTGGCGACCTGTCGCGGTTGCATTGTCGGCGACCGGGCGGGTCTCACCAAAACTGAAGGTTTCCAGTCGCCGCGCTTCGATGCCCTGATCGATCAGATAGCGGGCGGCGCTGTCGGCCCGCCGCTGCCCCAGCAGCGCGTTGTACCGCTGTGTGCCAATGGCATCGGTATGGCCGTTGAGGCGCAGCCCGATCCCTTGGTGCCGGCGCAGGAAGGCGGCGACCCCGTCGAGTTTCCTCCTGGCCTCGGCCGTCAGCTCGTGGCGGTCGAAGTCGAACAGGATGTTGGGTAGCGAGATGGCCGGTGTCGCCTCGGGGGGAGGCGGCGGCGCAGGGGTGAGCGGCGGCATCGCCACGGCAACCGGCGTGGGCGTCTCGGGTTTCCGAAGGGGGCTGTGGGAGCGACCGAAACGTTTGATCAGGCCGATGGAGACCATCTTCGCATCTTCGTCGAAGGAAACCACTTCGAGTCGTGCCGCGAATCCGTTGCGCCAGCCATATTCGAAGCCGCCACCGAGATGGAGATCCCAATCCTTGCGCTGGCGGTGGACCACCTCGTCGGAAGAGGTGTCGAGCTTGCCGAGACCGAGCCGAGCATAGAACGAGAGCCCCTCGCGGCGATAGTACCCCTCGTCGTCGGGATAACCGGGATAGTCGGCGCTGCCGCGTGCGTTGTAGAGATAGCCGATGGCGCTGAAGCCGGCGTATTCGTAGTCGATTCCGCCAGCGTGGGTATTGCTGCCATCCTCGGCGATGCCCGCTTCGCCCAGGGTCGAGAGAAACCCCTCGATGCTCAGCCGCTTGCTGAGGTCAAAGCCGAAGGTGACGGTGGCGCCTTCGCCGTTGTCGTCGTCCTGGTGATAGCCGGTGTCGCGGGTGTCGGGCTCCAATTTCGACGCGCCGATGCTGCCGCCGAGGTAGAGCCGTTGTGGAAAGTCCCGGGCCGGTTCCGCGGCGCCCGCGGCCGTGCTGGCGGTGCCGAGGAGGAGGCAGGCGGCCATGGCCAGCCGCAGTGGCGTTTCTCTTCGTCTGGCGATCCTTGCCGTTTCGATCCCGTTCATTGCGTTGCTCCACGGTCGGTCGTCGTCCGGCGCCGGCGGGCGATGGCCGCCAGCGGGGCCAGCAGCCAGCCGATGGCGCCGGCGCCATGGCCCTGCAGGCCGGTTTCGATGATGCGCCGGCTCGCCGGCGGATCGGCCAGTACCGCGGTCGGTGCGGGCTCCACGGTGATGGTGACGCGCGCCTCGGCACTGCCGCCGTGACCGTCGCTGATGCGGTAGACGAGGAAATCGTCGCCACTGAACCCGTTTTCCGAGCGATAGACGATCTCACCGTTCTCGATGATGGCGGTTCCATGTTGCGGCGGCGTGACGATGGTCAGTGACAGTGGATCGTTCTCCGGGTCGTCGTCGTTGGCCGTGACATCGATGGCCACCGGGATGCCGCTTTCGGTGATGGCGCTGTCCGGGTTGGCCACCGGAGGCCGATTGGCGGGCGCCAGTTTCAGGTTGCCGGCGCTGCCGATATGCAGGTCGGCATCGTCGCCGGTGCCGTTGTTGCCGGTGTCGCGCGGGAAGGTGCTGGGGTCGAGCAGGTCGTGCTCGGCAGGATCGACATCGATCCCGAAGGCGGAGAGGCCGTAGTACCGCTGGCCCGGCGTGATCCCCAGGTCGGTCAGTGTGACGAATGCGAATCCCAGCGGTTCGGCCAGCGTGGAACGGCGGATCATCCGGCCGTTGGGGGACTGGTCGTCGCTCCAGAGGAAATCATTGACGGTGTGGACGTTGGTGATGCCGTACTGGATGGCGGTGGTGTCGGCGTAGGCCGCGGCATGGATCCGTACCAATGGGCCATAGGCAGCGGGTTGGCCATTGCCGTCCAGCGCGAGAATGGCGGCCACCTGGACTGGATTGTTGCCGCTTTTCTCGAGGATCGGGTGGCCCGCCATGTCGAGCGCGGTATCCGGGGCGATGATGCCGCGGGAATAGATCACGTCCACGCGCTCGATGTTCTTCCGCGAGTAGTCGCCCACCCCGGCGTTGGAGAAGACGTCCAGCGTGCCGATGTTGACGATGTCGCCGGCGATGATTCGGGCCATTGGGCAGTCGTCTGCTGGCGTTGGCAGGGTCGGCTGATAGGTGTGGGCGGCGCCGGCCTGCTCGGCGTAGATGGCGCAGGGCTCACCGCTGGCGTTGGTGTTGTCGATGCGAAGGATCTGAACCCTGTCCGGCACGACCGGGTTGTAGGTCAGCGTTTCTCCGCGATAGACGAACGAGCGGATCCTCCGGTCGACGCCGAGCCCCCAGCGGTAGGTGGTGTCGTTGGCAATGTAGTTGGATGGCGTGGCCGGGACCGCCTCGGTGTCGACCGTATCGACTTCGCCGCGGGCAAGGGCGGTGGCTGTGGTCAGCATCGCGCCGAGCGCCAAGACGCCAGCGGCCAGAGGATGCCTCGATGTTGCGAGTGCTGTTATGCTTGAATCCTTCATGACTCCATGATCCTTTCGATGTTCCCTGAGTCGGCCGGATAGCCTAGCGCCTACAATATTAGAAATATCTGAACTGCTTCAAAAAACAATGGCTTGTATGTAACTTGTTGTGAAATCTATGAGATGAAGCTCGTAATTCTGGACAGGGATGGTGTGATCAACGCCGATTCCGATGCCTTCATCAAGTCGGTCGACGAGTGGGTCGCGCTGCCCGGGAGTCTGGCGGCCATCGCCCGCCTCAATCGGGCGGGTGTTGCGGTGCATGTGGCCACCAATCAGTCGGGGCTCCGGCGCGGGCTGTTCTCGTTGGACGATCTCGACGCGATGCATCGCAAACTGCGAGATGAACTGGCGGTGGTGGGTGGGGAGATCGCCTCGATCCAATACTGCCCCCATGGCCCCGACGACGGCTGTGACTGCCGCAAGCCAAGGCCGGGCCTGTATCGCCGGATCGCCGCCGAGGCGGGTGTCGATCTGGCGGGGGTGCCGGTCATCGGAGACTCGTTGCGGGATCTCGAGGCGGCCGCTGCCGTGGGTGCCCGGCCGATACTGGTGAGAACCGGCAAAGGGGCGCGTACGCTTGCCGCTGGCGGCCTGCCCGCAGGGACGATGGTCTATGATGATCTGGCAGCGGCCGTCGATGGGCTGCTGGGTCGGACGACTGAGAAAACGGCTGGCGCCTGTTAGACTCCGTTCATTCTGAAGGCTGGGATCTCTCATCATGTCCAAAGTCTGGTTGGCCATCCGTTCGGCCCTCTTCTGGGGGGTCTATGCAACCTCCACGATCGTCTACGGGCTGTTTTCGCCGCTGTTGTTCCTGTTGCCGCTCGAGCGGCGCTATCCCATCGTCATGAGCTGGACGCGCCTCAATCTTTGGGCGCTGAAGACGATCTGCGGCATCGACTACCGGGTCGAGGGGGAGGAGCGGTTGCCCGAAGGGCCGGCGATCGTCATGTCCAAACACTCCTCCACCTGGGAGACGATGGCGCTGGTGCAGGTGTTGCCGCCGATGGCCTGGGTGTTGAAGAGGGAGCTGATGTACATCCCGTTCTTCGGCTGGGGGCTGGCGGCGCTGGATCACATCGCCATCGACCGCAACGCGGGCCGGAACGCGGTGAAGCAGGTGGTGGAGCAGGGGATCGCCCGGCTCCAGGCCGGCCGTTGGGTCGTCATCTTCCCCGAGGGCACGCGGGTGCAGCCCGGCAAGAAGGGGCGCTACAAACTCGGCGGCGGGGTGCTGGCCGAGCAATCCGGCCATCCGGTGGTGCCGATCGCGCACAACGCCGGCTTCTTCTGGCCGCGCGAGCAGTTCATCAAGTATCCAGGCCTGATCACCATCCGCATCGGGCCGGTGATCGACCCCAAGGGCAAGCGCGCGGCGCAGGTCATCGAGGAGGTGGAACGCTGGATCGAGGGGGAGATGGTCGAACTGAACCGGGATGCCCGGCGCCAGCTGCTCGACCGGATGCGCAAAGGGAAGGGCTGAGCTGGCGACCGGTTCGGGCAAGGCTGGTACCTCTACCAGCTTTTTTTCTGGTTGTCATTGACCCATGAGTTGTCACGATTGCCCCCGAGGGGTATATAGTTGAGGCATGAGCATGTTAGTCGACCCGTTTCAGCGTCGCATTGAATATCTCCGGATCTCGGTGACGGACCGCTGCGATCTTCGGTGTTTCTACTGCATGCCCGAAGGCTTCCACGGCTTCGAGGAGCCGGAAGACTGGCTCACCCACGACGAGCTCGAACGCGTCGTCGGCGCATTCACCCGGATGGGCGTTCGCCGTGTCCGCCTGACCGGTGGTGAGCCGCTGGTGCGCCGCAATCTGACCGGTCTCGCGGCCCGTCTCTCGGCATTGCCGCAGCTGGACGACCTCTCCCTCTCGACCAACGCCACCCGGCTCGCCAAACACGCGGCGGCGCTGAAGGCCGCGGGCGTCTCCCGTATCAATGTCAGCCTCGACAGCCTCAAGCCCGAGGTCTTTCGCCAAATCACCAAAGGCAAGCTGGAGAAGGTCATCGAAGGCCTGATGGCAGCCAAGGCGGCGGGCCTTCGTCCGGTCAAGATCAACATGGTGGTGATGAAGGGCATCAACGATGACGAGGTGGAGTCGATGGTCGAGTTCTGTCTCGAGCACGGCTTTACGCTGCGTTTCATCGAAACCATGCCGGTAGGCGACACCGGCCGCAATGCCGCCGATCTCTATGTCGATCTGGCCGAGGTTCGCCAGCGCCTGGCAAAACGGTTCGACCTGCTGCCGGGCGCGATGCCCGGAGGCGGCCCGGCCCGCTATGTTCGGGTGGCGGGTTCCGAGATGAACATCGGCTTCATCACGCCGATCTCCCAGCACTTTTGTGACACCTGCAACCGCGTGCGGTTGTCGGTCGATGGCACGCTGTTTCTCTGTCTCGGCCAGGAGGATCGGTTCGAGTTGCGGCCATTGCTGCGCCAGGGCATTTCCGATGCCGGGCTCGAGGAGGCCATTCGTGCCGCCATCGCGCTCAAGCCGGAACGCCACGAGTTTCGTGAGAAACCGGAGCAGGTCGTCCGTTTCATGTCGATGACCGGTGGCTGACTGCCGGGGGTTTGCCCCAGTCCGCTTGATCTATGTCAATGTTTGCCGATTCATCGACGCGTTAGCATCCAGCATTCCTTTCAAGTTGACCTCCGTGGAGGAGAAGAAATGAAGAAATCGATGATGGCTTCCGTTGCAGCCTTGGCCCTGAGCGTGTCCGCTTTTACTGCATCCGCTGACGAGCTGTACAAGCCCTGCGCTGCCTGCCACGGTCCCACCGGCGAGATGAAGGCGATGAACGTATCCCCTCCCCTGAAAGGGCAGAGCAAGGAAGACATCGCCAAGAAGCTGAAAGGTTACAAGGATGGCAGTTTTGGCGGTGCAATGAAGGCGGTCATGGCGCCCCAGGCAGCCAAGCTCTCCGATGAGGACATCGACAAGCTGGCGGACATGATCTCCAAGTTCTGATCCAGAGCCGTACCAGCGGAATGAAAAAGGGCGCCATCGGCGCCCTTTTTTCGTGGTTGCGCGAAAGGCTCAGTTGAGCTTTTCGATCCCCAGCATCTTCAGGATGTACTTCTCGTACAGCGGTTCCGATGTGCCCTTCTTCATCTTGCGGATGAAGTATTTCTCGAACGCTATCTTCGCGGCGTGTACCCATTTGCCCTTCTTGAACCAGGCGACGTTGCGTGGCGGAATCTGTGGCAGGGCGACGAACGCGGCGCCGGTGTCACCCATGTCGGCCAGGCAGATGGCGTTCCACTGGGCGGTGGTGTTGGGCTCGCGGCCGTTCAGTTCGTCGTTGATGTTGTGGGTGGCCGAGGTCACCATCGACTCGATCATATAGCCGGTCTTCGGTGTTCCGGTGGGCACCGGGGTCGCCTCCACTGGTGGGATCGCGATGCAGACGCCCACCGAGTAGATGTTCTTGTAGGTGGGGTTGCGATGCAGCTCGTCCACCATGACGAAGCCACGCGGGTTACAGAGCCCTTCGACGTTGGCCACCGCATCCACGCCCTTGAACGCCGGCAGCATCATCGCAAAATCGAACTCCAGCTCGTGCGTCTTGGTAATCTCGCCGTTGGAATCCAGTTCCTCCACGTGCATCTTGCCCTCTTCCACCTTGGTGGTACGGGCGTTGGTGATCCAGTCCATGTGGTGATTACGCAGCTCCGACTCCAGCATTCCCTTCGAATCCCCGACGCCGCCGAGGCCCAGGTGACCGATATAGGGCTCCGACGTCACATAGGTCATCTTGAACTTGTTGCGCACCTTGCGCTTGCGCATGTCGGCATCGATGATGAGCGAGAACTCGTAGGCCGGGCCGAAACAGCTCGCCATCGGCATCGCTCCGACGATAATGTGGCCAGAGCCCTTGGCGAGCAGCTTCTGGTAGGCTTCCCACGCCTTCTCCGCGTGATCGACGGTGCAGACCGAGTGGGTATGGCCGCCATTGGGGCCGGCACCCTCCACCTCTTCGAACGAGAGTTTTGGGCCGGTGGCGATGATCATGTAGTCATAGTTGACGGTCTCGCCGTCTTCCAGCGTCAGCACACTGGCGTTGGCGTCGATGGCGTCGACCCGCTTGGCGATGAAGTTGATCTTCTTTTTTTCGAGATAGGTGCGGATGTCGAAGGTGATCGACTTGCGGTCACGCCAGCCGACGGCGACCCACGGGTTGGATGGCGTGAACTGGAAATAGGGGTTTTCGTTGATGACGGTGACTTCGTGATTGTCGCCGACCAGAGCTTTCATTTCGTAGGCGGCGGGCATCCCGCCGGTTCCGGCGCCAAGAATTACGATATGGGCCATTGAGTGATCTCTCCTTTACAGTGGTTGCGCAGTAACGATGGATGCCTTGGCAGGGTGTTGAAAAACGCGGCCTTCCGGTGCCCTGTTGGTGCTACAGGGTTGAGCAAGGTCTTTGGAGTCCTTTGTCAACAACCTGATATCAGGCGACTGGACGGGGAATCTCCGACCCGGGGCGGACCGTTGGTGATTGCCCGGGCGGGCAAGCGTATGAGTTAGACCCCGAGTGATGGTTCTGCCCCGGACAGTGCCGCCGACTCCATGCTGCGAGAACACCTTCCGGGGTGCTGTCCTGCCGTTTCGCAATCGTGCGCCGGCGTGTGACGGGGCGTATCGAATCGGGAACGGGATGGTTCGCAGTGGGCGGCGTCGTTGAATGTGGTGGATCTCCGAGGGCTGTCGTTTCTTCCCCATCTGGCGGCCAAAATAGACCGAATGATTTCCTAGGTCAACAAGGGTTCTCTAATATAGTCAAGTATTTAGCCTGGATTTGTTCCTGTTGCCGGCCACCGGATCGCCTTCATGGGTGGTGTTGTCGCGGCGGTCGGCCGTCCCGTTCCCGGCGGCATTTGTTTTCGTTGCGGCATGATCTTAGACTGTCCGCCGGCTAGTTCAGCAAACGGGAGTGACGGTCATGGCGGCAAAGACGGTTTGTGTTCTTGGGGGTACCGGTTTCGTCGGCACCCATCTGGTGGGGATGCTCTCGAATCGTGGCTACGATGTCCGTGTGCCCACCCGCAACATCGAGCGTCACCGTGACCTCAAGGTGCTTCCCAACGCCCGTCTCGTCGAGGCCAACGTGCATGATCCGCGCCAGCTCGAAACGGTGCTTCGGGGCGCCGATGTCGTCGTCAATCTCATCGGCATCCTCAACGAGTCGAAGCGTGACAGCTTCGTCGAGGTCCACACCGAGTTGCCGCGCCGCGTGGTGGAGGCCTGCAAGGCGCTCGGCATTCCACGACTGCTCCATATGAGCGCACTGCACGCGGACAAGCGGGGCAGCAGCCGCTATCTGCAGACCAAGGGGCGTGGCGAGGATCTGGTTCACTCGCTGGCCGGCGAGACGCTGGCGGTCACCAGCTTTCGTCCATCGGTCATCTTTGGCGAGGGCGACGGCTTCCTCAACCGTTTCGCTACGCTCATCAGGCTGGCGCCGGGTGTGCTGCCGTTGGCCTGTGCCGATGCCCGTTTTCAGCCGGTCTATGTGGGGGACGTCTGCGAGCGCTTCACCGCTGCGGTGGACGATGAGGCCACGCACGGCCAGCGGATCGACCTCTGTGGCCCGCAGATCTACACGTTGCGCCAACTGGTGGAATACACCGCGAGGCTCACCGGCCGGCGGGTCCGCATCTGGGCGTTGCCGGATTGGCTGGCCCGGCTGGAGGCGGGCATCATGGAGTGGATGCCCGGCAAGCCGTTCACGATGGACAACTACCGCTCGCTGCAGACCGACAGTATCTGTTCGAAGAATGTCCAACCCTGTCCCACGGCCCTGGAGGCGATCGCGCCCAAATACCTCGGGCGGCAGGATCGGGAGGGGCAATACCAACGCTACCGCTCGCTGGCGCGGCGCATCTGAGGCGTCGTCAGCCGGCGGAGCAGTCGGCCGCGCCGGTCAATACCTCGTGCCGCCGGGCCCGCGGCAGTTTCCCCATGCGTTTCACCGCTGAATAGAAACGGTCATAGTCCCGTCCGCAGGCATCGAACCAGCGCATGAAGTCGGGCACCCGGTCGCGGTAGACGGCCACCGAGATCAGACGGGCGTTGTTCACCGGCGTCTCGAACCACGGGTCGTAACCGTCGAAGCCGCCCCAGCCCCGTTTGAGGTGGGTGTACTCCTCCCTCAACCGGGCCAGAATCCGCTGCTTGCCCGCCCGTTTCTCCGCCTCCGGAACGGCGCTGGCATAGAGCGTCCGCAGAGCATCCGAGGTGTTGCGCAGCAAAGTGAGAAACTGATCGCGCCGCCGCAGCGCCGCGTCGTAGTCGGCCAGCCATTCGGGGTGCAGGTCGGTCAGCCACTGTTTCACGCCCAGTTCGCCCACGGTGGAGGCGAAGGCCTCGTTGAAGATCGTGTCGTCGCGGACGTAGAGGATCTGGTGCGCCAGCTCGTGAAAGATCACTTCGGCCGTCGCCAGCGCCCCCTGGTCGAGCATCGAGCTGAGCAGCGGGTCGTCGAACCACCCCAGTGTCGAATAGGCGCGCACGCCGCGCACCATCACGTCGTGGCCCTGCTCGCGCAGCGGTTCGGCGTAGGCCCGGGCCGCCGCTTCGTCGAAATAGCCACGGTAGGTGAGGCAGCCGACCACGGGGAAGCACCAGCGGATTGGCTCCAGCGAGAGCTCCGGTGTCGCCACCACGTTCCACACCACATAGGGTCGGTCCAGCTCCACATAGTCGCGATAGCTGTCGTTGTCCGGCAGTCTCAGGCGGTGGCTGGCATAGTCGCGGATCTCGCTGGCCAGCCGCAGCTGCTTGCGCCGTTTCGGCGCGGTCGCTTCGTCTTCGAGCAGCCGCGCGACCGGTTCGCGCCCGGCCAGCAGCGACAGATGACCCCCCACGCTCTGACCGTAATACCCCAGTCGGCTGCAGCCGATCGTCGAGCAGAGCAGGGCGGCTGATACAATGGCAACGATGAGCAGACGTTTCATGGGCGACATGGTAACAACGATTGCGGGAGGTTCGGGGTGAAGACCTATCTCGTTGGCGGTGCCGTCCGCGACAAGCTGCTGGGGCGGACGGTGCGGGAGCGCGACTGGGTCGTCGTCGGCGCCACCCCCGAGCAGATGAAGTCGCTCGGCTATCGGCAGGTTGGCAGGGACTTTCCGGTGTTTCTTCACCCCGAGACCCATGAGGAATATGCCCTGGCCCGTACCGAGCGCAAGACCGCGCCAGGCTACCGGGGCTTCGAGGTCCACGCCGCGCCGGAGGTGACACTGGAGGAGGATCTGCAACGTCGCGACCTCACCATCAATGCGCTGGCCGAAGACGAGAACGGCGAGATCATCGACTACCACGGCGGCCTCGACGATCTCGACAAGCGCCTGCTGCGCCACGTCTCGCCCGCCTTCGCCGAAGATCCCGTCCGCATCCTGCGGGTGGCGCGCTTTGCCGCCCGTTACGCCCATCTCGGTTTCCGTGTCGCCGATGAGACCATCGGGCTGATGCGGCGGATGGTCGAGGATGGCGAGGCTGACGCGCTGGTGCCCGAGCGCATCTGGCAGGAGCTGGAGAAGGCCCTGGGGGAACGCAGCCCGGCGGTCTTCTTCGAGGTGTTGCGTGACTGTGGCGCGCTGAAGGTGATCTTTCCCGAGATCGATCGGCTGTTCGGTGTGCCCCAGCCGGCCAAGTATCACCCGGAGATCGACACCGGTGTACACACCCTGTTGGTGCTCGGCCAGGCTGCCCGCCTGTCGGACGATCCGATGCTGCGGTTTGCCGCGCTGACGCACGATCTGGGCAAGGGCACGACGCCGAAGGAGATTCTCCCCAGCCATCGCGGTCACGAGGAGCGTGGTGCCCGGCTCGTTACTCGCCTCTGCACGCGGCTTCGTGCGCCGAAGGCTTGGCGTGAAATGGCGGTGCTGGTGGCCAGATACCACACGCATGTCCACCGTGCGCGGGAACTCAAGCCGTCCACGCTGCTGCGGACGCTGGAATCACTCGATGCCTTTCGCCGGCCCGAGCGTTTTGCCGACATCCTGCTGGTCTGCGAGGCCGACGCCCGCGGCCGCACCGGGCTGGAGCAGCGGCCCTATCCGCAACGCGACTACCTGCTTGGCGCCGCCGGGGCCGCGGCGGCGGTGGCGGTAGCGCCGCTGCTGGACGAAGGCCTGCGGGGGCAGGCGTTGGCCCAGGCGTTGGCGCGACGGCGAATCGAGGCACTGACCGCCTACCGGCGCCACTACGAGCAGCACAGGCCGGCATAGCCCGGCCCGCCTCTTGGTTACGGCTTACTCCTTGATCTCGGCGATGAAGCGGTTCGAGCTCTCGATCGACCGGTTCATCTGCGCGATCAGCGATTCGATGTTGGCCTTCAGCGAGGTGAACTCGCCGCGCAGCGCGCCGATGGCCTGGGCATTGAGGTTGTGCTTCAGAAACAGCACATTGTCGCGAAATGTCAGCAGTACGGGCTTCATCGAAGCCTCGGCCTCGCGCATCGACTGCATCATCTGCTGGTAACGCGCTTCGGTCTCTTGCAGCTTCTGCTCGCTGGAGGCCTTGAGGTTGGGATTCTGATAGAGCGAGATCTCCTGCCGCCACTCCTTGAACAGCGCCTCGGCGACATCCTCCACCTCGTCGATTCGTTCCGATACCTCCTCGGCAGCCTCCTCGGCATCCTCGTATTCGGCATTGAGCTTCTTGTAGGCCTTGGCCAGATCGGTCTCGGCCAGCGTCACCACCGATTCGAAGCGCTCCAGCGCCGATTTGAACTGCTGTTGCGCCTCCTGTTGTGAATCCTTGGCCTTCTCCACACGGCTGACGAGGATGTCGCGTTTGTGGAAACCCACTTTCTCCATGGCGCCGTAGTAGGCGCTGGAGCAGGCGGCGACAGTGAGTGCGAGTACGAAGCTGAGCGAGAGCAAACGGGTCATGGCAGGGTTCCGTGATGGTGGATCGATGTGGCGGCTATGGTGCAACAGAGTGGTGCGGCGGATCAATCGGAACCGGGAAGGGCGTGGCGGAAGTAACCGTTGTGCAACAATGCCCATGAAAAAGGCCGCCCCGCGGCGGCCTTTTTCACCATGATCGTCGTGTTCGGGCTAGACGCAGCCGGTCGGCTTCGGCAGCCCCCCGTACTTGGTGATCGGTTTCATCGGGCCGGTGTTCCAGATCTTGAAAATATCCTTCTGATTCTCGCCGATGTATTTGGCGAACTTGCGGATCGGCGGCACGACCATGTTTTCTTCGTAGTACTCTCTGGCTTTCATGATGTGGTTCCACCTCACGTCGTCCAGTTCCACGCCGTCGGCTTCGGCCATGGCCTTGCCGATCTCCGGCGTCCATTCGTTCATGTCGACCAGATAGCCGTCACCGTCGCGCTCGGGAATTTCCACACTCATCTCTCGTCACTGCCTTGCTTTCAATTTAGAAGAATTCCAAAGCATAGGGTATCCCCGCTGGATTGGATACTTTCCTTGGTAATCCGCGGGTATTTCCGACCACTCAGCTCAGGAATAGCTTGTAGACCGGGTTGTCGGTCTCTTCCCAGTGCTGGTAGCCAAGGGTCTTGAGCGAGTTGCGAAACTCCTTGCGCTCCTTTGGCGGCACTTGGATGCCCACCAGAATGCGGCCGTGGGCCGAGCCGTGGTTGCGATAATGGAACAGGCTGATGTTCCAGCGATGACCCATCGCGGTGAGAAACTTCAACAGCGCGCCGGGCCGTTCGGGGAAGATGAAGCGATAGACCAGCTCGTTGTCGATATGGGGTGCATGCCCGCCCACCATATAGCGCAGATGCACCTTGGCCACCTCGTTGTCGGTGATGTCCAGCACCGGATAGTCCTTGTCACGCAACCGGGCGACCAGCTCCTCGCGCTCTTCGTCGCCGCCGGTGAGCTTGACGCCGGCGAACACCAGCGCGTCGCGGGCGTCGGAATACCGGTAGTTGAATTCGGTGATGCCGCGGTTGCCGATGGTCTGGCAGAATTTCTTGAAGCTGCCGGGTTTCTCCGGAATCGTCACGGCCAGCAGCGCTTCACGGCGCTCGCCCAGCTCCGCCCGTTCGGTGACGTGGCGCAGCCGCTCGAAATTCATGTTGGCGCCACTGTTGATGGCGATCAGTGTCCGGTTTTTGAGCTGGTGTTCCTGACAGTATTTCTTCAGCCCGGCGACGCCGAGTGCGCCGGCCGGCTCCATCATCGAGCGGGTGTCCTCGAAGATGTCCTTGATGGCGGCGCACATCTCGTCGGTGCTGACCAGCACCACCTCGTCCACGTACTGCCGCGCCACCGGAAAGGTGTTCTTGCCGATCTGCTTGACCGCGACGCCGTCGGCGAACAGGCCGATCTCCTTCAGCGTCACCCGGCGGTTGTGCTCCAGCGCCGCATGGAGTGTCGGTGTGTCGTCCGGCTCCACGCCGATCACCTTGATCTCCGGCCGCAAGGTCTTGATGTAGCTCGCCATGCCGGCGATCAGCCCGCCACCGCCCACTGGAATGAAGACGGCGTGAATCGGGTTGGGATGCTGCTGCAACAGCTCCATCGCCACCGTCCCCTGCCCGGCGATGACATCGGGGTCGTCGAACGGGTGGATAAAGGTGAGCCCCTCCTCGTCCGCCAGTGCCAGTGCGTGGGCGTAGGCTTCGTCATAGCTGTCGCCATGCAATACCGCCCTGCCGCCCAGTCGCCGCACCGCCGTGACCTTGATGTCCGGCGTGGTCCTTGGCATGACGATCACCGAACGGATGCCCAGGCCCGCCCCGGCCAGCGCCACCCCCTGGGCGTGATTGCCAGCCGACGCGGCGATGATGCCGCGGGCCTTCTCCTCGTCGGAGAGATGAAAAATCTTGTTATAGGCACCGCGCAGTTTGAATGAGAAGACCGGTTGCAGATCCTCGCGCTTGAGCAGCACATGGTTGCCCAGGCGCTGTGAGAGCAGCGGCGCTACGTCCAGCGGGGTACGGTTGGCGACGTCGTAGACCCTGGCGTTGAGAATCTTCTCGATGGAAACCATCGGCGAAGCCTAACCGAAACCACTTTGAGGTGAAAGCCTCGCAACGTGTATGATTGGCGCCATCCATGGCGTGTCGCATCGGCGCCCGCGGCAGGCGTTTCCCCTCTTTCGGGGAGGGGCGGTGCGAAGGCGGGCACCCGGCACGGCGATCGACCGGATCAACCATTGAGGGAACAGAAAGAATGAATGCAGACGAGATGAAAAGGGCCGCCGCCGAGGCCGCCATCGACTATGTCGAGAACGGCATGATCGTCGGGATCGGTACCGGTTCCACCGCCAACCACTTCATCGATCTGCTGGCGAAGATCAAGAGCCGCATCGACGGCACCGTCGCCAGCTCCGAAGCCAGCGCCGAGCGGCTGCGTGGTCACGGCATCCCGGTGCTCGACCTCAACGACGTTGGTGATCTGGCGCTCTATGTCGATGGCGCCGACGAGTCCAACGATCAGCTCCATCTCATCAAGGGCGGTGGCGGCGCGCTGACGCGGGAGAAAATCGTCGCCGGCGCCAGCGAGAAGTTCGTCTGCATCGCCGACGAGTCGAAGCTCGTCCGCGTACTCGGAAAATTCCCGCTGCCGGTGGAGGTGATTCCAATGGCCCGCAGCTTCATCGCCCGGCAAATGGTCAAGTTCGGTGGCAAGCCGGTGCTGCGGGAAGGCTTTACCACCGACAACGGCAACCTCATTCTCGACGTGCACAATCTGGAGATCATGGAGCCGATGAAGCTGGAGCAGGAGATCAACATGCTGCCCGGCGTCGTCACCGTCGGCATCTTCGCCCACCGGCCGGCCGACGTATTGATTCTCGGCGGCCCCGATGGTGCGCGCACGATACTGCCGAAACAGTGAGCCGGCGGTGACCGCCGGGCAACCGTCGGCAGGCTGTCAGAGTAAGGAGTCGAACCATGAAAAAGCTTCTCGTCACCGTGATCGCCACGGCGGTTCTTATCGTCGGTTGCGCCACCAATCCCGTTACCGGCAAGCGCGAGCTGTCGCTGGTTTCGGAAGCGCAGGAGTTGGAGATCGGCAAGAAAAACTATGCCCCGTTGCGGCAGATGCAGGGCGGGGACTATGTGGCCGACGAGAGGCTGGTGGCCTATGTGCGCGAGGTGGGCCAGAAACTGGCGGCGGTGGCCGATCGCAAGCTGCCCTATGAGTTCCACGTCATCAACGACTCCACGCCGAATGCCTGGGCGTTGCCCGGCGGCAAGATCTCCATCAATCGCGGCCTGCTCACCGAGCTGCAGAACGAAGCCCAGCTCGCCGCCGTGCTCGGTCACGAGATCGTCCACGCGGCCGCCAAGCACACCGCCCGGCAGATGTCCAAGGGAGTGCTGCTGCAGGGCGCCGTCTTTGCCACCGCCGTCGGCACCCGCAACAAGGAATACGCCCAGCTCGCGCAACTGGGCGCCAACGTCGGCGCACAACTGCTGCAACTCAAGTATGGCCGCGATGCCGAACGTGAGTCCGACTACTACGGCATGAAATACATGGCCAAGGCGGGGTACGACCCGGCCGAGGCGGTCGAGCTGCAACGCATCTTCGTGCGGCTGGCCAACAACCGGCAGCCGGGCTGGCTGGAAGGCCTGTTCGCCAGCCACCCGCCGTCGCAGGAGCGCGTCAAGAACAACGAGGAGGCATTGAAGAAATTCCCGGCCGGCGGTTACAAGGGCGAAGCGCGTTACCAGAAGATGATTGCCCGCCTGAAAAGCACCAAGCCGGCCTATGACGACTACGAGCGTGGCCGCAAGGCGCTGGCCGAAGGGGACTATGAGCTCGCCCGCGCCCTGGCCCGTCGCGCCATCGGCATCGAGCCGGAAGAGAGCCTGTTCTATGCGTTGCTGGGGGATGCCGAAGCCAAGGCGGGCAAACTCGACGTGGCCAAGCGGTACTACGATACCGCCGTCAAGCTCAATCCCAACTTTTTCCGCAACCGGCTCAATCGCGGGTTGATCGAGGCCAGGCTGGGGCTGGAAGAGGAGGCCGAACGCGATCTGAAGGCCAGTCTGGCATTGCTGCCGACCTCGGACGCCTATTACCAGCTCGGACTCATGGCCAAGCAGCGGGGCGACCTGCGCGCCGCCAAGGACTATTTCCAGAAGGGCGCCAACGACAAGAGCAAAGTCGGCCTCAAAGCCTACAGCGAGCTGATCTCCCTCGATCTGGCCACCAACCCGTCACAGTATATCCGGGTGCGGACCGGCATCGAACAGACGAGCGGCCGTTACAAGGCAGAACTCACCAACGCCACCCCGATGGACATGACCGGCCTGGTGATCGCCATCAACTTCGTCGACAGCACCGGTCGCGAACGCCAGATCCAGAAACCGGTTCACGGCGTCCTGAAAGCCAAGACCCGCGACATCGTAGACCTCGGCCTGACCCAGCAGAGCGGCATCGAAGCCGTCCGTGCCGCCATCGTTGCTGCGCGGCCGGTCGAACGTAAGCAATAGGAGGCCGGAAAAGGTCTACGCGCCCCGGCGGGGGCGAACATACGTTGGCAAGCCCGGTCGGGGCAGCGTCGTCGAACTGTGCAACAAACGGTCACCCGGCAGCGGCGAAGAGGCGACCCGATCGATGCTGGCATTACGACAGGCCCACCGCCTGCAGCCTTCTCACCTTCTGTAGCGCCGCCATCAGTTGTTTGTGAGCACGACCGTCGAGCGGGTTTTCCAACTGCCGCAGCGTCGCGGCGCCCGATTCCTCGGCGGCCATTCCGTAGAGCTGCTGCAACGCAACCTCGAACTGATCCACCCTGTCACCCATCGTCAGCCGGACGAGCAGGGCGCGATAGCGTCGCAGCGTCTTATCATCCAGTTGCCCGTAGTCGATGATCCAATGGAGGCGCTCGATCGCGGTCTCGTGGTCGCCGCGGGCCAGGGCGAGCAACAGCGACAGCTCACCGGCGCGGAGGCTTTCCCATCGCGACCCGGGGGTGGGCGCGACCCCGAGCAGGGCGGCGACGGGATGCTGGGGATCGAAATTTTCCGATTCGAATTCCCGCCCCAGTTCGTCGAGCGCCGCCGGTGGGAGGCCGGCGATGTCCAGTACGCGCTGGCGAAGGTGGATTGCGGCATTGTTGTTGTCCCAGACGAGATCGGCAACGGGATAGATCTCGGAAAAGCCGGGCACGATGATGCGGCAGGTGTCGATACCGAGCCGATGATCGTCCCGCAGGTAGATATCGAAGCCTTCCTCGTGCAGTAGTGAGCAGAGGTGGGCGAACTCGTCGGCGGTCGTGCCGTCGAAATTCCAGTCCACGAAGGCATGGTCTGGTGTGCGACGAAAGAATGCCCAGCCGATCAGGCCCGAGGAGTCGATGAAGTGGGTCTCCAGATTCATCGGATCGGCCACGGCGTCGAGATCGAAGCTCGGGGTCGAAAACCCCCCGAGCTGGTCGAGATCCCGTCCTTGCAGCAGCTCGGTCACGGTGCGCTCCAGCGCCACCTCGAATCGTGGGTGGGCGCCGAAGCTGGCGAAGCAACTGCCATCCCGCGGGTTGAGCAGGGTGACGTTGACGACCGGGTAGCGGCCCCCCAGGGAGGCGTCCTTGAGCAGTATCGAAAAACCGTGGCTGCGCAGGGCAGTGACCGCCGCTTCGATGGCCGGATAGCGTCGCAGCACCTTTTCGGGAATGTCGGGCAATGCGGTTCCGCTGGCGATGATGCGGAACTTGATGGCGCGCTCGAAGATTTCCGACAACGCCTGGACGCGGGCCTCGTCGCGCGTATTGCCTGCCGACATGCCGTTGCTGACATAGAGGTTGCCGAGCAGATTGACTGGAAACCAGAGCGTCTTGCCGTCGCGCTGGCGGATGAAGGGGAGCGCACAAATCCCTTTTTCCGCATCACCGGTGTTGAGGTCGATGAGATGACGGGTGCTCAGCTCACCTTCGGGATCGTAGAACCGGCGCAGCGCCGGGTCGTCGAGCAAGCCGTCGGGCCAGCGGCCGTCGGCCGATGGGAACCACTTTTCTTCGGGGTGGTGGCTGAAACCGTCGTGGTCGTGATCGGGGCCGAAATAGTAGTCGGCAAAGAAATAGAGCGTGCCCAGGCGTTCGAAGAATTCACCCAGCGCGCTGGCCAGTGCCGCCTTGCGGTTGCGCCCCTTGCCGTTGGTGAACAGCAGTGGGCACTGGCGGTCACGGATGTGGACCGACCAGCAGTGGGGCGCGGGATTGAGCCAGGAGACGGCCTCGATCTCGAAACCGGCGTCCCGCAGCAGGCGCTGCATTTTTTCGATCGAGTCTTCGAGCGCGGCGTCCTTGCCCGGCAGCCGGGTGTTCGTGGTCGTCTCGTCATTGCTCATCTGCGTGTCCGTGGGGGTTGCCTCTTGTTGGGCCGGCGCTGGTGGAGTCCACTCGAATCGGTGAAGGCGCGGCTATGGCCTCGGTCGAAACGACAGCCACGATACCGCCCCGGCGCCAATGAAGCAGGCCCAGCTGACCCAAGGCCAGCCGAGCCAGCCATGGCCCTGGCCCTGATCGATCAGCAGCAGCCCGCCGATGAACAGAGCACTGGCGACGATCCACAGACCGTTGCGGCGCTGCCCCTCCCGCAGCGTGCGGTCGAGCCGCTCCAGCTGCTCGGCGTGGTAGTCGATCCGTAGCCGCTCTTTCGAGGCTTTGCCGATGACGTCGGCCAGCAGCAGCGGCGTCTCCGGTGCCTTTTCCAGCAGCTTGGGAAAATGGGTCCGGATGCCCCGCACCAACGCCTTGACACCGATCTGTTCGTGCATCCAGTTTTCGATGAAGGGCTTGGCCGTCTTCCATAGATCGAGATCGGGATAGAGCTGCCGTCCCAGCCCCTCGATATTGAGCAGGGTCTTCTGCAGCAGCACCAGCTGTGGCTGCACCTCCATATTGAAGCGCCGCGCCGTCTGGAACAGCCGTAGCAGGAAGTGGCCGAAGGAGATCTCCTTCAGTGGCCGCTCGAAGATCGGTTCGCAGACGGTGCGGATGGCGGACTCGAAATCGTTGACCCGGGTGGTCGGGGGCACCCAGCCCGACTCGACGTGCAGTTCGGCGACGCGGCGATAGTCGCGGCGGAAGAAGGCGTAGAAATTCTCCGCCAGATAGCGTTGATCCTCTGGTGTCAGCGAGCCGACGATGCCGAAATCGACGGCGATGTATTGCGGATTGTCGGGATTCTTCGGATTGACGAAGATATTGCCGGGGTGCATGTCGGCGTGGAAGAAATTGTCGCGGAACACTTGGGTGAAGAAAATCTCGACGCCGTTCTCCGCCAGCGTCTGCATGTCGATGCCGTGACGGTGAAGCGCCTCGGTGTCACCGACCGGAATGCCGCTGATACGCTCCATCACCATGACATGTTCGGAGGTCAGATCCCACTCGATGCCGGGGATGTAGAGCAGGGGCGAGCCATCGAAATTGCGTTTGAGCTGGGAGGCATTGGCCGCCTCGCGCATCAGGTCCAACTCGTCGAAGATGGTTTTTTCGTATTCGGCGACGATCTCCAGCGGCTTGAGGCGTCGCGCCTCGGGCCAGTAACGGTTGGCCAGGCCGGCGATGACGTACATCAGCCCCACGTCGCGCTCGATGGTTTTTTCGATGCCGGGGCGCACCACCTTGACGACCACCTGCCGGCCGTCCATCAGTTCGGCGGCGTGGACTTGGGCGATCGAGGCCGATGCCAGCGGTTCGGCGCTGAAATTGGCGAATACCTCGTGTACCGACTTGCCGAGCCCTTGTTCGATGATGCGCCGCGCCTCGTCGTTGGGAAACGGCGGCACGTTGTCCTGCAACTTCGCCAGCTCCACCGCCAGATCCTCCGGCAGCAGATCCTTGCGTGTGGAGAGCATCTGCCCGAGCTTGATGAAGATCGGCCCAAGATCCTCCAGCGCCTTGCGCAGCCGCACCGCGCGCGGCTCGCCGTGTTTGCGGAACCAGTTCCACGGCAGCAGCCGGTAGAGAAAACTGATCGGGCGGAAGATGTGCAGCGCAAAAATGTATTCGTCCAGCCCGTGGCGTAGAAAGACGATATTGATTTTCGCCAGACGGATGAGCTGGTGGATTCGTCTCATGGCGTATTGGCCTCGGAGATCCTTCTCTCCAGCCGTTTGATGCGCGCCTCGAGCCGGTCGACGTCGTTGCGGAATTCATCCACCTGCGCCATGAAATAGTCGATCTCGGTGGCCGTGGGCAGGATGCCGGACTCTTCGCGCAGATAGTCGCTCACGTCCAGGCGCAATGCCTCGAGCGTTTCGTCGAACCACCCCTTGGCCTGGCGTACCGCATTGCCGATGCGGTGGGCGGCGAAGTCGCCGGTGAGCCGGCTGACCAGCTCTTCCCAGTCGATGTCGATGGCTTTGAGCGTATCGGAAAAATCCTGCGCCAGCCGGCTGTCACCGATGATCTCGATCTCGCCCCGGCTCAGCGACTGTGCCGGATCGTCACTGCGCAGCATCTTCAGCAGATCGAGCGCGCTGCCCTTGACGATGCAGTCCGCCTCGCCGTCGCATTGCGCCAGCAGTGTCACCGCCCGGGCGCGGGGACGGCAGTAGAGTTCGATGGCCGGTTCGGTGAGCACGAAGCCGAGGCATTTTCCCTCCAGCTCGCCGAGGCGCGACGACATTTCCGGGTCGAGCGCCAGATAGCGATTGAAGGCCGACTCGATGAGTTTCAGCAGCGTCGGGGAGCGTTCCATGGTGGCGTCTCCGTCAGTCGATGGCATAGCCCGTGTGCAGCGCCACGACCCCGCCGGTGAGATTGTGGTAGTCGCAGCGCTCGAAGCCGGCCGCCTCCATCATTCCCTTGAGTGTCTCCTGGTCAGGATGCATGCGGATCGACTCGGCCAGATAACGGTAGCTCTCCGCGTCGCCAGCGATGAGCTTGCCCATCAGCGGCAACGCGGTGAAGGAGTAGAGGTCGTAGATCCTGTTGAAGATGTGGCTGATCGGTCGGGAGAATTCCAGCACCAGCAGTTTGCCGCCGGGTTTGAGCACGCGGCGCATCGACCGCAGCGCCGCGTCCTTGTCGGTGACGTTGCGCAGGCCGAAGGCGATGGTGACGATGTCGAAGCTGTCGTCCCCGAACGGCAGGCATTCGGCATTGACCTGGGCGTAGCGGACGTTGCCGACGATGCCCTTGTCGATGAGCCGGCGTCGCCCCTCCTCCAGCATCGAACTGTTGATGTCGGCCAGCACCACCTCGCCGCCGCTGCCCACCTGAGTGGAGAATTTCATCGCCAGATCGCCGGTGCCGCCGGCCAGGTCGAGCACGCGCATGCCCGGTCGTGCACCGGCCTGGTTGAGCGTGAACATCTTCCAGAGCCGGTGCGCGCCCATCGACATCAGGTCGTTCATGACATCGTACTTGTTGGCCACCGAGTGGAAGACGTCGGCGACCTTTTTCTGCTTCTCCTCGACCGGCACTTCCTGATAGCCGAAATGGGTGGTCTTCTGCTGCTCTGACATGACGATGCTCTCGTGCTGGGTTCAGCGGGATTTTAGCCCGAATGTTTCATGAGAAGGCAGGTTTCTTGGCATCCGGCCACCCGCGAGCCGCACAGCCGGACTCAAGAACCGCCTGGTGGTGCCGGCAGCGACTGTACGATCACCTTGATATAGGCCGTTTCGTTGTCGAACACGGCCTTGATGAAGGCGGTGCCGCTGTTGCGGGTGTCCACCTCCCCCTTGTCGTCGGCGGTGTTGCCGACGCCGATCGGCCCGCCGCTGATGGTTTCGGCCGACCATTCGGCGTCGTCGGTGACGGTGGCGCGGTGTCCGCTGGTGTAGATGGCGGTGAGGTCGAGTTGCAGCTTCTCGCCTTTGCGCACGGTGATTTCGTCGCGACCGTTCTCGATCTCGATGGCCGCCACCTCGGCGACCGGCGTGACGGTAACGGTGAGGGTGGCGTCGATGCCGCCACAGTCGGCGGTGAGCGTCGTGCTGCCGACCGAGACGCCTTCGATGTGCCCGCCCGCTTCGACCTGGGCGATGCCGCTGGTGGCGCTCCGCCAGGTGACGACATCGTCGAGCGGTGTCTGGCTGCCGTCGGCATGGATGCCGGTGGCACCGATGGTGATGCGCTCACCGACGGCCAGCGACAGCGTCTCCGCCGCAAGCACGATCCGTGACAGGTCATGGATCACGGCCACCCGCTTCTCGGCAGAAAGGCTGTTTTTGCCGGCGCCGACGGTGACGCTGTCGATCGCCGCCGCGGTCACGGTGAGTTCTCCGTCATCGCCGATGCGGCCGGCGGTGTCGGGCGCCAGCGTCCAGCGGGCGTCGCCGCGCACCGGCCGGGTCGAACCGTCGCTGTAGCCGCCGCTGAGGGAGAAGCCGGTGGGTTTGCAGACCGAGACACTGTCGCTGCCGTCGATTCGCAACGTCACCAGATCGGCGCTGTTGACGGTCACCGTCTGTTGTGCCGAGAACGGGCCGAAGCGGGCGCGAACCCAGGTGGAGCCATCGGCCCGGGCCGTGAGCCGGCCGGTGCCGTCGATGGTGGCGATGGCCGGATCGCCGCTCTGCCAGCGGGCCTCGGTGGTGAGGTCGCGGTGGCCGCCGCTGCCCAGCGTGGCGGTGAAATGCATTTGCTCGGTCTCACCGCGACCGAGCAGCACCGGGCCGGGGGTCAGTGTCACCGTGCGAATGTCCAGCTCGGCGGCGGCCACCAGCTCGTCGTAGGGATCGATGTCGTTGCAGCCGCCCAGCAGCAGCGTGATGGCCAGTAGCAGCCAGCGCGGATCAAAATTCATACTGCACCCCCAGACTGCCGACGGTCAGCGGTGCATCGTTGTCGCGATCGAGAAAATATCGGCCGGCCTCCAGAAACAGGCTCCAGCGCCGGTCGTCGGAGAGCGGCGACAGCAGGCCGATATCGACCAGCGCCGCGTCGAAATCCTCGCGCCCGGGGAAATCGCCATCGCGGGAACGGCTGTCCAGTGTCACCCGCCCGCCGCCGAGCAGTACATAGACCTTCAGCCCCCACTCCTCCGGTGACTGGAAGCGGATCGCGGCGGTGGTGATTTGGGGAATCGACGTGGTGATGCCGTGGCGGCTGTCGTCCCGTGTCTCGGTGGCCAGGCGCAGCTCGATGCCAATGTTCTCCACCACCCAGCCGCCGGCATGGAACTGGAAAGCGCGGGGGTTGAAGTGGCTGCGGCTCAGGCGCAGATCGCCATAGCCGATTCCGGCGCCAGCGTAGAAGCGGCTGTCGGCCGGTGCCGGCAACGACAGGGTGAGCAACAACAGCGGGAGAAACAGTCGGTTGGCCATGGGTCCGCGGTCCGTGGGAGATCGGCCGATCTTACCATCGACGCGGCGGCTTGTTGGTGGGCAATGACCCCGCCCGGGCCAGCAAGCCCGCGAACCGGTCCGTCAGTTGGCCGGTTCGCGCCGCTTGTGGCCGGCCTCCTCCAGCCGGCGCAGATAGTCGGCCCACTTCTCCTCGTACTTGTCGCCCAGCTCGTAGAGCAGGTCCCAGTCGTAGATGCCGGTGTCGTGGGTGTCGGAGAAGACCAGCTTGATGGCGTAGTTGCCGACCGGCTCGATGGCCTCGATCTCGACATCCTCCTTGCCCACCTGGAGCTTCTCCTGGCCGGGGCCGTGGCCCTGCACCTCGGCCGATGGTGAATAGACGCGCAGGTACTCGCAGGGCAGGCGGTGTCGGGTGCCGTCCTCGTAGGCGAGCTCGAGAATGCGGGATTTTCTGTGTAGCTGGATTTCGGTCGGTCGCTTGCTCATCGTTCGGTTTCCGTCATAGTGGGTTTGCGGCGAAATGCTGGAGCGATGGCCGCCCATAGTCAAATAACCCCAGCCCGGCCGATCGGCCCTGCCGTGGCGGCCCCGTTTCCTCGGGCTAGAGAATGTAGCGGCTCAGATCCTCGTCCTCCACCAGCTCGCCGAGGTGCGCCTCCACGTAGGTGGCATCGACGGTGAAGGTCTCGCCGCCGTGATCCGGCGCCTCGAACGAGACGTCGTCCAGCAGCCGTTCCATCACCGTGTGCAGCCGACGGGCACCGATGTTCTCGGTGCGCTGGTTCACCTCGAAGGCGACATCGGCGATCTTGCGGATGCCGTCGTCGGTGAATGTCAGCGTCACCCCCTCAGTGGCCAGCAGCGCGCTGTACTGTTCGGTCAGTGAGGCGTCCGGCTCGGTGAGGATGCGCACGAAGTCGTCCACCTGCAGGGCGTCCAGTTCGACGCGGATCGGCAGCCGCCCCTGCAGCTCGGGAATCAGGTCCGACGGCTTGGAGAGGTGGAACGCGCCGGAGGCGATGAAGAGGATGTGGTCGGTCCTGACCATGCCGTACTTGGTGTTCACGGTACAGCCCTCCACCAGCGGCAGCAGGTCGCGCTGCACCCCCTCGCGGGAGACGTCGGCGCCGCCGGTCTCGCCGCGCTTGGCCACCTTGTCGATCTCGTCGATGAAGACGATGCCGTTCTGCTCCACCGCCTCCAGCGCCTTCTGCTTCAGTTCCTCCTCGTTGACCAGCTTGTGGGCCTCCTCGTCGGCCAGCACCGCCAGCGCATCCCGGATCTTCATCTTGCGGGTCTTGGTCTTCTTGCCGCCGAGGTTCTGGAACATGCTCTGCAACTGGCTGGCCATCTCCTCCATCCCCGGTGGGGTCATGATCTCGACGCCCAGCCCCGTGGCGGAGACCTCCACCTCGATCTCGCGGTCGTCCAGCTCGCCCTCACGCAGCTTTTTGCGCAGCTTCTGGCGGGTGGCCGAATCCTGCGGCGGGCTCTCCTCCTCGCCGAGGAAGGCGTTTGCGGCAGGTCGTGGCAGCAGCGCGTCGAGCACCCGCTCCTCGGCCGCCTCCTCGGCGCGGTGGCGGTGCCGCACCACCTCCTGCTCGCGGATCATCTTCACCGCCGAATCCATCAGATCGCGAATGATCGAATCCACCTCGCGGCCGACATAGCCCACCTCGGTGAACTTGGTGGCCTCCACCTTGATGAACGGTGCATTGGCCAGCCGCGCCAGCCGGCGGGCGATCTCGGTCTTGCCGACGCCGGTGGGGCCGATCATCAGGATATTCTTCGGCGTCACCTCCTGACGCAGCGTCTCGTCGAGCTGCTGGCGGCGCCAGCGGTTGCGCAGCGCGTTGGCCACCGCCCGTTTGGCCTGTTGCTGGCCGACGATGTGCTTGTCCAGCTCCTGGACGATTTCTCTCGGGGTCATTTCGGACATGGTCATGGCCTGGTCTTGTTGTGACGGAAAGATGGGGCGTCAACCGCCCAAGGTCTCGATCGTCGTGTTGTGGTTGGTGTAGATGCAGATGTCGGCGGCGATGTTCAGCGCCTTCTCCACCACCTCGCGGGGGGAGAGCGTGGTGTCGTCCAGCAGGGCGCGGGCGGCGGCCTGAGCGTAGGGGCCGCCGGAGCCGATGGCGATCAGCCCGTCCTCGGGCTCGATGACGTCGCCGTTGCCGGAGATGATGAGCGAGGTGCTGGCGTCGGCCACTGCCAGCAGCGCTTCGAGCCGGCGCAGCGCGCGGTCGGTGCGCCACTCCTTCGCCATCTCCACCGCGGCGCGGGTGAGGTTGCCGTTGTGCTCCTGCAATTTCGCCTCGAAGCGCTCGTTCAGCGTGAAGGCGTCGGCGGTGCCGCCGGCAAACCCCGTCAGCACCTTGCCGCCGAGCAGCGTGCGTACCTTGCGGGCATTGCCCTTCATGATGGTGTTGCCGAGCGTGACCTGGCCATCACCGCCGAGGGCCACCTGGCCCGATCGCCGTACCGAAACGATCGTCGTGCCTCTGAACTGTTCCACAGCGTTTGTCCGTTGGGGGAGGGAGGGGTGATTCTACACCATCACTTTTTGCGTTTGGCGCGGGGATGCGCGCGGTCGTAGACCTGTGCCAGATGCTGAAAGTCCAGGTGAGTGTAGATCTGCGTGGTGGCGAGATTGGCGTGGCCGAGCAGCTCCTGCACGGCGCGGATGTCACCGGAGGATTGCAGCAGGTGGGTGGCGAAGGCGTGGCGCAGCCGGTGGGGATGGACGTGCTGGTCCAGCCCCTGTTGTCGTGCCCGCTGGGCCAGCCGCCGCTGGATGCTGCGATGGCCGATGCGCCCGCCCCGGTTGTTGACGAACAGCGCCGTCTCGCCGGTGGCCGCCAGCGTGTGGCGAAACGTCAGCCAGCGGCGCAGCGCCGCCAGCGCCTTGCGGCCCACCGGCACCACGCGCTGCCGCGAGCCCTTGCCGGTGACCCGCACCAGGGCGTCGTCGAGGTCGATGTCGTGGAGGTCGAGCCCGGCGATCTCCGCCAGCCGCAGGCCGGAGGAGTAGAACAGCTCCATCATCGCCAGATCGCGCGCCCCCAGTGGATCGTCGGCGGGGAAGTCGAGCAGACGCTCGATCTGCTCGATCTCCAGCGATTTCGGCAGCCGCCGCTCCGTCTTCGGGGCGCGGATCTCCCGCGCCGGGTCGTTGGTCACCCGCCCCTCCCGCAGCAGCAGCCGGAACAGCCCGCGGATCGACGACAGCAGCCGTTGCAGGCTTTTTGGCGCCAGCGCTTCGGCGTGTCGCCGGGTGATGTAGCGGCGCACCAGCGCTGGCGTGACGGCGGCGAAGTCGTCGATGCCGGCCTCGCGCAGAAAGGCGGTGAAGCCCTGCAGGTCGCGCCGGTAGCCGGCGACGGTGTGGGGGGAGTAGCGCTTTTCGTAGCGCAGATGATCGAGGAACGGCTCGATCTCCAGGCTCATTCGGTGTCGCCGACCGGGTGCCGCTGACGGTGGACGATGGCACGGGTGACCAGCTCGCCGAGCTGCTCCAGAAACAGCGTGCCCATGCCTTGATGGAAGCGGGCGATATCGCGGCTGCCGAGGGCCAGAACCCCCAGCGGCGCGGTGGTGTGCAGCGGCACGAAGGCCACCGACGCCACCTCGTCGGCGTGCTCGCCGAACAGATAGGCGTTCTGCTCATCGGCCATCGAGCCGCAGAAGTTGCGCTTGGCCTTGATGAGGCTGCCGAACAGGGTCTGCGCCTCCGCCAGCGACAGCGTATGGACGCCGTCCGGCGCCTGCTCGTCGAACAGACCGATCTTGACGAAATCCGCCTTGAAGGCCTCCAGCAGTTGATGGCGGCTGACCGCCAGCACGTCGTCCAGCGTATCGGCCTCGATCAAGGCCAGCGAGAACTGGTGCAGCTGCGTCGCCAGCTTTTCGTTTTCACGGGCGATGGCCACCAGATCGAGTAGCTTCTTCTCCAGTGCCTGATTGCGCTGGCGCAACCCGGTGATCTGCCGCCGCACCAACGACACCGCCCCCTCCGGCGCATGCGGAATCTCCATCGTGTCGAGCAGTTCGGCACGGTCGAGGAAGAAACCGGGGTGGCGTTGCAGATAGGCCGCCACCGCTTCGGCGGTCACGGCGTCGATGGTGGCTTTGGGGCTGGTTGCGTTCATAGGTCGATCGTGCCTTCGAATACGGTGATGGCCGGGCCGGTCATGAACACCGGCGCGAACAGGTCGGGTCGCTCAATCATAAGCTGCCCCCCGGGCAGGTCAACCATCACCGCCGGGTCGAGCAGCCCCCAGCGCTGCGCCACCGCCACCGCCGCGCAGGCGCCGGTGCCGCAGGCCAGTGTCTCGCCGGCACCCCGCTCCCACACCCGTAGCCGGATCCGGTTGGGTTCGACGATCTGCAGGAAGCCCACATTGACCCGTTCGGGGAAGCGGGGGTGGTTCTCCAGTAGCGGGCCGAGCCGTGCCACCGGCGCCTCCTCGACGTCGTCCACCGGCACCACCGCATGGGGGTTGCCCATCGACACCGCGCCGATCTCGAGCGTTTCGCCACCGACGTCGATGGCATAGCGCAGCGCCTCGGCGTCGGCGCGGAACGGAATCTCCGGCGGGGCGAAACGGGGCACGCCCATGTTGACGCGCACCACTTCGTACTTGACCACCGTCGGCGTGATGATGCCGCTGGCGGTCTCCACCGGAAAGCTCTCCTCCTCGGTCAGCCCCTTGTCGCGGACGAACTGGGCGAAGCAGCGTGCCCCGTTGCCGCACTGGGCCACCTCGGAGCCGTCGGCATTGAAGATGCGGTAGCGGAACAGCGCCTCGTCCGTCGTTGGTGGCTCCACCAGCAGAACCTGGTCGCAACCGATGCCGTAGCGCCGGTCCGCCAGTTGCCGCGCCAGCTCCGGCGTCATCTCCACTTTCTGGTGGATCGCATCGATGACGACGAAGTCGTTGCCGATGCCCTGCATTTTGCTGAATCGAAGTTCCATGGCGCGCAGTATAGCGGCTATGGCGGGAAAACGGGGGTGCGACAATTTGTCACTGTCGCCGCCGGCCGAGGGTTTATAAGATGACGCTAATGTTTGGTTTCGTCGATGCGATCGCCTGTTAGGATCTCGCCCATGCAGGGGCGAACCGTGGATAGCGACGATCAGGCGCACCGCCGCGTGCTGGAAGGCTTGTTCTGGCTGCGCAACGTGGCGGTGGCGGCCCAGCTCGCGGTATTGCTGCTGGTGGTGGTGGGGCTGAAGATCCAGCTCCAGGCATTGCCGATTCTGCTGGTGATCGCGGCGCTGTGGCTGTGGAACCTGGTGCTCGGGCAGCGGCTCGACCGCCGCTGGCCGGTGACGGCGGCGGAGATTGCGGTGAATCTGGTGGTGGACATGCTGGCGCTGGGGGCGCTGCTCTATTGGTCCGGCGGTTCCACCAACCCGTTCGTCTCGCTGTTCCTGGTGCCGGTGGCGCTGGCGGCGGCGTTCCTGCCGGTGCGCTACATCGTGCTGGTGCTGCTGCTGGCGGCGGGGCTCTACACCGTGCTGTTGTGGCGCTACGTGCCGCTGGCGCCGGTGGGGTCGCGCTTCGGTGGAGACTTCAACCTCCATGTCTGGGGGATGTGGGCGAGTTTCATCCTGAGCGCCGTGATCGCCGCGGTGTTCGTGCGTCGGCTGGCGCGGGTGGGGCAGCGGCGCGAGCGCGAGGTGGCCGAGCTGCGGGCTCGGCTGATGCGGGACGAGCATATCGTCTCGGCCGGCGCGCTGGCGGCTGGCGTGGCCCACGAGATGAACACCCCGCTGGCGACGATCGGGCTGTTGGCCCGGGAGGTGGCCGAAGCCCCCGACGACACGGCCCAGGTGGTCGCGGACGCCGACGAGATCCTGCGCCAGGTGGCACACTGCAAGTCACGCCTGAAACGGTTGCAGCAACGCGCCGGCGGGGGTGGCGGGCAGGCCGCCGGGCCGCTGCTGACGGTGGCGCTCGAGGATTGGGCGGCCCTGCGTGCCGACGTGGCGGTGGATTTCGATCTGGCGCTCGATGCCATGCCGCCGTTCGCTGCGGTGGACGATCTGGCGATGGCGCTGGTCAACCTGCTGGACAATGCCGCCGATGCGTCGGTCGAGGGCGGTCGGCCCGAAGTGGCGGTGGAGGCGCGCTATGCCGGCGGTGAGTTGCGGGTCGCGATCGACGACCATGGCCGGGGGTTGTCGCCCGAACAGCTGCGGCGGGCGGGGCGGGAGTCCTTCAGTTCCAAGGCGGAGGGCCTTGGGCTCGGCCTGGTGCTCTCCCACGCCACGCTGGAGCGCATCGGCGGCCGCCTGACGATGACCAACCGGGCGGGTGGCGGCACCCGGGTGACGGTGCGCGTGCCGGTGCCGGAGACGAGCGATGACGGAGAGTGAGACGATTCTGATCGTCGATGACGACGATGTTTTTCGCCGCACGCTGGGGCGGGCGCTGCAACGGCATGGCTACCGCGTCGCCGCTGCCGCCGACAGCGAGCAGGCGCTGGCGCTGGCCCGCGCCGGGCAGCCGGCCTATGCGGTGCTCGACCTGCGGCTGGAGCGCGAGTCCGGCCTGCAGTTGATCGAGCCGCTGCTCGCCTGCCGGCCGGGGCTGCGAATCGTCGTGCTGACCGGCTATGCCAGCCTGGCCACGGCGGTGCGCGCGGTGAAGCTGGGGGCGGTGGACTATCTGGCCAAGCCGGTGGACGCGGCGGCGATCCTGCGGGCCTTGAACGATGGTGAGGCGCCGGCCGACGAGTCGCTCCAGTTCGAGCCGACCCCGCTCAAGCAGCTCGAATGGGAGCATCTGCAGCGGGTGTTGGAGGAGAACGGTGGCAACATCTCCGCGACGGCGCGTCAGCTCGGCATGCACCGCCGGACCCTGCAACGCAAACTGCAAAAGAAACCGGATCTGAAACGTGAACGCTAGAAGACTCGCCCTGATCGCCGTCGGCCTTTTTCTGGCCACCGTCGTCGCGGTGCTGCTGCTGACCCGTGGTGGTGCGCTGCTGCCGCAACGTGAACAGGCCACCGTGCTGCCATTGTCCGACTGTGATTTGCAGCAGACACCCTGTACCGCCGAGTTGCCTGGTGGTGGCACGGTCACCGTCGGCTTCGAACCGCGGCCGGTGAAGCCGATGCAGGACTTCACCATCCGCCTCGTTGCCGATGGGGTCGGGCTGCGTGCCGCGGTGATCAGCTTCACCGGCGTGGACATGAACATGGGGCTCAACCGTTTCGAGCTCGAACCCGATGGCGACGCCTTCGCCGGTGGCGCGATCCTGCCCATCTGCGTCCGCAACCGGATGGCCTGGGAGGCGCGGCTGCGATTGCGGACGGCGGCGGGAATCTACGAGATTCCGTTTCGCTTCGACACCTACAAACAGTCCTGACGGGCTCGCTTCCATTGATACCAGGAGAAACAGCCATGAAAACCAACAGCTTGCGCATTCTCGCCCTTGTCTCGACGATGGCCGTCGCCGGCCCGGCACTGGCCGGCGTCGAAGTGATCGACCCCTATGTCCGTGCGGTACCGCCGGGCGCGCCGGCCACCGCGGCCTTCATGGGGTTGAAGGCCGATGCCGACGGGGTGGCGTTGATCGAGGCCGACAGCGATGCCGCCAAGTCGGTGGAGCTGCACACCCACGTCCACGACAACGGGGTGATGCGGATGCGCCCGGTAGAGAAGATCGAGCTGAAGAAGGGAGAGGTGGTGACGCTGCAACCGGGCGGGTTGCATGTCATGCTCATCGGCCTGACGCGGCCGGTCAAGCCGGGCGACAGCGTCGCCATCGAACTGAAGTTCAGTGACGGCAGCTCGCAGAAGATCACCGCGCCGGTGCGCAAGATCGAGATGAAGAGGAAGGGAATGATGAAAGGCATGGGCGGGCACAAGCCGATGTCGATGCCGATGCAGCGGTAAACGGCCGTGTCACGCTTGAAGGTCGCCTTGCTGCTGACTGTGCCGGTGTTGGCCGGGATCGTCGTCGGCCTGTGGCTGAATCAGCGTCTTGGTGTGCCGGAGCAGGCCAACCCCTATGCCACCGTCGGCGGCGATTTCACGCTGCAGTCGGCCGATGGACCGGTCTCGCTGCACGACTTCCGTGGCAAAGTGGTGTTGGTCTACTTCGGCTACACCTCCTGTCCCGACATCTGCCCGACGTCACTGACGACGATGGCCGGCGCGATGAAGCTGCTCACCCCCGAGGAGCGCGAGCAGGTGCGCGGCATCTTCATCAGCGTCGATCCGGAGCGCGACCGGCCGCAGGGGATGAAAGAGTACGCGGCCTATTTTCACCCCAACTTCGTCGGCGTCGTCGGCACCCCGGCGCAGACGGCCGAGATCGCCGCCCGCTACGGTGTCTATTACAAGAAGGCGCCCTACGACGAGTCGGCCATGGGGTATGGCGTCGATCACTCCTCCACCATCTATGTCGTCGATCGGCAGGGCCGGGTCGTCGATCAGATCATGCACGGCGCGACGCCCGAGAAGGTCGCCGCCTCGCTGCGGCGGGTGCTGGCCGGTGGTTGATGGCGGCGGGCAATAAAACCGGGTGAGATGCCCCTCCCGGAATGTGAGCAAAGCGGTGTGTGTCGAATGGACGCCTGTCAGTAGGCCAGGGTTACCGTGATGTGGAGTGGCACGATGCTGCCGTCGTCCAGCTTCAGCGTTCCTTCGACCCGACCGGCACCATCGGGGAAGCGAAAGCCCCTGGCCACATAGCTGCCATGCTCGAGCAGCACCGGTACCGTGATATCGCCAATCGTCACCGCCACCGGTTCGGCCGGGTAGCTACCGGCTGGGCCTAGCAGCACATAGTCCCGCTGCGCGGGCGCCGGTGCGTTCGGCGGCGAGATCCGCGGCATCCGGTCACCGATGCCGCGGACGTCGCGGGGCGGATGGATCTGCTCGCCGCCATCGCCGCCGCGCAACGGCTGGAAGTTGGTGGCGCTGATGCCGATCTCCTCGTCGGCGATCATGCTGGATTGGTCGATATAGAGCCGGGTCGGGATGCCGGTGGTTGGATCGAAGTCGACGTCGATGCGTTCGGCGTGGCTGCCGATGGCCTGTTCGATGCGGTCGAACAACGCGGGAATGGTGTCGAGATTGCGGACGAGATCGGCCGGTACGGGTCGGCCGCTGTCGGCGTAGGTGGCGCCGACGATCTCACCATTGCGAACCGTAATGTCGAACGGGCCGCGCCACGCCTCGGGGCAGAAGCAGCTGCGCTCGTAGCGGAAGCGGTAGTCATCGATACCCATCCCCTCCCACCGTGCCCGATGGGTGGCCAGCCGCGTCGTCAGGTCGCCACTGCCTTTGCCGTTGATGAAGGTGATATCGGCCGCGCTGAGCGTCCGGCGGGTGATTTCACCGCCGGTGACGCCGCCGGAGACGATGGCCAGGTCGCCGGCGCTGAGGCGTCCGTCACCATTGCGGTCGAACACATCGACATAGGCCTCGGCGCCGCCACCGAAGCCGAGCAACGTCATCAGCCGCTGCCGCTGGGCCTCGGCCAGCGGCAGCGGCTGCGTGGCGAGACGCTGGCGCATCTCGTCCACGCTCATGCCTTGGTCGCGAAAGCGGATCCACTCGATTCCGGTGATCGTCGTCCGGTCGCCGGAGTCGCGATGGGTAAGCATCCACTTCGCCTCGGGAGCCGGATAGATCCGAGGGGTCGGATACTCCTGGATCCGGTAGTCGTCGAAGTTGCCGGGCAGAAAGGCGGTGTCCCAGCCCGGGCCGCCGTCGAGCAGGTTGTTGCCGATGCCGTCGAACAGCTGGTCGTTGCCGTGGCCGCCATAGAGCCGATCGTTACCGCCACCACCATAGAGTCGGTCGTTGCCGTCCAGTCCGGCGAGCAGGTCGTCGCCGTCGTGGCCCGACAGCGTATCGTTCCACGGCGTGCCGATGAGTCGGTCGTTGCCGGCGCCGCCGTGGCGGGGTGGCAAGCGATAACCGTAGAGCTGGGCCAGCAGGCGTTGCAGCAGCGCCATCAGATAGGGATCGGGGCGCAATCCCCGTGATGGCGGTCGGGAGTATCGCCATGTGGGGTGTGTGTCGATATGGCCGGGCTGGTTGGTGGCTTGGAGGGTGACGAATGGGGTGGTGGTGCTGTAGACCGGCATCGGGAAGCCTCCTGTCACGCTATTGATCCGACCCCGATGGTAGCGCCATGTTTTATTTGTAAACAATCGTCCAGCAGGCCTAAGACGAAAGTCTGAGTACAGCGTCGGCGGCGGCCTGCCGCGGTGGCTGGCCGGCCTTGTTTCATGCTATCTTTGCCCGCCACACGACCTTATCAACAACACTGACATAGGAGTTCTCCATGACAGACGTAGCAGCAACTCTCGATGCCCGCGGTCTCAACTGCCCGCTGCCCATCCTGAAAGCCAAGAAGGAAATCAACAAGATCGGTTCCGGTGAAGTCCTGAAGATCATTGCCACCGATCCTGGTTCGGTCAAGGACTTCGAAGCCTTCACCAAGCAGACGGGCCATGAGCTGCTGGAGTCGTCCGAAAGCGGTGGCGAGTTCACCTTCCTGATCAAGAAGTCGTAAGCCGATCCGGTTGCAGGGATCGTTGCGAACGAGGGGGCCGACTGGCCCCCTCGTTCGTTGTGGGGTGGTGGTCAGGCGGGCAGCAGGGTTTCGCCGGCCACCAGCTGGTCGATGGTCTCGCGTTGCCGGACGAGGTGGACTTGGTCACCATCGACCATGATCTCGGCGGCGCGCGGGCGGCTGTTGTACTGCGAGCTCATCGAAAAGCCGTAGGCGCCAGCCGAGCGCATCGCCAGCAGATCGCCCGGTTTCAGCGACAGCGTCCGCCCCTTGCCGAGAAAGTCGCCCGTTTCGCAGATGGGGCCGACGATGTCGTAGCGGGCGCTGACCCCTTCGGCGTCGGCATCGACCGGCACGATCGCCTGCCAGGCCTGATAGAGCGCCGGGCGCATGTTGTCGTTCATCGCCGCGTCGACGATGGCGAAGTGGTGCTCGCCGTTGTCCTTGAGGTATTCGACCCGCATCAGCAGCACGCCGGCATTGCCCATGATGGCGCGGCCCGGTTCGAGGATGATCTGATAGTCGCTGTCGCGCAGCCGCCCGAGCACCGCGTCGGCGTAGTCGGCCGGCAGCGGAGGCTGCTCGTCGCGATAGGGGATGCCGAGCCCGCCGCCGAGGTCGAGGTGGCGGATGTCGATGCCGCGGTCCCGCAGCCGTCCGGCCAGCAGCAATACTCGCTCCAGCGCCGCCAGGAACGGCGACAGCTCGGTGAGCTGGGAGCCGATGTGGCAGTCGATGCCGATGGGGTCGATGTGCGCCAGTTCGGCGGCGCGGGCATAGACCGCCTCGGCGGCGTGGATGTCGATGCCGAACTTGTTCTCCTTCAGTCCGGTGGAGATGTAGGGGTGGGTGTTGGCATCGACGTCGGGATTGACGCGCAGCGACACCGGCGCTCGCCGGCCCAGCTCGCCGGCGACCTCGTTGAGCCGTTCCAGCTCCGCCGCCGATTCGACGTTGAAGCAGTGGATGCCCACCTCCAGCGCGCGGCGCATCTCGTCGGCGCGCTTGCCGACGCCGGAGAAGACCACTTTGGCCGGATCGCCACCGGCCAGCAGCACGCGCTCCAGCTCGCCGACCGAGACGATGTCGAAGCCCGATCCCATCCGCGCCATCAGGTTGAGCACGGCCAGGTTGCTGTTGGCCTTGACCGCGTAGCAGATCAGATGGGGATGATCCCCCAGTGCCGTGTCGAAGGCACGCCAGTGGCGTTCGATGGTGGCGCGGGAGTAGACGTAGCAGGGGGTGCCGAAGCGCTCGGCGATTTCGGCCAGCGGCACCTCCTCGGCATGGAGCTGGCCGTTGCGGTAGTCGAAGTGATCCATCAACGCTCCTCGTGCTTTTTCTCGATGTCGTGGCGGGGGGTGTCGTCGGGCAGGTGGAGTGGCCCTTTCTGCCCGCAGGCGGAAAGCAGTTGGCCGCTGCCGAGTATAATGACGACGGCAATGAACAGGCCCTGGGCCCAGCAAATCTTCATGGGAAATCCGTTGACAGGGAGTGGTAGAGAGATGAAAAGCGTCGGCCGAGACATTATATGAAGCTGCGCAACCACTTACTACTGTGGTTCGCCATCATCGGCCTGTTGCCGCTGGTGGCGGTGCTGTTCTTTGCCAACCAGTACTATCGCGGTGTCTATCTGGCCGAGGTGGACGCCGAGATGCATGACGAGTTGCGCCGGTTGGCGGCCAGCATCGACCAGCAGTTCCACCACCAGCGCAACCTGCTGCGCACGCTCGGTGGCGCACGGCTGCTGCAACGCTTCGTCGATGAGCTGGAGACGGTCATCGACGCCGGTCACGTGACCCGTGAATACCATCTGGCGCGGGCGCAGCTGAAGCGCTTCCTGCTCAATCTGGAGCCGGTGGTGGCGGAGCTGGCGGCCATTCGCCTGCTCGACCACCAGGGCAACACCGTGGTCCAGGTCAACTACGGGGGGCGCAGCAAGCCGGAGCTGGAGAGCCTGTTGCCGTACCCGTTGCTGGAGGTGGAGGCGAGCCCTGCCTTCAGCGCCCGGCTGGCGCGCCTGCCCGATGGCGAGATCAGCCATCTGCGCCTGCCGCAGCGGTCGCTGGGGCCACAGGACGGCCCGCGGCCGCCGATCTTCGATGCGGTCTGGCCGGTGCGGCTGGGCAAGCAGCGCGCGTATCTCGTCTACAGCAGCAGTGGCGAGCGTTTCGACCGCCTGTTGGCGCTGACGCCGAGGCTGCGGGGGGCGCAGATCGGCATCGTCGAGAACGAGTCGGGCGACGCGGGCGCGCTGCGCTGGATCTTCAGCGATGACCCGCCGCGCGGCTTCGCCAGCCGTCGTGAGGCCGAGCCGCCGATACCCGGGGCGGTCAGGCGCTACGTGCAGCAGGGCGGCAACAGACCGGTGATTGCCGATGCCGACTATCGCTGGTTCTTCGTCGAGTACTTTCCCTATCCGGACCGGCTGGTGAACTGGGTATTGGCGCAGCGGATCGACCAGGCGCGGCTCGGTGGCCAGTTCCGCGTCATCGGCTACGGGCTGCTGGCGCTGACGGCGGTGATGGGGCTGTTCGGCGTGCTGCTGGCCGGGCTGGCGTCGCGGCGGTTGGCACGGCCGGTGACGCAGTTGGCCAGCAACATGCGTAACTATGCCAACGGTGTGCCGATGAGCGCCTCGGTGCGTTCCTGGTCGTCGGAGGTCAATGCGCTGTCCGAGGCGTTCCAGCAGATGGTCGCCTCGCTGGAGAAGGCGCGGGAGGCCCGTTCCCGGGCGGAGCGCAAGCTGGTGAAGTCGGCGCGGCTGGCATCGATCGGTGAGATGGCGGCCGGCATCGGCCACGAACTCAACAACCCGTTGACCAACATCCTCTCGCTGGCGAAGCTGATCGAGCGCAGCGCCGGACAATGCCCCGAAGCGGTCGAGGATGCCCGCGCCATCGTCGAGGAGACGCAGCGAGCCGCCCACGTGGTGCGGGGCATTCTCAATTTCGCCCGCCAGATCGAGCCGGTGTTCGAGCCGGTCGATGTGCGGGAGTGGGTCGGGATCTGCGCCCGCCGGATCGCCGGGGCGCTGGAGAAGAAGGGGATCGTACTGGAGACCGATGTTCCCGACGGGTTGACCGTCGAAGCCGATCGCTATCAGCTCGAGCAGGTGTTGCTCAATCTGCTGCAGAACGCCATCTACGCCTCGCCCGAGGGGGCGGTCGTCCGCGTCACCGCCGAGGCGGCCGATGGCTGGTTGATCGTCCGCGTCATCGATCATGGTGGCGGTATCGATCCTGCCATCGAGGAGCGGCTGTTCGAGCCGTTCGCCACCAGCAAGCCGGTGGGAGAGGGCTCCGGGCTGGGGCTGTCGATCAGCCTCGGCATCGTCGAGATGCACGGTGGCCGGCTCGGGCTGGAGAACAACGACGAAGGCGGATGCACCGCCGAGATCTCGATACCATTGGAGAAGAGATGAACGACAACCGTGTTTTCTTCGTCGATGACGACCCGGTCGCCGGGCGGCTGTTTCAGCGCTTTGCCGCTGAATCGGGTTGCGAGATCATCACCTTTCGCGATCCCGCGGCGGCGCTCGCGGCGTTTCGCGAGCAGCCGGCCGATGCGGTCATCACCGACCTGAAGATGCCCGGTATGACCGGGATCGAGCTGCTGTCCGAGCTGAAGCTGATCGATCCCCAGGTGCCGGTCATCATCATCACCGGCTATTCCAGCGTCGACAACGCCATCGAGGCGCTGCGTCTTGGCGCCGCCGACTTCATCAAGAAACCCTACGATGCCGAGGAGTTGCTGCACCAGCTGCGCCTGGTGTTGGAGGCCTCGACGCTGAAGAAGGAGAACCAGGCGCTGCGCCAAGCGCTGGCGCTGGAGCGTGGTGGCTCCTCCATCCTCGGCGAGTCCCCCCCGATCCGCGAGCTGCGCGAACTGGTGCTCAAGCTGGCGCAGATCCGTTGCAACGTCATCGTCACCGGTGAGTCCGGCACCGGCAAGGAGCTGGTGGCGCGGGATCTCCACCAGCTCAGCCCCTGGGCCGACAAACCCTTCGTCGTCATCGACTGTGGCGCGGTCAGCGACACGCTGCTGGAGAGCGAACTCTTCGGCCACGAGAAGGGCGCCTTCACCGGTGCCGACCAGCAGCGCATCGGCCGGCTCGAGAGCGCCGCCGGCGGCACCGTCTTCCTCGACGAGATCTGCAACATCTCCGACGCGATGCAGACCAAGTTGCTGCGAGTGGTCCAGGAGCAGAAGATCACCCGCGTCGGCGGCAGTGAAGAGATCGCCATCGACGTCCGCTTCGTCGTCGCCACCAACCGGGATCTGGCGGCGATGGTGCGGGCGGGCGAGTTCCGCGAGGATCTCTACCACCGGCTCAACGTCGTGCGCATCGACGTGCCGCCGCTACGGGCGCGCGGCGACGACGTCGAACTGCTGATCCGGCATTTCGTCCACCAGTTCGGCCTGCGCTACCAGCGCGACGTGCGTGGCTTCGACGAGGAATCGATGCGGCGCCTCGAGGCCCACGACTGGCCGGGCAACGTCCGTGAACTGAAGAATCTCGTCGAGCGTCATGTCGTGCTCGCCGATGGCCCGCTGATGCGGTGGACGCCCGACAGCGTCGCCGCCCCCGACCCCGGCTGCGACGCCGCCAGCATCGATCACGACCTGCCCGACCTCAAGACGCTGGAGCGCCGCTATATCGAGAAGGTGCTTCGCCGTTTCGACGGCAACCGCGAGCGGACGGCAACCACGTTGGGCATCAACAAGTCCACACTGTGGCGCAAGCTGCAGCAATACGGGCAGTGATATCCGTCAAGGAAGAGCACTTTCAAAACAGCCGTTTATCCGCCAAACCCAACCTTTTGCCTTACAAGTTTTTGACACCAACGGCCCAGGACTCGCCAAAAAATCGGCCTTGAGTCACGTTATCCCGGATTTACCACCCCCCGTCCCGAAAAACTGTGAAGCGCATCACGTCCCGCTTTCGCAAGCCCCACTACCATCTGCCCCATAACAATCAATCGATAACTCCTACAAAGTGGGCTGGGCTTGACATGGGCAACAAACTGGATCGTCTTTTCATCAGTGTGATCATCTTTTCACTGGCCATCACCGCGGGTGCGATCTCCCAGGCGGGGCAGACCACCGAGACCGCCGTGGCCCAGCAGGTGCGCACGACCAACATTGCCTCTGTCGAGCTGGTCGAAGCCCGCTTCACCGAAGTGGACGACAAACCGGCCAAGAACCTCTACCCGACCACGCTCTGGCTGCTGGGTTCCGCCCTGCTGGCGATGGTCGGCTACAAGCGTATGCGCAATACCACGACCGGCACCGACTGAAGCGGCGACCCGCGCCGCCCCGTCGACAAAGCCCGTGCGGAGACGCACGGGCTTTATTGTTGCCGGCCCATCCCCCACCCATTGTCACCAAACGTGGCCTGTTGCATTTTTCAATCCAAAAGGATTGCATATTGCAATTTGCATCGGCGTATTCTAGGGAGAGCGTTCGTAAGGCGTTGAATTTGCGCTGATCTTCTGGTTGGCACGATAGTTGTATCAAGAATGACTCCCACAAAGTTGGATTTGGAGATACCACTACAATGCAACGCAGACTATTTCTGAGAGGCGGCCTGGCGGCCGGCGCGGCGGGTCTGGCCGCCACGGCTGGGCTGTTGACCCCCAATGCCGTACTGGCCGCATGGCCGAAGGCGGCTTTCGAGAGCAAGAAGGCCGAGGATGCCATCAAGGCCATCGGCGGCGGCGCCGCCCCGACCGAATCGGCCGAGATCAAG
>CAZTOZ010000049.1:0-4425 GCA_964614535.1 uncultured Thiotrichales bacterium | reverse complement strand
CTCGGGAACTGGTGCCGCCTCGATACCGGGATGGAAGCGCTCGGGATCGACACCGTTGGGCAGCACTTCGATTTTCTCGGCGCACCCGCCACGGGTGCAGACGTAGCGTGCCACCGCCCGGGAGACGGTGACGATGGCGTTGGCGCCGCCGAAATTTTCCCGCTCCACCGCCTCGGCCCGCTCGTCGAGTGCCAGTTGGCGGTAGCGGCGCTGCTCCTGGAGCAGTGGTGCGTTCACCTCGATGATGCTCGGCAGGCCGGTGTCGTGGCCAGCGCGGACGGCCGCGGTGCTCCACAGTGAATAGCGCTCGTAGATGGCGTCGAAAGGGGTTTCGGCATGGCGTTGTACGAAGTGCCGCCGCATTGCCTCGGCGCTGTCGAGATAGCGTTGCTCCTTGAGGCGACGATGGGCCAGTGGATCGCTGTCGTCCACCGCCACCGGGTCGGGCGGCGGGGTCGTGATCTTGCAGACCTCGTAGGGGCATGTAGCCGGTTCGGGGCCGCGCTTGGTGCAGAACAACACCACGTCATGACCCAGATCGGACCAGGCCTGGCAGAGGGAGCGCACATGCACGGACGCGCCCTTGCTGCCGAAGACAGGGATCCCGTGGTCGGCGAGGAAATAGGCGATGCGCATCGGTCTATCCTGTTTGCAGATAGGTTGCGTTCGGTACGTCGCGGGTGGCGAACAGCGTGTTGAGCGTGCGCACGTTGGTCTGCAGATTGAACAGCCGCTCGGCCTTGCGCCGGGCCTGGGCGGCGATGGCGGCACGTTGTCCGTCGTCGGCGCCGAGCAGGTGCGCCAGCGCGTCGGCCAAGCGGTCGGGGGCGCCCGGATCGGTGAGGAGGCCGGTTTCGCCGTCGTCGATCATTTCGGGGATGCCGGCCACATTGGTGGAGACGACCGGAGTGCCGAGCGCCATCGCTTCGAGCAGTACGGTGGGCAGCCCGTCGCGATCACCGCTTTGGCTGATGATGCACGGCAGGGCGAAGAGGGTGGCGCGGCGCAGCCAGGCCAGCACCTCGGGTTGGGGCAATGCGCCCAGCAGTTCGATGTCGTGTCGCAGGCCCAGTCGCTCGATCTGGGCTTCCAGCGCAGGACGCTCCGGTCCGTCGCCGACGATGACGCAGCGGAACGGAAGGCGGCGTTCGTGCAGCCGGGCACAGGCCGATACCAGATCGGAAAAGCCTTTCTTCTCCACCAGCCGGCCGACTCCGACGATGAGCCCCTGTTCGCGCGGGCCTTCGTGGAAGCGCAGGGCGGCCAGGTCCACTCCATTGTAGAGTCGGTGGATCGTTGCCCGTCCATCGGTCAGCGACTCCAGATAGCGTTTGTTGTAGTCGCTGACGGTGACGGTGAAGCTGGCCTCCAGCAGCTTGGTCGTCAGAAAGGCGCGATCCCACTGTGGATGGCTGTAGGTGTGGTAGATGTCCTTTGCATGCGCGGTCATCGACCAGGGAATGGCGGACAGCCGGCTGGCCATCATCGCCACGGTCGCAGCATCGCTGGCAAAGTGGGCGTGGAGGTGAGAGAGGCCACGCATCGCCGCCATGCAGGCCAGGGCCGCGGCCTGCATCTGCAGGGTCGCGCACTGGCTGAAGCGTTTGCCGGGAAACGGGGGATCGACCGGCACCGGGGGCTGTTCCTTGAGGAGATGCCGCAGGGTGCCCAGCCGGGTGGTTGCCTTGGCGGGGTTGTGCCGGCGCACCGGCAGCTTGCCGAGGTCTTCCTTGCATGGCAGGTAGTGGATGGTCAGGTCCAGTTCCGCCAAGAGCTGCTTCTGTTGTGCCGGTTCGGGGGGAAGCAGGGAGAAGACTTCCACTGGTGTCCCCAGTGACTTGAGCGTCCGTAGTTCGTTGATGATGAAGGTTTCGGACAGGCGTGGAAAGCGCTTGACGACGTAGCCGACCCCGTTGGGCGCCTCCAATTCGGTGGTGTTTGAATCGGTGCTGTCAGGCATGGGCGATGTGACTCCTGGTTGTGATATCTGTTGTATTGGTGGATGAAACGGATGGCTTCGGCGTTTGTTCTGTCGTCAGGCGGTTTGCCCAGTAGCCGATGCGGTCGAGGCCGAACAGGTCGAGCGCCCCGGTCGATGGCGGCGATGTGGCCAAGGCATCGTCGATGGCGCGTGCCAGCGCCCGCGGTGTCAGTGCGTCCGGGTGGATCCAGCGCAGCAACCCGCGGTCGGCCAGCCGCTGCGCGCGCATGAACTGTTCGGCCACCGGCCGTATCCGTGGAACTACGATGGCGCGCTTGCCGGCACCGAGCACCTCGCAGACGGTGTTGTAGCCGCCCATGCTGATGATCAGGTCCGCACGCGCGATCTCCCCTTCCAGATCGGTGCTGAAGTCGTCGAGGGTGATGTCGGGTTGTCCGGTGGCCAGCTGAGAGAGATGTTCCCTGTCGCTGGCGCTCATCTCCGGTCCGGTGATGATCCGGGTCTGCAGCGGCGCCCGTTCCGATGGCCGTTGGGCCAGCGCCAGCAGCAGTGTTTCGATGATTCGCACGCCGTCTCCTCCGCCACCGACGGTGACGAGAAGGTGACGGGCCGTGCCGGCGGCTGGCCGATGCGGCCGGTACCCGAGCCGGTGGCGATAGATGTAGCCGCAGTAGCGTAGCTTCTGGCGGGTGGCTTCGGGAAAGTCGTATTCCCGTGCCAGATCGAAAATCTCCGGTTGGCCGGCGACCAGCACCAGATCGTAGTGCCGGGCGATGACGTCGTGATAGTGGTGCCGGCGCCAGATCGTCTGCGTCACCACCGGAGTGTCGAGGATGTCGCGCAGCACCAGCGCGACCGCCGGTCGCCGGGCGAGGTGTCGCAGGTTGTCGAACAGGGCGTCCAGCTCGCCGCCGACGCCCAGTGGTTTCTTGTCGATCAGAATCAGATCCGGCTGGAAATGTTCGGCCGCCGACTGGATCAGCCTGCCCCGCATCGCCAATACCGCGTCACGGCTCATCGGCAGCGAACGCGGGCGGTAGCGGCCTTCGGTGTCCCGTGACAGGCAGGGTAGCTTGATGAAATCGATCCGCGACGAGATGCGAAAGCTGTGCAACATCGGCGAGCCGCTCAGCACCAGGACATGGGCTGCCGCGTCACTGGCCGCCAGATGTTCGGCAATGGCCAGCATGCGGCGGATGTTGCCCAGGCCGAAGGTGTCGTGAGAGTAGATGAGGATGCGCCGATGTCGTCGAGCGCCTTCGCCCGGGAGGAGGGTGGCTTGTGGATCGGACGGTTGGTGATGGCCGCTGATCCGGTGCTGGGCGGCGCGCCCGTCGAGTGGTGTTTGTGATGATGACCCCAGCATCGATGTCCTTTTCCTGTGTTCCTGCGGCATTTTGTGTAAAATTTTCCCACGTGATTGATAGAGATCATAGACAGGGGTCTTTATTTCGTCAAATGTACTTCTGGTAAGGTTGCCGCTTGGTGTTGCTGGCGGCGGGTTTCCGGGGTGCGGAGGTGTCGTGATCGTTGGGGGCACCGAAGAACCGTTGGGGGCCGTCTCGCTTGTGGCCGACGGTGGCTTGCCGGCGGTTCGGGAGCGGGTGGGCGTCGCCACTGTCGCGAAGTGCCGTATCGATCGGGGCGATGCGGTGTCCGAGCCGCCCGTCAGCCCGACGATGTCGGATCGATAGCCGGTCCCGCTGGAGGATGCCGTCATTCCTGCTAGGCCAAGACAATCTCTGCGCAATGCCGTCGATCAGGTGCTGAAGGCGCTGGTGCGCCTGTTGCTCCATTATCAGATCACCTTTCCGATGTTGAGCCGCTGGCTGAAGGCGGTCTACGTCGATGTGGCGGAGCGGGAATATCGGGTCGATGGAAAGCCGCAGAGTGACAGCCGGATCACGCTGCTCACCGGTATTCATCGCAAGGAGGTGAAGCGGCTGCGCGGTGGGGGGAAGACGGTGGAGGCGGTGCCGGAAAACGTCTCTCTCGGTGCGTCGCTGGTGGCCATCTGGGTCGGTGATCCGCGCTACTGCGATGAGAAGGGGCAACCCCGCCCGTTGGCGCGGCACCCCAGAGAGGGGGCGGGAGTGTCGTTCGAATCGCTGGTACGGGAAAAGAGCAAGGACATCCGGCCGCGTGTCGTGCTCGATGAGTGGTTGCGGCTCGGGGTGTGCCGGATCGATGCCCGCGATCGCGTGCATCTCAACACCGCTGCGTTCGTCCCGGATGGTGGTTTCGATGAAAAGGCGTTCTATTTCGGCCGCAATGTCCACGACCACATCGCCACCTGTCTGCACAACCTGGCGGGAGAGGATGCGCCGTTTCTGGACAGAAGCGTGTATTACGACGGGCTGACGGAAACGGATGTCGAGAAATTGGCCGACTATGCCCGCCAACTGGGGATGGAAGCGCTGTTGAAACTGAACCAGCGGGCGCTCGAGCTGCATCAGGCATCGGAAGGAAAGTCCGATGCCGAC
>CAZTOZ010000048.1:0-158181 GCA_964614535.1 uncultured Thiotrichales bacterium | reverse complement strand
GTCGATCTCGTCGAAGGCTTTCACCTCCCCTCCCATCTTCTCCGCCATGACTTTCGTCAGCGCCGCTGTCAACGTCGTCTTGCCGTGGTCTACGTGACCTATCGTGCCAACGTTTACGTGTGGTTTCGTGCGTTCAAATTTTTCCTTGGACATTACTCTCTACCTACTCGAATAGTAGCCGGGTTAAACTGGTGCCCATAGCTGGAGTCGAACCAGCGACCTCACCCTTACCAAGGGTGCGCTCTACCGCCTGAGCTATATGGGCGACGTTGCAACATGCGAACCGCCGCCAGCGCCACGATTCACAAACACTTGCTCAACGGGCCACCAGAGCGGCGATCGGCACCCCGTAGATGAAACTGGAGCGGGTGATGGGAATCGAACCCACGTATTCAGCTTGGAAGGCTGAAGTTCTACCATTGAACTACACCCGCACGATTCGGCCGGCGACCCGCCCCGGCAAATTCCGCTGAGACGACAAAAGCGGATTACAGCACTCACTGTAAGCCGCCTGGTCACCGAGACAAATGATGGTGGAGGGGGAAGGATTCGAACCTTCGAAGGCAGTGCCAACAGATTTACAGTCTGTCCCCTTTGGCCGCTCGGGAACCCCTCCAAATTCAGGGCGCAGATTGTCATTGAGTTACCAACCATTGTCAACCGATAATTACAAGGCCCTGGAATGCAATTCCTTGCATCCGGCCGGCCGGGATTTTCACGCCGCCCACTTCGGTTACACTTCGCGTCATGGCTGATTCCTCCAGGCAAGCGTTCGCCGGTCACACCCCGATGATGCAGCAGTATCTGCAGATCAAGGCCGCGCATCCCGACATCCTCGTGTTCTACCGCATGGGCGACTTCTACGAGCTGTTTTTCGACGATGCCCGCAAGGCGGCACGGCTACTCGACATCACCCTGACGCAGCGCGGCAAATCCAATGGCGAGCCAATCCCGATGGCCGGCATCCCCTGCCATGCCGCGGAGGGCTATCTGGCGCGGCTGGTCAAGCTGGGCGAGTCGGTCGCCATCTGCGAGCAGATCGGCGACCCAGCCACCAGCAAGGGGCCGGTGGAGCGCAAGGTGGTGCGCATCGTCACCCCGGGCACCGTCACCGAGGAGGCGCTGCTGGACGAGCGACGCGACAATCTGCTGTGCGCCATCACTGGCAACGCCGACGAGACACGGTTCGGGCTGGCCATCCTCGATCTGACCAGCGGCCGCTTCAGCGTCGAGGAGGTCGAGGGGGACGAGGCGCTGCTCGGCGAGATCGAGCGCCTCCGGCCGGCGGAGATCCTGCTTCCCGAACCGTTGCGCCTCCCCGGCGAACGCGGCGGCATCACCCATCGCCCGGCGTGGCATTTCGACAGGGACAGCGCCGAGGCACTGCTGACACGCCATTTCGGGGTGCAGGACCTGGCCGGCTTCGGCTGCGACCAGATGCCGCTGGCCACCGGCGCGGCGGGCGCATTGCTGCAATATCTGCGCGAGACCCAGTACAGCGAACTCCCACACATCACCTCGCTGACGGTGGAACACCGCGAGGACGGCATTGTGCTCGATGCCGCCAGCCGGCGGAATCTGGAGCTGGACACCAACCTTCATGGCGGCACCGAACACACGCTGGTCTGGGCGCTGGATTCCACCATCACCGCGATGGGCGGACGCTGCCTGCGACGCTGGATCAATCGGCCACTGCGGGACATCCCCACCCTGCAGCGGCGCTACCGGCTGATCAACGCCCTGCTCCAGAATGGCACCCACACATCGTTGCGCGATGCATTGCGCGGCATCGCCGACATCGAACGCATACTGGCCCGTGTCGCCCTCGGCTCGGCCCGGCCACGGGATCTGGCATCACTGCGCGATTCACTCGGCGCCGTTCCGGCACTGCGTCGTCCGCTGGGCGAACTCGATGCCGAACTGGCCGGCCAGCTCTACACCACGATCGACGAACACCAGGAAGTCCATGCACTGCTGACACGCGCCATCATCGACAACCCGCCGGTACTGATTCGCGACGGTGGTGTGCTGGCCAGTGGCTACGATCGCGAGCTGGACGAGTTGCGCACCCTGTCGGAGAACGCCGACCAGTTCCTGCTGGACCTCGAGGCGAGGGAAAGGGAGCGCACGGGTCTATCGACGCTGAAGGTGGCCTACAACCGGGTGCACGGCTACTACATCGAAATCTCCAAGGCGCAATCGGCGAGCGCGCCGCCGGAGTACCAGCGCCGGCAGACCCTGAAAAATGCCGAACGCTATATCACCCCCGAACTCAAGGACTTCGAGGACAAGGTGCTGTCGGCCCGCGAGCGGGCACTGGCACGGGAGAAGGCACTCTACGAAGCCTTGTTGCGGGCGCTGCTGCCCTCGCTGCCGGCCATGCAACAGACCGCCACCGCGCTGGCCGAGCTGGATGTGCTGTGCGGCCTCGCCGAACGGGCGGAACGCCACAACTACTGCGAACCCGAACTGAGGGAGGAGACGCTGCTCGATGTCCGCGGCAGCCGCCACCCAGTCATCGAACAAGTGCTGGACGAGCCGTTCATCCCCAACGACATCGAAATGAACGGCCAGCGCCGGATGCTGATCATCACCGGGCCGAACATGGGCGGCAAGTCCACCTATATGCGCCAGACGGCCCTGCTGATCCTGATGGCCCATATCGGCAGCTACGTCCCGGCCGACAGCGCCGTGATCGGAGGCTTCGATCGTATTTTCACCCGCATCGGCGCCTCCGACGATCTGGCGTCCGGCCGCTCCACCTTCATGGTGGAGATGACCGAAGCGGCCAACATTCTCAACAACGCGACACCACAGAGCCTGGTGTTGATGGACGAGATCGGGCGCGGCACCTCCACTTTCGACGGGCTGTCGCTGGCCTGGGCCTGCGCCGAACACCTGGCCGGCAGCAATCGCGCCTTCACCCTCTTCGCCACCCACTATTTCGAGCTCACCACACTGCCGGAGAGCCTGCCCGGCGCTTGTAACGTCCATATCGACGCCATCGAGCATGGCGACAGCATCGTTTTTCTTCATGCCGTCAAGGACGGGGCGGCGAACCAGAGCTACGGCCTGCAGGTAGCCCAACTGGCCGGCGTGCCTCGCAGCGTCATCCAGGCCGCCCGCAAGCGCCTGACATTGCTCGAGCAAGGCGGCGCCGCGCAACCGCAGGATTCCCCACAACTCGGCCTGCCGCTGGAGAGCGAGCAAGAACCCCACCCGGCGCTCGAACTGCTCCAGCAACTCGACCCGGACGAACTCACTCCCCGCCAGGCCCTCGACTGGCTCTACCGGCTCAAGGAGAAGCTATGACCTACGTCGTGACCGACAACTGCATTCTCTGCAAATACACCGACTGCGTCGAAGTCTGTCCGGTGGACTGCTTCCACGAAGGCCCCAATTTTCTCGTGATCGACCCGGACGAATGCATCGACTGCAGCCTCTGCGTGCCGGAATGCCCGGCCGAAGCGATCTTTCCGGAAGAAGAGCTCAGTGACGACCAGTTGCCATTCCTGGCGATCAACGCCGAACTGGCCAAGGCGTGGCCGGTCATCACCGAGAAGAAAGCGCCGCTCCCAGATGCCGACGAGTGGAACGGCAAGCCGGACAAGCTCAAGTACCTCGAACGCTGAAGCGGCGCCAAAGCCATGGCAGCAACAGGCATTCCACGCCGAACGCGCCGCTGCCTTGTACCGCCACGCCGTAGCTGAGCACGCCACCCGAGCCATCATCGCCATACCGATCGTCCCGCCGACCATCCTCCAACGCCAGTGTGGCCAGAGACGAATGGTCGTACGGCCCCAGGCTTCGTAGCCAGCGACCGCCATCGGCATCGAACAGCTCGATACGGAAATCGTAGAAACCGGTGGGATAGCCAGAATCGAGAAAGGTCGTCAGCTCGATCTCGTTGCCGAACCGATGCGAGCCGACAGGGTATTCCCCACTACGATGGAGCAGGTTCCACGGCCCACCCTCATAACTGACATAGACCTTCAGATAGATCCACTCAACGGCACCATCGGTATCGACGTCCAGCCGCAGATCGAAGGCCTGGTAGTAACCGTCCAAGTCATTGTCATGGTGCAGGACGACACTGACGGTAGAGACATCGACTCGCCCACGGTAGGAAGAGCTCCCCCACACCCTGCGCGCCACCCCATCCACCGCCAGCGGCCCGTCCCGCTCGACACGGAGGCCTTCCAGGCGCAGGGGCGGCGCAACGTCGATCACCGGGTGGCCACTGCCAGCGCGCATGCCGACAAAGGTGCGGGCGCTACGATCAGCATCGCCACCCTGCACCGGGCCAAGACCGGTGATCAGAAGCAAGAAGAGAAAAACGCGAGCAAGCCGATCCGATGTCATCGCCATGACCGAAACTGAAGTCTCGGTCATTGAACACACAGTGCGCTGAACCCAAACTGAAAAGGCCCCGCAAGCGGGGCCTTTTCCATCTTTCTTCCGGTTGCTGTGCCTAGCCCGGCAGCAACTCCACCTCTGTCTGCCGGGGATAGACGAGCTGCCCCTTCAACCGCCACTTGCCTTTCTCCGACTCCAGCTGCACATACCACTTGCCGGGGATCAACGCCTCAATATTGATCCGTGCCTGCCCCGCGCTGGAGAGGCTGTCGATTTCGAAAGACTGGTCGTGCGCCTTGCGGGTGGCATGCAGGAAAACCAGCCTCAACGGCAGGTCGAGCCGCTCGCCATTGACCTGGAGAATCACCTCGCGATCCCCCGGCAGCAAACCGACGAACGAGGACAGCCCCAACGCCTGCGCCCTGCGATCACGATCGAGCGTCTGGTTGATCATCAACCCGTCCTTATAGTAGTCGTCGGACACCAGGCCGTCCTCCGACTTCACCGCCAACACGATGGTGATGACACAAGCGACAATGGTCAGAAACGGTACGGCGATCAGAAACCACGTCCACGGATAGCGATACCATGGCTTGGTGTCGACACTTTGATCGATGTTCATTTCGTCTCTATCTCCTTGGCCCCAGGAAGCGGGACTTCTGTTCGTCTTCGAGTTTGGGATCATCCACCGCTTCGATTCGGAACACAACATCATTACTGGCCGCCGGCACATTGGCGGGATCCGCCTGAACACTGATGACCTTGGTCAACACCTCCCCGGCCTCGACCGGAAAGACCTTGTTCTCGCCGACGATCTCGATCCCCTGCAAGCCGCTCACATCCACTTTGAACTGGTGCCTCGCCGTATCCATGTTGACGATCTTCAATACATAGACATTCTCGAGCAGGCCCTCGCCATTTTCCCGGTAGAGCGTATTGCGGTCCCGCATGACGTCCAGCTCCAGTGGCACACGGGTTGCCACCGAATAGAGCAGCCCGCCCACGAGCGCCACCAGCACCGCAGCATAGATGAAGGTCCGCAGACGCAGAATCTTGGTCTTGCCGCCCTGCTCCTCATGCTCAGTGGTGTAGCGGATCAGCCCTTTCGGATAGCCCATCTTCTCCATCACCGGATCACAGGCATCGATACAGGCGGCACAGGCGATACACTGATATTGCAGACCATCGCGAATGTCGATACCGGTGGGGCAGACCTGAACACAGAGGGTGCAATCGACGCAGTCGCCAAGCCCCAGCTCCTTCGGATCCACACCTTTCTTGCGTTTGCCACGCGGTTCGCCACGCTCTTTGTCATACGAGATGATCAGCGTGTCCTTGTCGAACATCGCACTCTGAAAACGGGCGTAGGGACACATATAGATGCATACCTGCTCCCGCATCATCGCACCGAGGCCCCAGGTGGCGAGCGCATAGAAGAACACCCAGAAGGTCGCCCAACCACCGGCATTGAACGACAACAGGTCGAGCCCCAACTGGCGGATCGGTGTGAAATAGCCGGTGAAGGTGTAGCCCGTCCACAACGCCAGCAAGATCCAGAGAATGTGCTTGCCACCCTTTTTGAGGATCTTTTCCCGATTCCACGGCATCTTGTCCAGCTTGATCTGCTGGGGCCGATCCCCCTCGATCCAGTACTCGATCCACATGAAGGATTCGGTCCAGACGGTCTGTGGACAGGCATAGCCACACCAGACGCGCCCCGCGATGGCCGTGACGAAGAACAGCAGATAGGCAGCGATGATCAGCAGCACCGCCAGATAGAAGGCATCTTGCGGGAAAAAGGTGATGCCAAAGATATGGAACTGGCGCGCCGGCAGATCGAGCAGCACCGCCTGGCGGTCACCATACATCAGCCATGGCGTGATGTAGAAAATACCCAACAGCACCACTGCGGCAATGACCCGCAGGCGCGCGAACCGGCCATGCGCCCTGCGCGCATAGATCTTCTTGCGCTTGGCGTAGAACTCGATGACTTCTTCCGAGCCGCCGCGCTGGTTTTTCTGTTCGTCAGTCATTCCGGTTTTCCCACGAAAATTCGAGGCTTATATCGTTCGCGACAGCTTAAAGCAACCGCAAAACCATCAGCGATGCGATATCGCAATAGGGGGCGTGCAGAAACAAGAAGGCCCCGGACTCACCGGGGCCTTTGCGGATTACGCCCGACAACGAGCCGGACGACTACTTCTGCTTCGACAGGCTATAGACATAGGCGGTCAGCAGATGCACCTTGTCCTCACCAAGGAAGTCCTTGTGCGCCGGCATCTTGCCGCTGCGGCCATTGCGGATCGACTCCTCGATGGACTCCAGCGTGGAGCCGTAGATCCACACCTTGTCGGTGAGATTGGGCGCACCCAAGGCCACGTTACCGGTACCGTCGGGCATGTGGCAGGCAGCACAGGCCGCGGCGAACTTCTCCTTCCCGGCGTCGGCCAGCGCGGGATCGACCTTGCGCCCGCTGAGGCTGGCCACGTAGGCGGCCACCTGCTTGACCCCTTCGTCACCGCCCAGCGCCGGCCCAAGCGCCGGCATCACACCGTTGCGGCCGTTGAGGATCGATGCCTTGATCTGCTCTGGGGTTCCACCAAACATCCACGCATCGTCGTTCAGCGGCGGAAATCCCGGGGCGCCACCACCGTCGGAGCCATGACACAGCGCGCAGTAGTTGAGATAGAGCCGGCGACCGATGTCCAGTGCTTCCGGATCTTTCGCCAGTGTCTCGATGTCCTGCGCGGCATATTTCTGAAAGATCGGGCCATACTGCGCTTCCGCCCGCTTGACCTCGGCCTCCCACTGGTTCTCCTGGGTCCAACCCAGTACACCCTTGAAGTTGCCGAGCCCCGGATAGAGCGCCAGATAGGCAAAAGCGAAGATCAGCGTGCCGTAGAACAGCCACAGCCACCAACGCGGCAGCGGGTTGTTCAGCTCTTCCAGACCATCCCAGCTATGCCCGGTCACCTCGCCTTCCGCCGCTTCGCCGGGGCGGGACTTCATGGTCCATTTGATCAGCCAGAAGCAGGCCAGAATGTTCAGAACGGTAATGACGATTACCCACCAGTTCCAGAAACTGCTCATTTGTTCATCTCCTCAAGTGTTCTCTGGTCGATTCGCTCGTCCTCTTCACTGAACAAGAGGTTGGCAGCTTCCGAAAAGCGCTGTTTCTGATGCTTGCTGTAAGCCCAGAAGCAGACAGCAAGAAAAGCGATCATCGCCAGAATGGTCGAAATACCGCGAAGTTCGTTGATGTATTCCATGGGAATCACCTCGCGGACTTGAGTGCGGTGCCCAGCACCTGGAGGTAGGCGATCAGGGCGTCCAGCTCGGTCTTGCCTTCGAGCTGGGCCGGTGCCGCATCGATCTCTTCCTGGGTGTAGCGGTCACCCTGTCCGACGGTATGACCCAGCGTGTTCATCACCTGCATCTTCTTCTGGATCAACGAAGGATCGAGCTTGGTCTCGGCCAACCACGGATAGGCCGGCATGTTGGACTCGGGCATCACCGACCGGGGATCGATCATGTGGCGGCGATGCCACTCGTCACTGTAGCGGCCTCCGACGCGAGCCAGGTCAGGCCCGGTACGCTTCGAGCCCCAGAGGAACGGGTGGTCATAGACGAACTCGCCCGCGACCGAGTAGTGACCATAACGCTCCGTTTCCGCGCGGAAAGGCCGGATCATCTGCGAGTGGCAGTTGTTGCAGCCCTCGCGGATGTAGATGTCGCGCCCTTCCAGTTGCAGCGCGGTGTAGGGCTTGAGACCCTCCACCGGCTCGGTCACGTTCTTGATGAAATAGAGCGGAATGATCTCGACCAACGCGCCCATGCTGACCACGATGAGGATCAGAATGGCCATCAGGCCGATATTCTTTTCGATTACTTCATGATTCATCTTGGAGGTCTCCTTCGATTACGCGGGCTGAGCGACAGGCGCATCAACCGACTCGCCGCTCTTGATGGTCTTCCAGGCGTTGTAGGCCATGATGAACATGCCCAGCAGGAACAACGTGCCGCCAATCAGCCGGACCACGTAGAACGGATAGGACTGCTCGATGGACTGGATGAAGCTGTAGGTCAACGTGCCGTCGGCATTGACCGCACGCCACATCAGCCCTTGCATCACTCCGGCGATCCACAGCGCGGCGATGTAGAGGACGACGCCGATGGTGGAGATCCAGAAATGCCATTCGATCAGCTTGGTGCTGTACATCTCGTCACGCGCGAACAGCTTGGGCAGCAACGCATAGGTCGAGCCGATCGTCACCATCGCAACCCAGCCCAGCGCGCCGGCATGCACGTGGCCGACGGTCCAGTCGGTGTAGTGCGACAGCGCGTTGACCGTCTTGACCGACATCATTGGGCCTTCGAAGGTGGACATGCCGTAGAAGGAGAGCGAGACGATGAGGAAACGGATGATCGGATCGTCACGCAGTTTGTGCCATGCGCCCGACAGCGTCATGATGCCGTTGATCATCCCACCCCAGGAAGGTGCCAGCAGGATCAGGGAGAAGATCATGCCGATGCTTTGCGCCCAATCGGGCAGTGCGGTGTAGTGCAGGTGGTGGGGGCCGGCCCACATATAGGTGGAGATCAGCGCCCAGAAGTGCACGATCGACAGCCGGTAGGAATAGACCGGACGCCCGGCCTGCTTCGGAATGAAGTAGTACATCATGCCGAGGAAGCCCGCGGTCAGGAAGAAGCCCACGGCGTTGTGCCCATACCACCACTGCACCATGGCATCGATGGTGCCGGGGTAGAGGGAGTAGGAGCGGGTCATCGAGTAGGGGATCTCGAGGTTGTTGACCACGTGCAACAACGCGATGGTCAGGATGAACGCGCCATAGAACCAGTTGGCCACATAGATGTGCTTGGTCTTGCGTTTCATGATCGTGCCAAAGAAGACGATCGCATAGGAGACCCAGACCACCGTGATCAGCAGGTCGATCGGCCACTCCAACTCAGCGTATTCCTTGGAGGAGCTGATGCCCAGCGGAAGCGTGATGGCCGCGAGCACGATCACCAGCGTCCAGCCCCAGAACACGAACGCCGCCAGACCGTTGGCGAACAATCGAGTCTGACAGGTCCGCTGGACCACATACAGCGACGTACCGATCAATGCCGAGCCTCCAAAGGCGAAGATGACCGCGTTGGTGTGCAGCGGACGCAAGCGGCTGTAGGTCAGCCACGGAATCTCGAAGTTGAGTGCCGGCCAAATCAGCTGGGCGGCAATGAGCACCCCAACCAGCATACCGACAATCCCCCAGATGATCGTCATCACGGTGAATTGCCGTACAACCTTGTAGTTGTATGTTGTTGCAGTAGACATAGTCTCTCCTCTAGGTCCCGCATGTATTGAATGAAGATGCCAAACAAAAACGGCAGGCGCGCTGTTTTCAGCAAGCCCAATCATATTACAATGTAAGCAACGGTGCTTCAGCACTCCATGATCATTATCAACCGCATCGGATTTGGCCAGACAGCATCGCCGTCAATGCCAAATGCCGCTGCCCGATGACCGGGATCGCCGTCTGAACAGGTATGGCATGGTCTGCGCAACCGACGAGCTGTCGCGTCCGGCCGCCAGAGAGAACCACCTGAAAGGCACCACCTGCACATCGGCTCGCCCCAACAACCAAGGGCAATCACCAGGTAGCAGCAGAGAAAAGCACATGAGTCCATCCCGAACAGTCATCAGCATCCGTGAGCTCAAAGTCTCCTGCAGCGATTGCAGCCTGGCAGAGATCTGCCTGCCCCACGGGCTGAATGGGGAGGAACTGGACGAGCTAGACGCCCTCATCCTGCACAAGCCCCGCATCGAACAGGGAGAGACACTGTTCCGCAGCGGCGATCCGATGCGCCACCTCTATGCCGTCCGCTCGGGCGCCTTCAAGGCGGTACTCTCCTCCAACGAGGGGGCGGAGCAGATCACCGGCTTCTACCTGTCGGGTGAACTGATGGGGCTGGACGGCTTCGGCGACGACGTCCACCACTGCACCACCGTTGCATTGGAGACCTCGACCGTCTGCGCCATCGACATCGACGAGCTGGAGAAGCTCAGTGCCCGCGCGGACGGCTTGCGGCGGCAGCTGCGCCACCTCATTGGCGCCGAAATCAATCATGACCACCGCAATCTGCTGTCGCTGGGCCAACTCAAGGGGGAGGAGCGCCTCGCCGCCTTTCTGCTGAACATTTCCCGCCGGCTGAAAAGACGGGGCTTCTCACCCTACGAGTTCAATCTGCCGATGGCGCGTCACGATCTGGCCAACTACCTCGGGCTCGCCGTGGAAACGCTGAGCCGCATGTTCTCCCGCATGATCGATGCCGGCCTGATCGAGACCAACCGGCGCCATGTCAAACTGCTCGAGACCAAGGCACTGTGCGAGCTGGCGCAGTACGACTGCCCTCAGGAGAGTCACCACGCATCGTCGTAACACTTCTTCACGGCCTGTCGTTGTACCCCAGCCGACGGCCCTGCTATACATCCCCATCGAAGGCCGCGAATTCCTCCGGCCAACACAGATGAGGACGTTATCCGATGGATTTGATGAAACTCGGTAAAGAACTGTTGATGAGCAGGCTCGGCGGCAACACCGACGACAATGCGGTCACGGCCCTGCTCGGCAAGCTGCTGTCGGGCGGAGATGGCAATGAGGGCGGTCTCGGCGGCATCGTCGCCGCGATGCAGGAAAAGGGGCTGGGCTCAATCGTCGACTCCTGGCTCGGCGATGGCGACAACGAGGAAATCGCGCCGGAGCAGGTTCGAGAGGTGGTCGGCAGCGACGCCATTGCCGAAATGGCCGCCAGCGTCGGCACCGACGAAGACTCGATCGTCGACACGCTCAAGGACGCGCTGCCCCAGCTGATCGACAAATCGAGCAGCGGCGGCTCATTGCTGGACAACATCGGCGGCCTGGACGACGCCCTCTCCATGGCAAAGAAGTTCTTCAGCTGAAGCCCGGCCACCGTAACGGCGCGCCCCGGGCGTGCCGTTACGGGCCGGCCCAGCGACCATCTCCAGGCCAGGCGCCGTCAAATCACCTTGGAGAATTTCGCCTCGGCCCGCGCCTTCTGCAAATGGGCATCGAAGGCCATGCAGACATTGCGCACCAGCATCCGGCCACGCGGCAGAATCCTGATCTGCCGCTCACCGATCTCCACCAACCCGTCCGCCTCCATCGGCGCCAACCCCTCCAACGCCGCAGCGAAATAGCCGGCAAAGTCGATGCCATACTGCTTCTCGACGTCTTCGATATCGAGGACGAAATTGCAGATCAAACGACTGATGACGTCCCGGCGCAGAATGTCGTCGTCGCTCAGCCGAATACCCTTGATAATGGGGAGTCGCCCGGCATCGATGGCCGCATAGTAGGCCTCCAGATCCTTTGCATTCTGGCTGTAGACATCGTGCACCTTGGAGATCGAGCTGACACCCATGGCCACCAGATCGCAATCGCCGCGTGTGGTGTACCCCTGAAAATTGCGGTGCAGGTGCCCCTCCCGTTGCGCTCGCACCAGCTCGTCGTCCGGCTTGGCGAAATGGTCCATGCCGATATAGACGTAGCCCGCATCGGTGAGCCGTTCGATGGTCTGCTTGAGAATCTCCAGCTTGTCGGCACCCGACGGCAGCTCGGCCTCGTTGATCCGGCGCTGCGGCTTGAAACGCTCCGGCAGATGCGCGTAGTTGAAGACCGACAACCGATCGGGCGACAACGCCAGCACGGCATCGACGGTCCGGGCGAAGCTCTCCACCGTCTGCAGCGGCAAGCCGTAGATCAAGTCGAGATTCACCGACCTGGCGCCCGCATCGTAACAGGCCTCGACGATCTCGCGGGTCAACTCGATCGGCTGGATGCGGTTGACGGCCCGCTGCACCACCGGATTGACATCCTGTACCCCGAGGCTGAAACGGTTGAAACCCAGCGACCTCAAGTGACGAATGCTGTCGGCCGTGACCGAGCGTGGATCGATCTCAATGGAGTAGTCACCGCCGTCGTCGTCCCGCAGACGGAAGTGGCGCCGGGTCGCCTCCATCAGCTGCGTCATCTCGTCGTGGTTGAGAAAGGTCGGCGTCCCCCCTCCCCAGTGCAGTTGCTCGACGATGCGATCGTCGTCGTAGAGCGACGCCTGCATTTCGATCTCCCGTGCCAGACGGTCGAGATAGCCGCCGACCATGCCGTGATTCTTGGTCGCGATCTTGTTGCAGGCGCAGTAGAAGCAGATCGTGTCGCAGAACGGAATATGAAAATAGAGCGACAACGGCACCGAAGCGGCATTGCTCCGGGCCGCCGCCCGACGGTAGTCCGTTTCGCCAAACGCCTCAGTGAACGACACCGCAGTGGGGTAGGAGGTATATCGCGGCCCGCTGGCGTCGTAGCGGCGGATCAACGCTTCATCGAAGATGGTATCGGCGAATTGGGTTTCGGACATCGGTATTCCGGCCTCGGAAAAAACGGGGGTGGAGCCTAACACGGCCACGAACGATCCACCGTTGACCCACGTCAACGGCGGCACCCCAACTATACCACGCCCCCCTTTGCTCCCGCCCGGCCGGACGGGGCATAATCCCCGCTCCTCCCATCCACTACGCAGGAAGAACCGTGTCCAGATCAGCAGAACTCTTTCATCGTGCCGAAAAAGTCATCCCCGGCGGGGTCAACTCACCGGTTCGCGCATTCCACGGCGTCGGCGGTGATCCGGTATTCATCGACCGGGCCGAAGGGGCCTGGCTGTTCGATAGCGACGGCAAACGCTACGTGGACTACGTGGGATCCTGGGGCCCGATGATCGCCGGACACGCCCACCCCGAGATCGTCGCCGCGGTGAAAAAGGCGGCGGACGATGGCCTGAGCTACGGCGCCCCCACTGCCATCGAGATCGAGATGGCGGAGAAGGTCTGCCAGCTGCTGCCGTCGATCGAAATGGTGCGAATGGTCAGCTCCGGCACCGAAGCGACGATGAGCGCCATCCGCCTCGCACGCGGCTTCACCGGGCGGGACAAGATCGTCAAGTTCGAAGGCTGCTACCACGGGCACGGCGACTCGCTGCTGGTCAAGGCCGGTTCCGGCGCACTCACACTCGGCGTTCCCAGCTCTCCCGGCATACCAGCCTCACTGGCCGAACACACCATCACGCTGGAATACAACAACCTCGACACCATTCGCCAGGCCTTCGACGAGATCGGCGACCAGATCGCCTGCATCATCGTCGAACCGGTGGCCGGCAACATGAATTGCATCCCGCCGGCGGCGGGCTTTCTCGAAGGGCTGCGCGAGGTTTGCGACCAGCATGGCGCGGTGCTGATCTTCGACGAAGTGATGACCGGCTTCCGCGTCGCGCTCGGCGGCGCCCAGAGCCGCTATGGCGTCACCCCCGACCTCACCACCCTGGGCAAGATCATCGGCGGTGGCATGCCGGTGGGCGCCTTCGGTGGCAAGCGCAAGATCATGGAATACATCGCGCCCACCGGCCCGGTCTATCAGGCCGGCACCCTATCGGGCAACCCGATCGCCATGACCGCTGGTCTGAAGACGCTGGAGATCGTCTCCACCCCCGGCTTCTACGACGCGCTGGAAGCCCAGACCAGCAGACTGGTCGAGGGATTGCAGGCGCGGGCGGATGCAGCCGGCGTCCCGTTCACCACCAGCCAGGTGGGCGCAATGTTTGGCCTCTTCTTCACCGAAGCCGACGAAGTCACCTCGTTTGCCCAGGCGACACAGTGCGACATCGACGCCTACAAACGCTTCTTCCATGCGATGCTGGATGCCGGTGTCTATCTGGCGCCATCGGCCTACGAGGCGGGCTTCGTCTCCAGCGCCCATGGCAACGACGAGATCGAGCAGACACTGCTGGCCGCCGAGAAGGCGTTTGCCGCCGTGGCATCGTAACCGCCCAATCCACCCATCAAAAAACCCGGCCGGGGTCGCCCCCGCCGGGTTTTCCGACATCGTGCAAACGGGCTTCGATCAGCCCATCAGCGCATCCACATCCAGATCCCGCAGATAGGCTGCAAACCCCTCTCTCAGCTCGGGATGCTTGAGCGCATATTCGACGGTCGCCACCAGGTAGCCGAGCTTGTCGCCACAATCGTAGCGCTTGCCCTCGAACTCATAGGCCAGTACCCGCTCTTCCTGCAGCAGCTTGGCGATCGCATCGGTGAGCTGGATCTCGCCACCAGCGCCTTTCGGGGTTTTCTCCAGCTTCTCGAAAATATGGGGGGTCAGAATGTAACGCCCGACGACGGCGATATTGGAGGGCGCCTCCTCCGGCGCCGGCTTTTCGACGATGCCGTTGACATGCCACAGCCGCTCGCCGGCAGCCTCGGCCGCCACGACGCCATACTTCTGGGTCTGGTCCTCCGGAACCCGTTCGCTGCCCAGCACACTACAACCGTGATAGTTGTAGACATCGACCATCTCGCCCAGACCGGAGGTGCCGTTCTTCGGCGCGATCATGTCGTCGGCGAGAATGACGGCAAACGGCTCATCGCCGACGATCGGCTTGGCGCAGAGTACGGCATGCCCCAGCCCCAACGCCTCCGCCTGGCGCAGATAGACGCAGGTGATGCCTGGTGGCAGGATGCCGCGCACCTCTTCCAGCATCTTGGTCTTGCCACGCTCCTCCAGCGAATGCTCCAACTCATAGGCCTTGTCGAAATGATCGGGGATGGAACGTTTGTTGCGCCCAGTCACGAAAATCAGCTCGGTGATACCGGCAGAGACCGCTTCCTCGGCCGCGTACTGGATCAGCGGTTTGTCGACGATGGGGAGCATCTCCTTGGGATTGGCCTTGGTGGCCGGCAGAAAGCGGGTTCCCATTCCGGCGACCGGGAACACCGCCTTGCGAATCTTCTGTGGCATATACAACTTCCTTATTCGGGCAGGTAGCTAAATCGACCGCCGCATCGTAACAAAGTTCAGCCCCGGGCCAGTGAGACGAGAACCTCGTTTATCACCTCTACCGGGGCCTCCGCCTGGGTGATGGGCCGACCAATGACCAAAAAATCGGCACCAGCGGTCATTGCCTCTCGTGGCGTCATCACCCGGCGCTGATCGTCACCCGAAGAGCCGGCCGGACGGATCCCCGGGGTCACCAGCAGAAAATCGTCACCATGGGCCCGACGCAGGCGGGCCGCTTCCCGCGCCGAACAGACCACCCCATCGGCACCGGCCCGCCGAGCCAGCGCAGCGAGCCGCTCCACCTGCACCGCTGGCGGGTCGGTCACGCCGGACTCGGCAAGATCGGCGGCCGTCATCGACGTCAGTACGGTGACGGCGATCAGATGGGGGCGGTGGCTGGCGGCATCGACCGCCTCCCGCGCGGCCTCGATCATCCGGCGGCCACCACTGGCATGGACATTGAGCATCCAGACACCGAGATCGGCGGCGATGCGGCAGACGGCAGCCACCGTATTGGGGATGTCGTGGAACTTCAGATCGAGAAAGAGCTCGAACCCCAGCGCGTGCAGCTCGTCGATCAATGCCGGGCCGGCGGCAACGAACAGCTCGAAACCCACCTTGACGCGACATTTGTCGGCGGGCAGTTCACGGGCGAAGGCAAGCGCCTGATCCTTCGACGGGAAATCGAGCGCAACGATGATGGGGGATGGTGTCATTCGCTGTCCAGCCATGAGTATTCGACGGGGTTCTGGTGGGGCCGTACCGTACCCCAATGCTGGCAGCCGGGGCACTGCCAGAAGATGAGATTGGATTCGAAGCCACAATGGGTGCAGTGGCAGGCCATATAGGTGCCGAGGCGCGAGACCAGCGTCCGTTCCAGCGCGGCGAACGAGGCCCGGATCTCCCCGCTGGTGTTCTCCTTCATCATCTCCAGATAGGCCAGAACGATATAGGGCGATACCTCGTCACGCTCCATCTCCTTGTAGAGCAGCTCGTGCAACCGCCCTTCGTCACCCAGATCCTTGTAGGCACGCACCAGGAAATAGCGCGCGGCCGCGTCGGTGCTGCAGTCGGTATTCCTGCGCACGAACAGCGGAAACTCGGCCAGACTGCCCGCCCGGGAAAATGTCTTGTAGAGGCGGTTCAGCACCAACGGCGAAAAGTGCCGATCCTTGGCCAGCGCCTTGCGAAAACTCCTGACCGCGCCATCGATGTTGCCTCGGGAGGACAGAATGTCCCCCTGCTGAATATAGGCACGGATACATTCGGCATCCACCACCAACGCCTCCGCCGCCTCCCGCTCAGCCTGGGCAACCTTGCCGGCCTTGACGTACTCCTCCACCAACTCACAGTGATAGTGCGCAATCCGCACATGCTGGGAGGAATCGCCGGCCTTCTGATGGCGAATCGCCGCGTCGATGGCCTTGGCCCACTCCTTTTCACGCTCATAGACGCTGGTGAGGTACTGCCAGGCCTGCTCCTGATTTCGCCCGGTCTCCGCCAGCTTGAGAAAGATGTTCTCGGCCCGGTCCAGCAAACCGGCCTTGAGGTAGTCGATGCCGAGCTGCTGCAGTGCATTGGCCTTCTGCTCCGGCGAGAGTGTAGGGCGGGCGATGATGTTCTGGTGGATGCGGATGGCGCGATCGACCTCGCCGCGTCGCCGGAACAGGCTGCCGAGCACCAGATGGGTCTCGACCGTGTCCTCGTCGACATCGACCAGATCGACCAGCAGGTTGATGGCCTTGTCCGACTGTTCGCTGAGCAGATAGTTGAGGCCTTGCAGACAGTGCGCCGAGAAAGCGCTCTGCCCGTCGCGCGAGGAGCCGCCGTTACGCCCCGAGTACCTGGCCGACAGCCATCCCGAGGCGGCGGCCACCGGTAACAGCAACCACAACAGCGGCTCCATCAGTCATCCCGCAACGGCAGCTTGCGGAGGTTGCTCAGCTCCTTTTCGGTCAGCGCAAGCTGTTTGCGCAACCGCCGCAACGTGCGCCGCCGGCCCAATGCCACGACACCTCCGGCCAGCATGCCGAGCAGAACGCCGAAAAACATGCTGGCCACCACCACCAGGGAAAACGGCAACGTCACCTGGCGAAAGTGGAGATTGACGGTGACCTCGCCAGGATTGAGCGCTGTGAAGACCACGGCGGCGATCGCCGCGAGCAGGATGAAGACAAAATAGATCAGCGCTCTCATAGGCTCGGGATGAGGGGGACACCCCCGGTCGTCACTCCTTGATGGGAATGTGCGTGGAGTTCATCACCCGCTCGCGCAACTGCTTGCCGGGCTTGAAGTGGGGGACATATTTGCCGCTCAGGGTCACGGCATCACCGGTCTTGGGATTGCGTCCGATGCGGGGCGGACGGTAGTGCAGGGAAAAACTGCCGAAACCGCGAATCTCTATCCGCTCACCCGAGGCGAGCGCCAGGCTCATCTGTTCCAGCATGATCTTGACCGAGAGTTCTACATCTTTTGGCGCCAGATGCGGCTGTTTGGCGGTAAGTCTCTCGATAAGATCGGATTTTGTCATCTTGGCCTTCCAACCTGCCCTGTCTTGTCGTAACCATTCAGCCCGTTTGCCCGCGAGCAGACGGGCTGAACAGTCACCCTGTCATTGGTGGGAAACCGGGCCCGGCTGACGCCGGGCCCGGGGTTCAGCGCCGACCCTACTGGTCCGACTTTCCTTCTTCCATCTGCGATTTGAGACCCTGAAGGACCTCTTGCATCGGATTGGCACCAACCGTCTGGTTGCTGTACTCCTGCATGGCCTGGGCCTCTTCGGCGGCGTCCTTCGCCTTGATCGACAGCGATACCATCCGGGACTTGCGATCCAGCCCCATGAACTTCGCTTCCACCTCGTCGCCCACCTTCAGCACGGTGGAGGCGTCCTCGACGCGGTCACGAGACAGCTCGGAGGCACGCAACACGCCCTCGACACCATCGCCCAGGTCGACGATCGCCGCCTTGGCATCCACCGCCTTGACGGTACCCTTGACGATGCTGCCTTTCGGATGCGCCGCCATGTACTGCGAGAACGGATCCTGATCGAGCTGCTTGATACCCAGCGAGATACGCTCGCGCTCGGGATCGACGGCGAGCACGACGGCTTCGATCTCATCGCCTTTCTTGTAGTCACGAACGGCTTCCTCGCCCGGGATATTCCAAGAAATATCAGACAGATGAACCAATCCGTCAATACCACCCTCGAGACCGACGAAGATACCGAAGTCGGTGATCGACTTGATCTTGCCACGAACACGATCGCCCTTGGAGTGGTTGGCGGCGAACTCTTCCCAGGGATTGGGCTGGCACTGCTTCATGCCCAGCGAGATCCGGCGGCGCTCCTCGTCGATGTCGAGAATCATCACCTCGACCTCCTCGCCCAGATGCACCACCTTCTGCGGGTTGACGTTCTTGTTGGTCCAATCCATCTCGGAGACGTGAACGAGACCCTCGACCCCATCCTCGATCTCGACGAAACAGCCGTAGTCGGTGATGTTGGTGACCTTGCCGAACAGGCGGGTGCCTTCCGGGTAACGGCGGGTGATATCCTTCCACGGATCATCGCCCAGCTGCTTCAGACCCAGCGAGACCCGGTTGCGCTCGCGATCGAAGCGTAGCACCTTGACCTCGATCTCCTGGCCGATCTCCACCACCTCGGAGGGATGCTTGACCCGCTTCCACGCCATGTCGGTGATGTGCAGCAGGCCGTCGACGCCCCCCATGTCGAGGAACGCACCGTAGTCGGTGAGGTTCTTGACGATGGCCTTGACGGTCTGACCTTCGGCCAGATTCTTCAGCAGCGCCTCGCGCTCGGCACTGTACTCCTTCTCCACCACGGCACGACGCGATACGACGACGTTATTGCGGGACTGGTCCAGCTTGACCAGTTTGAACTCGAGTTCCTTGCCCTCGAGATAGGTGGTGTCGCGCACCGGGCGCACGTCGACCAGCGAGCCGGGCAGGAACGCGCGGATATTGCCCAGTTCGACCGTAAAGCCGCCCCGCACCTTGCCGGTGATCTTGCCCTTGACGATCTCGTCGTTCTCGAAGGCTTTCTCCAACTCTTGCCAAGCCTTGGCGCGCTTGGCCTTTTCTCTGGAGAGACGTGTTTCGCCCAAGCCGTTCTCGACGGCATCGAGAGTCACTTCGACGATGTCGCCGACTTTGACCTCCAACTCGCCATCGGGCCCCTTGAACTGCTCAATGGGGATGACCCCCTCCGACTTCAGACCCGCACTGACCACGACCACATCGGGCGTGATATCGATGACCGTACCATTGACAATGGTGCCGGGCTTCATGTTCGTGAAGGCAAGACTCTCCTCAAATAATTCCGCGAAACTTTCAGACATTTAAATATAACCTGGAAAAACAGTACGCTGACCGGGCAGAACAACCAACGCCGGCAACGTCATGGTTTGAAGTTGATGACACAGCGCGACCGGCCTCTCCGGTCACGCCACCAATTCCCTTTCCCGCGCGAGATCCAGCGCGGTCTCGAGCATCTCGTCGATGGTCATCGTCGAACAGTCGACAACGACGGCATCGTCGGCCGGGCGCAGAGGCGACACCGGACGATTCATATCCCGTTCGTCCCGTGCGGAAATCTCGCGAAAAAGGGCGTCAATACTAATATCAAACCCTTGCGCTTTCAACTGCTTATATCGCCTGCGGGCCCGTTCCTCGATGCTTGCGGTCAGAAAGAGCTTGAGCCGGGCATCAGGGAATACCACGGTACCCATGTCGCGTCCGTCGGCCACCAGCCCGGGCGGCTGGCGGAAGTCACGCTGCCGCTGCAACAACGCCTCGCGCACCTCGGGACAGGCGGCGATCTTCGATGCGGCCTCCCCCGCCTGCTCGGTGCGCAACTCGGCGGTGACGTCGTCCGTGCCAAGCAGGACACTGGCCTCGCCGTCGGCCGACTCCCCGAAACGGGCATCGAGCCGCCGCGCCTGCGCCACCAGCGCCGGCACGTCGTCGAGGTCCACGCCATTGCGCAGCGCCGCCAGCGCCGTGAGCCGGTAGATCGCACCACTGTCCAGCCAGTGCCAACCCAGCCGCTTCGCCAGCAGACGGCTCAACGTGCCCTTGCCGGAGCCACCGGGACCATCGATGGTGATGACCGGAATCTCGTTGTCACTCTGCATGGGGCCTCCTGGCTCAGTCTGTTTCGATGTTCATGCCGATCCGCCGGCAGGCGTCGACGAAGCCGGGGAACGAGGTGTTGACGTTGTCGCAGTCGCGGATCGTGATCGGACCATCACTGCGCAAGGCGGCCACGGCAAAGGCCATCGCAATGCGGTGATCGCCATGGCTGTCCACGGTGGCGGCGGCAAAACCGTCGCCACCGTCGATGACAATGCCATCATCCGTCGGCGCCGCCGTCACGCCACAGGCCCGCAGACCGTCGGCCATCACGGCAATGCGGTCGCTCTCTTTCACCCGCAGCTCAGCGGCACCGGTCAGCCGGGTACGCCCCTCGGCCAGCGCCGCGGCAACGAACAACACCGGAAATTCGTCGATGGCCAGCGGCACCAGGGACTCGGGGATATCGATCCCGCGCAGCGGCGCCGCGCCCACATGGATGTCGGCCACCGGCTCGCCCCCCACCTCACGCTCGTTGACCAACTCGATCCTCGCCCCCATCAGGCGCAGAATGTCGATGACACCGGTACGGGTGGGGTTGATGCCGACATGCTCCAGCCACAGGTCCGCGCCGGGCGTGATGCTGGCCGCCACCAGGAAGAAGGCGGCCGACGAGATATCGGCGGGCACGTCGATGGTCATCGCCCGCAACGCCCCGCCCCCGCGCAGACAAACCCGGCTGCCGTCGCGGCGCAGATCGTAGCCGGCTCCGGCAAGCATGCGCTCGGTGTGATCCCGGGTCGGCGCCGGCTCGGTCACGCAGGTCTCGCCCTCGGCATACAACCCTGCCAGCAACAGGCTGGACTTGACCTGCGCGCTGGCCACCGGCATCTCGTAATCGATCCCCACCAGATTGGCACCGCCATGGATCGTCAACGGCGGCGTGCCGCCGGCAGCGGTCTCGATCCATGCGCCCATCTGCTCAAGCGGCACCGTCACCCGTCGCATCGGCCGCTTCGACAGGGACGCATCGCCGGTCAACACCGTGTCGAAGGTCTGACCAGCCATCAGCCCCGCCATCAGCCGCATCGAGGTGCCGGAGTTGCCAAGATCGAGCGGCCCGGCCGGTGCCCGCAGCCCCCGCGGGCCGACGCCATGGATGGTGAGGCGGCCACCATCCGGCCCTTCGATCGACACCCCCATCGCGCGAAACGCCCGCAGCGTCGCCAGGCAGTCGTCCCCGTCGAGAAAGCCCGACACCTCGGTGACGCCATCGGCCAACGAACCCAGCATGATCGAACGGTGAGAAATGGACTTGTCGCCGGGCACGCGGAGCCGCCCTTGAACCGCCCCGCCCGGACCGGCAACGAAGGTGAGTGATTGGGACATCGAATTGCCTCTCGAGGGATGTACAGGCGCGCAGTGTATCGGACATCGGCGCTGCCCGCATCGGCCAGTTCAGCCCGAATTCATCCCGGTCGCCACAAAATGTCACCATCGAAAAACAACCGGGAGATGCAACGATGACGACGAAACACGCTCTGCTCCTGCCTCTGCTGGCAGCACTGACGATCGCCTCAGCGGTCAATGCCGACCCGCTCCACCACCGCGACCCGGCCAGCTTCACCGACACGGCCCGGGTGATCAGCGTAACGCCGATCTACCGTTCGGTCAGCTCGTCACGACCGAAGCGGTCGTGCTGGGAAGAGGAGGTCTTCTACCCGGTGGACGATGGCCATGACGACACCGCCCTGCACATGATCATCGGGGGCGCCGTCGGCGGCGCACTGGGGCACAACATCGGCCGCCATTCCGACAGCGCCAGGGTGGCCGGGGCGGTCATCGGCTCGGCAATTGGTTATGATACGGCGCAACGACATCGTGGCAGGCACAAGCTGCGCCGCGGCGTGGAGGAACGCTGCCAAACCGTCTACGAGAAGGTCTCTCACGAACGCCTCGACGGCTACCGGGTGACCTATCGCTATCGCGGCAAGACCTTCACGACGATCACCGACGAGGATCCCGGACGCCATCTGCGCATCCGCATTTCGCTGACACCCCTGGACTGACACCGGCCATGAAACCAACACTCGCCCTCATCCCTCTCCTGCTGTCGAGCCTGTCGGGCGCCGCCTTCGCCGAACGCCCGTTGACGCCGGACGAAGCCGCCCGGCTGGCACAGCGGGACTACGGCGGGCGGGTACTGGACATCCGCGCTGCCAAGAATGGCCACTATCGGGTGAAAATCCTGAAGAACGGCCGCGTCCGCGTGATCGACATCGACGGCCGGCGCAACAGGGGGAAGAAGTAATGCGGATCCTGGTGATCGAGGACGAACCGCAGCTGCAACGCCAGCTCGACGAGGCGCTCAAGGCGCAAGGCTTCGTCACCGACATCGCCGCCGACGGCGTTGAGGGAGAGTGGATGGCAAAGGAGTTTCCGGTCGATGCCGCGATCATCGATCTCGGCCTGCCAGGCAAGGACGGCATCGAGGTGATCGAGGCGCTGCGCGGCCACGGGCGCGACTATCCGGTGCTGATTCTTACCGCGCGCGACCACTGGCAGGACAAGGTAGAAGGGCTGGAGGCCGGCGCCGACGACTATCTGGTCAAGCCTTTCCACATGGAGGAACTGCTGGCGCGGATCCGCGCCCTGATCCGCCGCAGCGGTCGCTGGACCCAGTCTGCGCTCAGCAGCGGGCCATTCACCCTCAATACCCTGGAACAGCAAGTCCAGCGCGATGGCGAGACGTTGACACTGACCGCCTACGAATACCGCCTCATCGAGTATCTCATTCTCCATGCCGGCGAGGTGCTCTCCAAGTCCCGCCTCACCGACCACCTCTACGCCGAGGGCGACGAGCGCGACAGCAATGTCATCGAGGTGTTCATCCGCCGCCTGCGCAAGAAGATCGACCCCGACGGCACGCTCAACCCCATCGAAACCCTGCGCGGTCGCGGATACCGCTGGCGGCTGGAACGCAGCGCCGCCTGATGGTCTCGCTGCGCAAACGGCTGCTCGCCAGCGCCGGCGCCATTCTGCTGCTGTTCATGCTGCTGACCGCGCTGGCACTGGAGCGCGCGCTGGAAGCCTACACCCGCCACGCCGAATTCGACCGCCTGCAGGGAATGATCTACAGCCTGCTCGGGGCCACCGAGATCGACGCCGCCCATCGGGTCACGGTCGCACTGGACCGCATCCCCGCGCCACGCCTGCAACAACCGGCCTCCGGGCTTTCCGCCGCCATCTTCGACGCCGGCGGGCAACGGCTGTGGCAATCGCCCTCCCTGCTCGGCCGGGCGGCGGCCGCATCGTTTCCGGGGATCGACCAATGGCGCTTCGATCCCGACCACGGCTTCACCCTCGACTACGGCCTGGAGTGGCTGCTGGGCGACGATTCACGGCGCTACACCATTCGCGTCAGCGACACAGCAAGCCCGTTGCAACGCGAAACGGCGCGTCTCTCCCACCGCCTCTGGCTGTGGCTGGCGCTGATCTCGGCGCTGCTGGTGGCCACGCTGCTGGCACTGCTCTACTGGGGACTGCGACCGCTGGGCGCCATCCGCCGCAACCTGGACGCCATTCGCGCCGGCCGGGCCAGTCGGCTCGACGTGGACGTGCCGGAGGAGATCGCGCCACTGACCCACAGCCTCAACGAGCTGATCGACCACCAGAAGCGGCAGCAGCAGCGTTTCCGCGATGCGCTGGCCGACCTCGCCCACAGCCTGAAGACACCACTGGCGGTGATGCGGAACACCAGGGCCGCGCGGACCGATCCGCAACTGTCGCAACAACTCGACCGGATCGACGAGATCATTGGCTACCAGCTCAAGCGCGCCGCCACCGGGGGCAGCGGCACGCTGACCGCGCCCCTGCCGGTCCGGCCGGTGGTGGAACGGCTGCAACGCGCACTGGGCAAGGTCTACGCGGACAAGGGCGTGGCGTTCGGCAACCGCGTCCCGCCCGATTTTTCACTGCGAATCGGCGCCGACGACTTGATGGAACTGCTCGGCAACCTGCTCGACAACGCCGCCAAGTACGGCCGCTCCCGGGTCGAGGTGACGGTCGAGGACTCACGGCTGACGATCGACGACGACGGCCCCGGCTTTCCCGCCGACGCCAATACACTGCTGCATCGGGGGCGCCGCGCCGACAGCCGCGAACCCGGGCAGGGTATCGGCCTGGCCGTGGTGGACGACATCGCCCGCAACTGTGGCCTCACCCTCGAATTGACGCGCTCCCCCCTCGGTGGCGGACGCGTGGTGCTGTCGGCAACGCCGGAGCGGACCGGTGGATAGCATCGACTTCACACCGATCGGAATCGTCCACTCACCATTCCGGGAGAAGTTCGGCATCCCGCGGCAACCCGGGCTGGTGCGCGAGATCGGCGGCCGGATCGAGCTGCTGCCCCCCTGTCACCATCCCGACTGCGTGCGAGGACTGGAGCGGTTCTCCCACATCTGGGTGCTGTTTCTGTTCCACGCCACGGCCGCGGCCGGCTGGCGGCCGACGGTGCGGCCACCACGACTCGGCGGCAAGACCCGCGTCGGTGTTTTCGCCAGCCGGTCCAACTTCCGCCCCAACCCGATCGGCCAGTCGGTGGTGCGGCTGGAGTCGGTCGACACCTCGGGCGATCACGTGATCCTCCGAATCAGCGGCCACGACCTGCTGGACGGAACACCGGTCCTCGACATCAAGCCCTACCTCGGCTATGCCGACGCCATCCCCGACTCCCGCGACGGCTATGCCCAGGGCGCCCCCGCCCGGCTGCGGGTCGGTTTCACCGCCGAAGCGGCGGCACAGTGCCACGAACTGGAACGCGCCGGACATGCCAACATCACCAACACACTGCGGGCGTTGCTGGTACAGGATCCGCGTCCGGCCTTCCACGGACGGCGCGGACTGGAGAAGCGCTACGGCATGCGGCTGGGCGAACTGGAGATCCGTTTCGAGGTGCGGGGCGACGAGCTGACGGTCACTGGGGTGAGCACCGGACCGGGCGACGATGAAAGGTAGTTTTTCACCGATGAAGATCTACCGCCGCAAGGCGTCTGGGAGTAGCATTGAGCACACATCTTCACAATCTGAAACACATGGCAGCGTGGCACTGTTCCAGGGCGTGGAGAGCAAACCCGTAACCGTCCAGCGATAAGGTGATGCCGTGCCGAACAGGGACTGCCAGGCTCTGAAACTGTTTCTCTCCGTGCTCTACAAAACGGCGGCCGCGGCAGGTCTGGCCACCATCGTCGTCACCCTCGACGTCACCCTCTCCATCACCGTCATCATCGCCGCCTTCGGGCTCTACTATCTCTCCCGCGCCATCGTCTCCCGCCTCTGCCCGGCCCACGACCAGCAGGAGCACTGGGAAGTGGTACGAAGCATTCGCCCGTCGGGCACCGGGGCGGACGACCAGCGCGCGGCGGAACCCCTCTACAGCGGCAATGTCACGCCGCTGCGCCGCAAGCCAACGGTCACCACCTCGCGGCCGGCACCGGTGGCGATCAAGGTCAGGAACCGCTGATCCGCTCCAGCAGGCTGATCTCGAAAGCGCTGTCGTTCTCTTCGTCGGCGGCGAACCTGCCCAGCGAAGTGACCGCCCAGCCGGCCCAATCGATGTCGGGGAACCAAGCGTCGGCATCGGCCACCTCGGTATCGACCCGCGTCAGATAGATCCGCCCGGCCCGCGGCAGAAACAGACGGTAGATCTCCGCGCCGCCGATGATCATCACCTCGTCGGCATCGCCCGCGCGGCGCAGTGCCTCCTCGGCGGAATGCACCACCTCGGCACCCTCGGCCCGGTAGCACTCGTCCCGGGTGACGACGATATTGCGCCGGCCCGGTAACGGCCGGCCCAGCGATTCCCAGGTCTTGCGCCCCATGACGATCGGCTTGCCCATCGTCGTCTGGCGGAAAAACCGCATGTCACCCGACAATCGCCATGGAATCGCGCCGTCGCGGCCAATGGCGCGATGGCGGTCCATCGCAACGATCAGCGAGATCATACGGCAACCGGCGCCTTGATATGGGGATGGGACTGGTAGCCTTCGAGGGTGAAATCCTCATAGCGGAAAGCGAACAGGTCGGTCACGTCGGGGTTGAGCCGCATCGTCGGCAGCGGCAGCGGCTCGCGGGAGAGTTGCAGATCGGCCTGCGCCAGATGGTTGAGATAGAGGTGGGCGTCGCCGAGCGTATGCACGAATTCGCCGGGCTCGAGCCCCGTCACCTGCGCCATCATCATCGTCAACAGCGCATAGGAGGCGATATTGAACGGCACCCCCAGAAAGATATCGGCACTGCGCTGATAGAGCTGGCAGGAGAGCCGGCCATCGGCCACATAGAACTGGAAGAAGGCGTGGCAAGGCGGCAGCGCCATCTTCTCCAGCTCGCCCACGTTCCAGGCGGAGACGATGATGCGACGCGAGTCCGGGTCGTGGCGCAACTGCTCGATCACCTGCGAGATCTGATCGACATGACGCCCGTCCGGCGTCGGCCAGGAACGCCACTGCGCCCCGTAGACCGGCCCGAGATCACCATGCTCGTCGGCCCACTCGTCCCAGATCGACACGCCGTTTTCCTTCAGATAGGCGATATTGGTATCACCCCGGAGGAACCACAGCAGCTCGTGGATGATCGAGCGCAGATGGAGCTTCTTGGTGGTGACGACGGGAAAGCCGTCGCCCAGATCGAAACGCATCTGGTAGCCAAAGACCGACAACGTGCCGGTGCCAGTGCGGTCGGACTTCTCCACGCCGTGCTCCCGCACATGGCGCATCAGATCAAGATACTGGCGCATTCTCTCCCCCCCTGCCGTAGGCCCATGCCATCAGGCCGATGCCGGCCACGATCATCGGCAGCGACAACAGCTGCCCCTGTGTCATCCAGCCGAACGCGACGAAACCGAGCTGCGCATCGGGCTGGCGGAAGAATTCGGCGACAAAACGAAACACACCATAGCCGGTCAGAAACAACCCCGACACCGCACCCCGTGGCCTCGGCTTCAGGGCAAAGATCCAGAGGATGGCAAACAGCAACAACCCTTCCATCGCCGCCTGATAGAGCTGTGAAGGATGCCGCGCCAGCCGGTCCACGTGGGGGAACACCATCCCCCACGGCAGGTCGGTCGGACGCCCCCACAACTCCCCGTTGATGAAATTCCCGATACGCCCGGCAAACAGCCCCAGCGGCACCATCGGCGCCACGAAATCGGCCATGTCGAAGAAGGTCGTGCCCAACTTCCGGGCATAGAGCCAGATCGCCACCATCACCCCGATCAGCCCGCCGTGAAAGCTCATCCCTCCTTCCCAGATCCGCAAGAGATACAGCGGATCGGCGATAAAACTGTCGAAGGCGTAGAACAGCACATAGCCGATACGACCGCCGAGCACCACCCCCATCGCCCCATAGAACAGAAAGTCCCCGACCAGCTCCGGCGTTATGGCGAAATCCGGCCGCCGCGCGCGCCAGCGGCCCAGCAGCCAGAACAGCGCAAACCCGACCAGATACATCAGGCCATACCAGTGGACCTTCAGCGGTCCCAGCTGCAGTGCAATCGGATCGATTCGCGGATAGGTCAGCATCTCAGCGCCAATGAAGAACGTGGGGAGGGGTATTCTAGCCCGAATATTTCATGAGAATGCAGGATATGGGGGAATCTCGGCGCAATGATTGGTTTGCAGCGTGCTTGTGAAATGTTCGGGGCAATCCGAAGGCTCACGAGCAGGCACCCAGGTTTCGCCGGAACATCACGACCGTACCACCCGGCAAACCACCGCCTTGAGATAACTCGTCTCGGGAATGGCCGGGTGCACCGGATGATCGACGGCCTGCCCGCCCTGCCAGAGAATCTGCAATCTGCGCCCGCCGATGTGCCGCACCGCACGGTTCAGCGCCTGCACGAGATCGTCGCGGCCAAGGTGGTGGGAGCAGCTGCAACTGATGAGGATGCCGTCGCGGCTCAGCAGCCGCATCGCCAGCCCGTTGATCCGCTGGTAGGCATCGAGCCCCTTGCGAAAGTCCTTCTTGCGCTTGATGAAGGCGGGGGGATCGACGACGACCACATCGAAACGCTGTTCATCGGCCTTGAGCGACTTGAGGGCGGCGAAGGCCTCGCCACGCAGTGTGCCCACCTGGTCATCCACGCCGTTGATCCGGGCGTTGCGCGTCACATGCTCGATCGCCAGCGGCGATTCGTCGAGGCACAGCGCCGACTCGGCCCCCTGTGCCACCGCCTGCACACCCCAGCCACCGACATAGCTGAAGACATCGAGCACCCGCGCACCCCGCACCCAACGCCCCAGGTCTCGCCGGTTGTCGCTCTGGTCGTAGAACCAGCCGGTTTTCTGCCCGCCGGCCAGCGGCGCCTCGAAACGGCTGCCATGCTCGACGACGGTGAGGCGCTCCGGCATCTCGCCGGACGCCATTTCGACATAGCGCGCCAACCCTTCGAGGTCGCGGATCGGGCTGTCGTTGCGCAACACGATGGCCGCCGGCGCCACCACCTTGACCAGCGCATCGACGATGGCCTGACGCTGCCGCTCCATGCCAGCGGTGGTGATCTGCACCACCAGCACGTCGTCGAAGCGATCGACCACCAGCCCCGGCAGACCGTCACCCTCGCCAAACACCAACCGATAGTACGGCGCCGGGAAGAGGCGCTCACGCATCGACAACGCCACCTTGAGGCGATGGACGATCAGCGAGGCATCGAACGGGTGATTCCGGTCCCGGCTCACCAGCCGCGCGGCGATCAGAGAATGGGGGTTGACATAGCCAGTGCCGAGCAACTTGCCGCGGGCGTCCTCGATGGCCACCACGTCACCCGGCTCGAAGGCCTTGAGCGGAGTGTTGGTGGTGTCCACCTCGTTGCTGAAGATCCACAGATGGCCCTGACGGATGCGGCGGTCTTCGTTGCGCTTGAGCTTCAGTACGGGCAGATCGGTCATGAGATGTCCTTGTGGTAGATGTCAGCTCCGTCGGGCTGAGCGAGAAATCGCTTGTAGTTCCAGTTGTAGCTGTCGAGACGCAGACGGATCAGCGCTTCGACCTCGGCGTTCATCGCGGCACAGGCGGTGGCGACGTCACGGTCGTAGAGCGCCGCGCCCCCACGCCGGCAGTGCAGGCGGTAACGCCCACCGGGCAGACGCTCGGCAAACACGAAAAAGACCGGCGTGCGCCGTTTGCGCACCAGCCGGGGCAGCAACATCATCGTGTACGCCTGCCGGCCGAAGAAAGGCGCGAACACACCGCTACCCGACGCCGGCTCCTGATCCGGCAGGATACCGACACACCCGCCCCGCGCCAGCGCCTTGCTGAGCTGGCGCACGCCGCCGGCATCGGTGGGCGCCAGCGCGAACCCCGCCCGCGCCCGTGCCTGGCGGATGTAGCGCCCCACCCGCGGATACTTTGGCGGACGGAACATATTGGTCATGGCGGTGCCGGTGGCGATCAGCGCGCCGACGTACTCCCAACTGCCCAGATGCGGGGCCGCGATGACCAGTCCGCGTCCCTCCCCATAGACCGCGAGGATCTCGTCGAGTCGCTCCGGATTGTCGAGCCGCGCCCGCAACGCCGCTGGCGTCATGCGCCAGACCCGCGGCGCTTCCAGCAGCGCCTCGCCCATCGCCATCAGCGCCGCCCTGGCGGTACGCCGCCGCCAACGCGGATCCCGCCCGGGAAAACAGAACGCGAGATTGGCCAGCGCCACCCGCCGCTCGCGGCCGTCCAGCCACCACACCAGGCGCCCGAGCTGCCGCCCCAGCCAGTGGTTGAACGGCAGTGGCGTGCGGCTGAACAGCCGCAGCAGCATGACCGCCAGCGCGTCCATCTATGCCGGCATCCCCTCGCGCATCAGCGGCTTCAGCGTCGTCTTGAGGGTGCGGAACAGGTGGGGGTTGGCGGCCTCCTCACGGGCCAACAACTGCTTCATGTGTTCGCGCTGGGTCGGCTTGGAGAAGCAGGCCGGACAGTTTTCCTCGATCACCGGCAACTCAGCGCTGGCGGCGAACGCCCGCAACTGCCGCTCGCGCACATAGACCAGCGGCCGGATCATCCGCAGGTCACCGGCGTCGATGACATAGTGCGCCTTCATGGTCCGTAGCTGCCCGCCGAAAAAGGCGGACATCAGAAAGCTCTCGGCCAGATCGTCGAGATGCTGCGCCTGGGCCAGCACGTTGTAGCCCGCCTCCCGGCAGGTGCGGTAGAGCAGGCCCCGTTTCATCCGCGCGCAGAAGGCGCAGTAGGAGTCGTTGTCCATGTGGCTCTCGGCGAGCGAGACGATCGGCTCCTCCACATAGAAATAGGGCACGCCCAGCGCTTTCAGATAGGGGATCAACGGCCGTGGCGAGAAGGTATCGCTCTGCGGATCGATGGTCACCGCCCCCAGCTCGAAGTGGATCGGCGCGTGACGGCGGAAGTGGGCCAGAATATGCAGCAGGCCGAGCGAATCCTTGCCCCCCGACAACCCGAGCAACACGCGGTCGCCATCACGGATCATGCCAAAGTCGGCCAGCGCTCTGCCGGTGGCGCGCAACAGCGACTTGGGCGGGCGGACGAAGGCGGCGGTATCGGACATCACGGACCGGTCTGATGGGCGGGTCGCCAAGAATACCGCGGCAAAACCGTGAACGCGACCACGGCCCGGCCGTCCCGCCACCTGCCGGCCACGGTGGAGAGTGAACGCCTCGGCGGTGGCGCCGGCCGAAACGGCGGAGAATCGGCCTGCTGTACACAACCACGACAACAGGAGGAGCCATGAAAATCGCCGACCTCATCTCTGGCTGGGAAAAGGCCTCCGGCCATCACAACCTGCAACGCCGTTTCGAGATCGATCTGCCACCGGCCGACGCCGCCCGTGTCCAGGCGCTGGCGCAGATGTATCCCGGCAAACAGGCCGAGGAGATCGTCCACGACCTCATCGTCGCCGCTCTCGACGAGCTGGAGGGCAGCATGCCCTATGTCCCCGGCTACAACGTCATCAGCAAGGACGACACCGGCGAGCCGATCTACGACGACATCGGCCCTACCCCGCTCTACCGTGAACTGAAGAAGAAACTGCTGTCGGCCGCCAGCGCCTGAGCTACGGGCCAGCGGCCGCCCGCCACCGCTCCAGCAGTCGGTCACGCAACCGCGGTGGCGCCGGGCTGTTGATCAGTATCGCAAACGGACGGCGGCCCGACGCGCCATCGAGATAACCGGCCAGCGTCCGCACCCCATGCAGGGTACCGGTCTTGGCGCGCACGCCAGCGCCACGGCGGGGTAGCAGCCCCCGCCACGGCGTGAACCGCTGCAGCAGCTCGACCAGCTGACGCGGGCTCAGCCGGTTTTGCCGCGACAGCCCGGCGCCTTCGACGACCTGGTAATCCTGCCAGCCGAACACGGCATCGATTCGCTGCCGCGCATGGCGCCGGGCCTTCTCCATATCGGCGGGGGGGCCGAAGGCCTCGGCACCGAGATCGAGCCACAACTGGTTGGCGATGAAGTTGGTGGAGTAGCGCAGCATGGCGCGAACGACCGCCGACAACGGACGGCTGTTGCGATGCCGGTACAGCAGCCGGGCGTCCACCGGCACGGTGCCGCGGCGTAGCGTCTCCCCCACCTCGATCCCCACCTCCCGCAGTTTCGCCCCCAGCAGTTCGGCAAAGTAGCGGCCGCCGTCGGCGGCTACCGGCAGGTTGATCCGTTGGCGGGCGGTGACCCGCCGGCCCAGGCGCCGCGCGGTCGGGGTCAGCGGCGTCTGCGGCTCGGCGGAGCGCAGCTCGCCTTCAACACGCATCAGATGGAGCGTGTTGAAGTTGGCCGCCAGCGCCGTCACCGGCGCATCGTAGGGATTGTCGCTGCCGGCTCGGCCGGGGATGTCGATGTCGGCCGCGTAGTAGCTCTCGTCGATGCCAATGCCAGCCAGCGGGCCGACGCCCCGTGACTTCAGCGCGGCGGCAACCGACGCCAACTCCTCCGAGACCAGCATCGGATCACCACGGCCCCGTATCCAGAGCAACTGATGGTCGTCAAGGAAAAATTCGGTGGTGAAGCGAAAATCCGGCCCCCAGTGTTCGAGCGCCAGCCAGGCGGTGAGAACCTTCAGCGTCGAGGCGGGAATCAGCGGCTCATCGGCACGGCAGTCGCGCCCGCCCTGGCCAGCCCCGCCAACCAGCAGGAAAGCGGCGCGCTCGAGGCGGCAGACCTGCTGCTCCACGGGGTCGGCGCCAGCCGCCACGGCCGGAGGGATCAGCAGCAGCACGAGCGGCAGCCAGCGATGCCATGCTCCGAATCGACTACTCATGGATACATTTGATAGTGAGAACGGTTATCATACTGTTTGCTGTTCGCCCGACCATCTCATCCAGTCATCCGAGTGTTCGACGGCAGAGGCGGAGTCACGATCCGCAGACGCCTCTCCGATGAGACCGGTGGCCCACGCTGTCGATGATGGTTGGGGCGGCGACATCCCGGTTACCGGCGCGACAGCGGTCCCACCGCCCCGGTCACCCGCTGTACCGGGCCCGTTCCCGGCGCGACTCAGGAGCAACAGATGAACAATCAAGATCTCAGAAAGGCGGGGCTCAAGGTCACCCTGCCACGGATGAAGATTCTGGAAATCCTCGAAAACGCCGAGGAGAATCATCATACCGCCGAAGACGTCTACAAGGCACTGCTCGACGCAGGCGAGGAGATCGGTCTGGCCACCGTCTATCGGGTATTGACCCAGTTCGAGGCGGCCGGTCTGGTCACCCGGCACCATTTCGAGGGCGGACAGGCGGTGTTCGAGCTGGCCGGCGAAGGGCATCACGACCACATGGTGTCGGTCAAGACGGGCAAGGTGGTGGAGTTCTACGACGAGATCATCGAGGAGCGGCAGCGGATCATCGCCGAGCAACATGGCTTCAAAATGACCAGCCACACGCTGATTCTCTACGGCGAATTCGAAGATGAGTGACCCCCTGGCCGCCATTGCCGCTTGACAGACGCAAATGAGAGTGACTATCATTTACATTCTCGAATCACAGGAGCCCCCATGTTCTCATTGGCGCACTCCCGACAGGCCACCGGTATCGCTGCCGTGACGGCCCGCGGCCCCGAGCACGACCCCGTTGCGCTGGACACGCTGCCTAGCGGCCAATGCGCCCGCATCGTCCGTATCGATGGTGGCCGCGCCATGATCCAGCGCCTGATGAGCCTGGGCATCACCAAGGGTTGCGAGGTGGAGATTCTCCATCATCGAGGCAAGGGCGTGGTGCTGGGCCTCAACGGCAATCGCGTGGCGCTCGGCGCCGGGGTGGCCAATCGGATCCAGGCGGCACCACTCGACGCCTGTAACGACGATGGGTAAGTCCTGCCACGACTGCGCCAGCGAAAACCCCGCGCCCGGCAACCTGCAGATCGCGCTGGCGGGCAATCCCAACTGCGGCAAGTCGGCGCTGTTCAACGCGCTGACCGGCATCCGCCAGAAGACCGGCAACTGGCCCGGCGTCACCGTCGAGCGCAAGATGGGTACGTTCAGGCTCGGCGACCGCGAGGTGACCGTGGTCGATCTGCCCGGCATCTACTCGCTCGACGCCAGTTCACTGGACGAGAAGGTCACCAGCGACTACCTCCTCTCCCACGAGGCCGATGTCATCGTCAACGTCATCGACGCCACCAATCTGGAGCGCAACCTCTACCTGACGGTGCAGATGCTGGAAATGGACGTGCCGATGGTGGTGGCGCTGAACATGATGGACATTGCCCACAAGCGCGGTATCAAGATCGACATCGACAAACTCGGCCAACTGCTCGGCTGTCCGGTGGTACCGGTGGTAGCGACCCGGGAGAAGGGGCTGGACGAGCTCAAGCAGGCGATCGTCGACGTGGTCGCTGGCAGGCGCACCACCGGGTACCGCCTGGCCCACGAGGAGGTGGTGGAACAGGCCATCGCCGACCTGATACCCGATATCCGCTGTGACCGCCAGCACTGCGTCAAGCACTGGCTGGCACTGAAACTGCTGGAAGGCAGCGAGACGCTGCTGGCCCAGGCCGACGATGCCCTGCGGGAGAAGGCGCGGCGCTGGCGGAAGATCATCCGCGACCGCTCCGGCGAGGATGCCGACATCCACATCGCCAGCAGCCGCTTCAGCCACGCACACGCGCTGGCGCGGGCCGTCATCAAGGAGCGGGGCAGACTCGACAAGACCCTGACCGACCGCATCGACCGCGCGGTGCTGAGCCGCTGGCTGGGCATCCCCATCTTCATGGCGGTGATGTATCTGATGTTCATGTTCGCCATCAACCTCGGTGGCGCCTTCATCGACTTCTTCGACGGCGTCGGCGCGGCACTGTTCGTCGATGGTCTCGGCGCACTGCTGGCCACCATCGGCGCACCACAGTGGCTGGTGGTGCTGCTGGCCAATGGTGTCGGCGGCGGCCTGCAGGTGGTGGCGACCTTCATTCCGATCATCACCGCGCTCTACCTGTTCCTCTCGGTGGTGGAGGACTCCGGCTACATGGCCCGCGCCGCTTTCGTCATGGACCGGGCGATGCGCGCCATCGGCCTGCCGGGCAAGGCCTTCGTGCCGCTGATCGTCGGCTTCGGCTGCAACGTCCCGGCCATCATGGCCACAAGGACGCTGGAGAACGAGCGTGAGCGGAAACTGACAATCCTGATGAACCCGTTCATGTCCTGCGGTGCGCGACTGCCGGTCTATGCGCTGTTCGCCGCCGCCTTCTTTCCGAACAACGGCCAGAACCTGGTCTTCGGGCTCTATCTGATCGGCATTCTCGCCGCCATCGGCACCGGGCTCATCATGAAGCGCACGCTGCTGCCGGGTCAGAGTACCGGTTTCATGATGGAGCTGCCGCCCTACCACCTGCCGTCGATAAAGGGGGTGCTGCTGCGCACCTGGGATCGGGTCAAGCTGTTTCTGAAGGACGCCGGCAAGGTGATCGTCGTCATGGTGGTGATCCTCAACGTGCTCAACTCCATCGGCCGCGACGGCAGCTTCGGCAACGAGGACACCGACCAGTCGATCCTCAGCGCCGTGGCCCAGACGGTCACGCCGGTGTTCGGGCCGATGGGCATCAGCGAGGACAACTGGCCGGCCACAGTCGGCATCTTCACCGGGGTCATGGCCAAGGAGGTGGTGGTCGGCGCACTGGATGCCCTCTACAGCTCACTGGGCGACGATGCCACGGCGTCACCCGACGAATCCCCGGCGGCGTTCGACCTCTGGAATGCGCTACAGGCCGCGGCCGCCACCATTCCCGCCAATCTGGCCGCGGTGGGCGAGGCGCTGCTCGATCCGCTCGGGCTGGACGTGGACTACGCCCGCTCCACCGAGGCGGCCGCCGAGGCGCTGGCGGTCGATACCGGCGTCTTCGGGGCGATGCACCAGCGTTTCGACGGCAAGATCGGGGCCTTCGCCTATCTGCTGTTTATTCTGATGTACTTCCCCTGCGCCGCCACCATCGGCGCCATCGTTCGCGAGGCGGGCACGGCCTGGGCCATCTTCGTCGCCAGCTGGACCACCGGCGTGGCCTATACCACCGCGACGTTGTTCTACCAGATCGCCACCTTCGGCCGCCACCCGGCCAGCTCCACCGGCTGGATCGTCGGCCTCTCCCTCGTCGCCCTCGTTGCCATCGTCGGATTGAGGAAGTGGGCCGGCCGCAGACCGGCCACGCCATCGACGCCACTGTTCGAAGGGCATTGACGATGCTGCTGGAGATCAAGCGATACATGCAGGAGCGCAAGCAGGTATCACTGCGGGACCTGGCGCTGCATTTCGATGCCGACCCGGAAGCGATCCGCGGCATGCTCGACAAGTGGATCGAGAAAGGCCGGGTGCGCAAATGCAGCAGCCTCGCCTGCGGCAGCTGCGCCTCCGACTGTTCGGCGGCCCAGCAGGAAGAGGCCTACGAATGGGTGGAGCTGCCACGGCGCTTCATCCCGATCGGCAGCAAACCGGAGCAACGGACATGAAACGGGTCGGCGCCCATGTCAGCATCAAGGGCGGCGTCGAAAACGCGCCGCTCAACGCCCAAGCCATCGGCGCGCGCGCCTTTGCGCTGTTCACCAAGAATCAACGCCAGTGGCAAGCCAAGCCACTGACCGGGGAGAGCATTGCCGCCTTCCAGGCCAATCTCCGGAGCGTCGGCATCGCGCCCAGGCACGTCCTGCCCCACGACAGCTACCTCATCAACCTCGGTCACCCCGAAGCCGCGGGGCTGGAGAAATCCCGCAACGCCTTCATCGACGAGATGACGCGCTGCATGCAACTCGGGCTGGAGCTATTGAACTTTCACCCTGGCAGCCACCTCAACAAGATCGATGAAGAAGCCTGTCTCGCGCGTGTCGCCGAATCGATCGACCTCGCCCTCGAACGCACCGAGGGCGTCACCGCCGTCATCGAAACCACCGCCGGCCAGGGCAGCAACGTCGGCCACCGCTTCGAACATCTGGCCGCCATCATCGACCGGGTGGAGGACAAGACCCGCGTCGGCGTTTGCATCGACACCTGCCACATCTTCGTCGCCGGTTACGATCTGCGCACCGCCGAAGCCTGCGAGCAGACCTTTGCCGAATTCGACCGCATCGTCGGCTTCGACTACCTGCGTGGCATGCACCTCAACGACAGCAAACCCGACCTCGGCGCCCGCGTCGATCGCCACGAAAGCCTCGGCCAGGGGAAGATCGGCTGGGAAGCCTTCCGCTACATCATGAATGACGACCGCTTCGACGAAATCCCGATGGTGCTGGAGACGGTGGACGCCAGCCTCTGGCCCGACGAGATCCAGGCGCTCTACGCCTTGCAGGAGGAACCGGAAAACACCGGCTGAGATCACGACGAACCATGGAAACGGCCCACAGCCCCCTGCCAACGGGAACGTGGGAACGGCACTGCCCTACCGATACCCTTTCAGGTAGTCGATGTATTCCGGCAGCCACAACGACACCTGTGGCACGTAGGTGATGATCATCAGAAAGATCAGCAACAGCATCAGCCAGGGCAGCGCGGCCTTGATGACCCAGCCGATGCTGTGGCCGGTGATGCCTGCGGTGACGAACAGATTGAGCCCCACCGGTGGCGTCAGCATGCCGATCTCCATGTTGACGACCATGATGATGCCGAGGTGGATCGGATCGATGCCGAGCTTCATCGCAATGGGAAAGAGAATCGGCGCCATAATCAGCAGAATCGCCGACGGTTCCATGAAATTGCCGGCGGCGAGCAGCAGCAGATTGACCACGACGAGGAACATCCAAGGCGCCAGCCCCCAGTGGACGATGGTTCCGGCAATGGCATGGGGAATCCGCTCCGTGGTCAGCACATGGGCGAAGAGCATCGCATTGGCGATGATGAACAGCAGCATGATGCTCACCTTGGCCGCCTCCATGATCGTGGCGCGCACCTCCGGGTCCAACAGGCAACGAGGCAGCGCCAGCGTCATCTGCGCCATGTTTCGCAGCACCATGCCAACGGCCCCTTCCCCTTGCCTGCGCCACGGCACCGCCTTGAGCGGCCCCATGTCGCGATATCCGAACACCGAGACGAAAAACGCATAGACGGCCGACACGGCAGCCGCCTCGGTGGGGCTGGCAATGCCGCCATAGATGGAACCGAGGACGATGACGATCAGCATCAGGCCGCCGGAGGCGACGAACCCCGACTTGAGCAGTGCGCGAAAACCCGGCCACGGCTGCGAGGGATAACCTTTGACACGGGCAACGACATAGATGGCGGTCATCAGGATCAACCCCATCATCAACCCCGGCACGAAGCCCGCCATGAACATTCTCGCAGCCGACACCTCGGTGGCTGCGGCATAGACCAGCATGACGATCGACGGCGGAATGAGAATCCCCAGCGTCCCGGCATTGGCGATGACACCGGCGGCGAACTTTTCCGGGTAGCCACTGCGCACCATGCCGGCAATGACGATGGTGCCAATCGCCGCCACCGTCGCCGGGGACGAGCCGGAGACCGCCGCAAACATCATGCAGGCCATGACCGAGGCCATCGCCAGCCCCCCCTTGACGTGGCCAACGGCGTTGACGGCAAAAGCGATCAGCCGCCGCGCGACGCCGCCGGTGGAGAGAAAGGCCGACGACAGGATGAAGAAAGGGATGGCCAGCAGCGTGTAGTGTTCCGACAGCGCCTCGAAGAGCTTGAGCGCCACCGACGAAAGCGAGTCGTCGGAGAAGAGGAAAATCGTCACCACGCTGGAGAGCCCCAGCGCCACCGCCACCGGCATGCCGAGAAACATGAAGAAAAACAACAGGGCAAAAAGCGCGGCAGAGGTCACTTGGCGTCCTTCTCCGGCTGGAGATCCCCGGCCAGCTCCCTGGCCAGATGCAAGCTGTCCTCCGCCTCGGTGGTCTGGTGAAAGCCCAGCCGATCACCACGCACCACCCGCCAGAAAAGTTCCAGCAGGCGGATTGCGAACAACACCATGCCGATCAAAATGATGCTCTGCGACGCCCACAGCGGAAACAGCGGATCCTCCGGGTCGATGGTCCAGAACGTCAACGACGCTTCGGAGAGGCGGGACACCAGCCACTGCGGCAGCTTGAGATCCTCCATACCGATGCCGAGCTGGTACATCTTGAACAGATAGACCCAGCCGCCATAGAGAAAAAAGGCGCAGTACAGGAGCGAGAAGAGAATCGCCAGCAGGGTGGCGAGACGGTGGAGCCGGTTCGGCAGCAGACGGACGAAGGCGTCGACGCCAATATGGGCGCCGACCCGCAAACCGTAGCTGATGCCAAACAGTACGAACCAGGCTGAGAGATAGAGGGTGAGCTCCTGCGACCAGAGAAAACCGCTGCCCCAGCCGAAGCGCATCACCACATCGGTGAAGACGAGCAGCGTCATCGCCACCAGCAGGGCGGCGATGACACCCTCCTCGATTCTATGGATCAACCTGATCAGCATCGACCCGTCCCGGCGGCAACGACCGGCGCGACCGCGGCACGCCGGCCACGGCGACACCGGGCAAAGCGGCGGCTACGGCTTGTTTGCCGCCCAGGCCGCGTCGATCAGATCCTTGCCGATCTGATCCTCGAACTGCTTCCACACCGGCTTCATCACCGCCACCCACTTGGCACGTTCCTCGGGAGTCAGCGTGATGACCTGGGAACGCCCCGAATCGATGATCGCCTGACGGTCGGCCACCGACTTTTCGTAGGCCACCCGGTTGCCCAGCTCGATCGCCTCGTCCAGCGCCTTTTTCACCTCGGCGCGGATCTCCTCCGGGAGACCCTTCCAGAACTCGGCCGATGTCACGACCATGTAGTCGAGCACGCCGTGATTGGATTCGGTGATATAGGGCTGCACCTCATAGAATTTCTTCGAATAGATATTCGACCAGGTGTTCTCCTGGCCATCGATGGCCTTGGTCTGCAACAGCGTGAACACCTCGGAAAACGGCTTTTTCAGCGGCATCGCGCCGAGCGCCTTGAACTGAGCCGCCAACACGTCGGAAGACATGATGCGGAACTTCAGATTCCTCGCATCCTCCGGCACCCGCAGCGGTTTCGAGGCCGACAACTGCTTCATCCCGTTGTGCAGATACCCCAGGCCGACGATCCCTTTCTTGCGGGTGGCCGACAACAGCGCCTGCCCCTCCGGGCTCTGCTGGAACCGCTCCACCGCCTTCAGATCGTCAAACAGAAACGGCAGATCGAACAGTTGCAGCTTTTTCGTATAGCGCTTGAACTTGGAGAGGGAAGGCGCCGCCATCTGTACGTCGCCGAGCAGCATCGCCTCCAGCACCTTGTTGTCGCCGAACAGCTGGGCGTTGGGAAACACCTCCACCCTCACCTTGCCGGCGAGACGCTGCTCCACCAGCGACTTGAACTCGTTGGCCATCCGTCCCTTGGGTGTGTTCTCGGCGACGACATGGGAAAACTTGATGACGATCGGCTCGGCAACAGCGACATTCGCCATGATCACGGCGGCCGCTGCCAGCGCGCCCAGAATACGGATTTTCATCGGGAACCCTCCGGACTTGTTGGCGTTTGTTGGATGGAGACACTCGCATCTTACACCCGATGACCACAGAACGAACAAGCCTTTGGAGAAATGGCAATAGAGAGTATTGATCGCGCTGCCATTCCACCGGGACGAATGCCTGGCCGCCCAAGGGAATAAGCGAACAGTTATATTCCGATATGCTTATAAGTTATTGATATATCGTTGATAAATCGCAATAATCGAGCGGCCGAGAGATATCCCCATCGGGGAGGATCACGACCCGGCCGGATCACCGGAAATCGACAGCACCAGGCATCGCCGACAGCGGTGTCTCCAGCGCTCCACGCGATCCGGGGGTGAGTCAGAAACCTAACAAGTTCCAGGAGAAAACATGAGGATCAAAGCAATCGTTCTAACGGCAGCGGCAACCGCGCTGGTTGTCGGCTGCTCAACGGCCGAAAAAGCCGTCGACAAGGCCAGCAAGGCAGCCTCCAGCGCGGCGGCCAAGATGGCGCCGAAAGCCAAGCCGAAGCTACTCAGCGGCGCCTCCGCGGCCATGCTGTCCAACACCTGTGCCGGTTGCCACGGCACCAACGGCGCCAGTGGCGGTCCCGCCACACCCACCATCGCCGGCCTCGAGGAGGAGTACTTCGTCGACGTGATGAACCAATTCAAGAGCGGCGAGCGCTACTCCACCATCATGGGGCGTATCGCCAAGGGCTACACCGACGACGAGATCAAGGCGATGGCCGGCCATTTCAGCAAGATGGAGTTCAAGCCGGCGCTGAACCAGACGGCACGCAGCGCAACCGGCGCCAAGCTCCACGACGAGTATTGCGAGAAGTGCCACGAGGACGGCGGGACCGATCCCGAGGGCATCGTGCTCGCCGGCCAGTGGGTGCCCTATATCAACTGGACCATGTGGGATTTCGCCAACGGCGTCAGCAAGATCGCCGACAAGAAGATGAAGAAGAAGTTCGACGCGATGATTGCCGAACACGGCAAGAAGAGCATCACCGAACTCGTCGCCTTCTATGGCAGCCGCAGCAAATAATTCCACAGGAGCAGACCAGACATGACTATTTCACGTAGACGTTTCATCCAGACCACCGGTCTGGCCACGGTAGTGGGCGCCGTCGGCGCACCCTACATCGCCATGGGCGCCACCAAGAAAGTGGTCGTCGTCGGTGGCGGCACCGGCGGTGCCACCGCCGCCAAATACATCCGCATGGCCGATCCCAGTATCGAAGTCACGCTGATCGAGGCCAATCCGCACTACTACACCTGCTACATGAGCAACGAGGTGTTGAGCGGCGAACGCAGCCTCGACAGCATCCGCTTCGGCTACACCGGGCTGGGCAAGCACGGCGTCAAGGTGGTCAACGACACCGTCACCGGCATCGACGCCAAGGCACGCACCGTCAAGACCGCCGGCGGCAAGACCTTCCACTACGACCGCTGCATCGTCGCACCGGGCATCGACTTCAAGTGGGACACCATCGAAGGCTACGACGCCAACGTCGCCGAGAAGATCCCCCACGCCTGGAAGGCCGGCCCGCAGACCGCCCTGCTGCGCCGTCAGCTCGAATCGATGCGCGACGGCGGCACCGTCGTCATCTGCCCGCCGGGCAACCCGTTCCGCTGCCCACCGGGGCCGTATGAGCGGGCCAGCCAGATCGCCCACTACCTCAAGCACCACAAGCCGAAGTCGAAGATCATCATCCTCGACCCGAAGCCGAAGTTCTCGAAGATGGGGCTGTTCGTCCAGGGCTGGAAGGATCTCTACGGCTACGAGACACCCAACTCGATGATCGAGTGGCGCGGCAGCGCCCAGGGCTCCAACGATAACGCCGTGGTCAAAGTCGATGCCGGCGCCAAGAGCGTCACCACCGGCTTCGACGAAACCATCAAAGGCGACGTCATCAACGTCATTCCGGCGCAGAAGGCCGGCAAGATCGCCTTCGCCGCCGGGCTGACCAACGACAGCGGCTGGTGTCCGGTCGATCTGCACACCTTTGAATCGACGATCCATCCCAACATCCACGTCATCGGGGACGCGTCGATCGCCAAGGGCATGCCAAAGTCCGGCTACGCCGCCAACTCCGAGGCCAAGGTCTGCGCCGCGTCGGTCGCCGCGCTGCTGGCAGGTCACGAGCCGGGCACGCCGGCGTATACCAACACCTGCTACTCGATTGTCGGCAAGGACTACGGCATCTCGGTGGCCGCCGTCTACCGTCTGGCGGAGGACAAGTCCAAGATCATCAAGGTCGCGGGCGGGCTCTCCCCGAAAGACGCTTCCGACGAGGCACGCCGCCGCGAGGCGCTGTTCGCCCACAGCTGGTTCAACAACATCACCACCGATATCTTCGGTTGATCACCAGCCAACGCAGTAAAAAAGCCGCCACGGGCGACCGTGGCGGCTTTTTTTGTTTCCGCGACGGCGCCGCACCGGCATCTCACTGGCTGCCCAGTATCGCCTGCAGTATCGCCATCCGCACGAAAACCGAATTGCGCGCCTGACTGAAATAGGCGTTGTTGGGGGAGTCGTCGAGCAGGCCGCCAAACTCCTTCAGATGAACGGAAGGACACAACACCATCGCATCGGGCTTGAGTGCCGCCACCGCCGCTTCGCGGTTGATCTTCGACAGCTCCAGCGGCTTGAGCAGATCGGAATAGATGACATCCATGCGCGGCAGCTCGATATTGAGACAGCCCACCATCGTCTCCTGCCGGTAGAGTTCGGCGGTGGTCTCGATCGTCAGGCCGGTGGCTTCGAGCCTCTCCCGCTGACCCGGCCTGAAGATCTGGCTGACGCGGCCGAACACGACGATGCGCGAGAAGGCCCAGGGGAACAGCCCCATCAGAATCAGCAGGCTGTGGACGGTGCGGGTATGGCCCGGGGCACCGAAAAAGCCGACCTGGAGTTTCTGCTCGTCCGGCACGTCGGGAAACATCAGCTCAGGCTTCCATTTGAACAGGGTGTAGAGATCGACCAGCGCCTGGCTGGGGTTTTCGACGTCCCCGTTGCCACCATTGATCACCGGAATGGTCGAATCACGCAGCACCGCGTCGAAGGTCTCGACGGAGGCCGTCCGCAGCACCACCGCGTCTCCGTAGCTGTTGAACATCTCCGCCATCTCCACCATCGCGCCGACGTCATCGACGTCGCCGGTGGGGGAGCGATCGACGTTCATGATGCCGGCCCCGAGCGAGTAGGCGGCACTCTCGAACGAGAAGCGGGTCTGGTTGACCGCATGATCGAGAAAGGCGTTGATCAGGATCTGGCCCGCCAGCGTCGTCTTGTGCGGCCGGGGCGACTGCTCGTAACGCGCCGCGAGACGAAAAATCTGCAACACCAGCTCACGATCGAGATGGGCCGCCGACACCAGATGCCGGCCCTGCATTCGCCGCAACTGCGCCGGCTCGTCCGGCAGCAGCGCCAGCATCCGCTCCACCCGGCCGGGATCGGCCACTTCATGCTCCCGGTACTGACGCGTCTTCACCGGCAACGGCAACCCATTGTCTTCCATCTGTTCCCTCCTTCGGTTGATGTGGCAACTCGATACTCCCTGTGGATTCAAGCATAGGCCAGCCCCACCCAAAAAACCTTGATCCGGTTCATTGCCCCGGGGTCTGCGCTTGCTCCGGCCGGCATTGCAAAAGATCAAGACCGACGGCCCCCAGCCATCGGTCGCTATGGATAGGAGGGCAGCGACTTGCTAGGCTTGAAATGATCCCACACCGTCGATGGAGCAGAGGGCGATGACAGACAAACCGATCACGAAACTGGTCGAGGGCTACCGCCGCATGACCGAGCGTCTGGCCGAGCGCCTTCAGGGTATCGAACAGGTCACCCAGGAGGCACTGCATGAAATGCTCGACGGCGTCCGCAACGAGTCGGTATCGCTGAAGGAGCTGACGAAGACCGAGGCCCAGCAGGTTGCCGACTGGCTCAAGCGGGACTTCTACGCACTGGCCGAGGAGGCGCGCAAGACCGGTCAGGAATTCAAGGAGTGGTTTCCGTTCGAGGTAAAGGTGGAGGAGTCCTATCTCTGGGACAAGATCATGTCGGCGGCGGATCCGACCATCGTCGATCTGCTGGAGCTGAAGGAGGAGGCGATGCTGGCCGATGTCGAGCTGTGGCACACCGGCGAGGTGACCGCCCCCGGCATCCTCGAATGCACCCGCTGCGGCGAACGGCTCCACTTCTCGGCGGCGGGCCATATCCCGCCCTGCCCCAAATGTCACAACACCACGTTCGCGCGCGTGACCGTCGGCGGCGGCGACACACCCGACCCATTGCCATCGGAGTGAGCCCCATGTTCCAGATCATTCCCGTCAACGAAGACCGCATCATCGCCATCAAAGTCATCGGCAAGCTCAACGACAACGATCTGGAGAGATTCACCACGCTGCTCGACAAACGGAGGGCCAACAACGGCCCGCTGTCGATGCTGATCGAGCTGGAGAACTTCCACGGCTGGGAGCCGGAGGCCGCCTGGAGCGATTTTTCCTTCATCACCGGGCACGACGACGATTTCCAGCGCATCGCCATCATCGGCGAAAAGCGGTGGGAACACTGGATGACGGCGCTGGCCAACGCCTTCACCGCCACCGAGATCCGCTTTTTCCGGCGCGACGAGTTGCTGCTGGCCTGGGAGTGGCTGCGCGACGGCGTAAAGACGGGTGGAGAGGCGGAGGAAAAGGCGACGCTCAAGCCCTACGCCCACATCCTGGTCGCCACCGACTTCTCCCCCCACGCCGACCTGGCCGCGCTGCGGGCCAAGGAGATCGCCAGTCTCTACGACGCCCGCATCACCATCCTGCACGCGGTCGAGAACTTCATCTTCTATGGTGACGTCTACGATCCGGTCGGCCCGGTGCAACAACAGGAGACCGACCGGATGGTCTTCGAGGCCGCCGAGAAACAGATGGAGAAGCTGGCGGCCGAGCTGGAGATCCCCAACCTGCGGACCGAGGTGATGTGGGGTGCGCCGAAGGCGGCGATTCTCTCCTACGCGGCGGCCCAGCAGGTGGATCTGATCGTCACCGGCTCCCACGGCCGCAGCGGCGTCTCGCGCCTGCTCGGCTCCACCACCAACGGCATCCTCCATGGCGCCAACTGTGACGTGCTGGCGGTCAGAATCGACTGATCCGGCGAACCCGCCTGTCAACAGGAAACCTTCCCGCATGCCCGCCGCCGCTGGATCATCCCCCCGCCTTTGGGCTTAAATGCAAGGCAGGTCAAGCCGGAAGAATCGCCATGAAGCTCGCCATCCCGCCCCGCCTGTTGCTGCTGCTCGCCACCGCGCTGCTGGTCGCCGCGCCATCGGCCGACGAGAGGAAGGCCGGACGATTCCTCGGCGCCGTGGAGACCGAATACCCCGGCTGGTTCCGGGAGAGCTTTCTCGATTTCAGCGAGGACATCGACGAAGCGGCACAGGCCGGCAAGCGCATCGCCATCCTGTTTCATCAGGACGGCTGCCCCTACTGCAACCTGCTGGTGGAACGCAATCTGTCACAACAGAGCATCGTCGACTACATGAAGAAACACTTCGAGGTCGTCGCCATCAACATCTGGGGCGATCGCGAGGTGGCCACCGTCGATGGCCGTCAGCTCACCGAAAAACAGTTTGCCGAAGCGCTGAAGGTACAATTCACGCCCACGCTGCTGTTTCTCGATGAAAACGGCGAACAGGTGCTGCGGCTCAACGGCTACCTGCCGCCGGAACGCTTTATGTTGGCCTTGCAGTACGCCCACGGCCACACGCCGGGCCGCGGCCCCAGCTTCACCGATTTCATCCGCCAGCGCGCGCCGGTGCCCTCCAGCGGCAAGCTGGTCGCCGAGCCGTTTTTTCTGCAAGGGCCGGTGAGGCTCGACGAGCTGTCCGGCCGGCGTCCCGTCGCCGTCTGGTTCGAGCAGAAGCACTGCCCCCCTTGCGAGACCCTGCACCACGAGGTCATCGACGAAGCCGAGACCAAAGCCCTCATCAGGCAGTTCGAAAACATCCAGCTCGACATGTGGAGCAAGACCCCGGTGACCCTCTTCGACGGCAGCAAGACCACGGCGCGAGCGTGGGCGAAGCGGCTCGGCATCCATTACGCCCCGACCATCGTCTTTTTCGACAGTGACGGCAACGAGATCATCCGCAGCGAGGCGATGTTCAAGAAATTCCATACCCAGTCCATCTTCGACTACGTCGTCAGCGGCGCCTACAAAGAGCAACCCAACTTCCAGCGTTATCTGGAAGCCCGGGCCGACCGCATCCGCGCGCAGTCGAAGGATGTGGACATCTGGAAATAACCTCCCATAACAATGCAACGAGACACGCCATGATGAAGACAAGCGCGATTCTGCCAATACTGCTGCTCGCCGCCACCGCCACGGCCGACGAGGAGCCGCTGACCGTCGATGTCACCCGGATGACACTCGCCACCGCCACGATGATCGCAAAGGCGGCCGTCGACGCCTGCACCAAACAAGGCATCCAGATCGGCGTCACCGTCGTCGACCGCGACGGCCAGGTGCAGGTGGCACTGCGCGACACCATCGCAGCACCGATCACGCTACCAATCAGCAAGGGCAAGGCCTATGCCGCGGTCAACTTCAACGTCTCCACGGCCGAACTGAAGGATCGCGCCAACGGCCCCATCGGCCGCGCGCCCGGCGTGATCATGGCCGCCGGCGGGCTGCCAATCCAGGTGGGCGGCAAACTGATCGGCGGCATCGGCGTCAGCGGTGCCCCCTCCGGCAAGACCGACGAAGCCTGCGCTCAGGCGGGAATCGACGCGGTGATGGACGATCTGGAGATGGCGATGTGAGACGGGCGCCGGAACTCCCGCCCCGGAACCTGGTTCAGTCCGGCACGAACAGCGGCTCGCCGCCCACCCTGAAGTCGGCGATGCGTTGCCGGGTCTCCGCCGAGGTGAACCACTCGATCAGCCGCTGCGCGGCGTCGTGGTTGACGTCGGGGTGGCGCCGGGGATCCACGGCGATGATGCCGTAGGGATTGAACAGCCGTTCGTCACCGGCATAGAGCAGCTTCAGATCGAGCTTGTCACGCATCGCCAGCCAAGTGCCACGATCGGTCATCGTATAGGCCTGCATTTCGCTGGCCATCTGCAACACCTTGCCCATCCCCTGCCCGGCCTGGAGATACCACGCCCCGGCCGGCGCCAGACCGGCGGCCCGCCACAGGCTCATCTCCTTCTTGTGGGTGCCGGAGTCGTCGCCACGGGAGACGAAACGGACCTTGTGGCCGGCAATACGCCGCAACGCCATCGTCACATCGGTGGCCATGGCCACGCCGGCGGGATCATCGGCCGGCCCGACGATGACGAAGTCGTTGTGCATCACCGGGTGACGCTCGACACCATAGCCCTCGGCGACGAACCGCTCTTCGGCCGGCCGGGCATGGACCAGCACCACATCGACGTCGCCGTCGCGCCCCATCCGCAACGCCTTGCCGGTACCCACGGCGATGACATGGACGCGGATCCCGGTCCGCTGCTCGAAGTCGGGCAGGATGGCCCGCAACAACCCCGAGTTCTCGGTGCTGGTGGTGGTGGCCAGCCGCAGCACCTCCCCGGCGCCGGCAACGCCCCCGTGCAACAACGCGATCATCAGCAATAACCAGCGCATTCCCGTCCTCCTCAACGCATCGTCACCAGTTCTTCGGCAGCGGTGGGATGAATGGCGATGGTATCGTCCAGATCCTGCTTGGTCGCCCCCATGCGGATGGCGACGGCAAATCCCTGCAACATCTCGTCGGCGCCGAGGCCGATGATATGGCAACCGACGATCCTCTCCTTGGCGCCCACGGTGACCAGCTTCATGCTCATCTTCTGCGGATGACGGGTGAAAGCGTGGTACATCGGCGTGAAGCGGCTCTGGTAGATCTTCACCGCCGCACCATGCTGGGCCCGCGCCTGCGATTCGGTGAGGCCGACGGTGGCGATGGGCGGATGGGTGAAGACCACGCTGGGGATCAGATCGTAGTCCAGTTTGCGTTCGGGCCGGCCACCGAACAGCCGGTCGCCGAGCCGGCGCGCCGCGGCGATGGCGACCGGGGTGAGCTGGGCCCGGCCGGTGACGTCGCCGACGGCGTAGATGCCAGAGACATTGGTGTTCTGATAGGCGTCGGTGACGATATGACCACGATCGTCGGTTTCGATGCCGGCCTTCTCCAGATCGAGCCCGGCGGTGTTGGGCGCGCGGCCGATGGCCCAGATCAGCGCATCGTGGTTTGCGAAAGCCTGCCCGCCATCGCAAAACAGCGTCAACCGCCCGTCGTCCTGCCGTTCGACGCGACCGATCCGGGTCTGGGGCAAGATGTTGACTCCGGCGGCGAGCATCTCCTCCATCAACCCTTCACGAAGCATCGCGTCGAACTCGCGCAGCAGATGTTCCTTGCGCAGAAACAGCGTCACCTCGCTGCCCAGCGCGTTGAGCACTCCAGCGATCTCCACCGCGATATAGCCACTGCCGACGATGGCCACCCGCGCCGGCAACCTCTCCAGCTCGAAGAAACCGTCCGAGGTGATGCCGAGCCCGGCACCGGGCAATTCGGGCACGATGGGGCGGCTGCCCGGCGCGACGACGATATGGTCGGCCCTGTAGTGCCGGCCGTCCACCACCAGCGTGCGGGCATCGACGAAACGGGCGTGGCCGCGGATCTCGTCGATCTCCGAATCGGCGAGAAAGCTGTGGTACCAGCGGTTGATGTCGGCCACGTAGCGGTCGCGGCGGCGCTTCAGCCCGGCCCAGTCGAAGCCGCGCAGATCGACGTCGAAGCCGTAGTCCGGGGCATCCTGCAGGGCATGGGCCAGCGAGGCGCCGTACCACATCACCTTCTTCGGCACGCAACCGACGTTGACGCAGGTGCCGCCGAGCCGACCGGCCTCGACGACGGCGCAGCGGGCACCATGACGGGCGGCACGCTCGACGATGGAGAGACCACCGCTGCCGGCGCCGATGGCAATGAGATCGTAGTGGTGGGTCATCGATACTCCGGAAAAGTTGTCACAGCCGCGAGTTTGCCAGTTTTCGCCGGCCGCTTCACGATCGGAACCAGCGCACCAGACGGGCGTCGAGCCAGTACTCTGGCCGCCACGGCCAACGTCCGCCGACAAACCCCACGTGCCCGCCCCGTGGCGAGCACTCCAGCCGCAGGCAGGCCGGCAGCTCGGCCGCCGTCGGCACCGTGTCGGGATAGACGAAAGGGTCGTCGCTGGCGTGGATCAACAGCGTCGGCACGCGGATCGACGGCAGGAATCGACGACTGCTGCTGCGCCGGTAGTAGTCGGCGGCACCGGCAAAACCATGCAGCGGCGCCGTCACCCGCTCGTCGAAATCGACGAAACGGCGCAGCCGGGTGACATCGACCTCGAGCGGCGCGGACCGATTACGAAACTTGGCGAGATACTTCCGCCGCATGCGTGCCACCAGGTGGCGCTGGTAGAGGCGGGAGAAGCCATGATCCATCCGGCGCGCGGCATCGGCGAGCCGATACGGGACCGACACCGCGGCCGCACGCGCCACCGGTGCCGCCGCGCCCGCCTCACCCAGCCATTTGAGCAGGACGTTGCCACCGAGCGAGATGCCGGCGGCACCCGCCAGCGGCGCGCCGCGTTCGTCGACGAGCCTGGCCACCACCTGCCGCAGGTCACCGGTATCACCACTGTGATAGCCGCGGTCGAGGCGGTTTGGCTCGCCGCTGCAACCTCGGAAGTGCATGAAGCAGACATCGAAGCCGGCGGCATCGAAAGCCTGCATCAACGGCCCGGCGTAGTGAGAACGGAGCGACCCTTCGAGGCCGTGGAGCAGCAGGATCAGCGGCCGTGGCGTCTCCCGGCGCAACCACGCCAGATCGAGAAAGTCGCCATCGTCCAGCGTCAGACGCTCCCACGCCAGCGGCAGCGACGGCCGGCGACGGAAGAACGTCGGCCAGAGCGTTTGCAGATGGGGCCCCGGCAACCACCAGGCGGGGCGGAAACCACTCACCCCTGGTCACCGACCCGGGCCGACCGGGCCGACGGCAGCGTCTCGATGTCGCAGGGGCCGCGATACGCCTCGGGCACGTTGTCGGGGCAACGCCCGCAGGCCTCGTTGCCGGGCACGGCAAAGTCGATCTTGCGCGGATAGGGCAGGTTCAGCCCCGTCATGATCTCGACGAATGCCGCTTCGCCGCGGTTGTCGCCAAGGCGGGGATTGCGCGCCTTCTCCTGGCCGATGGTGGTGATCTGGCGCCGCTCGTAGTCGTGGGCGGGATAGACCAGCGTCTCGTCCGGCAGGCGGAAGAACTTTTCGTGGATGCTGCGATAGAGCGCATGGGGATCACCCGACTGGAAGTCGGTACGGCCGCAGGCTTCGATCAACAGTGCATCGCCGGTGAAGAGCACCGGCTGCATGCCATTGTCCATACGATAGGCATGGTGGGTGGCGGTATGGCCCGGGGTGTGGAGCGGCTGCAGCGTGACACTGCCCATCTGGAACGGCCTGCCCTCCTCGACGCCGAGATCGGCGCATTCGAGACGGTCCATCGCCGGCACGACGATACGACTGCCAGCCAGCGCCTTCAGCTTGCGGGCGCCGGTGAGGTGGTCGGCATGGATGTGGGTCTCCAGCGTGTAGACGAGCGTCAGACCCAGCTCGCGGACCACTTGCAGGTCACGCTCGGCGGTGTCGATGACCGGATCGATGAGCAGCGCCTGGCCACTCTCCTCACAGCCGAGCAGATAGGTGTAGGTACAGGAGTCGGGTTCGAACAGTTGACGAAAAATCATCGCTTCCTCTGGGATGGGTGGTGGGCACCATTATCGCCCCCCAGCGTGGAAGCGATCGATTAACACGCGCAACGCGCGGGCTTTGTCCAGCGTCTCGCGGTACTCCGCCGCGCAGTCGGAGTCGATCACGATGCCGCCACCGGCCCAGAAATCCATCTGCCCCTGCTGTACCGTGAAACTGCGGATGACGATATTGGTGTCCATGTCGCCATCGAAGCCGATGTAACCGATGCAGCCACAGTAGGGTCCCCGCCGCACCCGCTCCAGCTCGTCGATGATCTCCATCGCACGGATCTTCGGCGCGCCGGTGATCGAACCACCGGGAAAGCAGCCACGCAACAGGTCGAGCGCATCCCGCCCCGGCCGCAGCGTGGCGGTGACGGTGCTGACCAGATGGTGCACGGTGGCAAAGCTCTGCACTTCGAACAGCTTCGGCACCCGTACACTGAACGGCGCCGCGCTCTTGCTGAGGTCGTTGCGCAGCAGATCGACGATCATCACGTTCTCGGCCCGATCCTTGACGCTGGCCGACAGTGCCGCGGCGGCCGCCTCATCCGCGACCGGGTCGTCACTGCGCCGCGCCGTGCCCTTGATCGGCTGGGTCGTGACCCGCCCCGCCCGCAACGCCAGGAAACGCTCCGGCGAGGCGGAGAGAATCTGCACGAACGGCAGGTTCAACCAGGCAGAGAAGGGCGCGGGATTGGCGTGGCGCAGCGCGCGATAGAGGCTCCACGGATCCCCTTCGCAAGCGACACTGAAGCGCTGGGCATAGTTGACCTGGTAGCAATCACCATCCCGGATGTAGCGCTGGATGCGCTCGAAGCCGTCCCGGTAGGCCGCCGGGGGCAGCGTCGTCTCCACCTCGCCCCGGGTGAGGAACGGGGCGGCCGGCGGTGGCCGCCGCGGTGCCGAAAAAAGCCGCAACAGTCGCCCCCAACGCTCTGCGGTCGCCGCGTCGCGCCCGGCCGAGACGAGGTGGCTGCGGCGCCGCCGATGATCGACCACCAACGCCCAGTCGTAGATACCAACCGCCATCTCCGGCAGGCCACGGTCGTCGAGGGCCTCGTCGGGCAGACGCTCGACGCGCCGCCCGAGATCGTAGCCGAAATACCCCAGCGCCCCACCACAGAAAGGCAGCCCGCCGATAGCGGGCAACCGGCGGCCCAGCGCCCGACGCAGCAATGCAAAAGGGTCGTCGCTCGAGGTGGTGACACCCGACGCCGATTCGATCTCGGTGGTCGCGCCGCGCGTGACCAGGGTAATGGTCGGCTCGGCCGCGATGATGTCGTAACGCCCTTGCCGCGCAGCCGGCGGCCCGCTATCGAGGAAGATCGCCCAGCGCCAGTTGGCGACCTGTGCGAACAGTGGCCCGGTATCGGCATAGTAGGGGAGGCTTTCGACTCGCTGGCTCATCGGGCGGCGGCACGAACCTTGGCTGGTTCCCTGGTGCCCGGGGCCGGAATCGAACCGGCACGGTGTCGCCACCGAGGGATTTTAAGTCCCTTGCGTCTACCAATTTCGCCACCCGGGCGGGAAAGAGGGTATCAGGGAAAGATGGAGGCTGAGCCCGGAATCGAACCGAGGTCCACGGCTTTGCAGGCCGCTGCATAACCACTCTGCCACTCAGCCAGAATTCGAAGCGCGGATGATAACAGCTTTTGACTGCCGTTTCACCGACTGTCCGAGACAAAAAAGCCCCGCGTAGGCGAGGCTTTTTCATGGAATCTGGAGCGGGAAACGAGATTCGAACTCGCGACCCCAACCTTGGCAAGGTTGTGCTCTACCAACTGAGCTATTCCCGCGTCGAGGGCAGCATTATCGGTATTTTCCGGATGATGTCAACCCTGCCCGACCTCACTCCAGCGCGAGACGAAGATAGTTGAACATCGACCACAATGTCAGCACCGCGGAGATCGCCAGCAGCACGAATCCGATCTGCAAAGTGGGCAATCCCAGCAGGGGTTGCTGGTAGAGCAGGAAGAAGAGCGCGAACATCTGCGCGGTGGTCTTGAGCTTGCCGAGATAGGAGACGGCGACCTTGCGGCGATCACCGATCTGCGCCATCCACTCCCGCAGCGCCGAGATGGCGATCTCGCGACCGATGATGATGACCGCTGCCGCCGTCACCCAGACTCCGCCATAGTGATCGACGATCAGCAGCAGCGCCGCGGCGACCATCATCTTGTCCGCCACCGGATCGAGAAAGGCGCCGAAACGGGACATCTGGTTGAGCCGCCGCGCCAGATAACCATCGAGCCAGTCGGTGATGCCGGCGACAGCGAACAGAATCGCCGCCAGCGGGCCGGCCTGCTCGACCGGCAGGTAGAAGACGATCAACACGGCCGGAATCAGGAGGATCCGCGCCAGCGTCAACAGATTGGGGACATTGAAATCCATGGGCGGCCATTCTAGCAGCATGAGCAGCTCGTCACATTCATCCTGAAGCGCCGATAGCGAGGGTCTTACCGTCGCCGACCCGTGGCACCGACGTCAGCGGTCGTGGTGGGCCGCGTAGATCGCCTCCGCCAGCCTGCGGCTGATGCCCGGCACCTTGGCCAACTCCTCGACACTGGCGCCGGCAATGGCGCGGATGCCACCGAAATGCTTGAGCAACGCCTGGCGGCGCTTCGGCCCGAGGCCGGGGATCTCCTCCAGCGTGGAGCTGACCCGCGCCCTGGCGCGGCGCTTGCGATGACCAGTGATGGCGAAGCGATGGGCCTCGTCCCGGATATGCAACACCAACTGGAGCGCGGGGCTGTCGGGCGGCAGTGAGATCCCCTGTGCCTGCCCCGAGACGAACAGCGTCTCCAGCCCGGCCTTGCGGCCCTCCCCCTTGGCAACGCCGATCAGGATGACCCCCTGAATCTGGAAGTCGTCCAGTACCCTCTCCGCCTGATGGAGCTGACCACGGCCACCATCGATGAACAGCAGGTCGGGCAGCTCACCCTCCCCCTCGGCCAGTCGCCGGTAGCGCCGCGTCAGCGCCTGACGCATCGCGGCGTAGTCGTCCCCCGGGGTGATGCCGCTGATGTTGAAGCGGCGGTAGTCGCCGGTGAGCGGTCCCTCTTCGCCGAAAACCACACAGGCGGCCACCGTTGCCTCCCCCTGGGTGTGGGAGATGTCGAAACACTCCATCCGCTTCGGCACTTCATCGAGCCCAAGCCGCTCCTGGAGATCCTCGTAGCGACCACGCACGGTATCGCGGGAGTCGAGCCGGGCACGGAGGGCCACGCGAGCATTGCGCTCGGCCATCGCCAGCCAGTGGGCGCGATCGCCCCGTACCCGGCTTTTCAGCGCCACCCGCCCCTCCCGGCGCAGCCGCAACATCGCTTCGATCACCGACTGTTCCTCCAACGCCACGTTGACGATGATCTCGGCCGGAATCTCCCGCGCCGCATAGTACTGGCCGAGAAAGGCGGCCAGCACCTCACGCGCATCGGCCCCCTTGTCCGGCAGGCGGGGGAAGAACGCGCGATTGCCCAGGCTGTTGCCACCACGGACATAGAACACCTGGACACAGGCCATGCCCTGCTCGATCGCCACGGCGACCACGTCAACATCCCCCCGGGCGCCGCTGATGTACTGCTGCTGGGCAATGCGGCGCATCAGCTCGATCTGGTCACGGTATTCGGCGGCCCGCTCGAATTCCAGCCGCGCCGACGCCTGCTCCATCTTCTTCACCTGCTCGGCGATCAGCTCGTCGCTCTTGCCGGCGAGAAAACGCATGGCATCGTCGACGTCGCGGCGATAGGCCGCCGGCGTGATCAGATCGACGCAGGGCGCCGAACAGCGCTTGATCTGATACTGCAGACAAGGCCGGGACCGGTTGCGGAAATAGCTGTCCTCGCAGAGCCGCACCTTGAACAGTTTCTGCAGCTGGTTCAGGGTGAAGCGCACCGCCGTCGCCGACGGATAGGGGCCGAAATAGCGCCCCTTGCCGCTACGCGCGCCACGGTGGAAGCTCAGACGGGGAAACTCGCTCTCGGTGGAGACGTGGATGTAAGGGTAGGACTTGTCGTCACGCAGCAGGATGTTGTAGCGCGGGCGGTGCTGCTTGATCAGGTTGCTCTCCAGCAGCAGCGCCTCGGCCTCGGTCTCGGTGACGGTGATCTGGATATCCCGTATCTGCGCCACCATCCGGCGGATGCGCAGCGTGTTCCGCCCTTTGGTGAAGTAGCTGGCCACCCGCCTCTTCAGGTTCTTCGCCTTGCCCACATAGAGCAGCTCGCCACCGGCATCGAGCATGCGGTAGACGCCCGGCGCCGCCGGCAATGTGGCCAATACCGCGCGGTGGTCGAACGCGCCACTCACAGCAACGCCCTCGCGCGGTGGAACACCTGCTCGAACATCACCGGCGTCAACCGCCCGGTCTGCACGTTGTAGCGACTGCAGTGGTAGCTGTCGAGCAATATGCCACCGTGCTCGAGGCGGTGTTCGGCGAGGTGAGCGAAACGGTGGGCCGCCAGCGGCAGACGCAGCGCCCGCAGCACGCTGTCGTGCGCGACCCGACCCAACGCGACGATCACCCGTGGCATCCCAGTCACCAGCTCGGTGCGCAGATACTCACCGCAGCGCCGCAGCTCGGTGGCATTGGGCCGATTGCCGGGCGGTACGCAGCGCACCGCATTGGTGATGCGGCAGCGGCTGAGACGCATGCCGTCGTCGATGGCGCGCGACACCGGCCGGTCGCAAAACCCGAAGCGGTACAGCGTCGCAAACAGCAGATCACCCGAACGATCGCCGGTGAACACCCGGCCACTGGCGTTGGCGCCGTGGAGCCCCGGCGCCAGACCGACGATCAGCAGCGGTGCGTCGGCATCACCGAACGAGGGCACCGGCCCATTGTGGTAGTCGGGATACTGCGCCCGCAGCCGGGCGAGATGGTGGCGCAGGCGGGGACAGCGTCGGCATCCGGGGTCGAACTCCATCCGGCGATTGTAACGCAACCCTCGCGGCACCTGCCCGCGGCGACGGGCACGCCGCGCAAACGAAAACGGCGGGATGCCTGCCGACATCCCGCCGTTTCCTCTTCATCGTCTCAGCTGTCTTCAGCGAGCGACCAGGCCGTGGGAACCGGCCAGCGCGAAGATCTCCTGGGTGTCGTCCACCCGCAGCTTGTCGCGGACGCGGTGCTTGTAGGTGCTGACCGTCTTCGGGCTGAGCGCCAGACGGCTGGAGATCTGCAACGGCGAGTCGCCCTGGCTGAGTTGCAGCATCACCTGCATCTCCCGCTCGGAGAGACGGTCCAGCGGGGACTCGTCGCCGCCGGGCAACAGCGAAATGGCGATCTTCTGGGCGATCTCGGGGCTGATGTACTTCTCACCGTCCTTCACCTTGACGATGGCCGTGACGATATCGGCCGGATCGGTATTGCGCGAAACGAAACCGCTGGCGCCGGTATCGAGCAGGCGCTTGGGGAACGGCCCGTCGGAATGCACCAGCATGATGACGATGCCGACACGCGGGAAGTTCAGGCGAATCTGGTCGATTGCCTCGAATGCACCCAGACCGCCGAGCGTGAGCGACAGCAGCACCACCTCCGGCTGCTCCTGCTTGACGGCGTCGATCAACTCCTCACTGGTGGTGCAGTGTCTGCGAATCTGAATGCCTTCGGCTGCGAACTCGGCGAGGATGTCCTTTTCCTCGAATGGCTGGCCATCCGCTACAAAAATGTTAACCATCGTATCTCCCTGTTTTGAGGTTTCGGGAACCTCCAATAATCGTCTTGCGTCCCAACCGTGAGCCCTTGGAACGAAGACCCGATTGCCAGAGTCCCCTTCAGTCGTCCTGTCTGCGTGATGAAAAGAGTAGGCAGAAACCCCAATCGGCTCAACCCACCGTGTCGTCACCACGTGCTAAAGGGGTGCTTTACGAGACAGGCGTTGTAGTACCTCAGGTCATCTGTGACCTCGTTCCCAACCCATGTCGGCAACACGAGGCTTTCGTCCGCTCGCTCCAGTTCGACCTCGGCAACGACCAGCCCTCTGTTCTCGCCTTCGAACACGTCCACTTCCCAAATGTGATCTTCATGGCGGACATAGTGCCGGGTCTTCTCGATGATGGGGGAGTGACAGAGGCTGTCAAGGATTTGCTTCGCATCTTCGAGCGGTATCGGATAATCGAACTCCAGCCGCTCGATGCCGCGCGTCGCCGACTTCAGGTTGAGCCAGGCGTGATCGGCCGAGATCCGTACCCGCACCGAGGCCCGGTGCCGCTCACCGGTCACGACATAGCCCTGACAGAAGCGTTCGCTGCGCTCGACGGCATGGCGCCAGTCGTCGCTGACGACGAGGAACTTGCGTTCGATCTCGGTGGCCACCGCTACATGACCGCCAGCACGGAGCCCCAGGTGAAACCGCCGCCGAAGGCCTCCATCATCACCGTCTCGCCCGGCTTGATGTCGCCACGGCGCACGGCGGTGTCGAGCGCCAGCGGCACCGATGCCGCCGAGGTGTTGCCATGCTCGGCCACGGTCACGACGACGCGCTCCATCCCCATTCTCAGCTTTTTCGCCGTCGCCTGGATGATGCGGACGTTGGCCTGGTGCGGCACCAGCCAGTCGATCTCCTCACGCGCCATGCCGTTGGCCGCCAGGGTCTCCTCGACGATGCGTCCGAGGGTGTTGACGGCGACGCGGAAGACTTCGTTGCCCTTCATCTGGATGAAGGCGGATTCGGCCTGGATCTCGGCAAAACCGGAGGAGATGCCCGCCGGCACGTGGAGCAGCTCCTCGTACTGCCCGTCGGCATGGAGATGGGTGGAGAGAATGCCCGGCTCGTCGCCGGCCTCCAGCACCACGGCGCCAGCGCCATCGCCGAACAATACACAGGTGCTGCGGTCACTCCAGTCCAGCAGGCGGGTGATGGTCTCGGCGCCGATCACCAGCGCGCAGCGATGGGTGCCGGATTTGATGAACTTGTCGGCCACGCCGACGGCGTAGACGAAGCCGGTACAGACCGCCTGCAGATCGAAGGCGGTGCAACCCCGATTGCCGAGCCGGGCCTGCAACAGACAGGCGGTACTGGGGAACACCTTGTCGGGGGTGGTGGTGGCGACGATGATCAGATCGACCTCGTCAGCGCTGCGACCAGCCGCTTCCAGCGCCCGTTTCGCCGCCTGCTCCGCCAGGTCGCAGGTGGTCTCGGTCGGTGCCGCCACATGACGTTCACGGATACCGGTGCGTTCCACGATCCACTCGTCGGAGGTGTCGACGATCTTTTCCAGATCGTGATTGGTGAGAATCTTTTCAGGCAAATAGCTGCCCGTACCGGTTATGCGTGAATACATCTGCTGCTCCAGCGGAGAAATGGGGTTGGGCTATCTTACCGGTTGGAAACGGCCGCGGCCGGCCCCTTTTCCATCACGGCGCCGGAAGAACGGCTCTGCGTTTTCCGGCCTCTTCGGCGCCACCTCGTGATACCGCCGAGGTGGCCCCGGGGGCGCGCTCTCCAGCGCCATGTTACACCGTCAGTCGGCCAACAGGCTCTGGATCTGCGTGCCGATCTTCTCCGGCACCTTCTGGTATGCCTCGACACGGGCGATCTTGATGGCATTGGCGAAAGCCAGCCGGTCGGCACCGCCGTGACTCTTGATGACGACACCATTGAGACCCAGCAGGCTGGCACCATTGTAGCGGCGCGGATCGATCTTGCGACGGAAGGACCTGAGCACCGGCATGGCGATCAACCCGGCCAGCCGGGTCAACGGGCTGCGCAGGAATTCGTCGCGCAGATTGTTGGAGATCATCTTCGCCAGCCCCTCGCTGGTCTTGAGCGCGACGTTGCCGACGAAGCCGTCACAGACCACCACATCGACCGTGCCGGCGTAGATGTCGTCACCCTCGACGAAGCCGGTGTAGTTCAGCGGGCTGTCCGCCAGCATCTCGCCGGCGGCCTTCACCTCGGCACTGCCCTTGATCGCCTCGGCGCCGACGTTGAGCAAGCCCACCTTCGGCTCGGGGTTGGCATCGACCGCCTGCACCATGACCGACCCCATCACCGCAAACTGGTAGAGCTGCTCCGGCGACGAGTCGATATTGGCCCCCAGATCGAGGATGTGGGTGTGCCCTCCCCGCCCGGACGGCACCGCGGTGCAGATGGCCGGCCGGTGAATGCCCGGCAGGGTCTTGAGCACGAACTTGGCGGTGGCCATCAATGCGCCGGTATTGCCGGCACTGACCGCGGCGTCCACCTCGCCCGACTTCACCAGATCGATCGCCACCCGCATCGACGAGTCCTTCTTCGTCCGCAGAGCCTGGGCCGGCGCGTCGTCCATCGTCACCACCTCGGTGGTATGGACGATGGAAAGGCGCCCGGGCGGACTGCCGCCGATACGCTCACGGATCCGGGACTCGTCCCCCACCAGCACCAGTTCGATGTCGTCATAGCGACCCAGCGCATCCAGCGCCGCCGGCACCACCGCCTCGGGGCCCAGATCCCCGCTCATGGCATCCAGCGAAATCCGATAGTGTTGTCCTGACATGCGGCCTGCCCGTCGATGGGTTCAAAACGACGACAGGCGCACCGGGCGCCTGTCGTCTTTGCGTTGTCTGACGAGGACTACTCCTCCTCGTCGTCGACCTCCTCGGCCGTGACGATGACCTGACGGCCACGATAGAAGCCATCCGGCGTCACGTGGTGGCGGCGGTGGGTCTCACCGGTGACCGGGTCGATGGAGAGGGTGGGTCCGCTCAAACTGTCATGCGCGCGACGCATACCGCGACGCGAACGTGACTTCTTACTCTTTTGTACAGCCATGGTTCAGCTCCAGTTTACCAATTCATTCGTCATTCGATGGCGGCCCGCCCCCTGCTCACCCGTCACCCGCTTCGGTGTCCGATGTGTCTTTGAGACCGGCCAGCGCCGCGAAGGGGTTCTCCCGCTCCGCCGCGTCGTCATTCTCGCTTGCGATCCGTTGCTGCTCGTCGTCCATCCACCGCTGCCAGTCCGAGCCGTGACAATCCGTCTTGTCGGCGTGCATCGCGATGACCGGCAGTGCCAGTAGCACCTCGTCCTCCAGCAGTTGCGGCAGGCTGATGCGCCCGTCCTCCACCAGCAGCGCCTCGCGCCCTTCGTCGACCAACGCCATCTGCACCTCGGATTCGACCAAGTCGAAGCGGAAATGGCCGCTCACCCGGTGGCGTGACGGCCGAAAGCAGCGCTGGCATGGCAACTCGACCACGGTCTCCAGCTCCCCTTCGAGGGTATGGCGACGGTTGTCCGGTTGTGAAAAACGGAGGCGATACACTACACTCCCCTGCCCCGAGCCAGCGAGCAGCTCCCGCAGACGCGGCATCCGCTCGAACGACAACTCACCGGCATACTCGGCGCCGAGGCTGGCCTGCCTGAAAGGATCGACCAATTGCATGGGCAGTCCGGACATAAGCGCGCGATTCTACTGAGTGAGCGGCATCGGTGTCAAAACAAATTCGGAGTTCCCATGCCACCCCTGATCCTCGCCTCCACCTCACCGTTCCGTGCCGAGCTGCTGCGACGGCTGATGCTGCCGTTCGAAACCTTCGCGCCGCAGATCGACGAAACACCGCAACCCGGCGAATCCCCCGAGGCAATGGTGCGACGGCTCACCGCCGCCAAGGCCGACGCGGCCCGATCCCGCTTCTCCGCCCATCTGGTCATCGCCTCGGATCAGTGCGCCGTCTGCGATGGCGAGATCATCGGCAAACCCGGCGATCACGACAACGCCGTGCGCCAACTCCAGGGATTCGCCGGCAAGGAGATCCGCTTCCTCACCGGGCTGGCGCTGCTCAACACCGAAACCGGCCGGATGCAGCTCGACATCGTGCCCTTTGCCGTCACCTTCCGCCCACTCTCGCGGGAGCAGATCGAACGCTATCTGCGCAACGAGCGGCCCTACGACTGCGCCGGAAGCTTCAAGTCCGAGGGGCTCGGCATCACCCTGTTCGAGCGGATGGCGGGGGACGATCCCAATGCGCTGATCGGGCTGCCACTGATCCGGTTGACGACGTTTCTCGGCAACGAGGGGGTGGTGCTGCCCTGATGCGCAACCGGCGTGCGGCGGTCAAACCTCACGCAACCCCTCCGCCGGCTCGATGCGTGCGGCACGGAACCCGGCCAACGCGGCGGCGACCACCGAAGCCACCAGCGTCAGCAGCAGCGCCCAGGCAAAATGTTCCGGCGCCAACTTGCAGACCTCCTCGCCCGGGCGCAGCTGCTCCCCCATGAGCCGGTTGATGCCGGCCGCCACCCCAAAGTAGATACCCACCGCCAACGCCCAGCCGAGCACGGCGGTCAACAGCGATTGAAACACCGGGTACCAGACGATGTCCCCGGTGTGAAAGCCGACCAGCCGCATCATGCTCAGATCCCGCTGCTTGCGATCGACATTGGCCCAGAGACTGGCACCCAGCGACACCGAAAAGCCGATCAGGCCGATCAGCGCCACCAGCCAGAAAATCATCGTCAGATTTCGGTCCATGCTCTGCACCACCTCGATGTCCTCGGAGCGGGTCCGCACCTTGAGGCCGAGATCCTCCATGTACCGGCTCAGCGTCGTGACATCGTCGAGCGACTGCGCATAGAGCCGGAAACCGGAATAGAGGCGGACGGCATCCTCGGCCCGCTCGCTCCCCTTCCAGCCGAACGCCCCGACGGCGACACCGTCCTTGAAGCGCTCTACCGCCTCGGCCAGTGCCAGCGGCGCGAACACCGCCTCGCGCCGGGTGGCCGTCGGCGGCGCCACCCCAACCACATCGAGCGTCAGATGTTCGCGCTGCCGCTCGCCCCGATAACGACGGGCCACGCTGGCATCGACCACGTCCCCGGCCCGCACCCGCAGCTTCTCCGCCGCGGCGGCCGACAACACCACGTCGGTGGGTCGCTCGAGCCGGTCCGAGAGCTCGCCGATCAGCGGATCGCCCGGCGCCGAGGTGATCAGCTCCACCGCGACGATATCGGGCGCCTGCTCGCTCTTGAGATCGAGACTGGCCGACAGGCTGCGGGTCTTGGGAATGACGAAGCCGGTCTCCGGGCGCTGCCGCAGCGCGTCGATCCACGGCTTGTCGAACCGGCCGGCGCCCACCGTCTGAATCTCCAGATTGCGCGGATTGTTGACCAGCTGATCGAGCATGCTGCCGATGATCCCGGCCTTGAGTCCGAACAGCACCAGCATCGGCCCAAGCACCGCCGCCAGCGCCAGCACGAAACAGCCCGACATCTGCCATTCGTTGCGATAGTCGCGCCACGACAGCCACAGCAGATTTCGCAAGCGACGCATGCCGGCCCCCTACCCTGAAACGATGGTTTCAGCGACACCGCCATCGGCATCCTTGTGGATTCGCAGCTTGAGCCGCCGCAAACCCAGCGACTTGACGTGCCGCCAGGCGTGACTGGCGACGATGACGGTGATGTTCAGCGACTCCACCATCTCGATGAACAACGCCATGATCCGCGTCGCCGCAATCGGATCGAGTGACGCGGTGGGCTCGTCGGCGATGACGATCGACGGCCGGTGCGCCAGCGCCCGCCCGATCGCCACCCGCTGCCGCTCGCCGGTGGAGAGTTGTGACGGTTTCTTGTCGAGGTGTTTGTGGATGCCGAGGTCGTAGGCCAGCTCATCGACCGCCCCCGCCTCCATCCCGAGCAGACGGCGCGACAGGCCGATGTTCTCCCGCACCGTCAGATAGGGCAGCAAGCCTCCCGTCTGCATCACATAACCAAGGCGCAGCATGCGCAAATCGCTCAACTCGTCGAACCGCCGCTTCTCCCAGTGGGCCTGAATGTCGATCGGCGCAGCCCCCGGCTCCGGGCGAAAACGGAAAGCGCCGACCGAGCTGGGGCGGGAGATGAAGGTGAGCAGGTCGAGCAGCGTGCTCTTGCCACAACCGCTCTCGCCGATCAGTGCGATCTTCTCGCCAAGGGCGATCTGCAGGCTCGGCACGCGCAGTTTGAAGGTGACCCCCTCGGCCTCGCGGGTCTTGATCACGTCGCGCAGATGGTAGATCAGCACCCGCTCGCCGTTGCCGGTGGTCGGCCGCGGCCGGTCGTGCCCGTAATCGTGAAACATCAAGGCAGCATATCGAGCTCGACGGGGAACAACGACTGGCCATCGACCGGGCCGCCATCGAGCGACACCCACAGATCGGTATGGTCGTGCAGCGCCTTGTAGTAGGCGATCTTCCGCTCCAGCCGGTTGATGTACTCGATCTGCCGCTTCGCCGGCCACTCCGCCCAATCCTCCAGCGTCAGCGTCATCGCCTCGCTGCGATACGGCAGATCCTCGATGTACTCCTTCATGAAGCCCATCTCCGACAGGCTGCCGGCATCCCCCAGCCGCTCCGGGTCGCGACTCAGCGTCGCCGCCAACTTGCGGATGTTGTCGAGAAAGCCCTGCGGCGAGATCAGCCCCTCCTGGAAGGTGTCGATGACCTGGCGCATCAGATCGTGCAGGTCACTGAGCTGATCGCGGGTCAACAGGACGCGAACATCGACGGTGGCCTGCGCCGGGTGGAGAAAGTCGCGATCGACCAGCCAGGCATTGAACACCGTCGGTACCTTGCCGTCCTGCTTGCGCTCGAGATACTGCATCCGCAACGCGTGCCCCAGTTTGTGCAGTTTCTGCTGCAACTCGGCCAGTTGCCGGTCCTGCGGCGCCGGCGGCGGCACCTCGGCCTGATCGGTCCGCTCAGCCTCGGCGGGATCGGCCGGCGGCTCGGGCAACCGGGCATCGACGGCGGCGGCAACGGTCTGCTTCACCTGACCGGCGATCTGCCCGGCAACGGCATCGACCGCATTGCCGAAAGCGGTCACATCCCCCGCCGGCACACCGTAGTAGAGGCTGCCAACCCCGGGATAGTCGGAGAGCTTGCGATACTGCGCCGCCGCCGTTTCGTGATTCGCCGTTCCCGCCGGCGTCAGCAGATGCAGCACCAGCAGCACCACGTTCTTCTCCCGCGCCATGCGGTTGAGTCTCTCCGCGTCGAGCCCGGTGCTGCCGAGCTTGTCGTCCGGCCCGCGCGCGCCGGCATCGGTGATCAGCACCACATAGCGCGCATCACGCCCCTTCCAGTCGATGGCGTCGAGCGCGGTGACGACGCCGGCATAGGCGTCCTCGATGAAATCCTGGCTGGAGACCTCGGCCGCCTTGAGCTTGTCCATCCCGTCGAAGAACCGGTCGGCGTTCTCGCCCGGGGTCAAATCGGCGATGGTTTTGATCCGGTATTCCAGCCCCTCGACCGCGCCCGGGTCATCACGATAGGCGACGACGCCGAAGCTCATCCCGGCGGTGACGCCCGCCTTCGCCAACCGGTCATAGATGGCGCGAACCGCCTGACGGGTACGTTCGATATACGGCTGCATCGACTTGGTGCTGTCGATGACGAAGACCAGACCGCTCTTGTAGTCCCGCAACGCCTGCTCGAGCGCCGCCTGGCGGGCCTGTTCGCGCGCCACCTCGGCTTCGGCCCGCGCCTTCCGCGCCGCCTGCGCTTCGTCCTCCGCGCCCGCAGCGGCCGCCGGCGACGGGTCCGTTCCATCCTCCCCGCCCGCAGTAGCCGCCGGCGACGCCCCGGCGGTCTCCGCGTCCGGTGCCAGCGGCACCGTCGTCACCTCGAGCATCGTCGCCGCCTCGCTGCCAAGATAGACGTCCTCGTGATCGATGATCGGTACCAGATAGAAGTCCTCGGTGATGTCCACCGGCTCGGCCGGCTGGATCGCCACCACCGGCGAATCATCGGAGAGCTTGCCGTCGATGGCTTCGAGGTACAGCTTGCGGTAACGATCGGCATCACCCTCGTCGATCAGCGACTTGAGGCTCGCCTTGTCACGAAACAGCAGCACGCGACTCCCGTTGGCGGGATCACGGAACGAAATGGTCAAGGTCTGGTTCCACGGGATCAGTTGCGACCCTTCGATCCACCCTTCGCTGCCAGCGAACGGGTCGCGGCCAACGCGCAGCCATTCCGCGCCATCCTGCTGGCGGCGCTCATAGACGTAGTAGACGGTGAATGGCACCGTCTCGCGCCCACCGGTCGCGCCCACCGTCTCGGCGAGCCTGGCGCCGGGCTTGCTCAGCACCCGCTGATAGAGGGTCTGCTTGCCTTCCATCAGCAGCGGTCTGTCGCTGGCCGCCTGCACCGGACCACCCAGCAACAGGCTCAATCCGACGACACAGCCGCCAAGCCATCGGGTCTGCAACATCATTCCACCTCCAGCAGCAGTCTGCGGGCTTCGTCGTCGCCATCGGCGGCGCGTTGCCGAATCAGCGCCGTCAATTCGACCAGCGCCTCGCTGGCCTCGCCGACGCCGGCGGCACTGGCCTGGCGATACCACTTCAGTGCCTGATACAGATCCGGGGCCGGCAGCACGTCACGATAGGCGTCGTGATGGGCCGGATCGGCCATCGTCCCCAGCCGGAAGGCCGAAGGCCCATGCCCGCGACGGGCGGCGAAGAAATAGAGGATATAGGCGTCGGCATTGGCGCCATCGGCACGGAACCGCTCGCCACGCTGGTAGATGGCGTTCTGATCGACCTCTTGCCGCCCACGCTCGAGCAGGCCGGCGAGTTCGGCCCGCGCCTGATCTCCCGGCGCGGCATAGCTGACCGCCGGCGCCGGTAGGCCATCGGCCTCTTTCGCCGGCTGCACCTGGTTGAGCAGAAAGAGAAAAAAGGCGATCGCCGCCGCCACGACGACCACGACCAGGGTACGGCCGGCACCGCCAGCACCTCGATCGCCGGTGCTCTCGCCCTCTGCCGCGGACGGCGCTGCGGCCACGCTGCCTGACTTGTCACTCACTGTTCGTGCCCCTCTATGGACGACTCCCGACTGGCGCCGATTATCGCTGAATCACCACCGTTTAGCCACACGGGGAGGGCCTCGATCCGGTCCAGAATGGCCAGCGGCCGGGCTTTGCGCAGCCGCGCCACATCGTGAACCCCATAGCTGACGCCCACTGCGGATGCGCCGGCATTGGCCGCCATCAAAAGGTCAAATTCTGTATCGCCGATCACCAGCGCGCGGGTCGGCGGCGTGTCGACGTCGGTGAGGATCTCCTCGAGCATCTGCGGATGGGGTTTGGAGAAGGTCTCGTCGGCACAGCGCGACACGGCGAAGTAGCGCGCCAGCCCGGTCTCGGCGAGCACCTTGTCCAGCCCCCGACGTGACTTGCCGGTGGCGATCGCCATCAGATACCCCTGGGCCGAGAGCCGTGCCAGCACCGTCTCGACCCCCGGGAAGAGACGGCTCGGCGTCGGCCGGGGCGACAGGAAGCGCTCGCGAAAGGCCTCGACCCCCCGGGCGATCGTCTGCCGTGGCTGCCCCGGCATGATGCCGGCGATGGCCTGCTCCAGTCCAAGGCCGATGACCTGGCGCAGCGATTCCCGTGGCAGCGGTTCGAGACCGACGGCCTCCATCGCATGTTCGAGGCATTCGACGATGTGTGCCTCGGAATCCATCAACGTGCCGTCCCAATCGAAGACCAGCAGCTCGTAGCGACGTCCCTGTTCAGCCACGCAACGCCTCCACCACAGTGGTCAGATCCGGTGGCAGCGGCGCCTCGAACGCCCTCGGCTCGTGCTCGCCAGGCAAAGTGAACGCCAGCCGCCAGGCATGCAGGGCCAGTCGCTTCAGGCCACGCTTGCGCCACCGCCGGTTGAGCGCGAAATCGCCGTAATGGTCGTCGCCGAGCAGCGGATATCCCAGCTCGGCCGCATGCACGCGGATCTGGTGGGTGCGGCCGGTGTCGATCGTCACCCGCATCAGCGTGGCCACGTCGAACCGCTCGACCGGCTCGAACAGCGAGCGCGCCCGCTTGCCGTCGGCATCCACCCGCGTGCGGCGCTGCGCCCCCTCGGCCCCAACCCGCTCCAGCGGCAGATCGACCCGCCGCCGCCCCCCGCGCCAGCGCCCGGCGACCAGCGCCAGATACTGCTTGCGGACGCCACCACGGCGCCACGACTCGTGCAGCGCCATCAGGGTTCGGCGATTACGGGCCAGCAGCAGACAGCCGCTGGTGCCCCGATCGAGCCGGTGCGCCAGCTCCAGGAACGGTTCGGCCGGACGCAGCTCGCGCAGCACCTCGATGACGCCGTAGTCGACGCCGGAGCCGGCATGGACCGCCAGCCCCGCCGGCTTGTCGAGCACCAGCAGATCGGCATCCTCGTGCAACACCGCGCCGGCCACCGCCCGCAGGTCACGACCGGCGATCGGCACGGCCTCCCCGGCGGCGGGCAGGCGCACCGGCGGCAGGCGCAGCTCGTCCCCCGGGCGGATCCGGTAGGACTGTCTGGTGCGCCCGCCGTTGACCCGCACCTCCCCCTTGCGCAGCATCCGGTAGATCCGCGCCCTGGGCAACTGGCGGAAGCGGGCGAAGAGGAAGTTGTCCAGGCGCTGACCGGCCTGTTCCTGCGTCACTTTGAGCTTCTGCGCGGGATGATATTGCTCGCTGCTCATGGCCCCCAGGCTCGATGGTGCTCAACTTGATGAAAAAACAACAAGTTGTTACGATGCGCGGCTGCAATCGAAGCGATTGCAGGAAAGAATTTTTTCAGAAGCCGGACGACTGGCTTCTTGCCGGCGAGGTGGTAGTGGAGCGCCATTATACCTTGCCTATTGTGATTAACTAAACGAATCACGCCTGGAACACCCTGTCATGCCGGCGGCTAGGCGCCAGGCACTGACGCGACAGAACCAAACAGATTTTCATCCAGATTTCGATGTAACGGACGTTTCGCCTCCCGTCGGATCGCGCCACGTTCCCCCATCCATCGCCTCTGCAGCACACCATACCGGCTGCCGGGACGCATTGCAGATCTGGCAAACGAAAATCCCGGCGGCATCAGCGGCCGGGGAGGCCGGGGCATCCGCTCGCGGCCGTCTCTGGCCGGTGGCGATACCGGCATCTCTGTCTCGCGCGCCCGGCAGGCTCTGATTCCTCAGCGTCGATGGAGGTCGTTGCGACATGTTGTTGGCATTGTTTGGCTACATTTTCGGCATCCCCGCCGGCCTGCCGCAACCGCTCGCCCTCCTTCCGGCGATGACACCAGGCGCTTCAGCAAGACGAGACTCTGACAATGAAGCGAATACTGATCAACGCCACGCAGCAGGAAGAGCTGCGTGTGGCCATCGTGGATGGCCAGAAACTCTACAATCTGGATATCGAGGTCCCGTCGCGGGAACAGAAGAAGTCCAGCATCTTCAAAGGCAAGATCACCCGTATCGAGCCCAGCCTGGAGGCGGCGTTCGTCGAATACGGCGGTAACCGCCACGGCTTTCTGCCGTTCAAGGAGGTCGCCCGCATCTGGTGGCAGGAGGAGGCGCTCAACAAGGAGGGCCGCCCCACCATCAAGGAGGCGCTGAAGGAGGGTCAGGAGCTGATCGTCCAGGTGGAGAAGGAGGAGCGCGGCAACAAGGGCGCGGCCCTGACCACCAAGATCAGCCTCGCCGGACGCTACCTGGTGCTGATGCCCACCGAGCCCCGCGCCGGTGGCGTGTCGCGCCGCATCGAGGGCGAGGACCGCGTCCAGGTCCGCGAAGCAGCGCGCCAGCTCAAGACGCCGGAGCGGATGGGCACCATCATCCGCACCGCCGGAGTCGGCCGCACCCCCGAGGAACTGCAGTGGGACCTGGACTATCTGGTCACGCTGTGGGAGGCCATCGAGAAAGCCGCCGAGGAACACTCGGCCCCCTGCCTGCTCTACCACGACAGTTCGGTGATCATTCGCGCGCTGCGCGATCACTACAACAGCGACATCGGCGAGATCATCATCGACGACCCCAAGGTCTACAAACAGGCCGAGGATTTCATGCGTCAGGTGATGCCGCACAACCTGCGCAAGCTCAAGCTCTACCAGGAGGCGATCCCGCTGTTCTCCCGCTTTCAGATCGAGACGCAGATCGAATCGGCCTTCCAGCGCGAGGTACGCCTCCCCTCCGGCGGCGCCATCGTCATCGACCACACCGAGGCGCTGACCTCGATCGACGTCAACTCGGCACGCGCCACCAAGGGCGGCGACATCGAGGAGACGGCGCTGCAGACCAACCTCGAGGCAGCCGAGGAGATCGCCCGCCAGCTGCGCCTGCGGGATCTGGGCGGGCTGTTCGTCATCGACTTCATCGACATGCAACCCAACCGCCACCAGCGCGAGGTGGAGAACCGGCTCAAGCAAATGCTCAAGTACGACCGCGCACGGGTACAGGTGGGCCGCATCTCCCGTTTCGGCCTGCTGGAGCTGTCGCGTCAACGGCTGCGGCCGTCGCTCGGCGAGTCCCACCAGGAGGTCTGCCCCAACTGTCAGGGCCACGGCACCATTCGCAGCGTCGAATCGATGGCGCTGTCGGTGCTGCGTCTGATCGAGGAGGAATCGATCAAGGAGAAGACCGGCTACGTCGTTGCCCACCTGCCGGTCGATACCGCCACCTTCCTGCTCAACGAGAAGCGCGCCGAGATCGCCGCCGCGGAGAAGCGTCAAGGCATCCGCATCGTCATCGTGCCCGACAGCAACTACACCCGCCCCAACTACAAGCTGGAACGGCTGCGCAGCGACGAGAAGGAACACAATGCCGTCCACCAGCCCAGCCACGAACTGCCCGAACAGGTCGATGCCGAGGTGCCGATCAGCACCCCCAAGGCCGGACTGGCGGCGCAACAGGCCGTCGTGCAGACGGTGCCTGTGGCCGCCCCCCCTCCGCCGACCCCGGCGCCGGCCCCCGCACCGAGAGCCGAGGCAAAACGGACGGAGCCCCAGGCCCCCGGTCTCATCGTGCGGCTCTGGAAAAGTCTGTTCGCCACCGGCAACGGCGAAAGCGACACCGGCCCTGTCGAACAGAAGGCGAGCCAGGCGCAACCGAGCCGTGGCAACGGCGGCGACCGTCAACGCCAGGCCGGTCGCAATGGCGGTACCGGCCAGAAAGGCCGCACCCCGAGCGCCCGGCGACGGAGCAACAAGAACGGTGGCGGCAACCGCGGCCGGCAGAGCGAGGGGCAACAACCACGCAAGCAGGAGAGCGGGAACGACAAGGCAGCGGCGGACAAGGCCACCGGCAACGGTGCCAAGCCACCCGCTGGCCGCAACCAGAGTCAAGGCACGTCCCAGTCCCGTGGTCGCCGTGGCGGGCGCCGCCGCATGCCGCCGCGCACCGAGGGAACGGACACCGGCACGGGAACCACCAGCCAGAGCCAGACGGCGACGGAAGAGGTCGCCAAGGAGAGCACCGCCCCCACCACGCCGACGGAAAAACCGGCCACCAGCCGCTCCCGGCGGCGGCGCCGCCCACGCACCACCACGGCAAAGAGCGAGCCGGTCGAGGCCAGAGCCAGTGACAATGGCGACCAGCGGCAGGCGGAAGCGACGGCGTCATCCGCCAACACCGGCGGCGACGCCAGACCCGCAGCGACCGAGGCCGCACCCAAGGCCGAAACCAAAACCGAGACCAAGCGCGGCGATGGCGACCAGAGCGCGTCATCCCAGGAAAAGGAGGCCACCAGCGGCAGGAAACGCGAACAGCCGGCCAGCGACGATGCCAAGCCCGATTCGGAGACCGCCGCCGGGAAGCCCACGGCGGCGACCAGCGATACCGCCGCCCCCAAGGAGGGCAAGAGCCGAGGCAGCAGTCGCCGCCGGCCCGCGCGCAGCCGCAGGAGAATGCCGCCACGCGACACTGCCTCCCAAAGCGGTGAGGGTAATAGCAGCAATGGCGGCGGGGCCACGACCGAAAGCCCCAGCCAAGCCGACCCGACCCCGAAAAAGAGGCCGGCACCCGACGGCAAAACCCCGGACGAGCAGCAGCCGGCCGCAAAGAAAGCCGGCGGGCCCTCCGAACCGCAACGGGCAGACGGCGACAGCGACGCAGCCGCGTCACGGCAGAACAGCGACAAGGAGAAGAAGCCGGCCGAGAAAAAGAAAGGAAAGGACGGGTAAGGGGCGCGCCCGGCGGTTCACGGCGACGCGAACCGCCGGGCAGGCCGTCAGAGGTTGTGGGTGGCGCGAATGTGGTCCAGCAGACCGGCCGCCGCCCGCTCCACCAGATCGAGCACGCGTTCGAAATCGTTGGCGCCACCGGAATAGGGGTCGGGGACTTCCCTGCCCTTGCGCCCCGACCGGTCGAAGTCGAGAAACATGTGGATCTTGTGCCAGCAGGATTGCGGCACGACACCGCGCACATCGAGCAGATTGGTCTCGTCCATCACCAGGATGTAGTCGAACAGTTCACAATCGCGACCATCGACGAGCCGGGCCCGGTAGTCGCTCAGGTCGTACCCCCGCTCGCTGGCGGCACGCTGGGCGCGGCTGTCCGGCGGGCTGCCGACATGGAACGCGACGGTACCGGCCGAATCGATCCCGATCACGTCGCTCAATCCCGCCTCCTCCACCAGCCGGGAAAAGACCCCCTGCGCCGTCGGCGAACGGCAGATGTTCCCCATGCAGACAAACAGAATCGAGACCTTCTTCCCCTCGACCAGCGCAGCCGGATCCTGTGGCGGCGCGGCGGACTTCTTCTTCGATCGGCGGAACAATCCCATGCCTGTATCCTCTCCCGGATGAAAAGAGCGGCTATTTTGTCCCGACACCCCGCCCCCCGCAAGCATCAAGACCGGGGCACGGCGGAACCCGGTCACAAGCCGGCACCGATTCATTTCACCCCGCCCGACTGCTAGAATACGCGGCTCGAAAGTCCCCGTGGCACAACTGGATAGCGCGACGCCCTCCTAAGGCGTAGGTTGCAGGTTCGAACCCTGCCGGGGACGCCATCTTCTCTTCGCCCCCCACCCTGCCCCGCGCGCCGGCGCCGCCTTGAGTCCGCGCTTTTTCACCCCAATTATCGCTCTGAGAGACCGCGGACTTTCCCCGTCGCAACCCCAAACGCCGTGGAGGATGAAGACGTTGAACAGACTCGCTATCCCCCTTCTGGCCGGCCTGATCTTCCTGCTGGGGGCACCCGCGCCGGCCACCGGGGCGCCCGATTTCGACACCCTGCGCCGGCAGATGATCGAGGAGATCGAGCAGCAGGTGCGGGAGACGGCGGCCCAGCTCGACGACGACGAACTCGATCCCCGGGTCATCGATGCCATGGCCAAGGTGCCGAGGGAAGCATTCGTTCCACCGACGAGGCGACACCAGGCCTACGAGAACCGTCCCCTGCCGATCGGCTACGGCCAGACCATCTCACAGCCCTACATCGTCGCCATCATGACCGATCTGCTCAGGCTGGAACCCAACGACAAGGTGCTGGAGATTGGCACCGGATCCGGCTATCAGGCCGCCGTTGCCTCACGGCTGGCTCGCAAGGTCTACTCCATCGAGATCATCGAGATTCTCGGGCGCAAGGCACGCAAGCGGCTGCGGCAGTTGGGCTATGACAATATCGAGGTGCGCCTCGGCGACGGTTACTACGGCTGGAAGGAACATGCCCCGTATGACGCCATCATCGTCACCGCCGCGGCGAGCCATATCCCGCCGCCGCTGATCCGCCAACTCAAGCCGGGGGGGCGGATGATCATCCCGGTGGGGTCGCGCTTCGCCACCCAGCAACTGGTGCTGGTGGAGAAACGGCGCGACGGCGAGATCCACACCCGTCAACTGATGCCGGTGACCTTCGTCCCCCTCACCGGTGGGCATGGCAGAAGAGCAGACCCGCTGACCCGACAGGCCCGACGCGACACGACGCCCGCACCGTGACCGCGGCGGCATCTCGATGAAACCGCGCCCGCCACTGTTCGCCATCGCCCTGCTGTCGTTGGCGACGCTGGCCTACGAAATCCTGTTGATGCGGCTGTTCTCGATCACGCAGTGGCATCACTTCGCCTACATGATCATCAGCCTGGCGCTGCTCGGCTACGGCGCCAGCGGCAGCTTCGTCACGCTGCTGCAACGACCGCTGGCGGCCCGCTTCGCCACCAGCTTCACCTCCTTCTGCGCCCTCTTCGGCCTTTCCGCCGGCGGCGCCTTTCTGCTCGCCCAGCGCCTGCCCTTCAATGCCCTGGAACTGCTCTGGGATCCGCTGCAGCCGTGGTGGCTGTTGACACTCTATCTGCTGCTGACGGTCCCGTTCTTCTTCGCCGCCAGCGCCATCGCCCTGGCGCTGAGCCACTACCGTGACGACCTCGGCAGGCTCTACGGCTTCGACCTGTTCGGGGCCGGCACCGGCGGCCTCGTCGCGGTACTGCTGCTGTTCCTGCTGCTGCCGTTACAGGCGCTGGCGGCCATCAGCCTGCTGGGGCTGGCCGCCACGTCGGTGGCGGCCTGGGAGCTGCGGCAGCGCAGCGCCCGGCGGGTGGCCGCGATGGCATCCCTGCCGCTGTTGTCGCTCGCGCTGCTGACCGCCGGCGACGCGCTGCACCTCTCCCCCTACAAGGCGCTATCGCAGACATTGCAGACCGCCGGCGCCGAAGTGGTGACGACGCGCTCCAGCCCACTGGGGCTGCTGACGGTGGTGAAGAACGACCGCATTCCGTTCCGTCATGTACCGGGGCTGAGCCTCCTGGCCACGCAGGAGCCGCCGACGCAGCTCGCCGTCTTCACCGACGGCGAGTCGATGACCGCCATCACCCGGGACAGCGGCGATCCCGGCGCATTCGACTATCTCGACCAGATACCGTCAGCACTGCCCTACCACCTCCGCGCTCTCGATCGGGTGCTCGTGCTGGGCGCCGGGGGTGGCGCCGGCGTATTGCAGGCCAAATACCACGGCGCCACCCGGATCACCGCCGTGGAGCTCAACCCTCAACTGGTCGAACTGCTGCGAGATACCTACGGCGCCTTCTCCGGCCATCTCTACGACGACCCCCGCGTCGACGTGGAAATCGCCGATGCCCGTGGCTTCGTCGCCACCACGCCGGCGCGCTACGACCTCATCCAGATCCCGCCACTGGACGGCTTCGGCGCATCGGGGGCGGGCTTGTACGCACTCAATGAGAACTACCTCTACACCGTCGAGGCACTGCAGCAATACCTCGATCGCCTGGGACCGGATGGCTATCTCACGATCAGCCGCTGGATCCGGCTGCCGCCCCGTGACACGCTCAAGTTGCTGGTCACCGCCATGGCCGCATTGCGCGCCCGGGGCATCACCGCGCCAGGTCGCCATCTGGTCCTGATCCGGGGCTGGCAGCTGGCCACGCTGGTGTTGAAGAACGAACCTTTTTCTGCGGACGAGACAGCGGCCCTCAAACGGTTCGCCAGCCGGCGCGCCTTCGACCTCGCCTGGTACGACGGCATCACTCCAGCCGAGGTGAACCGCTACAACCAGCTCGCCCGCCCGTGGTTCTACCAGGCCGCCCGGGCGCTTGCCCGGGACAATGGCGAGACATGGCTGCAAGACTACAAGTTCAATCTCACCCCGCCCACCGACGACCGCCCCTACTTCTTTCACTTCTTCCGGTGGCGCAGCCTGCCGGAGATCCTCTCGCTACGCGGTCGTGGCGGCATGGCCCTGCTGGAACAGGGCTACCTTGTGCTGGTGGCGACGCTGGTACAGGCGGTGATCACCAGCCTGCTGCTGATCCTGCTGCCACTGCGTCTCCTGCGCCGCAGCGGTGGCGGCAGCGGTGACGCCATCACCGCGAGCCGTGTCGTGCTCTACTTCGCCACCATCGGCCTGGGCTTTCTGTTCGTCGAAATCAGCCTGATGCAGAAGTTCGTCCTCCTGCTCCACCACCCCCTCTACGCGGCGGTCACCGTGATGAGCAGCTTTTTGGTGTTTGCCGGTGCCGGCAGTCTCTACAGCCAACGGCTGATCGCCCACGACAGGCTACACATCTCGATGCGCCGGGCGACGCTGGCCATCGCCCTGTTCACGCTGGCGGCGACGCTGCTGCTTCCTCTGCTGACCACCACGCTGATGACCCAGCCGCTGGTCGTGAAAGGCGCGATCGTGGTTGCCCTGATCGCCCCACTGGCCTTCTTCATGGGCATGCCCTTTCCACTGGGTCTGGCCGCCATCGGCCGGCGAACCCCCCAATGGATACCATGGGCCTGGGGAATCAACGGCTGCGCCTCGGTCATCAGCGCGGTACTGGCGACACTACTGGCGATGCATCTGGGTTTCGGCTTCGTGCTCACGCTCGCCGTCGCGCTCTATCTGATCGCGGCCCTGGGTTTTCCCACCCCCCGGCGCGTCTCCGGCCGCTGAACCGGCCTACGGGAGAGTCGACCCCCGGTCGCGCTGTCGGCGATACCACCCCGGCTTCCCTCAAGCCGTCGCAGAACCGACCGATATCCCCCCTGTACCGGACGCCTGGTGGGAGCGGGCGTCCACAACGGAATGTACAAGACCCAGGGATTCGGAAAAAACAACAACAATTATGATTCTTAAGGACTCGACAATGATGCTTTCCAAACAACTGCCCATGGCGCTGGCCGCCAGCCTGTTCCTCGTCAGCGGTGGCCTTCAGGCCGCCACCGACGGAACCCAGGGAACCACCTCCAGCGGATCGGCGGACATCACGGTCACCAAGCAGTCGGAGGTGAAGATCTCCGGCCTGGCAGACATCGCCCTCGATGTTCAGGCCGATGGCAGTGCCACCGGCAGCACCGGCGCCTGCATCTATCGCAACGGTTCCGGCTCGTACACCGTCACCGCCAACAGTGGCAACGGCAGCGGTGACTTCCGCCTGAAGGACACCAGTGACAACGTCATGGTCTACACCGTCAGCTTCAATGACGGCACCAACACCACGGCGCTCACCGAAGGGACGGCCCTCACGGGGCAGACCAATGCCAACACCATCACCCCGACCTGTAACGGCGGCTCCAACGCCACCATCGAGGTGACGGTCAGCCAGACGGAGTTCAACGGCGCGCCGGCCGGTACCTACACCGACACGCTGACGCTGTTGATCGCGCCGGAGTAGACACGACGGGACGGGATGCCCGGCACCGGGGGGTGCCGGGCACGCTCTCCCCGACATCCATCCAGTTTTCAGGGACGACATCATGAACCACCCACTACGCACCCTTGTTCTGTTTCCGATCGGGCTGTGGCTGCTGGCCACCGCTGCCGGCGCCCATGCCGAGATGCAGCTCGACAACAGCATCATCGTCTTCGAACCCGGCCAACCGGCTCGCAAGGACGTCACGGTATCCAACACGGGTGAACAGCCGCTCTACCTCAAGGTGACGCCCTTCGCCATCGAACAGGCGGGGACATCGCGACAGACGCGCAGGAAGATCGTCGACCCGCGCAAGGCCGGCCTGCTGATCACCCCGAACAAACTGGTGATTCCGCCGGGCGGCAGGAAACGGATCAGGTTCGTCAATCTCGATCCCGCCCGAAGCGAGGAAGGCGTCTTCCGGGTCACCATCGAACCGGTCGCGGGCGAACTCCAGGCGAGCGCCAGCGGCGTCAAGGTGATGGTCGGGTACGAAGTGCTGGTGCTGGCCCAACCGCACAACCCCAGGCCCGATATCCGCGCCACCCGCGATGGCAACCGCCTCGTCCTGCACAACCGGGGCAATACCGACGTCTATCTCTTTCGCGGCAAGCAGTGCCGAAGCAGCGAAGGGGCGACCGAAAGCTGTACCGAACTGCGGGACCGCCGTCTCTATCCGGGCAACGAGTGGGTGCTCGAACTGCCCCACGATGGTCCGGTGGAATTCCATCTGGCCATTGGAAACAAGAACACGCTCAAGACGTTCAACTGACCCGCCCACGGCCGGGATCCGCCAATGGCCTGCGGCAACCGCTTCGGTATCCCCGCCACCACCGGCATCGTTCTTTGGCTCGTGATGTCGGCAACCGCCGCGCAGCCATTGTCCACGTCCGGCGTGCCCGTGTTCCTGACACCACCGGCGGAAAAAATCCCGGGGACTGCCCCCCCGCCACCGCCTGATACCGGGGACAAGACGGCACCAGCGGCACGGGGCGATCTGATCGCCATCGACCCGGCGCCGCCACCCGGCTTCGAATCGCTGGTCGAGGCGCAGACCACCCTGGTCGATGTCTACTATGGCAACCGCCCGATCGCGAACGTCATGGCACGCTTCGATACCCATGAGATCGAACTGCTGGACCCTGCGGCCGTGGCCGCGCGGGTGCCCTGGCTGACCGCCCGACAGGATGTGGTGAAGGCGCTGACCGGCCGAAGGGAGATTCGGCCGGTCAGCGGCTGTCGGGACGAGACGGAGCCCCCCTGCCCACCGACAGCCCCGACGGTGGCGGACTACGGTTTCGACCCGGATCGGTTCCGCGTGGACCTGTTCATCAATCCCCGTTACATCGAGCGCATCGATCTCGCCACCGATGACTACCTCGACGATCCACCCGCCGGACTGTCCAGCCTGCATACGCTCGACCTGCTGGTGTCGCGGGACGACGACAGCCGCTACGGCACGCTGACCGACAACAGCATCGTCGCCGTCGGCAGAAGCCGTCTCGTCAGCCGGATGACGCTGGAGGAAGAGCAGGGTTTCTTCCTCGACACACTGCGCTTCGAACACGACCTCAAACGCTGGACCTGGAGCGCCGGCACGATGAATCTCACCGCGCTGGTGTCGCCGCTGCTCTCGACCCAACCGATCGTCGGCGTCCGCGCCGGCCGCACGCTGAAGATGCGTCACAACCTGAAACTCGTCCGCAGCAGCCCGATCTTCGTCTATCTGGACGAACGTAGCCGGGTCGATATTCTCCGCGACGGCAAACGCCTCGTCTCCCGCTTCTACAATCCGGGCAACCGCCAGCTCGACACCTCCACGCTGCCCGACGGCACCTACGAGATCGTCGTCCGCATCCACAACAGCCGGAGCACGCGGGAGGAGCGCCATCTCTTCACCCGCTCCATACTCATCCCCCCCGCCGACCATGCGCTGCACTTCATCGAGGCGGGCCGGCTGCTGGAGCGTGCCCGCCCCACCGACCGAACCACCACGCCACGAACGACGGACACCGACCTGCTACGCGTCGGCTCGCGGTTCCGTCTGCGGAACAACGTCGGCGCCGAGCTGGACACGACGCTGCTGGCCGGTTTCGAAGGCACGACCCAGGCGGGGCTCTACTATTTCCTGCCCCGTTTTTCGCTCCACGGTGGTCTGCTGGGCGGCTGGAAGCACAGTAACGGCAGCTATTTCACAATGAACTGGCGTACCCCGAGCTTCAATCTCAACCTCAGCCACCAACGGCTGAATCGGGATGGGGTATCGCCCGACACCCCCGATCACCCGCTGCTGGTGGCCGGCGACAAGCACGACCTGAGCATCGGCACCACATTGGGAAACGGCACCTTCACTGCTCGTCTCTCCCACCGCGGACAGGACGACCAGACCGACCATTCGGTCCGCTACAGCCGACCTTTGCTGCGGCGGGGCCCCATGTCACTGGCGATGAACGTCAACTGGAACCGCTCGCAGGAGGATCAGCGCATCCTGTTCAGTCTGCAGTACACCACCAACGAAAGGCATCTCAAGAAGCACCTCTCCACCAGTTGGCGCGACGGACCGGATCCCGGGGAGAACGGCCTGCAACTCGACGCCAGGATGACAGCGATCCACGATCGCGACGGGCCTATCCGGGGCCGATCACAGTTCTCGGCCCGCGGCGCCGAATCGAGCCGGACGGTCGGCCTGCGACTCGAACACGAGTTCCCGCAGGCCAGGACCTTCGTCGAGAGCCGTCTGGTCGAGGAAGCGGACGAACGCAGCCACCTGTTCACCGCCGGCGCCCATCTGACCATTTCGACGACGGCCTCGACGGTCGCCCTGAGCCCGCAAAAGTCGGGGCAATCCGGGCTGGTCATCGATCTGGGCAACGAGGATGTGCCGGTGGAGATCGAGATCAACGACCGCAGCATCCAGCCCACCGTGAAGAATGGCAAGGCCCTGTTTCTGCTGGAGCCCTACCGCGAATACGAGGTGTCGCTGCGCGCCGGCGGCGACCGATTGATGCGGGTGGAGATGGAAAGACACAAGGTTGCCCTCTACCCTGGCAACGTCGCCCGCCTCGACTGGAAAGCGATGCCGGTCTTCGTCGTCGTGGGTCAGGCCGTGCGCCCCGACCGCTCGGCGCTGGCCAACTCCCGCATCACCAACCTCGAGGAGTTTTCGGCTACCGACGAGGGCGGCTGGTTCCAGGTGGAGCTGGCATCGATGCAGACCCTGCGCTTCAAGACCCGGGAAGGGGGCGAGTGTCAGGTGGAGCTGCCGCGCGAGCGGCCCACGCCACCCGAGGGGGTGGTCGTTTTCGATCAGCTGTTGTGCCGGCCGCTGGGCCAGGCGCAAGGAACTTCGACCCGCCCATCCGGTCAATGAAGACATCGTCGCAACCCGCGGGCGATCGGGCGGCGAGTGCCGATCCAACCGGATTGGCCGCTGCCACCGCCGCGGTGACGACGCACCGACCACGACAGACAACCACACCGGGGCCATGACAGACACCACAGCCAACAATCCTCTGACGCAAATCCTGCAAACCAGCGAGCGCTGGCAGACGTTGACCCGAAAGATCCAACAGCTGCGCAACGACCTGGCGGAGATCCGCCAGCTACCCGAGGTCACCGTCCACCTGATGGCCGACCGCGCCGAGGCGAAGAACCACCCGTTCTACGCCAGGCTGGTACGGGAGCACTACCGCGACGCCACCCGGCGCCACCCCAAGTTTCCGCTGATACGGCACATCGAATGGGGCGTCGCGCTCTGCAAGCTGCCGGCCACATTCGACGAGTATTTCATGATGGTGGAGGGTGCCGCCCGCCGGAACTATAAGAAGGCCGTCCGACTGGGGCACCACTTCCGGCCCATCGACTACGACGACCATCTGCGGGAGATCGAAGCCATCCATCGTTCCACCACCATCCGCCAGGGGCCGATGCCCAAACATCTGATGGGTACGCTCGAGCCGGTACGCAATCCGCGGCCGCTCGACCGAGTCCACGGCTATCCGGCCTTTGGCGTCTTCAACGCCGACGGCGTGCTGCGGGCCTATGCCACCTGCCACATCGCCGGCGAGATCTGCATGCTCGAGGACATCTACGGCGACGCCCGCCACCAGTCGGACGGCTATGTGCCGCTGCTCTACCTCTCCATCGGTGACTACCTGCTGGCAAACCACCCCGAAGTGAAGTACTTCAGCTACGGCACCTACTACGGCGCCAGCCCCACGTTGCGGCGTTTCAAGCGGAAATTCCGTTTCCTGCCCCACCGCGTCGTCTGGAAACTCGACTCGCCGCCGCCCCCCTGAGCCGCCGTGATTCGGATGGGCAACCTGCCATTCTGCAACATTCGTCACCCTTTTCAGCGGCTTGCGGCATAAAGTTTGATAGATATGACAATCCCGGTTGCCGAATTCCCTTAAAATGGGCCCGCCGTCGTGGTGTGGACCGGCTCGACGCCATGCACGGCACCACCCATAGTTTCAGGGACGAGGCACAGTCTTGGCCATTGCGATCGCCAACCCGACGACGACGCCCCATACCCGGCCGGTTGGCATCAGCGCGCGAACCGGGGTGGTGTACTATTCACGCAGTTGGATTCCGCTCGTTTGGGGGATGGTTCATTGGGGCTCATAAGCCAGTTTGTTGCGCGGCGCAATGTCGACAGGGCGATGGCGATCGGCGACCTGATGAGTCCCGAGGGTCGCGGCTATATCCAAAAGCTGCGCAAGCACCCAAAGCCGGTCATCGGCCGGCTGATCAACCTGCTCGGCACCGCCGGCGATTCGGAAGCCCGCCGCATCCGTGAGATTCTATTGCTGCTGCTGGACAACAACACCCTCGGCACCTTCGTTCCCGGCCTCTCCTCCAACGCCCATCCCCGTGTCATCAACAATGTGTCGCGGGTACTGGCCGCCTCGCGCACCTACGACGCCAATCTGCTGCTGCCGCTGTTCGACAAGGAGGAGACCTCCAAATCGGTGCTGTTGAAGATCCTCGCCGCCCGCAAGGAGGGGCTGAGCGCGCTGGAGTTGTTGCGCAAGACCTCTTCGCTCTCGCCCAGCGAGCGGGTGGCGATGTTCCGCATCCTGGAACCAATCGCCGATGAGTCGCTGCTGCCGGAGCTGATCAACCGCATCACCGCCAAGGACGTCAATACCCGCCTCGGCGTCACCCGCCTGATCGCCCGCTTCCAATCCATCTCGGCCCGCAATGCGCTGCTGGGCCGCCTCTCCGACCCGAGCAAGGAGGTTCGGCTGGTCGCGCTGGAAGCCTTGAGCAGGGCACGGGTCAACCTCGATCCGCGCGTGCTGTGCAAGCTGCTGAAGGACCGGGACATGCAGGTTCGCAACAAGGCCATCGAGGCACTGGTCAAGCGCAACGATCCCGCCGTCATCCCGCTGCTGATCGAGTTGCTCAAGGACGAATCGGAGGAGGTGCGCCGCGCCGCCGTCGAGGTGCTCAACGGCATGGAGTACCCCGACAGCGTGCAGGATCTGCTGCGTGCGCTGAAGGACGAGGATTGGTGGGTGCGTGCCCGCGCCGCCGATGCGCTGGCCAAGATCGGCGGCCGCCGGGTGGTGGAAGCGGTCATCAAACTGCTGCGCAGCGACGACGAGTACGTGCGCCGGGCCGCCATCGAGATCCTCAACGCCACCAAGGACGAGACGGCGATGGCGCATCTGCTCGAAGTGCTCTCCGATTCCGACTGGTGGGTGCGCGAACGGGCCATCGACGCGCTCGCGAACATCGGCAACAAGGCAGCGATCCCGTCCCTGCTGACACTGATGCGGGAGGATGCGCAAGCAGCGCCGATCGCGCTCAAGGCGATGCGGACGCTGGGCAGCGACAAACACGTCAAACAGATCCTGCCGATGCTCGGCACGCGCGACGACAATGCACTGATCGAAGCGATGCACACGCTGGCCGAACTGGTGAACACCGACAATGCCAGCGAGGTGTTCACCGCGATCAAGCGCCGTGCACTGACCGCCAGCGAGGACGTGCGCGAAGCGGCCAAGGTGGCATTGCGCCGCATCAACACACGGCTGGCAAAGAAGCGCAAGGAGCGCGAGGCACGCGAGCAGGAGCTCAAGCCACGCAACATCATCGACCCGAACGCCGAGGGCTTCACCAAGATCAACGTCCGCGCACTGCGCACCGGCGACATGCTCGGCGATCGCTACGAATACATCCGCCGCGTCGGCAAAGGCGCCTTCAGCACCGTCCTGCTGGTCAAGGACCGGATGCTGAACGAGCGCATCGTACTGAAGATCCTGCACGACAAGATGGCCAACGACGAGGCGATGATCAAGCGCTTCATCCGCGAGATCCGCTACTCACGGCGTATCCAGCACCGCAACGTCATCCGCATCTTCGACTTCATCGCCATCGGCAATCTCTACGCCATCTCGATGGAGTACTTCGCCTCGGTGACGCTGTCGTCGATGCTGTCGCCGAAGAAACCACTGCCATTCGCCAAGGCGCTGCACATCGCCGCCTCGGTCGCCTCGGGCATCGGCGCGGCGCACAAGCTGCGGATCATTCACCGCGACCTCAAGCCGGGCAATATCCTCATCGACAAGTCCAACATGGTGAAGGTGGTGGACTTCGGCATCTCCCGCACCCAGTCGGCCGCCGAGACCCAGCTCACCAAGACCGGCATCCTCATTGGCACGCCGCGCTACATGGCGCCGGAGCAGGTCACCGGAAAGAAAAAACTGGACGGGCGTTCCGACATTTACACCCTCGGCGTCATTCTCTACGAGATGCTCACCGGCGACACCGCGTTCAAGGGAGACGACAACGTCCAGGTGCTCTACCGCCATGTCCACGGCGACATCGCGCCGCTGCACGAGGCCAACCCGGAGGTGCCGAAAGCGCTCTCCGACGTGGTGATGAAGATGATGTCGGTCAACCCGAAGAAGCGTTTCCAGACCATGCTGGAGGTGGAACGGGTGCTACGCACCTTCAAGCTGGAGCACATCGAAAAACAGTCGTAACACATTGATCTGTCAAGATTCCCGCAATCGGCTACAATAGCGGTGTATTCACGGCTGGAGATCCGATGCCACGTCTGGACGCTTTCCTGAAACTGGCGCAGGAACAAGGTTGCTCCGATCTGCACCTTGCCGTCGGCATGCCACCGCTGCTGCGGATGCATGGCGACCTGCTGCCGATCAAGTTCCGTAATCTGGACGAGCGCGAGCTCCGGTCGTTTCTGTTCGAGGTATTGACCCCCTCCCAGGAAAAACGCTTTCGCGCCGGCGAGGATCTGGACTTCTCCTACCACAGCGAGGGCGCGGGGCGCTTCCGCGCCAACTTCTACCACAAGTCCACCGGCCCGGCGGCCGCGTTCCGCTACGTGCCCGAGGCGCTGCCGACGGTCGAATCCCTCGGGCTGCCGCCGGTGTTGCTGCGGCTGCTGGATCACCAGCAAGGCATGATTCTGATCACCGGTTCCACCGGCACCGGCAAATCGACGACGCTGGCGGCGCTGATCGACCACCTCAATCGAACCCGCTTACTCAATATCATCAGCCTCGAAGACCCGATCGAGTTCATCCACCCGTCGAAACGCTCCCAGGTGATCCAGCGGGAGGTGGGCACCCACGTGGCCGGATTCGCCGAGGGACTGCGGTCGGCGCTGCGGGAGGATCCGGACGTGATCCTGGTGGGTGAGCTGCGCGACACCGAGTCGATCCAGATGGCGATGACCGCCGCCGAAACCGGCCACCTGGTGCTGGGCACACTGCACACCACCTCGGCCGTCAAGTCGATCGACCGCATCATCGATTCGCTGCCGGCGGAGCAACGCGACCAGGGCAAGACGTTTCTCGCCCAAAGCCTGCTCGGGGTGGTCACCCAGGTGCTGGTGCGCGGCATCGACGGCCACTCGCGCAAGGCGATCTTCGAGGTGATGGTGATGAACAAGGCCATCGCCAAGCTGCTGATGGACGACAAGACCCACATGATTCCGTCACAGATGCAGATGGGCCGGGGCCAGGGAATGCAGCTGATGGATCAGGCGCTGCTCGAAGCGGTGGAACTGAAGCAGATCGATCCCGACGACGCCTACGAATACGCGCTGGAGAAGCGGCCCTTCAAACGCTACGTCACCGATGCCGCGCTGATTACGATGATCGACGATATCCAGCTATGAAAGAGCTCATCGACAAACTGCTGCTGACGACGATGCGCCGCGGCGGCTCGGACCTCCACCTGTTGTCGGGGGAGCCACCACGGGCGCGCATCTACGGCGAGCTGACACCGCTGCAGTACGGCGACATCGACGGTGGCGCGCTGGAGATGTACCTGCTCGGCAACATGAACGAGAAGACACTGGAGCGGTTCAACCAACACGACGCGGTCGATTTCTCCTACGAGGTGAAAGGGCTGGCGCGTTTCCGCGTCAACGCCTTTCGCTACCTGCGCGGCGTCGGCGCCGTATTCCGCATCATCCCGACCCACGGGGTGTCGCTGGACGACCTCGGCCTGCCACGGGTGGTCAAGGCGCTGACCCACTACCGGCAGGGGCTGATTCTGGTCACCGGCAAGACCGGCTCGGGCAAGACGACGACGCTGGCGGCGATGATCGACGAGATCAACCGCAGCCGCCACGGCCACATCATCACGATCGAAGATCCCATCGAATTCGTCCACCCCAACAAGAAATGCCTGGTCAGCCAGCGCGAGGTGGGACAGCACACGCCCGACTTCGCCACCGCGCTGCGCTCGGCGTTGCGGGAAGACCCGGACGTGGTGCTGGTGGGCGAGCTGCGCGACCTGGAGACCATCAGCCTGGCGGTGACCGCCGCCGAGACCGGGATTCTGGTTCTCGGCACCCTGCACACCAACCGCGCCGCCACCACCGTCGATCGCATCATCAACGTCTTTCCGGCCAAGAAGCAGCCCCATGTACGGGCCATGCTCTCCACTTCGCTGCGTGCCGTCATCGCCCAGCAACTGGTCAGGAAACAGAACGAACCCGGCATGGCCGCCGCGGTGGAGATCCTCATCAACACCCCGGCGGTGGCCAACCTGATCCGCGAAGGCAAGACCGATCAGCTGGAGAACGCGATGCAAAGCGGCGCCGCCATGGGCATGCAGACGATGGACACGACACTGATCCGCATGATGGAGACGACGATCATCTCCAGCAACGAGGCCTACGCCAAGGCGTTCAAGAAGGAGCTTTTCGAACACCCGGACGCCTGAGCACACCGGCGGCCCGTCAGACACACACCTCGGCCAGGACGCATCTGAGGACGCCGTGGTCGTAACGGCCGTCGAGCGCCTCATGGAGCGGCGCCAGCCGCCGCCTCTCCTCGCAACTGGCGAGCGTCTCGATGGCCGCGCGGATCTCGTCGAGCTGCGCCGCTTCCAGATCCACCACCGCCTCCAGCGCCACCAGGCCGGCCTCGATGGCATCGGCCAGATGGGAGAGGATCGTGCCCGGCGACAGGCCTCGTTCGGCGGCGATGGCGGCAGGTGACAGCCCGCGGGCATGCAGGGCCAGCGTCTCGTTGATGGTGTCGCTGAGTTCGTTGTCGAGGATCGGCGGCAGCGGGTGCTGGCGGATCAGCTCGACGAAGGCCTCGCCGTAGCGGGCAAGCTTCTGTTCCCCGACGCCGCTGATCGTACCAAGCGCATCCAGTGTCTGCGGCCGCCGCCGCGCCATCGCCACCAACACACTGTCGTGGAAGATCACATAGGGCGGCACGCCCTGGGCCCTGGCCAGCGACATACGCAGTTCACGCAACGCCTCGAACAGTGGCCGATCGACGCCACGCAGACCGGAGCCCCCGGCCCTCTTCTCCCGCGCCACCCTGCTCCCCTTGCGCTGCTTGCGCAGTTGCAGCGTCTCCTCACCACGCAGCAGCGGCCGGCATTTCGGTGTCAGCTTCAGTGCGCCGTGGGCCTCGGCATCGACGGCCAGATACCCCAGTGCGATGAGCTGACGGAAGATGCCCCGCCACTCGGCGACGGAGAACTCGGTGCCGATGCCATAGGTACTGAGACGATCGTGACCGAAACGGCGAATGCGCTCGTCGTCCTTGCCTTCGAGCAGGTCGATCAGATAGTTGACGCCAAACCGCTGGCCGCTGCGATAGACGGTGGAGAGCGCCTTCTGCGCGGCCACGGTGGCATCCCAGGTCTCGGGAGGATCGAGGCAGTTGTCGCAGTTGCCACAGGGCTCTTCCAGCGTTTCGCCGAAATAGGCCAGCAGCGCCTGACGGCGGCAGGTGGAGAGTTCGCATAGGCCCAGCATCGCCTCCAGTTTCTGGTGGACGACCCGCTTGTACTGCTCGTCGGCATCGCTCTGGTGCGTCATCTGCCGCAGCAGGATCACGTCCTGCAGGCCGTAGGCCATCCAGGCATCGGCCGGCTCGCCGTCACGACCGGCACGGCCGGTCTCCTGATAGTAGGCCTCGATGCTCTTGGGCAGGTTGAGGTGGGCGACGAAACGCACGTCGGGCTTGTCGATGCCCATGCCAAAGGCGATCGTGGCAACGATGATCACCCCCTCCTCGCGCAGAAACCGCGCCTGATGCCGCTGCCGCGTCTGCGGCGGCAGCCCGGCATGGTAGGGCAGCGCCACCCGCCCCTTGCTCTCGAGCCAGGCCGCGATGCTCTCGACCTTCTTGCGCGACAGGCAGTAGACGATGCCAGCGTCATCGGGATGTTCACGCTGGATGAAGCGCCAGAGCTGGTCGCGGCTGTTCTGCCCCTCGGCAATGGCATAGCGGATATTGGGCCGGTCGAAACTGTTGACGAAGACCCGCGCCCGCTCCAGCCCCAGCTGCTGCACGATCTCCTCGCGGGTACGCTGGTCGGCGGTGGCGGTCAGCGCGATCCGCGGCACTTCGGGAAAACGCTCGTGAAGCACCCGCAACTGCTGGTATTCCCTGCGGAAGTCGTGCCCCCACTGGGAGACGCAGTGGGCCTCGTCGATGGCGAACAGCGCCAGTGGCGCGCGCGCCAGCAGGTTCAACATCCGCTCGGTCAGCAACCGCTCGGGGGCAACGTAGAGCAGATCCAGCTCACCCCCCATCAGGGCCTGCTCGATCTCCGCCTGGGCGGCCCGGTCCAGCGTCGAATTGAGAAACCCCGCAGCCACGCCAAGCTGTTGCAGCGCCGCCACCTGATCCTGCATCAACGCGATCAGCGGCGAGACGACGATGCCCACGCCGTCACGAATCAGCGCCGGAATCTGATAGCAGAGCGACTTGCCGCCACCGGTGGGCATCAGCGTCAGCACGTCGTCACCGCCGATCACCGCGTCGATGATCTCCTGCTGGTGATGACGAAAGGCACTGTAGCCGAAGACGGAGCGGAGGATCTGAAGGGGCTGGTGCATGCGCGGCACTCGGGCTCGGGGGGCGACATTTTACCATCGGTTGCAACGGGGCTCTGGAGCCCCGTCGAGGCGTTAGCTACCATCACGCGCGGCCTCGATGCGCCGCGACTTGATCTGTCTCAATGCAAGCGGCGAGACGCCGGTCGTACCGTATCGGCTTGGTTCCAACACCATCGGGTCATCTGAACCGGCAAGCAAGAGGAGTCACCCATGCCCGTCGTAGACAAAGCATCCATCCATCTGGTCGAAGTGGATTCGATGAACACCATTCACCACGAAGAAGCCGACATGCTCAACGAGCTGGACGAGCTGATGCGACAACACGATGCGGGCACGATCGACGATGCGCGATTGGACGCCAAACTGGACGAGTTCCTGCACCACATGACCGCCCATTTCGCCGGCGAGGAGGCGCAGATGCGGGCCATCCAGTTCCCGCCCTACCCGATCCACAAGAGCGAGCACGACTTCCAGATCGGGCGGGCCCGGCAGCTCATCGAAGAGTGGAAACAGTCACGCAACCTGGCGCCGCTGGCCGACTATCTGCGCGCTGAGTTGCCGCAATGGCTGGATCAGCATATCGCCACGATGGACAAGGTGACGGCGCACTTCTTCTCCATGAACGGCAAGGAGGTGACACTGGATCTCTGAGCGGTTACCGCCGGAGAGGGACTACACCCCCACATAGACCGCCGGCGCACCGGGCGGGCGCGTCTTGAAGCGCCGATGCATCCACAGATACTGCTCGGGATGGGCCCGCACCACCTGTTCGAGCACCTCGTTGGTGCGGCGGGCATCGGCCACGTCGTCGCCAGCGGGAAACCCCTCCAGCGCCGGCAGGATGCGGATTTCGAACCCCTCGTCCCCGGGCCGGCGGATGGGATAGAACGGCACCACCGCGGCGCCGGTTTTGGCAGCAAACCTGGCCGTGGCCGTCAGCGTGGCCGTCGGTACGCCGAGAAACTCCGCGAACACCCCCTGTTTCAAGCCGAAATCCTGGTCGGGCGCGTACCAGACCGGATGGTTGCCGGCAAGGCTGCGCAGCATCGCCCGCAGATCCTGCCGTTTGAACACCATCCCGCCATAGCGACTGCGTCCACGCAGCATCAGCACCTCCACCAGCGCATTGCGTGAGCGTTTGTACATGGCGTGCACCGGCTTGCCGTGACGCGCCATCGTCTCGGCGAGGATCTGGCCGCCGATGTCCAACGCCACCATGTGACCGGTGAGCAGGATCACCCCATTGCCCCGCGCCAGCGCATCGAGCAGGTGCTCCAGCCCGGTGATCGTGCCCATCTCCCGGATCTGCCGGTCACTGCCCCACCACGACACCCCGGTGTCGATCAACCCCATGCCGACATGCTCGAAATTCTCCCGCAGCAGCGCCGCGCGGGCCGTGGCATCGAGTTTGGGAAAACAGAGCCGCAGGTTGGCTTCGGCGATGCGGCGACGCTTGCCCGCCAGCCGTAGCAACACCCGGCCGAGCAACCGGCCGACCCGGCAACGCCAACGGTACGGGAGAAAGGCGATCAGCCGCAGCAGGCCGAACAGGAACCAGACCGGCCAGTAACGGGGCTTGATCACCTCGCGCCAGGGGATGGCGGGGGGTGCCACGGGATCGTCACGCCGGGCCATGCCAGCGCATCACCGCAGCAGCGCGGACACCGCCTTGAAATGATGCTCGCTGGAATCGCGGACCCACTCGAACAGGATCGACTCGGTCGGCGCCACGATGGCGCCGGCGTGACGCAGGCGATGCAGCGCGCTCTTCCAGTGCGCCATCCGCTGGGAGCAGACCGCATCGTCGACGACGAACACCTCGAAGCCGTCCTCGAGCAGCTCCAGCGCGGTCTGCATGATGCAGATGTGGGTCTCCATGCCGGTGACGACCACCTGCCGCTTGTGGCTGTCGTGCAGCGCCTCGCGGAAACGCTGGTTGCCACAACAGGAGAACTCGGTCTTGTCGAAATAGTGCGCCGAAGCCGGCATCGCCTGCTTGAGCCGGTCGGCCGTCGGGCCGAGACCCGCTGGATACTGCTCGGTGTAGAACACCGGGATGTCGAGCATCTTCGACGTTTCCAGCAGGTGCCCGATATTGTCGAGCATGCGGCTGCGCGCCGGCTCGACCATGGCCGCCAGGAGCCGGTCCTGGACATCGACGCAGAGCAGCAGGCTGTCTTCCTTTCGGCACAGTGGCGCCATTGATTACATCCAGTTGTTGATCTTTTCCAGATCGTCGGGTTGAAGAATACCGGTGGCCTGCTTCAGCCGCAGCACGCTGATGATGTAGTCGTAGCGCGCCTTGGCGTAGTCACGCTGGGCGCGATAGGTCTCGCGCAGCGACAGCAGCACATCGACGGAGGTCCGGGTCCCCACCTCGAAGCCCGCCTGGGTGGCCTTGGCCGCGGTCTCGGTGGAGGCCAGCGCCTGCTTCAGCGCCTTGACCCGGCTGATGCCGGATTGAACGCCAAGAAACGAGGCCCGCGCCTGACGGATGATCTCGCGCTTCTGCAACTCGTACTGCTTCTTCGCCTGACGGTGGAGCTGTTCGGCTTCGGCCACCTGGGCACTGATCAGCCCACCCGAATAGATCGGCAGCTTGAGCGCAATGCCAATGGTCTTGTCGGACGCCGTACCCTTGCTGAAGCCGCCATCGTCATCCTGGACACCCGCTTCCGCCTTCAGGCTCAACGTGGGCAGATGGCCGGCACGACGCCGCTTGACCTCCTGGGCCGCGAGCTCGACGCCCATCTCGGCCGCCTTGAGCACCTTGCTGTTGGCAATGGCCTTTTCGACCCACTGATCGATGGTGTCGGCATTGGGCGCCGCCGGCATGAACTCCTCCTGGAGCCGCACCAGATTCTCCGGCAACCGTTCGACGATGACCCGCAACGCCTCCCGCGCGACGTCCACCTGATTGCGCGCATCGATCTCCTGGGCCACGGCAAGGTCGTACTGCGCCTCCGACTCCTTGACATCGGTGATGGCGATCATCCCCACCTCGAAGCGCTCGCGGGTCTCTTCGAGTTGCCGGGAGATGGCCTCTTTCTCGGCCCGGGCATAGCGCAGATTGTCCTCGGCGGCGAGCACACCGAAATAGGCTTCCGCCGTCCGCACGATCAGATCCTGCCGCTCGACCTCGATCTGCGCGGCCGCCTGCGCGATCTGCACGTCGGCCTGCGACGCACGCAGCCGGCTGGCACGGTCGAACAATGTCTGATCGAGCCGAATGCCATAGGTCTTGTGGTCGTACTTGTCGTCCACGAACGCCGGGTTGGCGTCCTTGTAGGAGAGATCCTTGCGGTCGTAACCGGCGGAGGCATTGATCTGCGGCAGCAGCGGCGCGCGGGCCTGCGGCTTGGCCTGTAACGCGGCACGATACTTGGCCTCCGCCGCCGCCAGCGTCGCGTCCGACTCCACCGCCTGGCGGTAGACGTCGAGCAACGTCTCGGACCAAGCGGCCGGCGAAGCCATTCCGGTGGCCAGCAGGCTTGCGACTACAACGGTTTTCAAGCGATTCATCATTTCGTCCTGTAAATTACGATCGCGCAAGTATATTAGAGTGCTCTAAAAGACAACACTGACCGAGCGCACGGTTTTTCCTCTTTGCCGGCTCAGAGCACGAAGCGGGGACGCTTCTCACGACCGACGAGCGGCTTCAGCTCCAGCTCGAAGAGCGTTTCGCGGGCAAAACTGTCGTTAATACTGCGGGTGACCAGCATGGCGTTCATCACCGGCGCCTCGCCAACCACGATGAACAGACGTCCACCGGGTTTGAGCATCTGCTCGAAGCAGGGATCGTACGCCGGCAACGAGCCGGTGACGGCGATGGCGTCGTAGTGGCCCGGCGCCTTGTTCCAGCCGAACGCCCCGTCGCCCTGCTGCCAGGTGACGTTGCCGATCCCCTGGGCCGCCGCACGCGCCTGCGCCTGCTCCAGCAGATCGGCATGTATCTCCACGGTGAAGACGTGGGAGGCGAGCGTGGCCATACAGGCGGTGGGGTAGCCGCTACCGGTGCCGATCTCCAGCACCACGTCGGTCTCACGCAGTTGCAGCGCCTGCATCATCCGCCCCTCGACGCGTGGCGCCATCATCGACTCGCCGTGGCCGATCGGCAGCTCGGTATCGGCGAACGCCAGACTGCGGTAACGCGCATCGACGAACTGCTCGCGCGGTATCGCGGCCATGACGTCGAGCACCCGCTGATCGAGCACGTCCCAAGGCCGCACCTGCTGTTCGATCATGTTGAGGCGCGCGGTTTCCAGGTCGAGGTCGGTCATTGTCGTCAAACCCTTCGGTGGCGAGCGGAATGTGACAGTTTAGCCCGGTTTTACGCGGCAGACCAAACCAGGACGACAACGGCTCGACCGGCACCGGATCCGGTCCGCCCCAATGCCACCGAAAACCCGACCGGACGTCTTGCAACAATTCTTTACTCTCTCTAGAGTCGGAGACAGGATTCGAATCCCGCCGGGCCCCGGTCGCCCGGACGGGGGAGCAGCGCCACCGCGGCGCCCGTCGTCCCCCACCATCGTCCGCTCGATTAAACGCATCCGAAAAAACGCAACGACAAAATAGTAAGCCAACGGCATGGAGGACACATGCGCTCGTATGAAGAGACCGTCGAAAGGGCCGCGGAGCTGGTCCGCATGGTCATTCCCAGACTGGCAGGCGTCCGGCTGCCCATCCATCCGATCAACTATGCGCTGTGGTACGAGTATTTTCTCGGTCGCAACCGGGCGCTGATGGATACGCTCGACACACTGACGGCCAAACCCGGACAGTTCACCAACGAGACCGCCGAAGAGCTGTTTCGCATCCATATCCTCGGCACCTCGTCCGACCGCCTCGAAATGATCGGCCGCAAGGTGCACGGCATCCTCGATGGCGCCGCCGAAATGTTCCAGGGCACCGGCGAACACCTGGAGCAGTTCAATCGCGAAGTGAGCCATACCAAGGCCGTCCTCGACGAAGCCATCGACCCGGCCGAGATCCGCCCGCTGGTCAGCGGACTGATCACCGCTTCGAACTCCGTCATCGATGCCAACAGGGATCTCTGCCGGCAACTGGAGATCCGCGGCAACGAGATCGAACGGCTCAAGCAGGAAATCGAAACCATCCGCGCCGAGGCATCACTGGATCCGCTCACCGGCCTCGCCAACCGCAAAACATTCGACGGGGCGCTGGCCAACGCCCTCACCGAGAACCGTGACAAGGCACGGCACATCTGCCTGGTGCTGTTCGACATCGACCGTTTCCGGGTGATCAACGACCGTTTCGGCCATCTGGTGGGCGACCGCGTACTGCGGCACATCGCCGCTGTGCTGACCGAATCGGTCAAGGGAAAGGATACGGTCGCCCGCTTCGGCGGGGAGGAGTTCGCCATCATTCTTCCCGACACCACACCGGACGATGCGCAGACGGTGGCCGAGAACATCCGCAAGACCATCGAGGAGGCCCGTCTGCGTCGCAGCAAGGATGGCGAGCTGCTGGGCAAGATCACGGTATCGGCGGGCGTCGCCTGGGCAAAACCGGGGCATCCACCGGAGGAGCTGATCGATCTCGCCTCGCAGGCATTGCTGCAGGCCAAGCGCAATGGGCGCAATCAGGTGGCAGGCGGCGGCGAATGCCGGGCCATGGCGGCGACCGCCGCCGTCGGGTAACCGGGCCGTGTCGGGACAAGTTACGGGTTGGCGGCCACCAGCGGCACGAATACCCACTGTCCCGGCCGTACTGCCCGGCCATTCAACGCGTTGAGCTCGTCGAAACGCTGGCGGTCGATCTGGAAATCGCTGACGATACTGGCCGCGTCCTCGCCATCGAGTGCGCGGTGAAACAGCCCGGGAACGACGGTGATATCGGCATCGCCACCGCCATTGCGCAGCGAGATCACATAGGCCGACTCCAGCGCCCCCGGTTCGATCACCAGGCGGCCGGCGGCATCGAGCCCCCGCAGCTGAAGGTGGAGCACATCCCCGCTTGCGGGGACGACCACTTCCCAACGACCGGATGCCGACCGCGGCACCGGCGGCATGAGACGTCCATTGACCACCAACTGAACCTGCCGGCGATCCTCGGGCGCAATGCCCGATACCCTGATGCGATGACCACTCTGATCGATATCGACCGCAGTAACCGCCAACGAAGAGGTGTCGGGGCTCTGCGCCACCAGCGACGGGGGCGCGGCGGCACGCTGCCCTGCCGCCGAAGAAGGCGTGGCGTCCACGTCACCCGACGCGGCCGAAGTGGCCGAGTAGCTGGCCTCGACGAGTTCGATCTCACCACCCAGCACCACTTCGTCGGCCTCACCGACATCGACCCCTTGGGCACGCTCCTCCGGCGACAATGGCGGCACCGAGATGCCGCAATCGAGCGCAGCCGTGGTGGTCGCCGCCGCGCCCGCCACCACCGGCCGTGAAGCCGTTGGTTCGCAGCTCAGCCGGGGCGATGACACCAGGCCCGCAGCCACCGCGGTCGATGGCCGCGCCGGAACAGGCTGCCGCCCCTCCGTCGGGTCCGCCCCCTCGGCGGCCGCCGGATCACGATCCGCTGGAGACGCCGCCACGACGGCCGGGGCGCCGCCCGCCTTCTCTTCTACGGTATCGTCGCCCCGAAACAGCTGCTGCCAGATGAAAAACCCCGTCAGGGCAAAGACAGCCAGGGTGGCGACGATCTCCTCCGTCTGCAGGGAAAAACCACCGTGGGTGCTTTTCGTCATCGATCGACCTCTCGATACGCTATCGTTTGCCGTTGATGATCAAGTATAGTCGCCCCGATGTGATAGCCATCACAGTTTTCAATATTCTTTACATCCGTCCAACGAATGTCGACCCGCCCCGGCGAAACGAAAAACGCCTCCACGAGGGAGGCGTTTTCCTCTGACGCTGCGCGCCGTCGGCGCGGGCGAAGAGACTACTTTCTGAGCTTTTCCCTGATCCGCGCTGCCTTGCCGGTGCGGCCCCGCAGGTAGTAGAGCTTGGCGCGACGCACGTCACCACGGCGCTTGACCTTGATGCCGGCGACCATCGGGCTATGGGTTTGGAAAACCCGCTCGACACCCTCGCCGTGGGAGATCTTGCGCACGGTGAACGAGGAGTTGAGGCCACGATTGCGCTTGGCAATGACGACGCCCTCGAAGGCCTGCAAGCGCTCGCGCTCGCCCTCTTTCACCTTGACGTCGACGACGACGGTATCCCCCGGGCCGAACTCGGGGACGTCGGTTTTGAGCTGTTCCGCTTCCAGTTGATCGATGATGTTCATTTTTCCAATACCCTGATCTGCAATATCTACCCGGACTCCGAATTCGATCCCCGGGAACCTGTTTTCAATCTGGCGATGATGCGCCGGTCTTCCTCGCTCAGCGCAGCATGGTCCAAAAGTTCGGGACGCCGCTCCAGCGTCGTTTCGAGCGCCCGTTCGCGGCGCCATCGGGCAATGCGTTCATGGTGCCCGCTGCGCAGCACCTCCGGCACCGCGCGCCCATCGACCACCTCCGGCCGAGAGTAGTGGGGGCAGTCCAGCAGGCCATCCATGAACGAGTCCTGCTGTGCCGACCCGGCATGCCCAAGCGCTCCCGGCAGCTGGCGCACGATGGCATCGATCAGCAGCATCGCCGGCAGCTCCCCACCGCTGAGCACATAGTCTCCGACCGAAATCTCTTCATCGACATGCGCTTCGATGAAACGCTCGTCGATGCCTTCATACCTGCCGGCGACCAGCACCAGCCGGGGTACCGTCGCCAGTGTGTTGACGGTGGCCTGATCCAGCCGCCTGCCCCGTGGCGAGAGGTAGATCACCCTCGCCTCCCCGGCCGTATCGCGCCGCGCGGCAGCCAAGGCATCGGCCAGCGGCTGGTAGAGCATCACCATGCCGGGGCCGCCGCCATAGGGCCGGTCGTCGACTGTGCGATGCACGTCCGACGTGAAATCACGGGGATTCCACGTCTTCAATTCGAACAATCCCCGCTCGTGGGCCTTGCCGGTGACGCCACAGGCGGCCACCTGCCGCACCAACTCGGGGAACAGCGTGATCACGTCGAAACGCGGGCTACTCCCCTTCAAGATAGTCCAACTCCCAGTCGACGACGATCTCCCCCGCCGCCAGATCGACCGACTTGACGATCTGCGGCTGCACGAATGGCACCAGCCGCTCGATCTCGCCGCGCACGACCAGCACGTCGTCGACACCGGTCTCCATCAGATTGACCACCTCGCCCAGCCGCTCGCCGGCGAGGTTTCGGACCTCCATGCCAATGAGGTCCGACCAGTAGTACTCCCCGTCCTCCAGGGCCCGGAGCTGGTCACGATGGATGGCGATTTCCGCATCCCGCAGCGCCAACGCCTGATCCCGGTCGTCGATCCCGTCGAGGCGGGCGACGATACTCTTGCCCTGCCGGCGCCCGTCCAGCAGCCGGACGCTGCGCCACTCTCCTTCCCGCCGGATGAGCCAGGGATCGTAACCGAGGATGTTCTCTCTCGGCTGGGTCCACGAATAGACCTTCAACCACCCCCTGACACCATGGGCACCGATCAGCTTGCCAATGACGATGGGGCTGCCATCGGCCCGTCCGGACATCTGCCGCTGGCTCAGGCAGCCGCCTCTTCGGTGGCGGTCGCGGCCTTTTTCGCCTGCTTCCACAACGACTTGGCGCGGTCGCTCATCTGCGCGCCTTTGCTCAGCCAGTATTCGACGCGCTCCTTGTCCAGATGCAGACGCACCTCCTGACCGCGCGCCATCGGGTTGAAATACCCCAGACGCTCGATATAGCCGCTATCACGACGTTTGCGGGAGTCGGTAACGACGATGTGATAAAACGGATGACGCTTTGCACCACCCCTTGCCAAACGAATAACGACCATAGTTTGATCAACCTGAAATCTGTTGGTGACACGGGATCGTCGTGACCCCGGCTCGAAGAGACGCGCGATTCTACGTGACTCCTCCTGTCGATTCAACAACCGGAGGGCGGATCAGAACGGCATGCCGCCGCCCATTCCGCCACCACCCATGCCCGGCGGCAGCCGCCCTTTCATCGCCCGCATCATGTTCTTGATGTTGCCGCCCTTGCCGAACTTCTTCATCGCCTTGCGCATCTGCAGATGCTGTTTCATCAGCCGGTTGACCTCCTGGATCTGGGTGCCGGAGCCGTTGGCGATGCGGCGCTTGCGCGACCCCTTGATGATGTCGGGATGGCGGCGCTCCTGCGGCGTCATCGAGTTGATGATGGCGATCATCCGGTCGAACTGTCTGTCGTCGACCTGGTTCTTCACCGCATCGGGGATCTGCGACATGCCAGGCAGCTTGTCCATCAGGCCCGACAGGCCACCCATCTTCTGCATCTGCAGCAACTGGTCGCGCAGATCGTTCATGTCGAAGGTCTTGCCGCGTTTGATCTTGCGTGCCAGTTTCGCCGCCTTGGCATGATCGACCTTCTCCTGGGCCTCTTCGACCAGGCTGACGATGTCACCCATGCCGAGGATTCTCGACGCGACCCGGTCGGGATGGAACGGCTCCAACGCCGTGGTCTTCTCACCGGTACCCAGAAACTTGATCGGCTTGCCGGTGATCTGCCGCACCGACAGCGCGGCGCCACCACGAGCGTCGCCGTCGGCCTTGGTGAGAATCACGCCGGTCAACGGCAGCGCGTCGCCGAAGGCCTTGGCGGTATTGGCGGCATCCTGACCGGTCATGCTGTCGACCACGAACAGGGTCTCCACCGGATCGATGGCGCGGTGGATGCGCTGGATCTCGTCCATCATCGTCTCGTCGATATGGAGCCGGCCGGCGGTATCGACCAGCACCACGTCCTTGAGCTGCTTGCGCGCCTCCTTGACCGCTGCCTGGGCGATCCGTACCGGATCGTCATCGACCGACGACGGAAAGAACGTCGCCCCCACCTCACTGGCCAGCGTCTGCAACTGATCGATGGCGGCCGGGCGGTAGACGTCGGTGCTGACCACCATCACCGACTTGCCCGCCTTCTGCTGCAGCCAGCGCGACAGCTTGCCGATGCTGGTGGTCTTGCCCGCGCCCTGCAGGCCGGCGACGAGGACGACGGCCGGCGGCTGCGCGGCCAGATTGAGCCCCTCGTTGGCCTCGCCCATCAACGCCACCAGCTCGTCGTTGACGATCTTGATGAAGGCCTGGCCCGGGGTCAGGCTGGTGAGCACCTCCTGACCGATGGCGCGCTCCTTGACGCGACCGATGAACGCCTTGACCACCGGCAACGCCACATCCGCCTCCAGCAACGCCATGCGCACCTCGCGCAGGGCATCCTGGATATTCTCTTCGGTCAGCCGCGCCTGACCGCGCAGCTTCTTGACCGTGGACGTGAGGCGTTCACTGAGACTGTCGAACATGGAAACTCCTGCGGGTTGGATCGGTCGTCGGCGGAAAAACGCAGATCGGAGACCGTTTCCTCCGCCCGGTGACGAATTGCGATAGAATCGAGCGCAAATAGTATCAGGAAACCGCCCCGCTCCACGAGCAGGCCCGTCGTCCACTTGTTCACAGGCTCCAAATGGCGAATTTCGCTACCCTCATCGCAGCGGCGCTCTATCTGCTCACGGCGCTGCTGATCTACCGCTACATCCGGCGCGGCAAGGCGTCCCGACGGCTGGCGGCGAGCTTTGGCGCAACCTGGGCCGCGGCACTGTTCTTCCACGCCATCGCCCTGGGCCAGTCGCTACTGTCACCGGTCGGCTTGGACCTGAGCCTGCACAACGCCATCTCCACCGTCGTCTGGCTGGTGAGCCTGCTGCTGTTCATCACCTCGATGCGCTGCCCGATGGAGATCATCGGCATTCCAACGCTCGGCGTCGGCGCGCTGCTGATCACGGCGGGCACCTACCATCCCGAGCTGCACACCCAGATCGTCCAGGCCGAACCGGGCCTGGAGTGGCACGTCTTCGGGTCGCTGCTGGCGCTGGCGCTGTTCACCCTGGCGGCGGTACAGGCGATCGTGCTCGCATACCAGGACCACCGCCTGCACAACCACAGGCTGAGCGGCTGGGTGCGCCACCTGCCCTCGCTCCATTTCATGGAGAGTTTTCTGTTCCAGCTGATCTGGGTCGGCTTCATCCTGCTGACGCTGTCGCTGATCACCGGCTGGCTGTTCGTGGACGATCTGCTGGCCCAGCGACTGGCGCACAAGACCCTGCTGTCGATCTTCGCCTGGATCATCTTCGGCACCCTGTTGCTGGGCCGCACGGTGGCCGGATGGCGCGGCAGAACCGCGGTCCGGCTGACGCTGGTGGGGTTCTCGCTGCTCACCCTCGGCTATTTCGGCAGCAAACTGGTCCTTGAAATCCTCCTCGCCCGATAGCGCCCGATGGCCGAGATTCCCATAAGCGTCCTGTTCGGCGCGCTCATCGTGCTGCTCGGCCTCTCCGCCTTCTTCTCGGGATCGGAGACGGCGCTGATGTCGCTCAATCCCTACCGTCTCAAGCACATGGCGGATCAGGGTCACCCGGGCGCCAGGCGGGCCTGGAAGCTGCTGCAACAGCCCGACCGGCTGATCGGCCTGATCCTGCTGGGCAACAACTTCATCAATATCATCATCACCCAGCTGGCCACCTTCATCGGCTACCGGCTGTTCGACGACTCCGGCATCGCCATCGCCACCGGGGTGCTGACACTGGTGCTGCTGATCTTCGCCGAAGTGGCGCCGAAGACGCTCGGCGCCCTCCATTCGGAAAAGCTCGCCTACCCCGCCGCGTTCATCTACACCCCGCTGCTGAAGATCACCTACCCGCTGGTCTGGCTCATCAACATGATGGCCAACGGCGTGCTGTCGCTGATCGGCGTGCCGACACAGCTGCATCAGGGCAACGCGCTGAGCCACGAGGAGCTCAAGAGCGTGGTCAAGGAGGCCGGCGAGCACATCGACCAGAGCCACCAGGAGATGCTGCTGCGGGTGCTGGAACTGGAGGAGGCGACGGTCAAGGACATCATGATCCCCCGCGCCGAGATCGAGGGCATCGACCTCGAAGCCCCCCCCGAGGAGATCGAAGAGACGATCACGCAGTCCAACTACACCCGGATGCCGGTCTATGTGGGCAACATCAACAACATCGTCGGCTACATTCACATGCGCCGCATCATGTCGCTGGCCAACGCCGACATGCTCGACCGCGAGCACATCGAGCGCCACATGCGCGAGCCCTACTTCATCCCCGAAAGCACCTCGCTGACGCAGCAACTGCTGAACTTCAAGAAGGCACGGCGCAGCCACGCCATCGTTGTCGACGAATACGGCGACGTGCAGGGGCTGGTGACGATGGAGGATCTGCTCGGCGAGATCGTCGGTGAATTCACTCTCGATTCCGGCGCCCTGTCGGAGATCAGCCCGCAGGACGACGGCAGCTTCATCGTCGAAGGCAGCATCAACATTCGCCAACTCAACCGCAGCCTCGGCATCGAGCTGCCCGACGACGGCCCTCGCACCCTCAACGGCCTGATCACCGAATACCTCGAAGCCATTCCCGACGCACCCACCTGCGTCCGCATCAACGGCTATCCGCTGGAGATCACCAAGACGACCGACAACGCCATTGCCCTGGTCCGGATCTGGCCCCAACGCAGCGCAACGGACGACGATCCGAACGACAGCCATGGCTAAGGCCAAGCAACGATTCCGCTGCCAAGACTGCGGCGCGCTGCACCCCAAATGGATGGGGCAGTGTCCCGACTGTGGTGCCTGGAACGCGCTGGTGGAGGAGAAGACCTCGGCGGCGGGGCCGGCCACCAAGGGCGGCAACCGCTTCGCCGGCTATGCCGGCAGCGGCAGCATCCAGAAACTGCACGAGGTCGATCTGGCCGAGGCGCCACGGATCAGCAGCGGCCTGTCGGAGCTGGACCGGGTCATGGGCGGCGGCATCACCGGCGGCTCGGTGACGCTGATCGGTGGCGACCCCGGCATCGGCAAGTCGACGCTGCTGATCCAGACACTCGCCTACCTCGACGACATCCCCGCGCTCTACGTCTCCGGCGAGGAGAGCGCCCAGCAGATCTCGATGCGCGCCCACCGCCTCGGCCTGCGGGCCGACCACATCGAGCTCTACACCGAGACCTGCGTGGAGAACATCGTCGCCACCATCCTCGACAAACGCCCGCGCGTCGTCGTCATCGACTCGATCCAGACACTGTTCACCGAACAGCTCCAGTCGGCGCCCGGCTCGGTGGCACAGGTACGTGACAGTGCGGCGCAACTGGTGCGGATGGCCAAACAACACCACATCTCACTGTTCGTCGTCGGCCACGTCACCAAGGAGGGGGCCCTGGCCGGGCCACGGGTGCTGGAGCACATGGTCGATACCGTGCTCTATTTCGAAGGGGATCCCGACGGCCGCTACCGCGTGCTGCGGGCGGTCAAGAATCGTTTTGGCGCGGTCAACGAGCTGGGGATCTTCGCAATGACCGAGACCGGACTGAAAGCGGTCAACAACCCCTCGGCGATCTTTCTGTCTCGCCACGACGACCCGGTCTCCGGCAGCTGCGTCATGGTCAGCCGCGAAGGCACCCGCCCGCTGCTGGTCGAAGTGCAGGCGCTGGTCACCGACTCCCACGCCTCGCAACCACGCCGCATCACCGTCGGCCTGGAACACAACCGGCTGGCCATGCTGCTGGCGGTGATCCAGCGCCACGGCGGCCTGACCATGCACGACCAGGATGTCTTCATCAACGTCGTCGGCGGAGTCAAGGTCTCCGAAACCGGCGCCGATCTGCCAGTGATGCTGGCCGCCCTCTCCAGCTTCCGCGACCGGGTGCTGCCGTCGAAGATGATCGCCTTCGGCGAGATCGGGCTGGCGGGCGAGGTGCGCCCGGTGGCCTATGGCGAGGAACGGCTCAAGGAGGCCGCGAAACACGGCTTCAAGCAGGCCGTCATCCCCTTCGCCAATGCGCCGAAAAAGGCCATCCGGGGCATGGAAGTGATGGCCGTGAAGCGGATACAGGATATCATTGCGCTGGACTTCCGCTGAGCCGATCGACGGCCGACGGGTCTCCCGTGCATCGCGCGTTGCACGGGCCGCCCACCCTCCAATAACACAGGCGACACCTGTCCCAGCAGAGCACGAGATACGACCATGAGCATGCAGGAAACCATCGAGAGCAAACTCCAGGCAGCATTCGACCCTGTCCATCTGGCGGTGGAGAACGAGACCCACATGCACAACGTACCGCCCGATTCAGAGTCCCACTACAAAGTCACGCTGGTGAGCAATGCGTTCGACGGATTGATGCTGATCCAACAGCACCGGCTGGTCAACGAGGCACTCAGGGAGGAGCTGAAGAAGATCCATGCGCTGGCGCTGCACACCTACACCCCCGAACAGTGGTTCGAGCGCAGCGAAAAAGCCCCCCAGTCCCCGCCCTGCCTCGACGGCAGCAACGCCAAGATCGGCTGATGGGCGACGTCGTCGAATTCAAGAGATCGAGCAAGGCGTCGTAGCGGGACGATCGAAGGCCCGCCGCAACGCGGCAACGCCAGAACGAAAAAGCCCCGAAACCGGGGCTTTTTCGTCTCCGGGCCTTCCAGGCCGGGCCGCCGGCGTTGCCGCTCAGCTGTAGTCCATCTTGCGAATCCCGGCCAGCAGCCAGTCGGCGTCCGGATCGTCAGCCGGATGCTCCACATGCCAGACGTCGGAAAAAGCCTCGGGCATGTTGCCGCCCTCCTGCTCGTAACCGTTGAACAGAATCGCCGCCACCACCTTGTCACCGTCCTGCAACAGATCGAGCAACTGCGGATGGAGATTCATGATCTGGGTACGGGTCTGCCCGGGAATGCTGGCCCGCTCACGACGCAGAACCTCGAAAAACTCGGGTGTGGTGTACTCGCGGATCAACGACATGTCACCGCTGTCCCAAGCCTGTTGCAACGTCATGAAGTGGTCGGCCGCCTCGGCCATGAAGGCCCGCTCGTCGAACCATGCCGGCCGCGTGCTGAGCGGTTTCCCTTCGAGCGCGGCACCGATCTCCGGCACCTCGAAGCCTGCATCGGCCGGCCGGGGCATCGACGGCGCCGGCGCACCGCCGGTCGCGCCCGCTGCCGCCGGCTGGGGCGAGGCCGTGGAGGCACCACCACGCATGGCACGGAACAGTGCGATACCGGCAAACGCCAGCCCGCCCAGCAACAGGATGTCGAAAAAATTGATGTTCTCAAACGCACCACCAAAGAACAGTGCCGCCAGCAGGCCACCAGCGGCCAGACCGCCGAGCATGCCCATCAGGCCACCCCGATTGCCGGTTCGGCCGGCCGCCGCGGTCTTGTTGGCACTGCTCCGTTGCGCGGCATCGCGCTGAACCGGCGCCGGCGCCACCTTCTTCTGCGCGGGGCGGGAATACTTATAGCTCTTGCCGAAGTTGACGCCACCACCAAAGCGCTTGGCCTCCGCCGGCGGCGCGACGAATACGGTCGTCATCAACGCGACGACCAGCAGGGAAAAGAGTGTTTTCATGCGAAACATAGGGGAATTTCTCTTGTTCGAGGTATGAATGGAACATAAAGCGTCGGCCCTGCCTCATCAAGTAGAACCCACCGCAAAAGCGGGTTTCGACATTACGATATGGCAATGTGGGAAAACATCCGCAGTGCACCGGCGGACGTATTCCGGCCCATCAATTTCAAACCAGGAAAACAGACGATGCATTCACTCTCACGGTTACGCCTTCTTCTGCTGACCCTTGCCATGCTGGCACTCACCGCCTGCGGCAAGACGGCCAGCGCCGGCTACACCAATATCTCCAACGAAACGCTGCAACAACTGCTCGATCAGGGCGTCACCATCGTCGATATCCGTCGCCCGGAGGAATGGCGGCAGACCGGCGTCGTCAAGGGCAGTCACAAGATCACGATGTTCGACCATCGCGGCCGCATCCTGCCGGACTTTCAGGCAAAGTTCGAGGCCGTCACCGACCCCGACGAACCCGTCATTCTGATCTGCCGCACCGGCAACCGCACCGCCGTGGCCGGCAGGCTGCTGTCGGAGCAGCTCGGCTACAAGCACATCTACAACGTGGAACGGGGCATCACCGACTGGATTCGCAACGGCCACCCGGTGGTCCGCGACTGAATGGCCGCCAGGGCACACCGCCCGGGGGCTAGCCCGCGGGCGGTTGCCTTCCGGCCAGCCGCTCGATAGACACCGCCGGCACGATACGGATATGCCGCAGCCGGCCGGTCATGTGGCTGCTGACCGAAGCGAGCAGTATCACCACCGCCAGCAGCCAGAATCCCCCCGCGCCAGCGTCGGGCAGCAGCGCCAGCAGCCCGAGCTTGACGAACACGGCCACCCCGCGCAGCTCGACGACGAATTGAAAACTGCCGTAGAGCTCGATGACCACCATCAGCAGCCCGCTGCCGGCCGCCAGCCACCACCACGGCGCCAGCGCCGCCGGCGGCTGGGCAAAAAAATACCCGCCGGCGAAGACCGCAACACCGAGAATGTGCAGCGAGCGCAACGTCACGTTGATGAAGCGAGCCCCCGGCAGATAGCGATACCGGGGCGGAAACAGCAGCGCCCACAGCGACGTGGCCGCGGGCCGGGCGCTGTCGCGCTCAGATGTCATAGGCCAGATTGGGCGCCAGCCACTTCTCCATCAGCGCCACCGCCATTCCCTTGCGCCTGGCGTAGTCCTCCACCTGGTCGCGGTCGATCTTGCCAACGGCGAAATAGCGCGATTCGGGATGGGAGAAGTAGAGCCCGCTGACGGCGGCGGTGGGCACCATCGCCTTCGATTCGGTGAGCCAGATCCCCGTGTTGCGCTCTGCATCGAGCAGCGCCCAGAGAACATCCTTCTCGGTGTGATCGGGACTGGCTGGATAGCCCATCGCCGGGCGGATGCCCTGGTACCGCTCGGCGATCAGCGCCTCGTTGTCGAGCCGCTCCTCGGGCGCATACCCCCACAACTCGGTACGAACCTTGCGGTGCAGCCATTCGGTCAGCGCCTCGGCCAGCCGGTCCGCCAACGCTTTCAGCATCAGCGACTGGTAGTCGTCGTGCTGCGCCTCGAATTCGGCGATCTTGTCATCGATGCCGATACCGGCGGTGGCGGCGAAACCACCGATGTAGTCGCGGATCCCCGTCTCCTCCGGGGCGATGAAATCGGCCAGCGACTCGTTGTACTTGCCGGCGGGCTGACGGCCCTGCTTGCGCAGGAAATGGAAGGTGGTCAGCACCTCGCCACGCGAGTCGTCGGCGAACAGCACCACGTCGTCACCCCGCCGCGCCGCCGGGAAGAGCCCCACCACGGCCCGGGCAGCGAGCCACCCCTCACCGATGATCTTCTCCATCATCTCCCGGGCATCGGCATAGAGCTTGCGCGCCTCCTCGCCCTTCTCGGGGTCGTCGAGAATCTTCGGAAAGCGTCCGCGCATCTGCCAGGCATGGAAGAAGAAGGTCCAGTCGATGAAATCGACGAACTCGGCGATGGGAATATTATCGAGCACGGTGATCCCCGGCCGGGCCGGCGCCACCGGCTCATAGCCCCGCCAGTCGATCGGCGTGGCGTTGGCCCTCGCCTCGGCGATCGGAATCAGGTTTCTTGCCTCGTCCTTGCCGGCCCGACGCGCCCGCAGCCGCTCGTACTCCGCCTCGACCTCGGCGAGAAAGGCGGGCTTCTGATCCTCCGATAGCAACGTCGAGGCGACACCGACGGCACGCGAGGCGTCGGCGACATAGATGACGCCATGGTCGTACTGCGGTTCGATCTTCACCGCGGTATGAGCCTTCGACGTGGTGGCGCCACCGATCATCAGCGGAATGGTGAAACCCTGACGCTGCATCTCCTTGGCCACATGGACCATCTCGTCCAGCGACGGGGTGATCAGGCCCGACAGGCCGATGATATCGACGTTCTGCTCCCTCGCCGTCTGCAGGATCTTGTCGGCCGGCACCATGACGCCGAGATCGACCACCTCGTAGTTGTTGCACTGCAACACCACCCCGACGATGTTCTTGCCGATGTCGTGGACATCGCCCTTGACCGTCGCCATCAGAATCTTGCCGGCATTCTCGGCCGGGCACTCGGCCTTCTCCGCCTCCAGATAGGGTTCCAGCCAGGCCACCGACTTCTTCATCACCCGTGCCGACTTGACCACCTGGGGCAGAAACATCTTGCCGGCACCAAAGAGATCGCCGACCACATTCATACCATCCATCAACGGCCCCTCGATGACGTGGATCGGCCGGCCCAGCTTCTCCAGCGCCTCCTTCGTGTCCTCGTCGATGAACTCGGTGATCCCCTTGACCAATGCGTGTTCGAGGCGCTTTTCCACCGGCCAGCTGCGCCATGCCTGGTCCTCCTTCTTCTCGGGGCCGCTGCCATCGCCGGCATACTTGCCGGCGATCTCCACCAGCCGCTCACCGGCTTCCGGGTCACGGTTGAGCACCACGTCCTCGACCGCATTGCGCAGCTCCTCGGGCACCTCGTCATAGACCACCAATTGGCCGGCGTTGACGATGCCCATGTCCATTCCGGCCTTGATCGCATGGTAGAGGAACACCGCGTGGATCGCCTCACGCACCGGGTTGTTGCCACGAAACGAGAACGAAACATTGGAGACGCCACCGGAGACCAGCGCATGGGGCAGGTTCTGCTTGATCCAGCGCGTGGCCTCGATGAAATCGACACCGTAGTTGTTGTGCTCCTCGATACCGGTGGCGATGGCGAAGATATTGGGATCAAAGATGATGTCCTCGGGGGGGAAGTCCAACTCGTCCACCAGAATGCGATAGGCTCGCTCGCAGATCTCGATCTTGCGTTCGTAGGTGTCGGCCTGACCCACTTCATCGAAGGCCATGACGATGACCGCCGCGCCATAGCGGCGGCACAACCGCGCCTGCTCGCGGAACTTCTCCTCTCCCTCCTTCATCGAGATGGAGTTGACGATGGGCTTGCCCTGGACGCATTGCAGCCCCGCCTCGATGATCTCCCACTTCGACGAGTCGATCATCACCGGCACCTTGGCAATATCGGGCTCTCCGGCGCAGAGGTTGAGGAAACGCACCATCGCCGCCTTGCCGTCGAGCATCCCCTCATCCATGTTCACATCGACCACCTGGGCGCCCTCCTCCACCTGGGTGCGGCAGACGTCGAGCGCCTCCTCGTATTCCTCGTTGAGGATCAGGCGCTTGAACCTGGCCGAGCCGGTGACGTTGGCACGCTCACCGACGTTGACGAAGAGCGAGTCCTCGGTAATGTTCAACGGCTCCAGGCCGGAAAGGCGGCACGCCGGCTCGATCCGCGGCAGCGCGCGCGGGGCCTTGTCCTCCACCGCGGCGGCGATCGCGGCGATGTGCTCGGGGGTGGAGCCACAGCATCCGCCGATGATGTTGACGAACCCGGAAGCCGCCCACTCGGCCACCTCGGCCGCCATCTGCGCCGGCGTCAGATCGTATTCACCGAATTCATTGGGCAAGCCCGCGTTGGGATGGGCCGAGACGAAGGTCTCCGACACCCTCGACAACTCCTCCACGTACTGGCGCAACAGATCGGGCCCGAGGGCACAGTTGAGGCCGAAAGAGAGCGGACGGGCGTGCCGCAGACTGTTGTAGAAAGCCTCGGTGACCTGACCCGACAGCGTGCGCCCGGAGGCGTCGGTGATGGTGCCGGAAATCATGATCGGCAGTTCCCGCCCCAGTTCGGCAAAGACGTCCTGGGCCGCGAGAATCGCCGCCCTGGCATTGAGCGTGTCGAAGATGGTCTCGATGAGGATGATGTCGGCGCCACCCTCGATCAGCCCACGGGTGGCCTCGCGATACATCTCCGCCAGCTCGACGAAGGTGATGTTGCGGTAACCGGGGTCGTTGACGTCGGGCGAGATGGAGAGCGTCTTGCTGGTGGGGCCGAGCACCCCGGCGACGAAACGCGGCTTCGCCTCGGTGCTGTAGCCATCCGCCGCCTCGCGCGCCAGCCTGGCCGCGGCGACATTGATCTCGTAGGCCAGGTCTTCCATGTCATAGTCGGCCATCGAGGCACGGGTGGCATTGAAGCTGTTGGTCTCGACGATATCGGCACCCGCTTCGAGATACTGCTCGTGAATGCCACGAATGATCTGGGGCTGGGTCAGCACCAGCAGATCATTGTTGCCCTTGACGTCGGTATGCCAGTCGGCAAAGCGCTCGCCGCGATAGTCCGCCTCCTCGAGCTTGTGACGCTGGATCATCGTTCCCATGGCGCCATCGAGGATGAGGATGCGTTGCTCCAGCAACGCCCGAAGTCTCTGTTCGCTCCCTTTCATTGAATGCCCGATACTCAGCCGACCCGTTGGAGCCGGGTAGTATACCGTTCATCTCGCCTCCATTCAGTTCATCCGCCCATTCGCCCCACGAACGCCGGTTTTTGTGACTGACAACAAATTTCCGGCTCACCACCCGCTAAAGAAATTTCCGTGCCGCCGATAACCCTCTTGACTCCGGTCATGCAGGTGGATTGTGGCCACGGCAAGGCAGGCGTCACTACAACAACAATAACAACGCTTGCAAGAGAGGTAATTCGATGCTGATTGGTACAGCAGAGGTTCTCGAGCAGCGCAAGTTGTACAATCGAATGCCAGGAGTAAGTTTCGGTAACTTGTGCTTCGGTTTCATGCCGGGATTCAGGGATTTTGACACCGGAGAGACGCATCTATCCTTGAACTCCGATGGCAGCATCGCTTTGGTTCATACGCTGGACAACCTACCGCCGGACTGGATCGCGGGGTGGGACGACCAAGGGAGGGCGGCTGAGCTGAAGGATTCTGTCGGGGCAGGCTTCATCAGAGGATCAGAGTTCTACTCGCTGGATGACCTGCAAGAGTTCATTCTGGATGACTAACCGATTTCTGGCGAAATTGGTGCGGCCATGGTTCCCATGGCCGCTTTTTTTTGCGCGCGGAAAATCCGGCGGCAAACCGTTGCCGCCCCGAGAGGAATTCCGCGCACCGACGGCCAACGACGATCGCCAGGTCCCCTGCCGATATCCGACCCGCGCCTCATCGCTTTGCAAATTTATCCGACCCATCCTTCAGTATGACGGCAACCTGCCGACAAACAGGGTGTTCCGGCACGGAACTGGCAGGACGCAACCGAAACCATCGATACGCAACAATCCCGCGGCGACATTGACAAGCATTCGCCACGGAACAAGAAAAACACCATTCGGGAGAAACAGTCGTGGATCTGGCTACACTATTGGGATTTATCGGCGCCTTCGGCGTCATCATCGGCGCCATCATTCTTGGGGGAAGCGCGGGCATATTCTTCAACGTACCCAGTCTCATCATCGTCGTACTGGGTACCTTCACCACGACGTTGATGCAGATCTCGCTACCGGAGTTTCTCGCCTCATTCAAGATCGGCATCAAATCGTTCATGCACAAGGAACTGCCACCGGAGCAGCTGATCGAAGAGGCGGTGGAACTGGCCAACGTCGCCCGCAAGGAGGGCATCCTCGCCCTGGAAGGCCGCAAGATCAGTGACGACTTCCTCGCCACCGGCATACGGATGTGTATCGACGGCCACGCCGCCGACGTCGTGCAGAAAATGCTCTCCAAGGAGATCAACCTCGACATCCAGCGCCAGCTCAACGGCGTCAAGATGTTCAAGTCGGTCGAGGCCTACGCGCCCGCGATGGGCATGATCGGCACCCTGATCGGGCTGGTGCAGATGCTCGCCAACATGGACGACCCGAAATCCATCGGCCCAGCCATGGCCGTGGCGCTGTTGACGACCCTCTACGGCGCCATCATCGCCAACGCCATCGCGGGGCCGATCGCAGCCAAGCTCACCGCCATCGCCGAGGCGGAAAAACTCAACAAGCAGCTGATTCTCGAATCGGTCAATGCCATTCAGGAAGGCACCAACCCGCGCGTGCTCAAGCAGATGCTGACCGCCTATCTGCCGGCGGAAAAACGCGACTCCGACAAAAAGAAGAAGTAAGCCGCCATGAGTGAAGAATGCGAATGCCCAGAATGCGAAGAAGGCGTGCCGGCATGGGTGATGACCTTTGCCGATCTGATGACGCTGCTGATGTGCTTTTTCGTGCTGCTGCTGTCGTTCTCGATCATGGACGCCATCAAATTCCAGAAGGCCGCCGGTTCGCTGCGCGACGCTTTCGGGGTCCAGAGAATCGTCCCCGATGGCGAGATTCCAAAGGGCGAGAGCGTCATTGCCCAGGAATTCACTCCGGGAAGACCGGAGCCCACGCCGATCCCGATCGTGCAACAGAAAACGGTCGATATCGTGCGGGAGAATCCGGAACGGCTGGATACGGAATCCGAAGAGGTCCGTGAGACCGTCCACATGCTCATCAACAAGCTGGACGAGGAGATACGCGACGGCCTGCTGGAGATCGAGGTGGAAGAGGATTCCCTGATGATCCGCATCAACGAACAGGGATCGTTCCCATCCGGCGCGGCGCGACTGGCGAAATCCTTTCTGCCGGTCCTCGACAAGATCACCGAGGTGCTGAACCGCAGCAGCGGCAAGGTGATGGTCTCCGGCCACACCGACGACCGGCCGATCCATACCGCCCGCTACCCGTCGAACTGGGTGTTGTCGGCGGATCGCGCGGCCAGCGTCGTGCACTACCTCACCAAGCACGGCTTTGCCGATCCGACACGGCTGGAAATCCGCGCCTATGCCGATACCCAGCCGCTGTATCCGAACGATTCACCGGCCAACCGGGCCAAGAACCGGCGCATCGAGATCAGCGTCGATACCAGTTCGGACAGCGACGACAAAGCATCGACGGCCGAGAACGGCGAACAAGAGACAAGCATCGACCTGGCCGCCAGTGAGAACGGTGCGGCCACGCGGTCCGACGTTCGCCCCCAAGAGGTGAAGAAGAGATGACAGAGACTGCCGACAACCGACGCGAATTCTTTCGCATCAACGACACCTTGGACCTACAGGTGCGACCACTGGAGCCAAAGGCAGAAACCGAGCTTGAAAAATACCACCGGGAACGCTGCGCGCTCTGCGACGAAGCCAACGCACGCCAGCCCGAGAAACTCGAGAGACCCTCGACGATGGCACTGGTCGGCCGCCGCTACCCCGAGATCCTCGCCTATGTCAAAGCGCTGGAGAAACTCGCCGAGGATGGCCAAACAGCCTACGGCGACAGCGACTTCGGCGACGGAGAAACCCTGCGGCAGCTGGTCAACATCAGTGGCAACGGCATCCGCTTCAACAGCAGCACCCACTACCCGACGGGCTCGAGAGTCGAGCTGATTCTGCGACTGGAGAACGGTTTCCGCTTCGTCGTCTTCGCCGAGATCCTACGTGCTACCGAATACCAGCAGGAGAATGGCGACACCCGCTGGAGCACCGCCGCCCACTTCTCCCATATCCGCGAGGACGATCAGGATGAACTGCTCCGCTTTCTGCTGTCACGGCAGATGGAGAGCGTGCGCGTGGCATCGAGTTGACCATGAACCCATCGGTGGACAACAAACGCAGCTATTTCCGCGTCAACGACAGCGTCGCCCTGGTCGTGCGCCTGCTCGACGACGACGAGCGGGCGCAAGCTAACACACTGTTCGAAGAGAAACGGCGGGATTTCAGCATCGTCAACGAATTTCTACTGGCGCGGGAGAAATATTTACCGAAGCTGATCCGTATCCGCCGGCGCGACCCCGATATCGCCGAATACATTTCCTATCTGGAGGACAAGATCCAGAAACTGGCGGCGGCCATGGGGCGCGAGCAGGCGTTGAAAAAGGCGGTGCCCACCCACCACGTCAATCTGAGCGCGTCGGGGATACGCTTCGTCTCCGACGTGCCGCTGGATATCGGTGAAAAGGTGGAGCTGACGATCACGCTGTTTCCTTCCGGCGTGCCGATTCTGGTGTTTGGCGATGTCATCCGCGCCGACGAAGTCAGCGCCAGAAGCTGGTCGTACGCGGTGCGCTTCAGTCACATCCACGACGACGACATGGAGGTGTTGATCAAACACATCCATGCGCGCCAGCTGGAGGAACTGCGGGTCAAGGCGATCTGACGCCGGCACCCCACCCGGCCGGAGGAACGCCGCTCGCCGCGACGCCGGCCCGGCACCGCTATCGCTTCTTCGGCACGTAGAGGTCGGTGATCGTCCCCTCGACCATCTCCGCGGCGAAGTTGAAGGTTTCCGACAGCGTGGGGTGAGGGTGAATGGTCAGGGCGATGTCCTCGACCTCGCAGTCCATTTCGATGGCCAGCGCCGCCTCGGCAATCAGCTCACCGGCGTTCTTGCCGACCATGCCGGCACCGAGAATACGATGGGTCCTGGCATCGAACAGCACCTTGGTCATGCCGTCGTCGGCGCCCATGCTCAGCGCACGGCCGCTGGCCGCCCACGGAAAGGCCCCTTTCTCGTACTCCACCCCTTCGGCCTGGAGCTGCTCCTCGGTCTTGCCGCACCAGGCCACTTCCGGGTCGGTATAGGCCACCGAGGGAATGGTGCGGGCATCGAAAAAGGACTTTTCGCCGGCGATCACCTGTGCCGCCACCTTGCCCTCATGCGTGGCCTTGTGCGCCAGCATCGGCTGCCCGACGATGTCGCCGATGGCGAAGATGTGCGCCACATTGGTGCGCATCTGCCGGTCCACCGCGATGAAGCCGCGCTCATCCACGGCCACACCCGCCTTGTCGGCATCGATCAGCAGACCGTTCGGCGTCCGCCCGATGGCCACGAGCACACGATCGAAGACATCCTCGGCCGGCGCCTTGCCTCCCTCGAAGCGGCAGACCAGGCCTTTGTCGGTGGGGGTGATCGCCGTGACCCTGGCGCCGGTGTAGATGTTCTCGTAGCGGCGCTTGAGGCGACGCTCGAAGGGGCGGATCAGGTCACGGTCGGCGCCGGGCATGAGGCCATCGGAGAGTTCGACGACGGTGATCCTCGATCCCAGCGCGTGATAGACCGTCGCCATCTCCAGACCGATGATGCCACCACCGACGACCAGCAGGCGCTCCGGCACCGTCTCCAACGCCAGCGCGTCGGTGGAATCCATGACACGGGGGTCGTCCCAGGGGATGAACGGCAGCTTGGTGACGCGCGAACCGGCAGCGATGATGCAGTATTCGAACCGCACCACCTTGACGCTGCCGTCGCCCGCCGTCACCTCGATGGTGTGGGGGGAGGTGAACCGGCCATAACCGGTGACGATCTCCACCTTGCGCTGCTTGGCCAGTTGCCGCAGGCCGCCAGTGAGCCGGCCGACGATCTTCTCCTTGTGGGCACGGATCTTGTCGATGTCGATCCGGGGCGCGTCGAAAGTGACGCCCAGCTTGTCGAACCCGGCCGCTTCGGTGACCACCTCGGCCACATGGAGCAACGCCTTCGACGGGATGCAGCCGACGTTGAGGCAGACGCCACCGATATTGTCGTAACGCTCGATCAACACCACCTGCTTGCCGAGATCGGCGGCACGGAAGGCGGCGGTGTAGCCACCGGGGCCGGAGCCGAGCACGACCACTTCGGCCTCGATGTCGGCGGCGCCATGGAAACTGGCCGGTTCCGGCGCCGGTGCCGCTTCGGTGGCCGCGGCATGGGCATCGGCCGGCGCGCCGGCTGGCGCGGCCTCATCGCCCTGTCTCACCTCGCCCGAGGTCTCCACCTCGGCGCGGGCGATCAGGTCTCCCTGGGAAACCTTGTCTCCAACACCCACCAGCACTTCCCGGATCGTCCCGGCCAGCGGACTCGGGATCTCCATCGACGCCTTGTCCGATTCCAGCGTGATCAGCGAGTCGTCCACGGCGACGGCATCACCGGGCGAGACCAGCACTTCGATCACCTCCACCGCATCGAAACCGCCGATGTCGGGAACGCGGATTTCCTTCAGTTCACTCATCTCGGTTCTGCTCCTACAGTAACAGGCGGCGGGTGTCGGACAGCGTCCGGCTCAAGAACGACGTGAAACGCGCGCCATCGGCGCCATCGATGACGCGATGGTCGTAGGAGAGCGACAACGGCAGAATCAGCCGTGGCTCGAAACTCTCACCATTCCAGACCGGCTGCATCTTGGCCCGCGATACGCCCAGAATGGCCACTTCGGGTGCGTTGACGATCGGCGTGAACTGCGTGCCGCCGATTCCACCCAGGCTGGAGATGGTCATGCAGCCACCCTGCATGTCGGCCGGCTTGAGCTTCTTCTCCCGCGCCTTGACGCTGATATCGCGCAGATCGGTGGCCAGTTCGACCAGGGTCTTGCGGTCCACGTCGCGTACCACCGGCACCACCAAGCCATCCGGTGTATCGACGGCGATACCGATATTGTAGTAGCTCTTGACGATGAGGTTCTCACCGTTGGGGTCGAGCGACGAATTGAAGCGCGGCATTGCCTTCAGGCCGGAGACCACCGCTTTCATCAGAAACGACAACAGCGTGATCTTGATGCCCTGCTCCTTGTATTCGTCGGCCATCGACTTGCGGAACGCCTCGAGGTCGGTGATATCGGCCTCGTCGAACTGGGTGACGTGGGGAATCGTCACCCAGTTGCGATGCAGGAACTCACCGGTGAGCCGGTTGATCTTCGACAGCGGCTGGACCTCCACATCACCCCACTGGGAGAAGTCGATCTCCGGCATCGGCGCCACTTTCATGCCGCCGCCGACACCACCCGAGAGCGCCTTCTTGACGTAGTTCTGCACGTCCTCCCGCAGAATCCTCCCCTTGCGCCCGCTGCCATCGACCTCGTTGAGATCGACGCCCAGCTCCCGCGCGAACTTGCGTACCGCAGGGCTGGCATAGGCGTTGTTGAAGCTGACGTCACTGAGCTTGCGCGTCGGCGACGGACCGTGTCCCTCGACACGCGGCGACGGTGCCGGCTGCGCGGACTCGGCCGCCGCAGCGGATGCGGCGGGCGGTGGCGCCGGAGGTTCCTGCGCCGGTGTCTCGGCGGCTGGCTCGCCCCCCTCCGCCGGCGCGGCGCCCTCTGCGGCCGCGGTCTCCAGCGTCAGGATGACGCCACCCGAGGTGATTTTGTCCCCGACCTTCACCAGCACGTCCTTGACCACGCCGCCGTCACTGGAGGGAATCTCCATCGAGGCCTTGTCCGACTCCAGCGTGATCAGGGAATCCTCGGCGGCGATGGTGTCGCCGGGGCTGACCAGCACTTCGATGATCTCCACCTCATCAAAATCGCCGATATCCGGCACCACGATCTCTTTGATAGCCATAGCTGAAACCCTCGCCGGTTACGCGTAGAGCGGATTGGTCTTTTCGGTGTCGATACCGTATTTGCGGATCGCCTTGGTGACGTCGCCGGCCGGTATCGTGCCCTCGTCCGCCAGCGACTTCAGCGCCGCCACGGTGATGTAGTAACGGTCGACCTCGAAGTGCTTGCGCAACTGGGCGCGGGTATCGGAGCGGCCATAGCCGTCGGTGCCCAGGACACGGTAACTGCCCGGCACCCAGGCGCGGATCTGCTCGGCATAGACCTTCATGTAGTCGGTGGCGGCGATATAGGGGCCGCTGCCCTGCTCCAGCGCCTGCGTCACATAGGGCTTGCGCGGCGGCGCCTCGGGATGGAGCATGTTCCAGCGCTCGCAGTCCTGCGCCTCGCGGGTCAGTTCGTTGAAGCTGGTGACGCTCCACAGATCGGCATCGACGCCCCAGTCGTCGGCCAGCAGTTCAGCGGCGGCGATGGCCTCGCGGAAAATCGTGCCGGAACCGAGCAACTGAACCCGCTTCTTCTTGCGTCCACCCTGCTGGAACCGGTAGATCCCCTTGATGATCCCCTCCTCGACGCCGGCCGGCAACGCCGGATGGCGGTAGTTCTCGTTCATCACCGAGATGTAGTAGAAGACGCTCTCCTGCTCCTTGTACATCCGGCGCAGGCCATCCTGCACGATCACCGCCAACTCGTAGGCGAAGGTGGGGTCGTAGCTGATGCAGTTGGGAATGGTGTTGGCCAGTACGTGGCTGTGACCATCCTGATGCTGCAACCCCTCGCCGGCCAGCGTGGTCCGGCCGGCGGTGCCGCCGAACAGAAAACCGCGGGTGCGCTGATCGCCCGCCGCCCAGGCCAGATCCCCGACGCGCTGAAAGCCGAACATCGAGTAATAGATGTAGAACGGGATCATGTTGACGCCGTAGTTGGCGTAGGCGGTGCCGGCGGCGATCCACGAACACATGGCGCCGGCCTCGTTGATGCCCTCCTCGAGGATCTGGCCGGATTTGTCCTCCTTGTAGAACATCACCTGCTCCTGATCCTCCGGCGTGTAGAGCTGCCCTACCGAGGAGTAGATGCCAAGCTGTCGAAACATCCCCTCCATACCGAAGGTGCGCGCCTCGTCGGGCACGATCGGTACGATGTTCTTGCCGATCTTCTTGTCCCGCGACAGCAGCGTGATCATCCGCACGAAGGCCATCGTCGTGGACATCTCGCGATCGCCGGTGTCCTTGAGCAGCGGCTCGAAAGTGGACAGCGGTGGCACCTCCAGCGGCGCGGCGAGGGTGCGCCGCACCGGCAGGTAGCCGCCCAGCGCCTTGCGGCGTTCGCGCAGGTAGCGGATCTCCTCGCTGTCGTCGTCGGGCCGGTAGTACCTGGCCTCGGCCGCGTCCTCGTCGGAGATGGGGATGTTGAAACGGTTCTTGAAATCGATCATCGCCTGGGCATCGAGCTTCTTCTGCTGGTGCGAGCCCATCTTGCCCTGCACCGTCACCCCCATGCCGTAGCCCTTGACCGTCTTGGCCAGAATCACGGTCGGCTGCCCTTCGTGGTGGACCGCCTCGTTGTAGGCGGTAAAGACCTTGTGCGGATCGTGGCCACCACGGTTGAGGCGCCAGATGTCGTCGTCGGTCATCTTGGCGACCATTGCCTTCAGTTCCGGGTACTTGCCGAAGAAGTGCTCCCGCACATAGGCGCCATCCTTCGACTTGTAGTTCTGGTAGTCGCCATCGACCGCTTCCATCATGCGCTGACGCAACAGGCCATCGTGGTCGCGCGCCAGCAGCTTGTCCCAATAGCTGCCCCAGACCACCTTGATGACGTTCCAGCCGACGCCACGGAAGACCGCCTCCAGTTCCTGGATGATCTTGCCATTGCCACGTACCGGCCCGTCGAGCCGCTGCAGGTTGCAGTTGATGACCCAGATGAGGTTGTCCAGCTTCTCGCGCGAGGCCAGCGAAATGGCGCCGAGCGTCTCCGGCTCGTCGGTCTCGCCATCGCCAAGAAAGGCCCACACCTTGCGATCCCCCGCGTGGGCCAGCCCGCGATGCTGCATGTACTTCATGAAGCGGGCCTGGTAGATCGACATGATCGGCCCCAACCCCATCGACACGGTCGGAAACTGCCAGAAATCCGGCATCAACCACGGATGCGGATAGGAAGAGAGCCCGTCGCCGTCGACCTCCTGGCGAAACTTCTCCAGATCCTCCTCGGTCAACCGACCCTCCATGAAAGCACGGGCATAGATGCCGGGCGAGGAGTGCCCCTGGAAATAGACCAGGTCACCGCCATGCTCCGGACTGGGCGCCCGCCAGAAGTGGTTGAACCCCACGTCGTAGAGTGTCGCCGCCGACGCAAACGATGCCAGGTGTCCCCCCAGCTCGGTGCTCTTGCGGTTGGCCCGCACCACCATCGCCGCCGCATTCCAGCGGATATAGGAGCGAATCCGCGACTCGATGGACTGATCCCCGGGATTGTGTTTCTCCAGATGGGGCGGAATCGTGTTGACATAGTCGGTATTGGCCGAATACGGCAGGTTCGCACCGGCATGACGCGCTTCCTCGATCAGTTTTTCGAGCAGGAAATGGGCGCGCTCGATGCCTTCGTGCTCGATGACCGCGGCCATGGCCTCGAGCCACTCCTGCGTCTCCTGGGAATCGGTGTCCTGTGGTTGCATCACTGCGTTCATAAGAGATTCTCACTTCAGTTCAAGTGGTGACGCCGCAGCATCTCGCCCCGGGACCGGCAATAGCCGGTCGACTGCGGAAACAACGGCGCCCTGTGGTCCGAAGACGGACCACCCGTGAATTCGGATAGTGATTGAGCCTTTCTTGCGCGGCTGCGAAACAAAGGCAATGGATAGTATCAGAAAACCCAATGCTTCGGCATCTGACGCAGATCAACCAACCGGCAGTGGCAAAAAGCAGCGCATTGGCAACGGCCAATACCATCGGCCGGGCAATCCATGTATTCTTCGCCCGATGCACGATTCACACGATTTCTTCCCCATCGGCAAGCGCTTCCGCAGCTTTCTGCCCGTCGTCATCGACGTGGAGACCGGCGGCTTCAACCACAAGACCGACGCCCTGCTACAGATCGCGGCCGTCTTTCTGCGGATGGACGAAAAGGGGTTGCTGCACCGCGACCGCACCGTCTCCCATCACATCAACCCTTTCCCGGACGCCAACATGGAACCGGAGTCGCTGAAGATCAACGGTATCGACCCGTTTCACCCGCTGCGGCTGGCCATCGACGAAAAAGAGGCGTTGCAGTCGGTGTTCAAGGTGGTGCGGCAAGAGATCAAGGCCAACGAATGCACCCGGGCGATCCTGGTGGGCCACAACGCGGCGTTCGACCTCAACTTCCTCAACGCCGCCGTCGAACGCACCGGTATCAAGCGCAACCCCTTCCATCTGTTCAGCACCTTCGACACCGTCTCGCTGGCCGGCATGGCCTACGGCCAGACCGTGCTGTCCCGGGCCGTGGAGGCGGCAAGGCTGGGCTGGGACACCGCCGAGGCCCACTCGGCCATCTACGACGCCGAAAAGACGGCCGACCTCTTCTGCGACATCGTCAACCGCTGGCAGATGGCGGTGGGGACGTAGGACCGGCCAACACCTGGGCCAACCGGTGGCGGCACGGCCGCCGGGTCAGGAGGCGTCGCCTTCCTTCTTTGCCGCGGCCTCCTGCATCATCTTCTGCAACTCGCCACGCTCGGCCAGCTCCAGCGTAATGTCACAGCCGCCAATCAGTTCACCGTTGATATAGATCTGCGGAAAGGTCGGCCAGTCGGCGAAGCGCGGCAGATTCTCGAAGATCTCGGGGTCGGCCAACACATTGACATAGGCAAACTCGACGCCCGCCTTCTTCATCGCCTCGGCCGCGCGGCTGGAGAAGCCACACTGCGGCATCTGCGGGGTGCCCTTCATATAGATGATGATCGGGTTCGATTCCACCTGCTCTTTGATGCGATCCATTACGTCCATCTGTTCTCTACCTCTTGGCTGTTGATATCGATCGTTGCCGGGCTTTCGCGGGAGATTGCACCCTCGACCCGACCCCTCCCCCGCGAACGGGCGCGGAGCCGTCGTCACCATATCCCGCGCGACGCCCGGTATCTGGCCGGCGGCGGCCAGCACCGAAAGGCGGCAACAGGACGAACGCCGGGGCCTGCCGCCTCCCGTATTGAAAGCGGAGTGTAAGGGTTCCCAGGGAAAAAGCCATTTCCGCCGATGGCGGTGCGGCTTACAGGCCCTGCTGCTGCAACCAGAACTCCAGTGCCGCCAGATGCCAAAGCTTGTTGCCCTTGATGGCCGTATGGTGCCTGTCGGGCTCGGCCAGCAACCTCTCCACATAGTCACGCCGGTAGAGCCCGCGCTCGCGCGCCCTCTGCGAGTCGAGCACCTCGCGCATGAATGCCAGAAACTCGCCACGCACATACTTGAGGGCAGGCATCGGGAAATACCCCTTCGGCCGGTCGATCACCTTGGCCGGCAACAACTGGCGCGCGATCGCCTTGAGCACGCCCTTGCCACCGTCGGCCAGCTTGTATTCTGGCGGCATGCTCGCCGCCAGCTCCACCAGCTCGTGATCGAGGAACGGAACCCGTGCCTCCAGCCCCCAGGCCATCGTCATATTGTCCACCCGCTTGACCGGGTCATCGACGATCAGCGTAGTGACATCCAGCGCCAGCACCGCATCGATAAAGCGATCGGCCTCGATCGATTCCAGCTTCTCCTCGATCATCGCCGAGGTGTAGTCGTCACCGGCATAGCGCGGATCGACCATCGACAGAAACTCTTCGTGGCTGCGATCGAAATAGTGGGGCCGGAACCGCTCGATCGGCGCCCCCTCGGCCTCGTTCATCCGGGGATACCAGAAATAGCCGGCGAACACTTCGTCCGCCCCCTGCCCGGACTGTACCACCTTGATCTGCTTCGACACCTGCTCCGACAACAGAAAGAACGCCACCGCGTCCTGCGCGAACATCGGCTCGGACATCGCCCGTACGGCCTCCGGCAACCGTTTGAGCACATCGGCATTGGGGACATGGAATTTGTGATGTTCGGTGCCATACCGCTCGGCCACCGGGTCGGAGAATTCGAATTCACTGCCCTTCTCCTCCGGCTGATCCTCGAAACCGATGGTGAAGGTCTTCAGATCCGTCGCCCCCTGTTCCGCCAGCAGCGCCACCAACAGACTGGAGTCCAACCCGCCGGAGAGCAGCACCCCCACCGGCACGTCGGCGATCTTCAAACGGCGATCCACCGAACGCTTGAGCGCATCGTGGATCATCTCGCGCCATTCGATCTCGTCGTAGTGGCGGTCCGGGCGTCTCGCCCTGAGCGTCCAGTATGGCCACTCCCGCGTGTCCCCGAGGCGGTTGACCATCATGCAGTGGCCGGGCGCCAGCTTGCGGATCCCCTTGAGAATCGTGCGCGGCGCCGGCACCACCGCATGGAGCATGAACAGATTGTGCAACGCCACCGGATCGATGGCGGTATCCACATCGTCCGCCGCCAGCAACGCCTGCGTGGTGGAGGCGAAACGAAAGACATCACCGGTATGTGAATAGTAGAGCGGCTTGATACCCAGCCGGTCACGGGCGAGAAAGAGCGACTGCTCCCGTGCATTCCAGATGGCGAAGGCGAACATGCCATGCAGCCGGGTGACGCACTCCTTGCCCCACTCGGCATACGCTTTGAGGATCACCTCGGTGTCGCCACTGGAGGTGAAACGATGCCCCCGCGCCTTCAGCTTCTCGCGCAGTTCCGGGTAGTTGTAGATGGTACCGTTGAAGACGATCGTCAGTCCCAGTTCCAGATCGACGAAAGGCTGATGCGACCGCGGGCTGAGGTCGATGATCGCCAGGCGCCGATGCCCCAGCGCCAGCGCCCCGTCGCCATACAAGCCCTCATCGTCTGGTCCGCGAGGACGCAGCCTGGCCGTCATCTCGCGGACGAGATCCAGATCCGCGACCTGCGCATCGAAACGAAACTCACCACAAATACCGCACATGGACAGACCTCAGACCGGAAACCGACGGGCGTCGAGTATAGCAGGCGGCCGGAAGACACAGCCCCCCTGCCGACCGTGTCATCTCGGTGGCCCCAGACGACATCGGCGGGCTGCCGAAAGACGCGGTTCTTCGGCACCCCGACAAAAAAGGCCGGCGAAGACGCCGGCCAGGATTCATCGGTCAGTGTCAGAAGACGATGCGTTACCGTTTCAACATCAGGATTTCCACGCGGCGGTTCTTGGCACGCCCCTCCGGCGTGGAGTTGGTGGCAACCGGCTTGGCCGAACCATAACCACCGTAGCGAAGCTGGCTGGCCGGGACACCGCGCAACACCAGATACTTGGCCACCGCCTTGGCACGTGCCAGTGAGAGTTTCTTGTTGGCCGCGGGACTGCCCACATTGTCGGTATGCCCGACGATGACGAACTTCTTGCCCGGATAGGCTTTCATCGCCTTGGCCACCTTGTCGAGCAGACTGCGCGATTCCGGCCGCAGCCGGGCGGAGTTGGTCGAGAACAACACCCCGTCCATCACGCCGACGAATGCCGGGCACCCCTTCTCGTTGACCGGCGCCCCGTCGGGCGTCGCCGGGCAGCGATCCTTGATGTCGGCGACACCATCATGGTCTCGATCGCTGATTGGCGACGGACTCTCCAGCGGCTGGCGGACCACCGGCGCGCCCTCCTCGGCCAACTCCTCATAGTCACCGCCGAAACGCTTGATCACGCTGAGAGAGAGCAGCTGCGAGTCCTTGGTGTAGTACTCGTACTCACCACGCACGGTAAAGCCGTTCTCCATCTGATATTCGGCGCCGGCCCCACCATAGACCTGGAACTTCTCGTCGGTATGGTGCGGCAGATTGGAACTGGCGTGCAGGCCGACGACACCACCCTTGATGAAGGTGGAAAACCCCGGATTGTTCTCCGGCAGCGACACCTGCAACGAGGCGCCATAGACGTTGTAGTCGACGGTGCCCACCTTGCCGGGGCCGATCTCCGCACTGCCCAGATCGGCCCAGAAACCCTCCACCGACACGTGATCCGAAAGCTCGCGACCAGCAAACAGCTTGTAGCCGTAGTCGGTTTCATCGGTCACGCGGACCGGCGTGCGACGGGTGTCGGGCTTGAGCGTCGAAGGCCCCGCGCCGACGCCGATATACCATTGATTGCCCTGCGCCGCGGCCGGCGTCGGCACCACCAGATGCAACGCCAGCAGGCCAGCGCCCACGACGGAGAGCGAACGCCCCGCCCGGTCACGGAGGCGCCGTACCCCCCGCAGCAACAGCGGCATCAGCCACAGCGCCGGACCGAAGGCACCGGTGCCGGAGACGATGTCACCATACGGCTGGCTACCGGTTCCACTACCGGTTCCACTACCGGTTCCACTACCGGTTCCACTACCGGTTCCACTACCGGTTCCACTACCGGTTCCACTACCGGTTCCACTACCGGTTCCACCACCGGTTCCACCACCGGTTCCACCACCGGTTCCACCACCGGTGCCACCACCGGTGCCACCACCGGTGCCACCACCGGTGCCACCACAACTGTCGGTGGGCGGCACCGAGCCGGCAGCGGTGTCATCACAACTGTCCATGTAATCGGCGACCCCGTCGCCATCGGCATCGGCCGTGTTGCTCTCCAGATAGTCCGGAATGCCGTCACCGTCCGTATCGTCGTTGCGAGGATCTCCATCGCCATCGAGATCCTCGTCCGGCGTCAGAATGCCATCGCCATCGTCGTCGGCATCCATGTAGTCGGGTACGCCGTCGCCATCGGTATCCCGACACGGCCCATCGGTGGGCGGACATTCATGGCCATCGGAGACACCGTCGCCATCGGAATCACCGGAACCGGCAATATCGAGACCACTACCGTCACCGTTGGAGGCATCGAGATAGTCGGGGATGCCTTCCTTGTCGGTATCCAGCGGCAGGTCCGGGTTGCCCAATTCGGTGGCCGTGGCAAGACCGTCACCGTCGTCATCGCTGTCAGCGACATCGGGCAGGGTGTCTTCGTCGGTATCCCGGTTGTCCGGCTCCAGACGATCGGGCACGCCGTCACCGTCGCCGTCGGCCATCCCCTCGTCCAGGGTCGGAATACCATCGTTGTCGTCGTCGGGGTCCATGTAGTCGGGCACGCCATCGCGGTCGCTGTCACGACAGTTGGGCGCCAACGGACACTCGATGGCGTCCGAGACACCATCACCGTCGCTGTCACCACTCCCCTTGATATCGGTGCCGGAGCAGTCGCCGTTGCTGGCATCGACCGAGTCGTAGATGCCATCGCAATCGGTGTCGACGAAGGTGTCGTACTCCTGGATGTCGGGAATGCCATCGTTGTCGTCATCGGGATCGATGTCGTCGGTGAGCCCGTCACCGTCGGTGTCGAACAGGGGGCTGTTCTGCACGAACCCCGTTGTCGCGGACGCGGGCGCAGGTTGCATCGCCGTCACCGCCAGCCCTGCCATCAACAAAGCAGCGACTAGCAGTTTGCGATCGAAAAGGGGTTCCTGACTGCCGGCACGCGCGGACTCCCTGCCACCTGTGATTGGACGAACATAAGACGGGGTTTTCATAAGGAACTGCTCCTGAACTGATTCTTTTTTTCGGGCCGAAGCCCACTGCACTTTTCGATGACCGCAACCAAAGACGAAGAAGTCGGCCACGGCCCACTCGGGCAGCGACCGGACTCCGGCCAATTCCAGCTGTGTTGCCTAATAGGAAAATGAAACGGGGAAATGGTTCGACGGACGGCCCGTCGTTTACTTCGGCGCGTGATGAAGCTCACACTTTCCGGTGTGTGGTCAAGGCGGGGCGGCACCCGTGCGAACGCGGCCAGCGGGGCAGAGGTCGTCACCAACCGGCCGTACGCACCAAGGGCAGGCCCTAAGCCCGAACAGCCATCGACGACGCAAGGAATATGGCGGAAAAGCAACAACCACGTCACGACCTGCCAACCCTTTCAGGGAGATAGGGCCAACGAGAACCGCCCAGTCACCGCCATCGAGGGCAATGTGTCGCAGGATGACTACAAGCGGGGCGAAAGGTGTGGCGGATACACGACGAAAACGGCGCGTCACAAGATTTGACAACCCCCGGAGGGCTGGACTAGAAGCCCTGTAGGGGCAGCCAGTATTCCAGCGCCCGATTGACCGGCCGTCGAAGAACGCCGTATAGCGGGAGGGGAATGTATCGCCATTGTCCGATGACTCGAGGTCATTGGAAAGGAACGGAAACCAGCCATCACATATGCGGTTTCCGTCATCGAAAAGGCCAGGGACGAATGATCTCAACAGCCCCTAGGAGCACAGGAGTTCACCATGAAAAACGCCAGAGTCTCACCGGCCATTACGCTCAAAGAGATCAACCGCAAGTGCCGGCTCGCAAGCCAAGGCGAACGGGAAGGTGCATCATGGCTGAAAAGAATGTCGTTCTGTATCGCCGACGTGTGGCGGGAGATTCGCGCCGGCTTGGGCGCCCAGGCCGACTATCCACCGGGGCAAATCATCGACCGGTGACACCACCTCGTCCCGGCGCCGCTCCGGCGGACCGGGTGGTTCCACTGTCGGCGACAGCGCCCCCGACATGCCCTTCCCCGCCGAACGGGCCATCGCCTGCATCAAGCCACCGCCACCAGCCCGTGTCGCTCGATCAACGAGCCCCGGTGCATCGCCTCGGGCACCGGTAGCCCCATCAGCTCCAACACCGTGGGGGCCACCGAGGCCAGCCCGTTGCCATCGGCCAGTGCGGTGACATGGGCATCGACGACGAGGCACGGCACCGGATTGGCGGTATGGCTGGTGAAGGGCCTGCCGGTGGCGGGATCGACCATCTGTTCACAGTTGCCGTGATCGGCAGTGACCACGGCAGCATGGCCGTTGGCCACCGCCGCATCGAGCACCCGGCCGACCGCGGCATCCACCGCCTCCACGGCCCGGACGATGGCCGCGGGCACACCGGTGTGCCCCACCATGTCCCCATTGGCGAAGTTGACGACGATGAAGTCGTGGCTGCCCGCCTCGATCGCCTCGACGACCCGGTCGGCAACGAGGGCGGCGCTCATCTCGGGCGCCTCGTCATAGGTCTTCACGTCGGGGGACGGCACCAGGATCCTTGTCTCTCCCGGCAGCGCCGGCTCGCGGCCACCGTTGAAGAAGAAGGTGACATGGGCGAATTTCTCGGTTTCCGCCACATGGAGCTGACGCAGGCCGGCACCGCTGACGACGCCACCCAACGTCACCGCCGGCGCCAGCTTGGGAAACGCCACCGCCGCCGGCAACCCGTCTTCATAGTGGGTCATGGTAAAGAGATCCACCGGTCGCCAGGCGCCCCGGTCGAAACCATCGAAATCGGGTTGCGCCAGCGCCGCGGCCAGTTGCCGCATCCGGTCGTTGCGGTAGTTGAAACAGATCACCGGATCACCGGCCGCCATCGGCTCGCCGCCAGCGATCGACACCGGCTCGATGAACTCGTCCCCCTGCCCCTGCCGGTAGGCCGCTTCGATGGCGGCCTCCACCGAGGAGGCCGTGGCCGACCCGGTGCCGGTCATGGCCTGCCAGGCTTTCTCGGTCCGCGCCCACTGCCGGTTCCGGTCCATCGCGAAATAGCGTCCGCCGACGCTGGCCACGGCGCCGCCAGCATGGCGCAGCGGCATCTCGATGGCGCGGAAGTACCGCAATGCAGCGTCGCTGGGGGTATCCCGCCCATCGGAGATCAGATGCAGCATCGGCACGACACCGCAACGGGTGGCCAGGTCGATCAGCGCCAGCAGATGGCGAAGATGGCCATGCACGCCACCGTCGGAGAGCAGACCGACCAGATGCAGCGGTCGCCGTTGCTGCAACGCCCGGTCACAGGCATCGATCAGCACTTCGTTCTGGTAGAAGGCCCCGGTCTTGATGGCACCATCGATGCGCACCAGATCCTGCTGCAGCACCATCCCGCTGCCGAGGGTGAGGTGGCCGACCTCGGAATTGCCGCTCTGCCCCTCGGGCAGCCCCACCGCATGGCCGGCGGCATCGAGCAGCGTCGAGGGATAGCGGCTGAAATAGTCGTCGAGCCGTGGCGTGGCCGCCAGGGCAAAGGCGTTGTGTTCGATCTCCTGTTGAATTCCCACGCCGTCCATGATGATCAGCACAGTGGGTTTGCGCGGCACCGAATGGGCTGCGGGCATGAAACGATGACTCCTCGAATGATTGTTATTGTTGTTCTTTTCCGTCGGCGGCAGTCGAAACGCCGGCGCATCCGGACGCATTGCATTGCCATCCGGTCGAGCGCGCACACCCTAGCCGCCCACCCCCGCTCCCGCCACGAACCAGCCGACACCGGCCTGTAGTCGGCTGACAATCCGTCACAAAGCCTGGACGAAGCCCCGTGAATCCTGCAACCTTCCCCGCAGCCATTCGATCCGGGTGCATGCTTGATGACAAAGAAAATCGACACCGACGCCCCCAACTGGGAGAGAGAGGCGATCCGTGAACTCGCCTGGGGAGCGCTCAAGGAGCAACGCCGCGGCAGGCGTTGGAGCATCTTCTTCAAACTGCTGACCTTCCTCTATGTCGGCGTCGGGCTGTGGGTTCTGCTCAAGCTGCCGGGACTGCCCGCCGAGGACACCGGAGCCGGGCAGGACTACACCGCACTGATCCGGATGAAGGGATTGATCGCCGAAGGCACCAGCGCAAGCGCCGCCAAGATCAACAAACTGCTGGAGGATGCCTTCGCCGACGAGCGCAGCAAGGGCATCATCCTGGAGATCAACAGCCCCGGCGGCACACCGGTGGAAGCCGCATCGATCTACGACAAGATCATCGAACTTCGCAAGCAGCACCCCGAGAAGAAACTCTACGTCTCGGTACGAGACCTCTGTGCCTCCGGCGGTTACTACGTGGCGGCCGCGGCCGACGAGATCCATGCCCACCAGTCGAGCATCGTCGGCTCCATCGGCGTTCGCATGGACAGCTTCGGCGTACAGGAGCTGATGAAAAAACTCGGTATCGAAAACCGCACCATCACCGCCGGCAAGAACAAGGCGTTGCTCGACCCGTTCCAGCCACTGGCGCCGGAACAACGTGCCCACCTGCAGAAGATGCTCGACCAGGTCCATCGACACTTCATCACCGCCGTGCGCAACGGCCGCGGCGACCGCCTCAACGAAACCGACGACCTCTTCAGCGGCCTCATCTGGACCGGGGAGGAAGCACGCAGACTGGGGCTCGTCGATGGTTTCAAGAGCAGCGAGGAGATCGCCAGCGAGCTGATCGGCGAAGAGCACATCGTCGTGCTGGAGCCAAAGAAATCGCTGCTGCAACAGCTCACCGAAGGCGTCGGCGACGTGACGGCGCGCACCCTGGCCATGCTGCTCGATGGCGAATCGGCGAGCCGGGCGATGCAATTGCGCTGACCGGCGCCGGCCATGGCCGATCCCGCGCCAGCACTGCTACCCACCCTCTACTGGATCACCCTGCTGGCGGTGGTCGTCTCATCGGCATCGGGGGTGCTCAAGGCCGGCGCCAAGGCCTACGACCTGTTCGGCGTCATCATCATCGCCATCACCACCGGGCTCGGCGGCGGCTCGTTGCGTGACCTGCTGCTGGGGCGGGAGGTATTCTGGATCCAGGATCAGATGTTCTTCATCGCCTCCCTCGGCAGCGCCATCGCCACCTTCGTCGCCGCCCGCCTCATCGCGCTGCCCGGGCGGTTCTTTCTCGTGGCCGATGCCGCCGGCCTGGCCACCTTCGGCATCGCCGGTACGCTGGTGGCGCTGCTCGCCGACGCGCCACCGCTGCTGGCGAGTTTCATGGGCGTCATGACCGGCACGATGGGCGGCATCTTCCGCGATCTGCTCTGCGTCGAACCGCCCGTGGTGTTCCACAGCCCGCTCTACGCCACCGCTGCCTGGGGCGGCTCGTTGCTCTTCATCGCCCTGCTGGCATTCGGCCTGGGCACCACCACGGCGGCAGTGATCGCGGGGCTGGCGATCTTCGTCACCCGTCTGCTGGCGATCTACTACGACATCCGGCTACCGCGCTTCCGCTTCAAGTCGTGACCGCGGCATCTCGCCACCCGCGGCCGGATCAGGGGGAATGGCCGCCGAGCTCCTGGCGCAGGACCGGCAGGGCCTCGTCGAAACCCGCCTGCTCTCTGGCCGGATCGGCGGTGGCAACCGCAGCGGTCTCGGACCGGCCGTGCGGATGGGCGGGCAAGCGCACGATCACCCGCGTCCAATGCGGGTCGCTACAATCGAGTGCCACCGCGCCCCCCTGCACCTCGGCACAGAGCCGCGCCGCATAGGTGCCGAGCCCGGTGCCGCCACGCTTGCCGGTGGTGACGAACTTGTCGAAGAAACGCCCCCTGATATGATGCGGCACGCAGCCACGGTTGGCGATGGTGACGATCTGCTCGCGACCGTCGTCACTGCTTCGTACCGACACTTCCACGGGCTCCCCCGATACCGAGGCCTCCAGCGCGTTCTTGATCAGATTGGAGAACAGCGAATAACACAGCAGCGTCTCTCCACGGACATAAACCCCCTCGCGCTGCCGCGACGAGATGACGACGCCCCCCTCGCCGGTCAGCGCCAGCTCGTTGGCGACCCGTTCCAGCACGGCGATCAGATCGACCTTCTCCTCCACCAGTACATAGCCGCCGGTCTCGATCTTGTAGATGTCGAGGGAGCGGTTGACCATCTCCAGCATCCTGTACCCGCTCGCCTTGCAGCCCTGCAGCACCTCGCGAGAGAAGTCGGACAAACCCGGCTCGGTCTGCAACACCATGTCCGGCGCATTGACGATCACGTTGAGCGCGTTCTTCAGGTCGTGGCGGCTCATCAGCTCCACCTGCTCGCGCAAGCGCACCATCTCCTCCAGCGAGCGGTTCTTCTCCTGCAGCTGTTTCTCGGCCGCGCGGCGCTCGGAGAAGAGCACACCCAGCAGTAACACCAGGATCACATGCACCAGAATGTAGAAATTGAGATCGATGAAGTCACTGACGACATCGCCGGTGGCGAACGCCCCGACCCCGCGGTGAGTGGCGAAGCTGGCCGCCAGCGCAATGATGGTGGTGGCCACCACCGAATAGACGATATTGCCGTAGGCGGCCAGCAACATCACCGGCGGCAGCGTGATACTGAGCATCACCGCCAGCCGCTCCACCGGATAGACGAACAGGATGACGAGATTGAGCAGAACAAAGAAGCCGATCACCGCCAGCAGACGACTCAGCCGGACCTGCCGATGGTTGGCCCACAGCAACAGCAGCAGCGGCGCCACCAGAAACTGCCCCAGCACATTGCCGAACCACCAGGCAAACAGACTGGACGGCAACGCCGCCAGCGAAAGCACCCCGTGGGAGAGCAACACCAGATTGCCGAACACCGCACTGAACGGCTGCAACACCAGCGCGATCAACAGCAGCAGCCCGGCCACGTCACGCACCGTGGCCAGCGACCGATCGAGCGCAAAACGATCGAACAGCGCCACCGCGATCAACGCCTCGGCGCTGTTGACGGCGGCAACCCCCGTCGCCGCCCCGAACGACAGCCCGGCGCTCATTGCCAGCGCCAACTGGCCGGCAAAGATGCCGAGCGCCAGCCAGCGTCCAAAGATCAGCACCCCGGCGAGCGCAAACCCCTCGGAGAGAAAGATGACGATGCTGACGATACGGCTGCTCAGCGCCGCATCGGCAGTGGAAAACACCAGCTGTCCGGCGCCGAAGTAGATCAGCGCCATGACGGCGGCCAGCGCCAGCCGCCGAAACCACCCCGCCCCCAACCAGTGATACTCCAGCCAGCTGCCCACCGGGAGGCTCAACGCTCGAGTTGGCTCACATCCCGCACCGCACCGCGCGCTGCGGAGGTGGTCATCGCCGCATAGGCCTTGAGCGCATCACTGACGACACGGTCGCGACCAACCGGCTTCCAGGCGTCGCGCCCCCGGGCCTCCATCGCCTCGCGGCGGCGCGCCAGCGCCTCGTCGCTCAGACGGACATTGATACTGCGCGCGGGGATGTCGATCTCGATGATGTCGCCCTGCTCCACCAGTCCGATGGCACCGCCCTCGGCCGCCTCTGGCGAGACATGGCCGATCGACAGGCCCGAGGTGCCGCCGGAGAAGCGGCCATCGGTGACCAGCGCGCAGACTTTGCCCAGCCCCTTGGACTTGAGATAGCTGGTGGGATAGAGCATCTCCTGCATCCCCGGACCGCCACGCGGCCCCTCGTAGCGGATGATGACCACTTCGCCGGGTTCCACCTCGTCACCGAGAATGCCGGCGACCGCATCGTCCTGCGACTCGTAGATCCGCGCCGGGCCGGAGAAGACGAGATTGGATTCATCGACGCCGGCGGTCTTGACGACGCAACCATCGACGGCGATGTTGCCATAGAGCACGGCCAACCCACCGTCCTTGCTGTAGGCGTGGTCGATGTCGCGGATACAGCCGTTCTCGCGGTCGAGATCGAGGCTCTCCCAGCGGTTGTCCTGGCTGAAGGCCTGCTGGGTCGGCACATTGCCCGGCGCCGCCCTGTAGAACGACTGCCGACGCGGATCGTCGGTGGCGCGAACATCCCACAGCGCCAGCAACTTGCCGAGGGTCGGCGCGATGATGGTGCCGGCATCGTCGTGCAACAGGCCGCCACGCTGCAACTCGCCCAGAATACCCATCACGCCACCGGCGCGATGGACGTCCTCCATGTGATAGTCCGGCGTCGACGGCGCCACCTTGCACAGATGAGGCACCTTGCGCGACAGCCGGTCGATGTCCTCCATCGTAAAATCCACCCGCGCCTCCTGCGCCGCCGCCAGCAGATGCAGGATGGTGTTGGTGGAACCGCCCATGGCGATGTCGAGGCTCATCGCGTTCTCGAACGCGCGCTTGTCGGCGATGCTGCGCGGCAGCACGCTGTCGTCGTCGTGCTCGTAGTAGCGCCGCGCCAGCGCGACGATGATCGCCCCGGCATCGCGAAACAGCCGCTCACGCTCCTTGTGGGTGGCCAGCAGCGAACCGTTGCCCGGCAGCGCCAGCCCCAGCGCCTCGGTCAGACAGTTCATCGAGTTGGCGGTGAACATCCCGGAACAGGAGCCACAGGTGGGGCAGGCGCTGCGCTCCAGCGTCATCACCTCCTCCTCCGGCACCTCGGGATCGGCGGCCGAGACCATCGCATCGACCAGATCCAGGTGCACCTCCTGCCCCCTGACCAGCGCCTTGCCCGACTCCATCGGCCCGCCGGAGACGAAGACGGTGGGAATGTTCAGCCGCAATGCCGCGTTGAGCATCCCCGGCGTGATCTTGTCGCAGTTGGAGATGCAGACCAGCGCATCGGCGCAGTGGGCATTGACCATGTACTCCACCGAATCGGCGATGATCTCCCGTGACGGCAGCGAATAGAGCATCCCGCCGTGACCCATGGCAATGCCGTCGTCCACGGCAATGGTGTTGAACTCCTTGGCGACGCCGCCGGCCTTCTCGATCCGTTCCGCCACCAGCTTGCCAAGGTCGCGCAGGTGGACATGCCCGGGAACGAACTGGGTGAACGAGTTGGCAATGGCGATGATCGGCTTGTCGAAATCCTCGTCCTTCATGCCGGTGGCCCGCCAGAGGGCGCGCGCGCCGGCCATGTTGCGTCCATGAGTCGTGGTTCGGGAGCGGTATTCAGGCATGACGGTTCCAGATCAGTTGGGCAGGGCCACAAAGTGTAACGCAGTCGGCCGCAGCGCTTCGAGTCACCATCCACAACCGCCGGTATTGCCGAAGCGATCACTTTGTAGACACCGCCATTGCAGCGGCAGGCCACGGCGATAGAATAGGCATCCTCGTCAGCAACACAAGGGCTCCCCCCATGCAGGAATACGGCATACGCATCACCCTCCCGCCCAGCAGCACGATGACCAAGGCGCACCTGCTGGGGGAGGATTGGGAGTCGTTCCGCTGGTACAGCAGCGAGAAGGCGCGCGACCACGCCTTCGAGGAGATGCAGCGGCAGCCGTACAACTACCGCAAGGGGGACATCGTCCAGCAGGTTCTGGAAAAGGTCGAGCGGCCCCGCCCCAACGTCTCGCCGGCGCGCTGAGAGACGGGCCCGGCAGCCTGGCCTTCGCGAAATGAAACTCCGCTTCCACGTCGACAACATCCGTCGCGACGGCTGTGTCAACGTCATCGAGACCCATCTGCGCGACCACCCCAACATCCACGCCATCGAGGTGGACCGCGACCACGGCACCGTCACCATCGACACCGACAACCCGGCCATCCGCGACGACGTCGCACTGCGACTGAAGAAAATGGGCTACCCCGAAAAGGGGACGGTGGACGGCATCCGCTCGGTCAAGGCCAAGGCCTCGTCGCTGGTGAGCTGCGCCATGGGCAAGATCAGTCGCCAGCGGGACCGCTGACCGACTCGATGAAGGCCCGCATCTGCGGCGACTGTCGCAACAGCAGGTGCCCGGCCGCCACCAGCCGATCCACCGCCTCATCGTCCAGCGAGAACGACGTCGGCAACGTCTGCAGATAGACACGCTCCGCCTCATCGTCGATCCGCATCAGACTGGCATCCACCAGATGGAAGGTCGGCGCCGCGTCGCAATGCTCACCACCGCAGCGCACCAGCCGGATCGACTGCTGCCAGGTCTCCAGATTCTCGCGGAACAGCCGCAGCGTCTCGTCGTTGTAGCGGTTGACCTGCACGGTGGTGGCGATATCGACCGTGGTGGCGATCGACGGCGGGTAGTCCAACTGGTTGAGACGGGTGTCCGGCGCCGCCGCGGCGTTGACGACGATCACCAGGATCTTCTTCAGATCCCGATCCAGCAGCAGCCGACGCACCGTGCCATCGGGGCTGCGGTGGTGCAGCCTGACACGATCGATCAATGCCCGCAGTCCCAGATTGTCGGCCAGGCCACCATCGAGCAGGTGGATGTAGGGACGCCGCGCCCGATCCTCGTAGGCGGCGATCTTGCGCGCCAGATAGAGACGGCTGTCCGCCTTGCTCGGCGACCGCAGCACATCGTGGACCCAGCGTGGCGTCTGGTAGCCGCAGCTGCCGGCGTAGTTGGCGATGGTGACGGCGGAGAAGAGCCCCGGCACCGCCGACGACGCCGTCACCGCCCGCGCCAGCGGAAAGCGGTCCAACCGGGAACAGATCAGATCGAAGTGGGTCTGGTCGAAGCTGAAACCGTCACCGAGCGTGATGTCGGTGGCGTTGATCAGCAGCGCGGGCGCGCGGCGCGGGTCGATGTCACCAAAGGTGGCACCGCCGAACAGGATATCGTCGTAGTAGTCCTCGGCCAGCTCGCTGCGGTTGTAGTATGGGGTCGCCAGCGCCAGCCAGCTACGCGGCCAGAACAGCCGTTTGACCAGTTCCCAGTCTACGTTACGACGCAGAAAACGTGGCTCGAACTCGTCGAAGATCGCATCACCCTCGAGCGCGAAATAGGCCGCCGTGAAGCTGCCACCGGAAACCGCCGAGATCACATCCACCTCATCCAGCAGACGCCGCTGCCGGCCATTCCAGACGATGCGCGTCCCGGCCAGCGACTGCAACACGCCATAGGCCAGCGCCGCCGCCCGGCTGCCACCGCCGGAGAAGGTCAGCACCACCAGCAGATCGTCGGCGCGGGCCGGCGCCACCGGCCGCTCGCGCACGCTGTGCCGCAGCAGCGGTTCATTGACACGATAGTGGGCACAGCCGGCCAGCAGCATCGCGGCCAGCAACCACAGCAGGAGACGAGCGAATCTTTCCATCGGCGCCATAGTACACGGTGAAAGGCCGCGCGAAGCGGGTATCCTTGCCACTGGCCCCGCAATCGGACGAGACGATGCCACTTCCCCCACTGCCCCGGATGCTGCAGACACTGATCGCCACCCCGTCGGTGAGTAGCACCAATGCCGCCCTCGACATGAGCAACGAGGCGGTGATCGATCGGCTGGCCGACTGGGCCGAACAGGCCGGTTTCGCCATCCGCAAGCTGGCGGTGCCCGACCAGCCGGGCAAATTCAACCTGGTGGCGACGCTGGGGCGTGGCAGCGGCGGGCTGGTGCTGGCCGGCCACACCGACACGGTGCCGCTGGACGCGGCGCTGTGGCGGCACGATCCCTTTCGGCTGACCGAGGCCGACGGCCGCTACTACGGCCTGGGCACCGCCGACATGAAGAGCTTTCTCGCGCTGGCACTGGAGGCCGCCCGCGAAATCGGCCCCGCCACGCTGCGACGACCGCTGATCCTGCTGGCCACCGCCGACGAGGAGACCTCGATGAGCGGCGCCCGCGCGCTGACGGCGGCCGATCTCGGCCACGCCCGCCATGCCGTCATCGGCGAACCCACCGGGCTGCGCCCCATCCGCCAGCACAAGGGCATGATGATGGAGGCCATCGTCTATCGCGGCAGCAGCGGCCACTCCAGCGACCCGTCGCTGGGCAACAACGCACTGGAGGGGATGTACCGACTCATCGGCGAGCTATTGGCGTTCCGCGACCGCCTGCAGGCGACCCACCGTGACGAGGCCTTCGCCATCCCGGTGCCAACGCTCAATCTCGGCCACATCCACGGCGGCGACAATCCCAACCGGATCTGCGGCGAATGTGAATTGCAGATCGACCTGCGGCCGCTGCCCGGCATGGCCATCGACACCCTGCGCCGGCAACTGCGCGAACTGGCCCGGCAGGTGGCCGACGAGCACGGGCTGACATGCCACTGCCGCGCTCTGTTCGCCGGCATCGATGCGATGCAGACCGCGCGCAGCGCCACCATCGTACAAGCCTGCGAACAGCTCACCGGCCATGCCGCCGACAGCGTCGCCTTCGGCACCGAGGGGCCGATGCTCAACGCCCTCGGCATCGAAACGGTCATTCTCGGCCCCGGCGACATCGCCCAGGCGCATCAGCCCGACGAGTTCCTCGCTCTCGACCGCATCGAACCGACGCTCGCCCTGTTGCGGCGGCTGATCCGGCGTTTCTGCTGCACCTGACGCCCCCCCGGCGGCTCGCAATCTGCGAGCCGGATCACATTCCGTCTCCCTGCCCTGCGCTACGCTTTTCTTTTACTATTTGTAACAATCCGGGAACCATCCGATCCCTGGCCCGAATATTTCATGCGTCCACGTTCTTGTGAAATCTTCGGACCAGCCGGTGGCGGCGTTTCCCCCGGCACAAGGAGGTACCGCCAACGAGCATCGGGATCCGCGGCCCTTTCTGGAGAGAGGCCCGAATCCGGTTGGAGCGGCGACGACATTGTTCAGACTGGCACAGATTGGCCTCGACCACAGCGAAGAAGCACTGTGCGACACTGTGCTGGCGCTCGCGGGCGGAATCGAACTGGCACAGTGGCAACGCAGCGACGATACCGCCAGCGCCGATCTCATCATCGTCAGTGCCGAGCGGCGCACGGCGCTGGCCGCGCTCGGCGACGACCCGGGCCCGCTGGTGGCCATCGTCGGCGAAGACGATGGTGAAACCACCAGCGAGGTACTGCGAACACCCCGCCCGCTGAGCTATGCGGCCCTGCTCGAGCTGCTACGCGAGGCCGAATCTCGGCTCGGCGCCGAGACCCACAGCTTCGACGACTGGACCGAACGTTTCCTGCACCCGCCACCACCGGCCACCGAAACCACTGCCTCGACGGCCGCAACGTCGGTCGATGCCGCCGGCCCGCCGAACGCCCCCTCTACCTCCGAAGAAAACCATCACGATACGAACGGGACGACCGGCAAACAGGACGGGCCGGCCAATCCATCCGCAACGCCCCCAACCACGACCGGCCCCGCCCCCGACGGGGCCGATGCGCCGCTGCCGACGCTGGAGATCGCCATCGACGATGTGGAAATTCTCGAATCGCTACTGGCACGCACCACCGTGGACGAACCACTGACCGAGATCCGGCTGAAGGCGCCCGCACCGGTGCCGCCCGCGACGGCGGAAGGCGATGCCGTCGAAGCCGGCACCACCGGTGACTCGCCGCCCACGGCAGCGACGAACGCGGGCCGGGCGAACGGCGACCGGCCGTTGGCCAAAGTGATTCCACTACCACTGGTCAAGGAGATCGGGACGACAACGGAACCGGCCGGCCCAAGCGGTGAAGCGGCTTTGCCACAACCAGCACGGTCCGGCGAACGCGATCTGTTCCGGCCCGCACGACGCTTCATTCCCAAGCTCCGCCTGCTGGGGTTGCTGCAAGAGATCGTGGCCGACGGCGGCAACTACATCGTCTCCCATGCCCACCACCCCGACATCCTGGTCTGGGCGCGGCCCGGGGTTTTTCGCTGCGACCAAGACCTGCGCCAATCGGTGGCGCTGTTCCGCCGCCCCTGGAGCGAATTCAAACTGACGGCGCTCAAACAGCAGCCGCTGCCTTCCCCGGACAGCCCACCCTCGCTGCCACTCCACCTGCTCAGCTACCTGGCGGCCCTTCATGGCGGTGAAGGCCGGTTGATGTTGGGCGTCGATGCCGAGGCGGTGCTCAAACTCAGGTCACTCCCCGATTTCGAGCTGCTGGGCGGCACCCCGGCACAGCGCCGTCTCGCAACCCATCTGCTCGACCACCCCGCCACGCTGGGTGAACTCGCGACCGCGACCCAGACCGCGATCCCGGCGGTCATCGACTTCACCAACGCCTGCCGGGAGATCGGCCTGATCGAGGAGATCCGCCGCAAAACGGAAACCACCCACGCCACACCCGACGGCCTTTTCCACCGCCTGCGAAAGCGATGGGGTCGTCGCCGGTGGGACGGAGGTCACCGATGACCCCGCATCGCCCGGTGGCCGCTGGCGACGGGCCGTTTCCGCTGGAAACCGCTTTTCTTCCCGAACAGAAGGCGCTGTTCCCCGACGTCGACGACGCCGCGCTGAGCGACGCGCTGCGACAACGGATGGAGCGCAGCATCGGCCGCAATCCCCGTGATCTGCGCAGCCACGTGCAGCGCATCGCCATGCGCCACCGCGACGGCGATGCCCCCGGCTGCTTCGATGCACTGGCCGACCTGTTCATCGTTCTCGGCCCGCGCGGCCAGGCGCTACGGGCCAATCTGTTGTGGCAGGCCCGCGACCTGCTGCCGCGCGAGCAGTTCGAGTTCCTGCGCCGCCACCTCGATCACGGGCTCGACCCGGCGACACCGCTACCGGTGACCGCCGACTCGCTGTTGACCCTCGGGGTCGCGCCCACGACCGTCGATCTGCCGGCGACGGCCACCACCGCCGACGAGCTGCTGCAGCGCGCCATCGCGGCCATCGCCCAAGGACGCGACGACGTGGCGCGACGCTATCTGGAACACGCCCTCGACATCGACCCCGGCCACACGCTGGCGACGATGGAGCTGCTGGCGCTCTACCGGCGCAATGGCTGGCGCAACGAATTTCTCAACACCTGGACACGCCTCTCCAGCCGCCGACTGGCGTTGCCGGAGATCTGGGAGACGCTGGACCGGCGTTTCCAACGCCATCCCCCGCAGCGAAGAACCATCGACCACGCCCCCAGACTGGAACAAGCGATGACGGAAAGAGAGACACTGGAGAAATACCATCTGCTGCCCTCCCCGGCCGGCGCCTTCTATGCCGTCTCCGGCACGCGCGCCGACCCGATGCGCAGGCTGTTGCTGGCGCTGATGGCCCAACCCGAGACCCGTCCCACCGTCCTCCCCGAGCTGGCGCGGGCCAGCGGGATCGACGACGAAACGGAACTGCTGGAGCTGCTGCACCAGGCGCAGACGCTCTCCTGGATCCAGGGTTTCGACACGCCGCAGACGATTCCCACACGGCAGGTGGCCAAGGCGATGGAGCAGCTGCTCGCGCCGCTCTCGGCCGTCGGCAAGGGGTTGCTGGTGGACTGGAACGGCTTTGCGTTCGCCCGCCACGGCATCGACGACGACACCGCCGCCGCCCTCTCGGCGCTGGCCACCGACATCGCCGCCGTCGAACAACGTCATGCCGAACGCCTGCGGCAGACGCTGGGGGTCTCATCACAGGGCTGGGCGGCCGTCGATGCCCACGGCGCCAGCCGCATCGGCGCCTGGCCGCTGTTCATCGCCGACCACCGTTTCCTGATCGTGCTGCAAGGGGCACCCCGCCTCAACCAACCCCAGTTCGTCGAACTGGTCTGGTTGCTGGTGAGCCGCTATGGCTGAAGCCGCGCCGGGCGCGGGTCAGGAGGGAATCGAATAGACCGGCGCCATCGTCTCGGCCGCGCCAGGCAAGTCGGCGACCCAATCGATGAAGCGGCGGCACAACCCGGCATTGGGGAAGATGGCGCCGTGCTGAGGCACGATCATTTCGATATCGAGCTGTCGCACCATGGCGGCCCACTGGCGGTTGGCATGACCGGAGGGCATGTAGCGCCGGTGAAAGCCCTCCATGTAGCGGACATGGGCATCGAAATCGGTGACTTCGACATAGTCCGGGCCGATCGATGCCCCCAGATCCCCGGAGAAGAGGATCTTCGAGCGGACGTCGTAAACCTGAAAGTTCCCGCAGGAATGGAGAAAGTGTGCGGGCAGAAACAGCAACTCCGACCCACCGAGCCGAAAGCGCATGCCCTCGTCGGGAATCCCCTTGAGGCGGTCGATCATCAACTCGTCGACACCGAAATGGGGCACAAAGCGCAACCACAGATCGGAGATGAAGGCATCCGCCTCGGTCAGCATCAGCCAGGCGTTGATCGCAGCAACGATATCGGGATCCTGATGGGAATAGAAAAGATACTTGAGCTGATTGATCGGCATCAGCGACGAGATTGCATCCATCAGGTCGTAGTGGACCTTGTGACCGCCGGGGTCGAGCAGCATCCCCTCGCTCCCGTCGTGGATCAGCACCTGATTGGTCGGCACCATCTCGCCATGGCCGAACCCTTCGAGCAAGACGAAGCGGTGATCCGCCGCCTCGAACAGCACCCTTGCACCCATACCGACCTCCCCGTCAGGATTCCATGATCTCGGCCGCCCGCCTGGCCGCCTTCGGCCCTTCCAGCCGGATCAGGCCGAGATTGCAGCGTTCCGGCGCGCGAATCGCCAGCACCCCGGCACTACCGGCCATATAGAGGATCAACATCCCGTCTCGACCCTCGATCATCATGTCCTTCATCGCTCCGAGCTCGGCCGTCTTGGTGATGCGATTGCCGAGACCCACCGACGATGCCGCCATCGCAGCGACCCGGGCCGCCTCGTCCTCCTGAAAATCACTGCCGATGGCCAGCCCATCGACCGTGGCGATCAATACCCCGGTGATGTCCGGCACATTTTCACGCAACTCGCGGATCAGCTGGGTGAACTCCTCTTGCTTGCTCATCGTTCAGGCTCCGACACGGTGGACGCCCATCCACAATAGCACAGGAAAAACAGGGGAATTGGGACAGGCGACACAGTTTGTAACCTTTCGGCTCACCCCAACATCACGCCTTTACGAATATAAATAATAGTCGTTTGCATTTGTAGTTTCATCCTGTAACATCCGCAGCGTCCGTATTTTCATCAGGAGCCCAATCATGTCCAAAACCGTAATGATGGCCGCGACCACCATTGCCCTCATCCTGACGACCGCCAGCCAGGCCGCAAACAACAACGATGCACACCTTAGGAAGCTGGAGTCCCAACTCGAACAGTTGCAGCAGCAACTTGAACTCACGGCAGACGCCGTGGAACAGAGCAACGACGACCAGCGCACCACGGTCGGCGGCTACGGCGAGCTGCACTACAACCACCTCGACAAAGCCGGTGACAGAAAACGGTCGATCGACTTCCACCGCTTCGTGCTCTTCGTTGGCCACGAATTCGACGAGCAGATTCGTTTTTTCTCCGAGCTGGAGCTGGAACACAGTCTCGCCGGCGAGGGACAGCCTGGCGAAGTCGAATTGGAGCAGGCTTTTGTCGAGTTCGATCTCGACGACACCACCCGCATCAGGGGTGGCCTGTTCATGGTGCCGGTCGGCATTCTCAACGAGACCCATGAACCGCCGACGTTCTACGGCGTGGAGCGCAACCCGGTGGAAAAACACATCATTCCCGCCACCTGGTGGGAAGCCGGCGCCGCCGTCGCCGGACAAATCGGCAACAGGGGCCTGAGCTACGACCTGGCCCTCACCTCCGGCCTCGCCGTCGATCCGGCCAAGGTCGAGATCCGCGGCGGACGGCAGAAGGTCGCCAAGGCCAATGCCAGCCAACCCGCGATCTCGGCGCGTTTGCGCTACACCGGCATGGCGGGACTGGCGCTGAGTGGCTCACTCTTCTATCAGGGGGACATCAGCCAACGCTCCGATGACGACCTCGGCGCGGCCATACTGATGGAAGCCAATGCGGTCTGGCGCCACGGCCCATTCGGCGTCCGGGCGTTGTTCGCCCGCTGGGACATCGATGGCACAGCGGCAACCAATACGGGCAAGGAGACTCAGACTGGGTATTACCTCGAAGCCTCTTACAAAGTGACACCTCGCGTCGGCCTGTTCGCCCGCCACGATGCCTGGTCGGTGAAAGATGGCGTGGAGGCAACCCAGCAAAACGTCGGCATCCATTTCTGGCCGCACGAAGATGTCGTCATCAAGGCCGATCTCCAGCAGCAAAACGATGACGCCGGCGATGCCGACGGCTTCAACCTCGGCATCGGCTATCAATTCTGAGCCATGCCCATGCGTAGAGCCATCTTTACGATGCTGCTATTGCCGACGCTCCTGCTCACAGGACTATCGGCCGGCGTGGCCAAGGCGCGCGGCATCAACCAGACCCCGGAAGCGTTTCTCGCCGAGGCGTTTGCCGGCCATCCCCCGCCACCCAGCACCATCTGGCTCACCGGGCCATTGCAGAAGCGTGTCAGCGACATTTTGCAACACCGCTATGCGAAATTGCGGGTGAAATATTGGCGCAAGAACGACCGCAGCGCCTGGGTGCTCGACGAGATCGGCAAGGAGAAACCGATCACCGTCGGCATCGTCATCGACGCCGGCAAAATTACCGAGCTGCGCGTGCTCGCCTTTCGCGAAAGCCGTGGCTGGGAGGTGGAATGTTCCTTCTTCACCCGCCAGTTCCGCGACGCGACACTGTCGGCGAATGGGCGGCTGGATCGGGAGATCGACGGGATCACGGGCGCCACGTTGTCGGTGCGGGCGCTGGAGAAACTGGCCCGAATGGCACTGCTGCTCGATCAGGAGACGACAAACAGAAAATGAAACGACTGATCCAATGGCACCGGGTACTGGGACTGGCGGCGGCGATCTTCATCATCAATTTGGCCATTACCGGCCTGCTGCTCAACCACAGCGACCAGCTCAAACTCACCCAACACATGGTTGGCCATCCACTGCTGATGCGCCTCTACGGCATTCCGCATCCCCGACCAGTCGCTCTTTTCCGCAGTGACGGCCGGCAATTGCTGGTCACCGAGGAGCAGGTCTACCTCAACGGCCGGCCACTGCCGCTGCATCCTCCCCTGGCCGGTGCCCTCCTGTATCACGGCCTGTGGCTCGTCGCGTCCGGCAACGAGATCATACTGCTGACCGCCGACGGAGAGCTGATCGACACCGTCAGCACACCCGCACCGATCGATGCCATCGGCCAGACGAAGGAAGCCGTGATCGTGCGCGGCAACGGTCGGCAGTGGCGCCTCGACGGCGAACTGACGGCACTGGAAACGTTCGACACGGCACGCGGCGCGGCGATCCACTGGAGCCGGCCGGCGCCATTGCCAGCCGACCCAGCCGGGCAACGAACCCTGCAAGCGCAGCTGCCCGGCGCGACGCTTCCGCTCGAGCGGGTGGTACTGGATCTGCACAGTGGAAGGCTGTTCGGCGCGGTTGGCGTGCTGCTGTTCGATCTTGCGGCACTGATGATGCTGGCGCTAACCGTCACCGGCTGCTGGCGCTGGCTGAAGCACCAGCGCACCCGCCGTCAGACCAAGCCGCGGTGAAACAAGTAGCGCAGGTGGGCGCGGCGCTGTAGTCCTCGCCGACGACCCATTTGCTGGAGCCGGGGTTCATCTTGTCCTTGTGGGCGCGGTAGGCGATGCCATGGGCCGACTCCTCGTAGATCTCCTTTTGCGGATGGTCGGGGCCAAGATGGCAACGGCCTCCGGCTCGCGCGCTTGCTCGGCCGAGAAATTGTGTCGCAGATGGCAGGACATGCAGATGGCGCTCTCACGGCTGAGGCTGTCGAAGCCTTCGAGAATCTCCACCGGTTTGCAGTCGTCCATCGCCAGCCCCTTGGCGGCCGCTGGCGGCACCGGCTGAACCGGTCTCGCCGGCGCCAGCGGTCTACGGCCCCGTCTCGCCAAGCCGACGCGCCACCGCCCCCAGCCGATGCTGACTGAAGACCTCGATTCCATGCTGTCGCAACAACGCCGTGGTTACGCCAACACCAGGGATCTTCCCACCTGAAAAGCTGCCATCGTAAATCCGGCGACTGCCACAGGAAGGGCTGGACTCGGTCAGTATCGCGATCTCGATATCGTGCGCGCGACACAGCGCCAACGCCTGCCGCGCCCCCCGCAGAAAGGCATCGGTCACATCGTCCCCGGCAACCGATCGTACGGTGGCCAGACCGTCCAGCACCTGTTCACCACCGCCCCCCAGGATCTCCGCCGGTGGTCTCGGCACCGGCAGGCCGCCCGCCACTTCAGGACAGAACGGCAGTAGCCGCCCCTCGGCCCACCACCGCTGCAATCGCGCATCGGCCAGCCGCAAGCCACTGCCGTCGTAACGCAGCGGCTCGCCCAGCAGACAGGCACTGACGAGAATCCTTTGCATCCGCATCCACCTTCAAATCGATGTCTCACTATCGATGTTCCAATCATGTCCCATCCGACGAACGGCATGAACCGAATCGGGATGTTGCTGTCATAAGCCAGCGTAGTTCCAGAAGTTTTTGCCAACAAACATCAAAATACACCGCCGGGCCACCACAACGGATCGATACCTTCATGCAGACGACCTCTTCCACCATACTCGGGCTCAACTACGCCTTCCACGACGCTTCGGCCTGTATCGTCCGGAACGGCGAACTGGTCTGCGCACTCGAGGAGGAGCGCTTCACCCGACAGAAACACTGTTACGACTTTCCCGCCAACGCCATCGAACACTGCCTGAGGATCGCCGGGCTGGAAGCGGCCGACATCACCCATGTGGCGGTATCGATCAAGCCGATGCTGCACTGGCAGCGCAAACTGGCCTACGGGCTCCGGTATTTCCGCGACGCGATGCCATTCCTCAAGCACGAGGTGATCCGCCCGTTCTGGCAGCAGCGGGCGCTGAAACAGTGGATCGCCACCACTTGGCCCGACGAGGCCCGCCGGCCGGCGCTGCATTTCATTCCCCACCACCACTGTCACGCGGCCGGCAGCTTCTACGTCTCGCCATTCGAGTCGGCGGCGATTCTCTCGATCGACGGCGCCGGTGAGTGGTCCACCTCGTTCCTCGGCCACGGTCGCGGCATCGAAGTGACGGCGCTGGGGGAGTCCTTCTTCCCCGACTCGCTGGGTTCATTCTACGAGGCCGCCACCGAATACTGCGGATTCCAGCCCAACTACGACGAGGGCAAGACGATGGGACTGGCGCCGTTCGGCGATCCGGAGCGCTTCCACGCCGATTTCCGCCGCATGGTGAACATCGACGCCCAAGGCGGGATCCATGTGGATCTCGACTGGTTCCGCTACCAGAACTGGGGCTACAAACGCTGCGGCCCGCGTTTCGAAGCGACGTTCGGGCCGGCGCGGGAACCCGGCGGGCCGTTCGAGCAGCACCATCACGACGTCGCCGCCGCCGCCCAACGGGTGCTGGAGGAGTGCGGCCTGCAGATGGCACGACAGCTCCACGAAAAAACCGGCGAAAAACATCTGGTCATCGCCGGCGGCGTCTCGCTCAACAGCGTGATGAACGGGCGGATCCTGCGCGAGACCCCGTTCGAGGACGTCTACATCATGGCCGCCGCCGGCGACAACGGCACCGCCATCGGCGCCGCCTTCCATCTGCTCCACGCCGTGCTCGGCCAGCCGCGACGGTTCGTCCATCTGAGCCCCTATCTCGGCACCCGCTACGACGACGAGGCGATCCGCAAGGTGCTGGACGAGGCCAAGGCCCGCTATACCCGTCACGACGACATCGCCTCCGCCGCCGCCGATCTGCTCCACCGCCAGCGCATCATCGGCTGGTTCCAGGGGGCGATGGAGATCGGCCCCCGCGCACTGGGCTGCCGCAGCATCCTGGCCGACCCCACCAATCCGCAAATGAAGGACAAGATCAACGCCGAGGTGAAGCACCGCGAGGCCTACCGCCCATTCGCGCCGTCGGCGATTCGCGAGGTCCGCAACGACTACTTCGACATCGGCGTAGAGGACCCGTTCATGCTCAAGGTCTGCAACGTGCTGCCATCGCAGCGGGAGCGGCTGCCCGCCATCACCCATGTCGATGGCACCGCGCGGCTGCAGACGGTCAGCCACGACACCAACCCCCTCTACCACGATCTGATCAGCGCCTTTGGCGAGCGCAGCGGCGTGCCGGTGGTGCTCAACACCAGCTTCAACGTCATGGGCGAGCCGATCGTCGAATCACCGCTCGACGCGATCCGCTGCTTCTTCTCCACCGGGCTCGACGATCTGGTGATCGGCAACTACATCGTCTCCAAGGCATGAGCGAGAATCGGCAACAACGGCGCGGGCCAGCAACCGCCGTCCGGCTGGGACTGACGCTGGCGGCCGCGCTGGCGGTCGCCTGGGGTGTCTATTTCCTCACCCTGATGGTGATCGACCAGCTGTTCGGCGTCCGCCAGTTCGAACAGGCGTTGCTGGCCTCGCCCGGCCGCTTGCTGCGCGCCATCGCCGCAACCATCGTCGCCAGCGCCCCGTGGGTGGTGCCGGCGGTGGGTCTCTATGGGCTGGTGATCATCGTGGTGTCACGGTCTCACTATCTGCCGCGCACCCTGCTGGCCATCGCCGCCGGCGTCTCGATGCTGGTGGCGGCGCTGCTGTGGATCGGCTTCACGCCGATGCAGACGCTGCCTTTCGCCCTGGGTTTCTGCTGCGCCATGGTCGTCGTCCGGCGCATCTGGTGTGAGGTACCGAGATGAGGCGCCCGCTCTCGCTCCTGCTCGCCACCCTCTGTGCGACCGGGCCGGTGCTGGCCGGCGACCGGCTGATGATCGTCGGTGGCGGCCCGCTGCCCGAGGAATCGCAGGTGTCGATCGAGCGCAACGTCATCTGGATCGACGGCCTGACGCAGACCCCCGGCTACGCCGAACGCCGCCTGCTGTTCACCGCCGGACCGGAAAAAGTGAAGGACGTGATCGAACAACGCCGTGGCGACGCGGCGCTACGCCGCTACCTGCCACTGAGCCGGATCTTCGGCGAGCAATACGACGCCCTGTCGGTGTTTCGCGCCAACCGCCTCGACCGGATCGACGCCCCGGCCACCGCCGCCAGCGTCGATCGGCAACTGGCGGAGACACTGGCGGCGCTTCGTGGCGGCGACAGCCTCTGGTTCATCTACAACGGTCACGGCGGCATGGAGTCGTCGGACCCGAGCGAGAACACGCTGCGGCTGTGGAACGACTCCACCCTCGACGCGCGTCGCTTCGCCACCCTGCTCCGGGCCCGCCCCACGAACACCGTGGTACGCGCCTTCATGCCGCAGTGCTTCTCCGGCGGCTTCGCCAGCGCCCTCGCGCTGAACCCCGAATCCCCGTCGGCCGACCATATCGACCGGCTGCAATGCGGCTTCTATTCGGTGCCGGCCAACCAGGAGTCGGAGGGCTGCACCGTCAGCGTCGATGCCGGCGAGTACCGTGACTATTCGACCTTTTTCTTCGCGGCGCTCACCGGGCGCACGCGGCAAGGCGAGCCGTTGGCGGTCGAAACCGCCGACGGTGGCCCGCCGACGCTGCTGGACGCCCACCGCTGGGCCTATGTCAATGGCCACAGCACCGATCTGCCGTTCACCAGCAGCGAATATTTTCTCGAGCTGTGGCAACCGTGGTACACCCGCTGGCAGAGCATCGGAACTCCGGCCGACGACAACCCCTATTTCCCCGTCGCCCTGACCATCGCCGGCCGCCTGGGCATCGATGCCGACACCCCCGCCACGCTGGCCGCGGCCGCCGCCCGGCTGCGACGCGACGCCGAACAGCGGGCCGCCACCACGCGGGCGAGCCGGGACAGGCTCTCGACCGAGGAAGAGGCGCTGCGCCGGATCGTCCTCAACGACTTCCTGCACCACTATCCCGAAGCGCTCTTTCCCTACAACGCGCGCTGGAACCAACGGCTGCGCGCCGACGAATCGAAGATCATCGACCGCATCACCCGCCATCCCGACTACCCGAAACTGGCGCGGCTGCAGGACGACCTGGAGCGCCTCGACCGGGAGTTGCTGGAACGGGAGCGCGAACGCGCCATGGTTCTGCGACTGCAGCGGATGCTCCGGCTGACGACGATTCACGACCTGTTCATGCGCCAGGCCGACGAACCGGCGAGACAGACCTACGCGGCGCTGCGCGGCTGCGAATCCTGGCGGCCGCCGCTGGCGGGCGACGACGAAGACGGAGACGGCGACCGTGGCCGCTGACGGAGAACGCCGTGTCACCCTCCATCACGGCCCCGCCGGCCTGCGGCGAATCGAGGCGGCGTGGCGCACGCTCGAGGAGGCGATGCCCGGCGCCCCGTTCCACAGCGGCTACCAGTGGCACCGCGCCTGGCTGGAGGCGCTGGAACCACGGGCCGACGAGGTGATGTTCGCCGTCTTCGAGGCGGGCGATCACTGCCGTGGCATTCTGCCGCTGCTGGCCGAGACGGCATCGGCGCCCCGCTGGCAGCCCCGGGTGCTGGAAGTCCCGCGCCGCACCGGGATGGATCTCAGCGCCGTCACGATGGCGCCGGGGCAGCGGCTCGCCGACTGGTGGCCGGCGCTGCGGCGGGCGCTGAAGGCCGCGAGCACTGGCAGCTTCATCATCCGCCTCACCGGGGTGCCGCTGGAACCGGCCAGCCTGGCGCCACTGGCGGGGATGGAGACGCGAATGATCACCCGGGTACAAAACCACCGCTGCTGGTTCGACTGCCGGCGTTCCCACGAGGCGATCACGGCCGGCTACACCACCCGGCTGAAGAAGATTCTGCGTCGCGGCCACCGCAAGCTGGCGGCGTTGGGCCCGTTGACGCTGCGGCGCCACCACGGCCGCGAGGCGATCGACGCCGCCTATCCCGAGTTCCTGCGCCTCGAGGCGTCCGGCTGGAAGGCCGAGGGCGGCACCGCGCTGGCGCAGGATACGCGCAGCCGCCGCTTCCACGAGACCTTTCTGTTCGCCGACGACGGCGCCCGGCTGCAGATCAACCTGCTGCTGGCCGGGGAGACGGCCGTCGCGGCCCAGCTCTGCGCCCGCCAGGGCGGCACCCTCAGTCTGATGAAGATCGCCCACGACCAGGCCCTGGCCAAGGCATCGCCCGGCTCGGTATTGCTCGACCTGCTGCTGCAACACGGATGCGACACCGCCACCTGCGAGACCATCGACCTCATCACCGGCCAGCCGTGGATGGAGAACTGGGGCGCGGCCCGCACCGAGGTGGCGGATCTGTGGCTGTTCGACCGGCCCGCCACCGCCGCCGTGGCCCGTGGCGCCACCCGGCTGCGCGACCGGCTGCGGCGGATCCGGGAGCGCAGCGAATGACCCCGGCCTTGCGCATCGAGGCCTGTGCCGCCGGCAGCCCGCGCCATCTGGCCGACCTGGCGGCGCTGCGACAGCGGGGCCTGCCGCTGCCCCACGACCACGGCGACTGGCCACTGCACAACACCACGGCGCAGTGGCGCTGGCTCCGGGTGGTCGATGACGCTGGCACACTGGTGAGCGGGCTGGCGGTGGAGCTGCGCCGCAGCCGGGCCGCGCCGGGAATGCGTATCGGCCGCATCCGCCGCGTCGGCCGCGCCCTGCACGAACCACTGCTGCCAGGGCTCGGCGGGCTGCTGCGGGAGGCCGCCCGGCGGCTGCCACGGCTGCTGCGGCTCGATGTCGAAATCTTCGATGAACAGCCGGCAAGGCGCCGGGCCTTCGTCGAGGCGCTGCAACCGCACGGCTGGCGCACGGCAGCCGACGAGCTGGGCTACCGGGAGACACTGCGGCTGCCACTGGCGGGCCGTGACGACGACGCACTGCTGGCCGGCTTCAACGGCCGTACCCGGCGCAACCTGCGCCGCACGCAGAATCACCCCGGCCTCCGATTCGGGCCGGTGACTACCACCCACGCCACGCGCCTCGGCGAGCTCCACCAGGCCAGCTTCGCCCGCAGCGGCGGCGCCGCCCCGGCACTGGACATCGACGGCATGCTGGCCGATGCCGCCACGGCCGGGGGCTCGCTGCTGCTGGGCTGTTTCGATCGCGATCGCGCGGCGCCCGACGACCTGATCGCCTTCGCCTGGATCACCCCCCACGGCGACCACGCCAGCTATGCCCACGCCGGCTCGATACCACCGGCCGCCCGTCACCTGGCGCCGGGGGCCGTCATCATGTGGATGGCAATCCGCTGGGCACGTGACCGCGGCTTCGACTGGTTCGACCTGGGCGGCGCCACCGCAGCGGACGACGACGGGCCGCTGGCCGGCATCACCGCCTTCAAGCGGGGGTTCGCCAGCGATCACATCGCCGTGGCCCAAACGCTGTCGATGACGCCATCCCCCCGGCTGGCGGCGCTGATCGGTCACGGCCGCCGCCTGCTGCGCCGCGGCGAGGTCACCGGATGACGGCCCACGGCGACAATGCACGGCCCGAACCGAGGGAGCCGCGGCCCGACTTTTCGATGAACCGGCAATTTCTGCGGCTGCCGAAGGTGTCCCGACCGCTGCGCATCGGCATCGTCTGCAGCGACGGGAAGATCCCGCGCTACGCCCGTCAGATCGTTGCCGACATCGAGGCCTGCAACTTCGCCCGGCTGGCCTGCATCGTCGCCTGGCCGGCTGCCACCAAACCCCCGCCGTCACCCCGTCGGTCCCTGCTCTACTGGCTCTATGACCGCCTGCTGGAGCCGGCCGCCCAGACGGACCACGATCCGCTGCAGAGGGTCGAATTCACAGCCGAGACGGCCTGCCCGGTTCTGACGGCCGATGGTCGATCACGACAGACCGTGGAACGGCAACTGCGCGAGCAACGGCTGGACGTGCTGCTCAACTTCGCGTCGGCCGAGGCCAGCCAGTGGCTCGCACAGACGGCCAGACATGGCGTCTGGTTCTATCGTCTCGATGCCCAGGAGATCGACGGCAACGGCGAACCGCTGGTGCGCAAGGTGCTGGAGGATCCGGCCAACACCGCCCACATCATGCTGCTGGCACAGCGCGGCGGCGAGGCGGCGGTGCTGCGCGAGGCCCGCTTCGCGCTGACGCTGTCGCTGTCGGCCAGCGAGAACCGCTACGCCCCCTATTTCGGCAGCACCTGGTTCGTCATCGAGCAGCTGGCGGCGCTGGCGAGCCAAGGCAAGCTGCGCCCCCGGCGGATGACCAAGCATTCGCTCCCCGCTCCCCCGGGGCCGGGCAACGGCCAGATCGTCCGCTATCTCGGGCGGCGGCTGCGGGGTATCGTCCCCCGCCTTCCATCGCTGTTACGGCATCGCAAGCCGGCGGTGGACTGGAAGATTGCGCTGCGCCGGGCCGCCTATCCTCTGCCGGAGGAGAACGCCAACATCGCCCTGGGACAGTTCCGCTGGCTGCAAAGCCCACCGGGACGCTTCTGGGCCGATCCGTTTCTGCTGCGTCACGACGGTCGGCTGTGGCTGTTCTTCGAAGAGTACGACCGCGATCGCGGCAAGGGCCATATCGCCTGCGCCGAGGTGGACGCCAACGGCAATCCGGGCACGCCGGTCACGGTGCTGGAGAAGCCGTGGCACCTCTCCTATCCCCAGGTCTTCGAACTCGACGGAACGATCTACATGATTCCCGAATCGGTGGAACATCAGACCGTCGATCTCTACCGCGCACGGCACTTCCCCGACGACTGGGTACACGAGAAGCAGCTGCTCGATGTTGCGGTGGTCGATGCCACCTTGCACCGCCATAACGGCCGCTGGTGGATGTTCGCCTCGCCGATGGCGGTGCCCGGTCACGCGCCGGTCACCTGCCTGTGGACGGCGGACGAACTCACCGGCGAGTGGAAGATCGCCTCCAACCTCTGCGTCAGCGACGACGTGCGCCATGCCCGCAATGCCGGCGCCGTCTTCCGTCATCAGGGCCGGCTCTATCGTGTCAGTCAGGACTGCTCGGCCCGCTACGGGTCGGCGCTGTGGTTCAACCGAATCGAGCAGTGGGACGACGACCACTACCGCGAACATCCCGCCAAACGCATCGGCGGCGAGCCGGTGGCTGGCCTCAGCGGCATCCACAGCTACAACCGGATCGGTGATCTGGAGGTGATCGACGGTCGCTTCGAGACCTTCGTCTCCTGACCCAGCGCCGCCCCCCAGGCCGCCAAACGGTCGGGAGCAATTCCTGCCGTCGTCTCGACTACAATCACCCTATGAATTCTGCCGGAATTCGGGCGCTTTGATGCGCGTCAAGGAAGTGCCGGGGCAATCCCCTACAGTGGGGCGGAACGGCAGTTTTCGACCACAGCAGCCACGCTGCCACCGATACCTCATTCCCGCCAGCGAGGACCCCCTTCATGCAGAGATCGTTGCATATCGAACCACGCAAATGCACCGGCTGTCTCCAGTGCGAGATGGCCTGCTCCTATCAGGCCGAGGGCGTGTTCAACCCATCGCGCTCACGGATCAAGGTGTTCACCTTTCACGAGGCCGGGCGCTTCGCGCCCTACACCTGCACCCAGTGCGACGAGGCCTGGTGCCTGCGCGCCTGTCCGGTGGAGGCGATCACCACCGATCCTGGCACCGGCGCCAAGGTCGTCGACGAGGGCAAATGCGTTGGCTGCAAGGTCTGCACCATCGCCTGCCCCTTCGGCACCATCAACTACCACCACGTCACCGGCAAGGTCGTCAAATGCGACCTCTGCGGTGGCGATCCGGCCTGCGCCAAGGCCTGCCCGACCGCCGCGATCAGCTGGACCGACGCCGACTGGACGGGGCTGGAGCGGATGCGCGCTTCGGCGGAGAAAAGCCTGGCCGGCACGGCCGCAACCTGATTTGGCAGAGGTGAACCGACAATGTCCTGGACCCGAAAGATACTGCGCGTCAACCTGACCGAAGGCCGCTGCACGCCCGAACCGCTGAACATGGCGTGGGCGAACGACTACCTGGGCCAACGGGGGCTGGCATCCAAATACCTCGTCGAGGAGATCGATCCCAACTGTGACCCCCTCGGCCCCGACAACAAGCTCATCATGGCCACCGGCCCGCTGACCGGGACCATGGCCTCCACCGGCGGCCGCTACGCCGTCGTCACCAAGGGCGCACTCACCGGCGCCATCGCCTGTTCCAACTCCGGCGGCTTTCTCGGCAACGAGATGAAGAACGCGGGTTGGGACATGATCATCTTCGAAGGCAGGTCGCCGGAGCCGGTCTATCTCTACGTCGAGGACGACCTGACCGAACTGCGTCCGGCCACGGAGCTCTGGGGCAAGTCGGTCTGGGAGACCGACGACCTGCTGCACCAGTGGCATCAGGATCCGCTGCTGCGGGTGGCCTGCGTCGGCCGCTCCGCCGAGGCCGGCTGTCTCTACGCCGGCATCATCAACGACAAGCACCGCGCCGCCGGGCGCTCCGGCGTCGGCACGGTGATGGCATCGAAGAACCTGAAGGCGGTGGCGATTCGCGGCACCCAGGGGGTCGGCAATCTCGACGATCCCGACGCCTTCTTCAAGGCGGTCGACGACGCCAAGGCGGTGCTGGCGGAGAACGCCGTCACCGGCCAGGGACTGCCCACCTACGGCACCCAGGTGCTGATGAACGTCATCAACGGCATCGGCGCGCTGCCGGCACGCAATATGCGCGACGTGGGCTTCGAGGGAGCCGAGAACATCTCCGGCGAGGCGATGCACGAACCACGCCCAAGCGACGGCAAGCCCAACCTCACCACCAACGCCGCCTGCTTCGGCTGCACCATCGCCTGTGGGCGCATCTCGACGGTGGACAAGAACCATTTCACGGTGAAGAACAAGCCGGAATACTGGGGCGCCTCCGGCGGGCTGGAGTACGAAGCCGCCTGGGCGCTGGGCGCCGACACCGGGGTGGACGACCTCGACGCCCTCACCTACGCCAACTTCCTCTGCAACGAGGACGGCTACGATCCGATCAGCTTTGGCGCCACCGTCGCCGCGGCGATGGAGATGTTCGAGAACGGCGATCTGACGCTGGAGGACACCGGCGGCATCGAGCTGAGATTCGGCTCCGCCGAGGCGCTGACGCGCTGCGCCGAGCTGGTCTCCCGAGGCGAGGGCTTTGGCGTCGAGCTGGGGATGGGGTCGAAGAAGCTCTGCGAGAAATACCAACGGCCGGAGCTGTCGATGACCGTCAAGGGGCAGGAGTTTCCCGCCTACGATCCACGCGGCATCCAGGGGATGGGGTTGACCTACGCCACCTCCAATCGCGGCGCCTGCCACCTGCGCAGCTATACCGTCGCCTCCGAGGTGCTCGGCATTCCGGTCAAGACCGACCCGCTGGTGACCGAGGGCAAGGCCGAGCTGGTCAAGGCGTTTCAGGACGCCACCGCGCTGGTGGACTCCTCCGGGCTCTGCCTGTTCACCACCTTCGCCTGGTCGATGGAGAACATCGCGCCACAGATCGACGCCGCCTGCGAGGGCGACTGGAGCGTGGAGCGCTGTCTCGAAGTGGGCGAACGCATCTGGAACATGGAGCGCGACTTCAACCGCGCCGCCGGCATCACCGGCAAGGACGACGTGCTGCCCAAGCGGTTGCTGGAGGAAGCGGTCAAGCAGGGGCCGACCGCTGGCCAGGTCAATCACCTCGACGAGATGCTGCCGGAGTATTACAAACTGCGCGGCTGGACCGACGACGGCGAAGTCACCGACGAAACCCGGCAGCGGCTGGGGCTGTAGGCGCGGGGCATCGGGCGCCGTGACGCCCCGCCGGCACGCGCCACGAACCCGCTCCCCGTCGGCGGAAGCGGGCCAGCACCGCGACGATGCACCCACCGATTCCGACGGAGCAGCGACATGAATCACCTCATCATCGGCACCGGCCCCGCCGGTGTCATCGCGGCGGAGACGCTGAAAAAACACGCCCCCGACAGCAATGTCACCCTGATCGGCGACGAGCCGGAGCCGCCCTATTCCCGGATGGCGATCCCCTACTACCTGATCGACAAGATCGGTGAGGAGGGCACCTGGCTGCGGGGGGAACACCATTTCGACGGTCTCGGCATCCGCGTCATCGGCCAGCGCGTCGAGGTGGTCAATCCGATCTCACGCACCGTCGAGCTGGACAATGGCGACACGCTCACCTGGGACCGCCTGCTGATCGCCAGCGGTTCACGGCCCGCGACACCGCCGGTGCCTGGTGTCGAGCTGCCGCAGGTGCGGCACTGCTGGACGCTGGAGGACGCCCGCCAGATCGCCGCGCGCGCCCGGCCCGGCGCCAGTGTGGTGTTGATGGGTGCCGGTTTCATCGGCTGCATCGTGCTCGAAGCGCTGCACAGGCGCGGGGTCGATCTGACGGTGGTCGAAACCGGCGATCGCATGGTGCCGAGAATGCTCAACGAGACCGCCGGCAACATGGTCAAGGCCTGGAGCGAGCGCAAGGGCGTCACCGTCCACACCTCGACCAGCGTCGAAGGCATCGACGAAGCCACGGACGACCGCGTCGCCGTGCGCCTCGACAACGGTGAAACGGTGGTGGCCGATCTGGTCATCGCCGCCACCGGCGTCCGGCCGAACATCGATTTCGTCGCCGAGAGCGGGCTGGAGATCCGCCAAGGCGTCGTCGTCGATCAGCGGATGCAGACCAGCCACGACGACATCTACGCCGCCGGCGACGTGGCCGAGGGGCGTGACTTCTCCACCGGGGGTTACAGCGTTCAGGCGATTCAGCCCACCGCCGTCGATCATGGCCGCATCGCCGCGCTGAACATGGCCGGCATCGCCACCGAGCATCAGGGCTCGATCAATATGAACGTGCTCGACACGCTGGGGCTGATCACCACGTCGTTCGGCCAGTGGATGGGCGTCGAAGGCGGCGACCAGGTCGAGCGTCACAATCCGGCGGACTGGAAATACATCAACCTCCGGTTTGCCGACGATCACCTCGTTGGCGCCAGCACCGTCGGCATGACCGAACATGTCGGCGTCATTCGCGGGCTGATCCAGAACCGCACGCGGCTGGGCAGATGGAAAGCACGGCTGATGAACGACCCGACACGGCTGATGGAGGCGTGGGTGGGCATTACCGAAAACGTGTCACGATAGTCCGCATGGCACGACGATTCCCCTCCATTTCCGACAAGCTACGGCAGTTCATCGAGGCGCAGAAAATCTTTTTCGTCGCCACCGCAGCGGCGGACGGCCGCATCAATCTCTCTCCGAAGGGGATGGATTCACTGCGCGTGCTCGGGCCGAACCGCGTCGTCTGGCTCAATCTCACCGGCAGCGGCAACGAGACGGCGGCACATTTGCGGGAGAGCCCCCGGATGACGATCATGTTCGCCGCTTTCGACGGCGAGCCGATGATTCTGCGGCTCTACGGCACGGCCCGTGCCATCCACCACGGCGACGCCGAGTGGCAGGAACTGGCGGGGCATTTTCCGCCGCTGCCGGGCGCGCGGCAGATCATCGACCTCAACGTGGACCTCGTGCAGACCTCCTGCGGCATGGGCGTGCCACTGTTCGACTACCGTGGCGATCGTGCACTGCTCGGGCAGTGGGCGCAGAAAAAAGGCGACGACGGCATTCGCCGGTATTGGGCGGAAAAAAACCAGGTCAGCCTCGATGGCCGGCCGACGGGCATCCTGGAGAAGAAGCGGTAATGCGCCCAATGGCGGCATGCGGGCGTATCTCCCGTACACCATCGGGTAACGGCCGGCAATGAAAATCAACCTCGAACTCTACGCCTCGCTGATGACGTTGCTACCGCCCGGCCCGTCGCGCCACCGCCGGGAAATCGAGATCGACGACGACGCCACCGTCAACGAGGTGATCCACCAGGTAGGCATCCCCGACGACCAGGCCCACATCGTGCTCGTCAATGGCCGCTTCATCTGCGGCAGCGACCGCGACGAGCGCCGCTTCGAACCGGGCGACGTGCTCGCCATCTGGCCACCGGTGGCCGGTGGCTGATCCTCCGCCACTGGAGATGGGTTACTCGCTGGAGGAATTCAGCCGCACATTGAACGGTGGTTTTGCCGCACCACAAAGCGGCTTCTTCGTCACCAACCACCATGCAGGCCGGTGGACAGTAACCATCCCCGCCTACCAACTTGCCGTGGAAATTACGGCAACCCCGGCGGCGTACCGGCAACTTGGCGCAATGATGCTGCCGGTGCTCGAAGTGATACTGCGCTTCACCCCAGACGATGAGAACGGGCGGCGCCATTTCCTCGACCGCTTCTGGCGCTACTTCCACAAGGGCGGCGGCTGACCCTTCCGGCGCCGTGGTATCATCATCGGACCGGCAACCCAGGATCCTGAGCATGTCCACGGCCAAGCAACTCACCATCGTCCGGCCCGACGACTGGCACCTCCATCTGCGCAGCGGAGAGATGCTGCGGGCCGTGCTGCCGTGGACCAGCCGCCACTTCGGCCGCGCCATCGTCATGCCCAATCTGAATCCGCCGGTGATCACCCGCGCCGACGCGGTGAAGTATCACAGCGAGATCACCGCCGCGATTCCGCCGGGCGACCACTTTCAGCCGCTGATGACGCTCTACCTGACCGAAAAGAGCGACCCGGCCGATCTGCGCGCCGCCTTCGAAAACGGCGACGCGGTCGCGGCGAAACTCTACCCCGCCGGCGCGACGACCAACTCCGACGCGGGCGTGCGCGATCTGGAAAAGATCTATCCGGTGCTGGAAGTGATGGAGGAGATCGGCATGCCATTTCTCGTGCATGGCGAAGTGGTCGATCCCGAGGTGGACATCTTCGACCGCGAGGCGGTCTTCATCGAGCAGAAGCTGATTCCGATCCGCCGGCGCTTCCCGCGGCTGAAAATCGTCTTTGAACACCTGACCACCGAAAACGGCGTCGACTATGTGCTGGCCAGCGACAACCACACCGCCGCGACGATCACGCCCCATCACCTGGTCATCAACCGCAACGCCATGCTGGTCGGCGGCATCAAACCCCACTACTACTGCCTGCCGGTGGCCAAGCGGGAAAGACACCGCCTGGCGCTGCGCCGCGCCGCCACCAGCGGCGATCCGCGCTTCTTTCTCGGCACCGACTCGGCACCCCACCTCGACAGCGCCAAGGAGAGCGCCTGCGGCTGCGCCGGCATCTTCAACGCCGCCAATGCGCTGACGGTCGTCGCCCAGGTCTTCGAAGAAGAAAACGCCCTGCACCTGCTGGAAGGCTTCACCTCGCTGCACGGCCCCGATTTCTACGGCCTTCCCCGCAACACGGGAAAAATCACGCTGCGGCGTCACGAAAACCCGCAACCACTGCCGCCCGCGCTGCGGCTCTCCGATGGGGAGATCACCATTTTCGACCCGATGATCGATCTCTTCTGGACGGTGAACGACAACGGCGGGGCTTGAGCCGCCAGATCACCACTTGACCCGACCTCCCCCTTCATCGAACAAGGCCATGAAGCGACGGACGACCACCCTGCGCGCCCTCACCGGCTTTGTCGTCCGGGAGTGGCTGCTGACCACGGCAGCGGTATCACTGGCGCTGCTGTCGGTGGCGACGCACCGACTCCCCCGCTGGACGCCAGATGAGTTTGAGGTGCTGTTCGTATTGATGTCACTGTTCGTGACGGTGACCGGACTGCGGCGCCACGGGGCAATGGCATCCATCGCCAGCCGGCTCGAAAATGGCGGGTCGATCCCGCTCAAACTGGTGCTGGGAACATTCTTTCTCTCCATGCTCATAACGAACGACATCGCGTTGCTGGTCGTCGTCCCGCTGACGCTGTCACTCGGCGGCCCGCACAAGGATTGGCTCGTCATTCTCGAAGCCCTGGCGGCCAATGCCGGCTCGGCCGCCACGCCGTTTGGCAACCCGCAAAACCTGTTTGTCTATTGGCACTACCACCTGGATCCGGCAACATTCATTGCCGCCATCGCCCCCTTTTCGGTCACCTTTCTCATTCTTCTGGCAATCGCCGCCTGGCTCGTTCCGAGCAGACATCCACGGGCCAAAGCGACACCGGCCATCGAGCCCAACCGCTTCGCCCTCGGCTACCTCGCGTTGCTGCTGCTGACGATAGCGGCGGTTCTGCGGCTCCTGCCATTGGCAACGGCCGGTGCCGCAATGCTCTTTGCATTGTTGTTCGATCGCCGCTCACTGCGCATCGACTATCCACTGTTATTGACGTTTCTGTGTTTTTTCGGCGTCGCCGATATGGCCAGGGACATCGTCGCGGCGGAACTCTCTCATGGCGGCCATGTTTTTGCATTTTCCGCCCTGACGAGCCAACTGATCGGCAATGTCCCGGCCGCGCTGCTTTTTGCCGACTTCACCCCCGACTGGAAGGCACTGCTCTGGGGAACCAACGCCGGCGGATTTGGCAGCCTGGTCGGCTCCCTGGCCAATCTGATCGCCTACAGGCTCTACCTCTCGAACAGAAGGGCCGACGAAACCGCCGCCTTCACCGTGAAATTTCTGACCGCCGGCTATATCGCCCTCGCCATCTCGGCCGCCGTTTTCTATCTGGCCATCAAACACTGACGAACGATTGCCTTTACCCAGCAGGATGTTGGGCACGCTTTGCTTTGCCCAACCTACGGCCATAATGCCCCGCCATCGCGAGCGAAGCGCGGCGATCTCCTGACGGCGGAGTACCTTCCGGGAGATTGCTTCGCTGACGCTCGCAATGACGGATGGTGTCTTTTTTGCGTCGCGTTTTTTCGACGAGGAAAAAATGCGACTCGCGCCTGGTGTGGGCGGTGAGGAAGAATACCTGCCTCGATGAAGCGCGAAACCGGTACCACCGGCATTGCCACGAAGCCACTGGATGTTGGGCACGCTTCGCTTTGCCCAACCTACGGCCATAATGCCCCCGTCATGGCGAGCGGAGCGCGGCGATCTCCCGATGACGGAGCGCCGTTCGGGGAGATTGCTTCGCTACCGCTCGCAATGACGGGTGGTGTCGTTGCGAGGCGCGACAGCGACGCGGCAACCTCCTGCTACGAAGAACCCCCCTTCACGCGCGCCGTCGCCGGGTGCGACTGCAGGGGGCGATCGGCCACGGAAGGCCGATCGAGGTCTGGGCCGCGGGATGCGGCTTCAGACCGACCCCGGAAGGCGGGCCCGGCAGCGGAGAACAGCGCGTGGGGGGCGTCTTTTTTGCGTCGCGTTTTTTCGACGAGGAAAAAATGCGACTCGCGCCTGGTGTGGGCGGTAAAAAAGAATGTCGTGATCGACGAGGCGCGAAACCGGTACCACCGGCATTGCTACGAAGCCGCAGGATGTTGGGCACGCTTCGCTTTGCCCAACCTACGGCCATGATGCTCCCGTCATCGCGAGCGGAGCGTGGCGATCTCCTGACGGCGGAGTACCTTCCGGGAGATTGCTTCGCTGGCGCTCGCAATGACGGGGGTTCACAGTGACGATCGATACGCCTCCCGGAAACGATGGCACATCCGCCAAACCGCGTTCCGTCCATCAGGAGTGTTGGGCACGCTGCGCTCGACCCGAGCTACCCGGAGAGCCTCAGCCTAACGGGCGAAGTCGTCCCGCGCCGCCTTGGCACGGGAAAAAATCTCGGCCAGGGTGTCGGCGTCAC